>NZ_CAXBBX010000009.1:0-270167 GCF_963974365.1 uncultured Algoriphagus sp. | reverse complement strand
CTAAAATTCTAACCAACCTTAAAATTCATTTACACACTTTTCGGGATAGTGTCGGAAAGGAACAGCATTGCTGTTCCTTTTTTAGTTTTACCTCATGATGAAAGCTGTCCAGATTTTGACTTGGTTTCTATTTTACTTCTCTGTAATCAGTCTAATAGCTGGTTTGGTAAGACCAGTTTATGTTTTATGGTTTTTGGACAGAATGAATCGTATTAAAGTCATAAAAATTTATGGGACGGCAGCGTTGTTTGTTGGGGGTATTTTATTATTAATGGAGTATTATATTGAATAGTTGGGATATGTAATTTATAATTTTGAGTTAGTAATAATCAATAAAATATTTCCTGCAATTTTTCGATTTGAATTGGTGATTATAAATTGAATATTTATACTTTTAGAATTGTAATAAACCCAGAATTGAAACAATTCCTTTCCATAGCTCTCTTAGCATGTTTTGCCATGTACCATTTCGGCTACTATGCATTGTATTTTTCTTTTGATCAGCATCTGGAAAATAAGTGGGAGCAAATTATTTATAGTGAAAAATCAATTGATGTTGAAGAGACTTTAATTGAAATACCGCTTTCGGCGCCTTATATGGCTAATCAGGAAGAATTTAAGCCTATAAATACATCTTTTGAAAAGGATGGTCAATTCTTTAGGGCAATCAAACAACGTTATCAAAATGACACGCTACAGATTATAGTAGTGCAGGATACCGCTAGAGGAGTATTGGATAATACAGTTAAGAAATGGATTTCTTTCCTTACAGAAGATGAACTACCTCAAGACTTCGATGGAACGACTTCTATGAAGTTATTTGTCAAGGATTATATACAGTCTGCCCCATTCTTTTTTGAAGCATACGCTAAAGTCACAATTAATTCTGGTTTGATTTTTTTTACTCACATCTACCTCAATCCCGAAAAAGGGATTTTTTCACCCCCTCCTCAGGTTTCATGATTCTATTTTCAGTTCTGATTTCATCTTGTTTCTAAAGGGTTTAACCTTTTGGGAAAGATGAATCTGTATGCTGCTTTTGGCCGGATAGGTTAGAAGGTGGCAATTCAATCAATCACTGAATCAAAAGCTTTCCAAGCAATCGAGTATTATTTAATCTCCTTACAATGAGGAGTATAAAATATATTCGAGACTCAATGCGGCCTTTGATAATTAAAATTTAAACAGATGAAAAACTACTTCAGGACGCTGATTCTCCTTTTTGGAGGATTAGGATTGTCCTATATAACTGTGGCGCAAACCCCTACAGACGGGTTGATGATGCCAAAAGGTGACATATGCTTTCTGCTCAACTACGAGTATGGGCAGTTTGATCACTATTGGGAGGGTGAAACTCTCCGCAAAAATGGAACAATTGCAAAAGTACAGCGCAGAACTACATTGGTCATGGCAGCTTACGGAATCACAAAGAAGTTGGATGCCTATGTAGGTCTTCCTTATGTCAGCACGAATTCGACTACCCCGAACGGTGGGAAATTCGCCGGAACGGATGGAATCCAAGATTTAAGTCTTGGATTGAAATACGAAGCTTTTCGCCGAGAAGGTAAAAAAGGAGAATGGACTGCCTTTGGCTCTGTACTGTTTTCTACACCAGTTTCCAACTATTTGTCCGATTATCAGCCCTATAGTTTAGGAATTGGAGCTCCCCAGATTGCTTGGAGAGCTTTGGTAGAATATGAATGGAACAATGGTTTCTATCTCAGAGGAAATGGTGGATATACTTGGAAAGGATATACCGAAGCTGAGCGTGAGTACTATTATAACGAAGGAAGTTACTACACTGCTTGGATGGATGTACCAAGTGCCTGGACCTATGAAGCAGTTCTAGGTAAATGGTTTATGGATAAATCTTTACGAGTGGAATTGAACTATAACTCTTCCATATCGACTTCGGGTGATGATATCCGGGCATACAATGCGCCTCAGCCTACCAATAAAGTGAATATGGATCGGGTAGGAGCTTTCGCACAATACTTTTTCAAAAAGCCAAAAGGATTGGGTGTAGTAGCGTCTTACTCGCGTGTGATCCACGGTAGAAATGCTCCTGAGATGACAGCGATCAGTGCTGGAATTACTTATCAATTCGGTCTTTTTACTCCCAAAAATTGAACATATGAAATCGAGCATGTCAAATGGGATATTAGTAATTAATGCCTTCCATGCGAGATTCCATAGCCCGCCCCGACTGTTTGGGGTGACCAATAAAAATCAATTATAAACACATGAATATACTTCGACTACCAATAGTATTACTTGCTGTAGCTGTCACAGTGACCAGCTGCACCATGGATTTGGAAACAGAGCTTGCATATGAGAGCTATGAGTTTTCTGGGATAGATCAAGATGCAGGATCATGGAAACCAATCTTAATTTCCGCTGGAAGTGATCTCTCCATAGATGCACCGCAAGCTGAGAATTCCGCAGAGTTTTTGGCAGAAGTAGCAGCCGTGAAATCGACAATAGCTTCGATGTCAGCCGATCAAAAGAGAAATGTAAATCACTGGACTAACAATGCAGTGCTTCGATGGAATGAAGTAGCTCTTGGGTTGATAGCTAAATACAACTTGATTCCAGGGCCGAATGTAGATGAGTCTTACACTTTGCCAAATCCCGCTAATCCAGCTGGCCCACCGGTATTTCCCTTTTCCCACCCTCCATACGCGAGTAGGGCTTTGGCTTACCTATCTGTGGCACAATATGACGGGATGATTTCAGCATGGCACTACAAGTTCCAATATCAAAGACCAGCACCTTACGTAGTTGACACCGACATTCCCCATGCTTATGTATCCAATGATCTGCCTTCCTATCCCTCAGAAGGGGCAGTTTTGGCAACTGTGTCCAGAAAAGTTTTAACTGCCATGTTTCCTTTGGAGGCAGACTATTTGAAAGAGCTAGAGGAACAGCATTTGGAAAGCTTGATTTTGGCGGGAGAAAATGTTCCGAGTGACATAGATGCTGGTAAGAAAATCGGAGAGGAGATAGCAGCAATTGCGCTAGCTAGAGCTGCAAATGATGGAATGAAATACGCTCAGTCACCAAAAGCTGTATCTGATTCCTTGAGAAAGGTTGCATTTGACCGATTTGGATGGCAGTGGGAAAATCTGGAAAGTCCAGTTCGCCCGGTAGGATTGACACCATTGTTCGGACAAGTAAAGATGTGGAACGTGACTAAAGTCGAAGATACTAGACCTCCGGTTCCACCGGCTCCTGGCTCGGATGTCTTTGAGAAAGATATTAAGATTTTGAAAGATTATGCAGATAATATGACTCAGGAGCATAGAAGAATTGCCAATTTCTGGCAAGACGGTCTTGGGACTTACACGCCTCCGGGACACTGGAATGATATAGCCGGGGAGTATATTCTGAAATATAAACTGAATTCTATTCGTACAGCCCGTGCTTTTGCCTACATGAATATGGCGATTATGGATGGAGGAATTAGCTGTTGGGATGCGAAGTATTATTATTATTATCCACGGCCTATTCAGATGATTAAGGATTTCGAGACCATTGCAGGTACTCCAAATTTCCCAAGCTACACTTCGGGACATTCTGTGTTCTCGGCTGCTGCAGCTGAAGTTTTGACTTACCTATTTCCGCAAGAAGGTACAGTTTTTCAGGATTGGGCGGAAGAAGCCGCTATATCTAGAGTATATGGTGGGATTCACTGGACATTCGATGCCACAGTTGGAACGACTCAAGGTAGAAATGTTGCCCTTTACACAATAGAGGCCGCTAAAAAAGATGGTGCAGATAATTAACTATTAGACAATAAGCTCATGCAAAAATATACCAAAATACTAATAGCTACGGTCGCGCTGACTTTAGCCTATTTAAATGCAAGTGCACAAGGATGCGTTGCTATTCGTCAGTTTTCTGGACTCGGAAATGCTGTCGGTCAAGGAAATATCCTCAATAAAGGTGAGTGGAACGTCAGTGCCAATTACCGCTATTTCAAATCGTTCAGGCATTTTCGTGGGACGGAAGAAGAGCACAATCGTCTGACTGATCATACCGAAGTGATCAATAAACAGCATGGTTTGGATATCAATGTCAGCTATGCATTTACAGAACGATTGTATGGGATTGTTTCCTTGCCATTGCAATACAACGAGAGGAGCTCGCTCTATGAGCACAATAGAACCGAAAGACATACATCCTATTCCAAAGGTTTGGGTGATATGAGGATCGGTGCGGGTTACTGGTTGCTTTCTGGCGAAAAAGCTCAGAAGGGCAATACTGCTATTGGCCTTGGAATCAAATTCCCAACTGGAGATTTTGCAGCTACAAGTACATTCTATAGAGGTCCTGAAAGCACACCTACCGAGATGACTGTGGATCAGTCGATCCAACTAGGTGATGGTGGCACTGGTTTGATTGTGGATTTTCAGGGGCTTTGGAATATCGGGAGCACTAACTTCTGGTACTACGATGGGTTTTATATGTTCAATCCTAAGGAAACCAATGGAACTCCTACCAATCGAAGCCGACCAAATGAAGCAATAATGAGTGTTCCAGATCAGTTCGCACTTAGGACTGGTGTTTTCCATTCCTTTGAAAAAATTCATGGTCTGGGAGCGTCACTGGGAGGAAGAATTGAAGGAATTCCTGTCCATGATGCTTTTGGAGGCAGTGAAGGTTTTAGAAGACCTGGCTATATTATTTCAGTAGAGCCTGGAGTGAGCTATATGCTAGGCAATGTGACCGGTACGCTGAATGTGCCGATAGCTTTATTCCGAAATAGAACCCAAAGTGTAACAGATATTGAAAACTCTACTCCAGATAATGAGGTTCATGGCGATGCGGCATTTGCAGATTACCTGATCAATTTCACTGTAGCCGTGAGAATTCCTAAGAAAGTTAAAGAGGTTTTTAACTCACTATAATATTCAGAAAGTCAAAGAGCCTTTGCAGGTTCTTTGACTTCTTTTTTTAAGCTTTTGGTAGCTAAAACCATTAAGGAGATTGCCAAAACGAAGAGAAGTGCCGCGATGATAGAAAGTACATACACTTCGTCTTGGAAATTTTTCCAGGCAAAAAGCCCTAAGGAAGAAAGGGTTACCGTGAACATGAAAAACATGGGAATCGTAACAAAGAGCGCATTGATTTTTTTCTTAATGAGCCAGACAGCTATAGTCAATAGCGCAAGAGCTGCAAGGAGTTGATTGGCTGAACCGAAGATTGGCCAAAGTGTAGTGAATTCACCAGACAACAATAAGAGGATTGAGAAAATAACAACGATTCCCGTAGAGACGTATCGATTTTTAGCCAAAAACTGACCTGCTGCCTGAGGTACATCTTCGAAGTATTCCTGCAAAGTAAATCTTGCCAATCGAGTGCAAGTATCTAAGGTGGTAAGTGCGAAAGCTGATACGGTCAATGCGACAAAACCAACCGCAAACTCTTCTGAAATTCCCAAAGTTGCGATCATTCCACCTAGTCCAGTGGAGAAAAGTGCGACAGGACCTTCGCCTGTAAGTCTTGCTGCATATTCTGATCTGGACAAAATCACAACTGCTCCAACGGAAATAATTGCCAAGAAAGATTCAATTAGCATGCCTCCGAATCCCACTAATTTAGCATCAGACTCCTTATTTAATTGTTTGGAAGTTGTGCCTGAAGCCACGAGAGAGTGGAATCCACTGATTGCTCCACAGGCGATCGTCACAAAAAGTACTGGGAAAATATAACCGAGATTTTCATCAGAAACGTGGATCTCATTACTCATTTCGATAGCAGGATTGGCAATGAATACACCGAGAACAGCGGCGATAATTAATCCATAGAGCAAAAAGCTATTGAGGTAATCACGTGGCTGAAGAAGCATGCCGACAGGAGTCACCGAAGCTAGAAATGCATAAGCCAAAAGCGCCAAAACCCAGATCTTGTAATCCAGCACGAAAGGAAGTTTCATCCCCAGGTACACAAAGAAGTACATCAAGATCACACCTATAACTGTAATGATAATAAATGCGGTTTTCCGATCTCCTATTATTTTATTCACAATTCCGAAACCAACTGCCAATAAAATAAAGAGAATGGAAGCTGAAGCTACGCCAGGATTGGTGACGAAGGTCTTGGCGATAATATCTGCGAAAACACCGATTACTAGGATTAGAGTTGAAAAACTGAAGATAACGAATAGCTGTTTTCCTTTCATCCCAATTTGATTTCGGATGATTACTCCGATTGATTTTCCTTCTGTTTTCAGCGAGGTAGCCATACTTCCCAAATCATGCACAGCGCCGAAAAATATTCCTCCAACTAAGATCCAAATGACCGCAGGAATCCATCCAAAGGTCACTGCGATGATCGGTCCTACGATTGGTCCGGCTCCAGCAATCGAAGCAAAATGATGTCCTAAAACCACAATTGGCTTGCTTGGCTCATAGTCTACGCCATCTCGATGGGTGTGGGAAGGCGCTGGATTTTTATCATTTAAACCGAATTTCCGGTACACATACCTTCCATAAACCTTGTAGGCTATAAATAATATCACTGCGGAACTGAGGAGAAGAACGGCAAGGTTCATGTGTCATTATTTGGGTAAATGTATGTTCTTCAATGAAAAACTTACTCATTAGTATTTGAATTCAAAATAAGGTAAATATTAATCATTGAAAAAGCGATTTTCAATAGGGCTTCGTTTTCCTTTAAAAAGCGGAAATCCTAAGCAATTTTCAAGGAGGTTTTATTTACGGGATTTAACGACTAAATTTGTAACCTTTGACTCGTCAAAAACAACCTAAAAACTCAATATGGCTTGGTTTAAAAGAACTGACAAAGGCATCAAAACATCTACAGCTGAGAAGAAAGATGCACCTGATGGCCTTTGGTTTAAGACCCCCAACGGAAATATCATTCATACCCGAGAGCTCAAGAACAACGCTTATGTATGCCCAGATGATGATTTTCATGTGAAAATTGGTTCGAAGGAATATTTCGAAATTCTTTTTGACAACAATAAATTCAAGGAACTTGATGCTAATATGACCTCAGGTGATCCTTTGAAATTCACAGATACCAAACCCTACGTTTCCCGAATAGAAGCTACGATCAAGAAAACAGAGTTGAACGACGCTGTGAGATCCGCTGTGGGTAAAATGAATGGATTGGACATCGTTATTGCTTGTATGGACTTTAATTTCATCGGAGGATCCATGGGGTCTGTAGTAGGTGAGAAAATTGCCCGTGCTATTGATCACTCCCTAAAGAATAAAATCCCATTCTTGATGATTTCCAAGTCGGGTGGAGCACGAATGATGGAAGCTGGCTTCTCTTTAATGCAAATGGCGAAAACATCTGCCAAGCTTGCGTTGTTAGATCAAGCAGGGATTCCTTACATTTCTATGCTTACGGATCCTACCACTGGTGGAGTCACTGCTTCTTATGCAATGCTGGGCGATTTCAACATCGCTGAGCCAGAGGCATTAATTGGTTTTGCCGGCCCTAGAGTAATTCGTGAGACAATTGGTAAGGATTTGCCGAAAGGTTTCCAAAGTTCTGAGTTCGTTTTGGAGCATGGATTCTTGGATTTCATTGTTGATCGTCGCCAGTTGAAAGGCCGATTGACCACCTTGCTAAACCTTTTAAATAACTAAAAGAGTTACTATTAAAAGGATTTCATTATTCCGGCCAAATTTGAACTGCGATTTGGTCTCTTTTAGTGATTAATAAATATATTTGTGCTCCCGTATTGGGCCAATCCATAAGAAAAATTAAACCAAAATTTCATGGGTTCAGTAATTATCACATCCATTGTAGCTTTTACAGTAATCATATTGCTACTGGTATTTATTCTCCTTTTTGCCCAGTCAAAACTGGTCAACTCAGGGGATGTCAACATTGTAATTAATGGTGACACTAGTTCTCCAATCGTGACTGCAGCTGGTACAACCCTGCTTTCTACTCTTGGAGGACAAAAAATCTTCCTTCCATCCGCTTGCGGTGGTGGCGGAACTTGCGCTATGTGTAAATGCGTGGTCGAAGAAGGTGGTGGAGAAGTTCTTCCTACCGAAGTCGGTCACTTGAGCAGAGCTGAGCAGCAAAGTAACGTCCGCCTCGCGTGTCAGGTGAAAGTGAAAAATGACATGAAGATCCGCGTTCCTGAGGAGATCTTTGGTATTAAGAAGTGGGAGTGTGAGGTTATCTCTAACTACAACGTTTCTACCTTCATCAAAGAATTCAAAGTGAAACTCCCTGAAGGAGAAACTCTTGAGTTTGAAGCTGGTGGATACATTCAGATTGACGTTCCTGTAATCACAGTGAACTTCAAAGGAATGGATATCACTCCGCATCCTGATCTAGGTCACCCAGCAGACGTTTACCAAAGCGATTGGGATAAGTTCGGCCTTTGGGATTTGACCATGAAGAATGATGAGGAGTTATTCAGAGCTTACTCTATGGCGAATCACCCAGCTGAAGGTAACATCGTGATGCTTACCATTCGTATAGCTACTCCACCTTGGGATAGAGCGAATAACAAATGGATGGATGTGAATCCTGGTGTTTGTTCTTCTTATGTATTCTCTAGAGTTCCTGGTGATAAAGTAACTATCTCTGGACCTTACGGTGAATTCCATATTAATCCTACCCAACGTGAGATGGTTTACATCGGTGGTGGTGCAGGTATGGCTCCATTGAGAGCACAGATTTTCCACCTTTTCCATACTGAAAAGACCAGCAGAAAAGTTTCTTACTGGTACGGTGGTAGATCTAAAAAAGAGCTTTTCTATGTACCTCAATTCAGAGACATCGAGAAAGACTTCCCTAACTTCCAATTCAACATTGGTCTATCGGAGCCACTTCCGGAAGACAATTGGAAAATCAAGAAAACTCCGGAAGATGAAGGCGACGGTTACGTTGGTTTCATTCACCAAGTATTATATGATAATTACCTGAAGAATCACCCTGAGCCAGATGAGGTAGAATATTACCTATGTGGCCCTCCTTTGATGAACTCAGCAGTGTTGAAATTGCTAGATGATCTGGGAATTCCTCAGGAGAACATCCGATTTGACGACTTCGGAGGTTAATCAAAAAACAAAAGATCCCGCTTCGGCGGGATTTTTTATTTAAGAACCATTTTTGATTATTTTTACCTTAGACTATCACCCCTTTATGAATATCCAATCTTATTTTGACCCAGTAGCCGAATACCTTTGGCAGAAGAAGTATCAAAACAATTCATTCTTTAAGCAAATCCATTTTTTCGGAGAGGAATTTCCTGATCTCAAAGGTGTACAAATAGCTTTAGTCGGAATCAAAGAAAATCGAGGTTTGGGCAAAGTGGAAAGTGCGGATAGAGGTAGTAGTGAGATTCGTGAGAAACTTTATGAGCTGAAAAAAGGCTTTGGGGCATATAGAGTAGCTGATTTAGGAGATTTGATTTCAGGAGAGAAATTGAGTGACACGTATCAACGAATGCAGGAGGTAGGAGATTACTTGATGAAACATCAGATTCTGCCAATTTACTTTGGAGGTTCGCACGATCTGGACTACGGGCAGTATTTGTCCTACCAAAAAATGAAAAAGCTGGTCAGTCTGTTAACTGTAGATGCCAAACTAGACATGGAAGAAGATGGTCCACTTGCGGATCAACATACACAGGAGATCATTCTTCACCAGCCTAATTTTCTTTTTTCATCTGCCCATCTTGCTTACCAAAGCTTTCTAGTAGATCCATCGCTGATCAATGTGGTGGAAAAGTTGTATTTCGAGCACGTGCGCTTGGGAGAATTAAGAAGTGAGTTCAAAGAAGTTGAGCCTTTGATTCGAAATGCAGATTTGCTGAGTTTTGATTTGTGTGCTATTCAGTCTGCAGATGCTCCAGGAGCGGTAAATGCTGAGCCATTTGGATTGACAGCCGAAGAAGCGTGTCAGATTTGCTGGTTTGCGGGGACAAATGAAAAGCTAAGTTCCATCGGAATATATGGTTACGAACCATATTATGATGATGCTGCAAATAAGACAGCCAAGGTGGTTTCTGTTATGATTTGGTATTTCTTAGAAGGGTTTTACTCGCGCAAGGATAGCCTTTCTTTTAAAAGCAGTGATTATACAAAATATACCGTTTCTCTTGATACCAAACCGAATACCTTGGTTTTCTACAAAAGTAAGCGAAGCGGTAAATGGTGGATGGAGATTCCACATAATGAAACAGAGAAATTTGACCGAGTGAGTACAGTTCCTTGTAGCTATGCGGACTATCAGATGGCTCAAAAGGGAGAAATACCTGAGCGTTGGATCAATGCTCAAATCAAGTTGCTTTGATGAAGACCTACACTAAGCAACAATTAGCGCTTCGAAATGGGCAGGATAAACCTGAAATTTGGGTTGCTTATCAAGGTGTGATTTATGATGTGAGTAGTTCTAGACTTTGGAAGAAAGGCATGCATTACGAGCATTGGGCAGGGCAGGATTTGACTGAGGAATTGCCAGATGCACCCCATACAGAAAAAGTATTTGAGAAATTTGAAGCCATTGGGCAATTAGCATAAATGATTTTAATCGCAGATAGTGGATCCAGCAAGACGGACTGGAGAGTTATTCATTCTGACCATAAAATTAGTCAGCATCGAGGAATAGGTTTTAACCCCTATTATCAAACCTCCGAAGAGATAGGTATTCAAATGAAAGATGACTTTCTGGTTAATCTGGAATCTGAAATAAAGGAAATTTATTTCTATGGAGCTGGCTGCTCGAGTCCTGATAGGAAGAATGAAGTTTCATCAGCACTAAAGACAGTTTTTCCAACTGCTAAAATTAGTATTGATCATGATCTTGCTGCAGCTGCTAGGTCCACATGTGGTCACCTGGCTGGGATAGCTTGTATTTTGGGTACTGGTTCAAACAGCTGTGACTACGATGGTGTTCAAATAGTTGCCTCTCGTCCAGCACCAGGCTACATCTTCGGTGATGAAGGAGGAGGAGGCTATGTAGGAAGAAAACTTCTAAAGGATTTTATCAATGATGAAATGCCAACTGAAATCAAAAAAGAGCTGGTAGAAAACTTTCATCTTACAAATACTGTGATTCAGGAACACGTTTATCAAAAGCCATTTCCTAATCGATACATGGCCAGCTTTTGCAGGTTTATCACTGAGCATAAATCCAATCCCTATTGCTATATGCTCTATTACAATTCCTTTCAGGATTTCTTCAAACAACATGTGATGAAGTATAAGGATTACAGGGAAAAGCCAGTGAATTTCGTGGGTTCTATAGCCTATTATAACAGTGATATCCTTCGTAAAGCTGCCTCAGATGTGCAGATAAATGTAAATTTAATCATTGAAAGCCCCATAGCTGGCTTGACACTTTACCACCAAGAGAACTTATGAAATCGAGCATGACACAAGCCTCACACATTGTGGTGATTAATTCATGCGAAGATTCCATGTGGCCTTAAAAGTCAAATTATATACACATGAAGGTAACTGAAAGTACTTCTCTATATGACAATCTTGAACAGATGGATGTCATTTCTATTCTTCAAAATATTAACCGAGAAGATAAAAAAGTAGCCCTTGCTGTTGAGAAAGTTATTCCGAATATTAATGGATTGATTGAGCAGATTGTGCCTAGGATGGAGAAAGGCGGAAGATTGATTTATATAGGGGCTGGGACCAGTGGTAGGCTGGGTGTTTTGGATGCATCAGAGTGTCCGCCAACCTATGGTGTGCCATTCGATATGGTATTAGGACTTATTGCGGGAGGAGATAAAGCAATCAGGAAAGCTGTGGAAAATGCGGAAGATGATGCGGATCAGGCTTGGAATGATATTCTGGAATACGGCTTTAACGAAAATGATACGGTGATCGGAATAGCTGCGTCTGGTACAACTCCTTATGTAATTGGTGGGGTAAAAATAGCACGGGAGAAAGGTCTTTTGACAGGGAGTATTACCTGTAATCCGGATTCACCGCTTTCAAAAGAAGTAGAGCACCCCATAGAAGCAGTGGTGGGTCCAGAATTTATCACAGGGAGCACACGAATGAAATCAGGCACCGCGCAGAAGTTGATTCTCAATATGATTTCCACTACTGTGATGATTAAGCTAGGGAAAGTGAAAGGAAATAAAATGGTGGATATGCAGCTTTCCAATGCTAAACTGGTACAGCGTGGAACCAAAATGATCATGGAAGCTACAGGATTAGAAGAGGAAACAGCTCACAAACTATTGCTTAGTGAAGGGTCAGTGAGAAAAGCGACTGAGTATTTTTATAAGCATCTGAACTAGATTTCAGAAAACCTTCCAGGTTTACATGATGGAGTAGTGATGAATTATGGATTCCTTAGTCTTTTATAGAAACCTGGAAGGTTTATGAATTAGGAATATTTTTGAATGCAATGATTAGATATCTCAAAAGAGGCTGTATCTTTGCAGCCCGATTAAGGGATTGAAAACCAATCGCTTAATCACACACAATCAATCCAGCAGTGATGCTGCAAATCTATGAGAGATAACAATTCGAAAAAGCCGTTTTTCGGCGAAGGAAAAAAAGATTCCAGCTCTTCCAATTCTGGCCAAAGAGGTGGATACAAAGGGAAATCACAAGGATTCAATAAATCCAAAGATTCTGGATTTTCTAAGTCTGGCTCAGCAAAGAAGCCCTTCAGCACTAGTGAAGATGACTTTTCTGATTTCAATAAAAAGCCAAGAACAAATAAAAAATCAGGGTTTAAAACCTTAGGCGAGAAAAAATTTGGTTCTAAATCGAATTTTGGACCTAAGAAAGACCAAGGTGCTGACTTTACTGAAAAGAAAGATTTTGGTGCTGGCAAGAAGCAATTTTTCGCCAAAAAAGAAGAAGCCGATCGGCCAAAGCCATACAATAGAGATTCTAAAGGAGGTAAGACGCAATCTTCTGAAAAACCAGAAGGACTTATCTACAAAGGTCGGGGAAAGGACCAAAAGCCAGTTTTTGCAGCTGGAAGACCGACCTACAAGTCTGATAAGAAAGAGAACAAGGGTTTCGGTAAGAAGCGTTTTGTAGATCAGGATACCAACGTAGAGCGTCCGGATTACAACTTTGACTCTCTTCCTCAGAAAAAGAAGAAGTTGGAGAATGAGGACAACCTTATTCGCCTAAATAAATACATCGCTAATTCTGGTATTTGCAGTAGGAGAGAAGCAGATTCTTTGATTAGTCAAGGTCTCGTTACACTGAACGGTGAGGTATGTACTGAGCTAGGTCGTAAAGTGAAGAAAACTGACCGTGTAGTTTATCAAGGAAGAAAGATCAATCCTGAGAAGCCTACTTATGTGTTGCTGAATAAGCCAAAGGATTTTATCACTACGACGGATGATCCTATGGATCGGAAGACAGTAATGAACCTAGTAGGAAATGCCTGTGAAGAGCGTATTTTTCCTGTTGGTAGATTGGATAGAAATACGACTGGGCTTTTGTTATTCACTAATGATGGCGAATTAGCGGCTAAGCTTTCCCATCCTTCCAATGAGATCAAAAAGATTTATCAGGTGACTTTGGATAAGCCACTTACTAAGAAAGACGAAGAGGCAATTATCGAAGGTTTAACACTTGAAGATGGCAAAGTAGAGGTAGATGATATGCAAGTTTTATCCTTGGATCGTACGATTCTAGGTTTGGAGATCCACGTTGGTAGAAATAGAATTGTCCGTAGGATCTTTGCCCACTTGGGCTATGAAGTTACTGCGCTGGATCGAGTAGTCTATGCAGGCTTGGATAAAAAAGATTTGAAACGAGGACATTATCGATTCCTTTCTGAGCAAGAAGTGATTCGATTAAAGTTCTTCATATAAGCGAAAAAAGCTCCCAAATCGGGAGCTTTTTTTATGTAAAACCTTTCAATGCTTGCTTCAAATCCCTTTTAGTAATCAGTCCTCCCTTTCTCCATAGGATTTTCCCTTTTTTGAAAAGTATGTAATTAGGGATGGAGCGCACTGCGAACTGTTGAGCCAATTGTGGGCTTTTATCAATATTGATTTTCAGCAACTTAATTTTTCCTCCCAATTCTGTTAATACTTCGTGAATGATAGGATCCATTGTCTGGCAGGGTCCGCACCAGTCTGCATAGAAATCTACTAGGACTGCATCTTGACTCCTACTAATGATATCTTTGGGATTCTTTTTTGGCATAGCTGGAAAACAAAGAAGCCGCTAATTCGAGATCGAGTTAGCGGCTTCTAGTTACTAGTGGTTAATTAATTGGCTGCTGGAGCAGCTGGCATTTCAATACCCAATTTAGTCAATACTAGCTCAGTGAACTTATCTTCTTCTTTAGTGTAAAGAAGGATAGGGGCTTGTCCAGCTGACTCAGCAAAGATATGCGTGTAATTATTTTCGGCTGCTACAGAATTGATCGCATTGATTACTTTAGTCTGAACAGGTGAAAGAAGTTCACCTAGTTTTCTTTGGTAGCTGATTTGGGTATCAGATTCCATTTTTTGTAAAGTACCTTGAAGGTCTGTCAATTCTTTTTCCTTAGCGGCTCTAGCTTCCTCAGTCATTGTCTGAGCAGCTTGTTGGTAAGTTTGTACTTGACGCTGAAAATCTTCAGCTTTTAATTGCATGGTAGTCTGAAGTTGTGTCTCATAGTCTTTGATATCAGCAGCTATTTGCTCCATCTCTGGCATCAAATCCATGATAAATTCCACATTGGTGTAACCAATTTTTACTTCTTGAGCCTGAGCTGCAAATCCTACGCAAAGCAAGGCTACTGCGGAAAGGATAACTTTTACTTTCATCATTTCTGTGTTCTATTTATTTATTATCTTCTATTCCCAATTCCTCCAAGACGAATTCAGAATAATCATGTCTGGGATCTGTATAGATAATTGCCGAGGGTTCGGCGGCTTTATCAAATAACATAGCCAGGTTATTTCTTCTTGTCATTCGCTCAATAGCATCATATATTTTCGATTGTAGCGGTTGCATCAGTTCTGCTTGTTTTTGGAAGTACTGACCGTCTATTCCGAATATTCTACTATTGAATTCTTGGGATTCTTGTTGTTTCAATTTTATTTGTTCCAGCCGTTGCTGATACATTTCCTCTGTGAGAAGAACTTCCTCTGCCTTTAGCTGCATGGTGAGTTCTTTGATCTCTTTATCCAAATTTTGTGCCTCTTTCTTCCATTCCGTGCTGATGTTTTCCAGCTCTTGTTGGATTACTTTATAGTCTGGATGTTTATTTAGAATATATTCCGAATCAATGTAACCTATCTTCTGAGCTGCCAAAGGTGCTGCTTGAAGCACAAAGAGCAGCAAAAATACAATTTTCAATGATTTATTCATGAGTTTGGGAAGTTAACATTAGCTTGATTTTTTAGCATTCTTAGAATGCCAAATTTTGCATAAATTAACTATTCCCAACTTTAATTCCATGCTTATCGAATTTGCTGTCCTATAGTAAAGTGGAATTGTGACCCGCTTCGTTTAAGCTCCCCAGGAACTCTATCGAATCCATAGCCCCAGTCAATGCCTAATAGACCAAATGCTGGCATAAAGATTCTAGCTCCCATCCCAGCTGATTTCTTCAAATCATAAGGATTGAAATCTTTGTAAGATCCCCAGTTGTTTCCCGCTTCAGCAAAACCAAGTAAAAAGATGGTTGCCGATGGGTTTGGAGATACCAAGTATCTCACTTCCATAACGTACTTATTGTAAACAACACCTCCATATGGTTCTGGATTGGCCGTACCTCTGGTCAGTTTACCCGGTGTGATAGACTGGTTTTCATAGCCTCGCAAACCGATGATCTCCTGCCCCAAGGCGAAGTTGTTCATAGACATCCCGTCACCACCCATTACAAATCGTTCCAAAGGAATTATACCGATTTTTTGGCTATAAGACCCTAAGAAGCCCATGTGTGCCCTTGCGCTTGCTACTAATTTTGTAGAGCCAAACAATGGTGTGTAAACAGATGCATCAAACATCCACTTGTGATATTCAAGCCACTTATATTTTTCCTGATCAGTTGACTCATCATTTATATTCTTATTCAAAGAAGAATAAGGTGGAGTGAAAGCAGTTGATAAGATTATATTAGAGCCAAATCTTGGATAAGTTGGATTGTCAAGGTTGTATCTCGCAATGGTGGTATTCCAGGTAATACTATTTGAAGTACCGGTAGGGTAGCTCAATCCAAATGAAGTACCAAATTGGTCAAACTCATAAACCTGGAACTGTAAGGAATTACTTATACTAAAGTTATCATCAGGCCAGGTCACACGCTTGGCTAATCCTAAGGTTACACCGGTGATTTTGAAGAAACCTAGCTCGTCGCCAAAGCTCGCTTGATTGTAGAAGTCCACTTGTCGCTGTACAGAGTGGTTGAATGAGAAGCTCAAAGCATTCGGCTTTTTGCCACCAAACCATGGTTCAGTTAAGGATACTGAGTAGTTCTGAAATGAACGGCCATTGGCTTGAACTCTAAGCGATAGCTTTTGCCCATCTCCTACAGGAAGGGGATCCCACTTGGAGAAATCCTTGATGTTTTTAATCGAGAAGTTGTTAAAGGAAAGTCCTACAGTACCTACGAATCCGTAGAATCCACCCCAACCGCCGGACAATTCGATCTGGTCATTTGGTCTTTCTTCTAGCTCAAACGTAATATCTACAGTTGCTGCTTCGAAATTTGGTCTTAGATCTGGATTGATTTTTTCCGGGTCAAAATACCCTAAAGTAGAAAGTTCACGGATCGTACGAACCAGAAGTTCTCTGTTGAATTTTTGTCCTGGGAGAATTCTGATTTCACGCATGACTACGTGATCAGAAGTACGTTCATTACCCTTGATGTTTACTGAGTTCACTGTGACTTGTGGTCCTTCAAAGATTCTCATCTCAAGATCTATTGAATCTCCAGCTACATTCACTTCCACTGGATCAATAGAGAAGAATAAGTATCCATCATTTTGATACAAAGAACTGACATCGTCACCTTTTGTCGGATCGTAATTCAGCCTTTTGTCAAGCTGTTCTTTGTTATAGACATCACCTTTTTGAATTCCAAGTTTAGCTTGTAATACCGGGTCTGGATGGATAAAGTTTCCGTTAAAAGTGATATTTCTGTAGTAGTACTTTTTGCCTTCTTCCAGAGCGATATCAATGTTGATTTCATCTTTACCAAAGTTATATACTGAGTCAGCTACGATTTTAGCATCGCGATATCCCCTGCTTTGATAGAAATTGATGACGTTATCTTTATCATTCCTGTATTCTTTAGGGATGTATTTTGAGCCATTGAAGAAATTCAATTTGAAGTTCTTGTTGATGTAATCTTTTACATCCTGATTAGAAGCAGAGTCTGTATAAAGAATTGTGTTTTTAATATCTTCACCACTAGCGTTAGTCAGTCGTGAGAAGCCATCTTTAAAAACACTTACCCGAGCATATTCTTTGGTCTTTTTAAGCTTCTTCTTAAGCTTGGTGTCATCCAGTTCTTCGTTGCCGTAGAATTCGATTGCATTGATTTTAACCTTGGAATTTTGCTCCACATCGAAAATCAATTTCACAGAATTAGGAAGTGTAGTATCTCTTTCCTGCTTGATTTTCACATCAGCATTCATGAAGCCTTTGTCTAAATAGTATTTCTCGATATTTCTTTTGGCATTATTGAGAACATCATCTCGCACTACTCGGCCTCTGATATTTACTTTGTCTTTTAGTTCACTTTCCTGAGTTTTGTTCATCCCCCTGAACTCTACACGTGAGAATCTAGGTCTTTCTGTAAGATCCAGAAGAAGAGAAATATCTTCGCCTTCAATTTTGGTCACCAAGATTTTGACATCTCCGATGATTCCTTGGCCCCAAAGCTTTTTCAACGCATTGGATATAGCATCTCCTGGCACCTCGATTCTATCATCTACTTTCAATCCGGAAAGGGAAAGTATGGCGATTTCATCTAAGGTGGTGAGACCCACAGCTTTTATTTCTGCGATTCTATAGGTTTGGGGCTTAGCGTAATTCAGCTCCAAAATATCGATTGGCTTGCTTGAGGCATAGCGACTTTGGCCCAAACGTATTTGCGCCATTGCTGAACTTGCCCAAACTAGACAAAACAGAATCAGTAAACTTTTTTTCATTAATTACTTAAGATTTAACTTGCTCACCCGTTTTGCCGAATCTCCTTTCCCGTGATTGGTAATCGGATACTGCAGCAAAGAGGTGCTCTCTTCTAAAATCCGGCCATAGCACAGGTGTAAAATACATCTCTGTGTAAGCCAATTGCCAAAGTAGAAAATTGCTTATTCGGTACTCGCCACTCGTTCTGATCATTAATTCAGGATCAGGATAGTTGACGGTTTCCAAATGGTCAGCCATTACTTTTTCTGTAATGTCGGCCACATTCAATTTTCCTTCTGAGACTTTTTGAGCAATGTGTTTCGCTGCATGGGTGAGCTCCCAGTGACCGCTATAGCTTAACGCCAGGATCACTTTGAGTCCAGTATTTTTAGAGGTAATTTCCTTTACCCTCATCAGCGTATTGTAAGCTGATTTGGGGAGGCTTTCTACGTTCCCAATACTTTCTAATTTGAAATTGCCATTCATCAGCATCGGAATCTCGTCAGACATAGTCTTCACAAGAAGCTCCATCAATCCATCGACTTCAGCTTTTGGTCTTGACCAATTCTCCGTTGAGAAAGAGAATAAAGTCAGGTATTTAACTCCTAGACTGTCAGCTCCTTCTATAGCTTCCCTAACTGCTTTAGTAGCGTTTTTATGACCAAATATACGCATAGCACCTTTTTTCGTGGCCCAGCGTCCATTGCCGTCCATGATAATCGCGATATGCTTTGGGATGTTATTACTGTCAGATACTTCCTTCATTCCAGCCGTCTCCGGTTCCTTACTTTTTTGGAGGTACAAAAATGCCATTTCTTTTCCAAATATTAGCCCTAGGGCTCGATTTATTAATATGCGTAGCATTTGGTAGTCGTGATAGTATAGCTGATTGTTACGCCTAAGAAATAGTACCAATCCTTGTCGTAAGCATTACCAAAGTTAATTCCATAGGGTTGATCTGGGTTATCAGGATCAGGAAACCTGGGAATGGTTGGTTCTTTACTATCTATTTTGTCTAAGTAGTCTGTAAAGGTAGGCCGAAAGCCTAATTCTGCTGCTAATGTCCATCGTTCATCAATCTGGTACTTGACTCCTCCTCCAAAAGGAATGACTACTGTTCCCAAATTATATCTTGAGGATACATTATATTGGAAAGTATTCCCTTTTGCGAAAACAAATGTATAGCCAACACCAAAGAAAGCATATGGTGAGAAGCGAAACTCAGAGCTTAGCGACAGATAATCGAGGAAGTTAAATTCCATTACCGCCGAAAACTCCAACACTCCAGCTCTAAACCTGCCGTCCCTAAGGTATGCTAATTGATCTATAGGCTTAATACTATCTGCTCCATATAGGAACGCAGCATTTCCCCCCGCTCTAAGCGACCACACATTGTCAAAATTTCTCCTGCCAAACAACGTGACTTGGGACCCTAATTGGCCCGGATCAATTTTCCTGATGATGTCACCTGAATAAGCAGCGACTCCTACGCCTCCTCCTATATCGTATTTCTGTGCGCTGATTTCTCCGTTAAGCCCGAAGAAAAGCAGCGAGAATACAAGTAAGTAGTTGGAAATCTGAAAATTGACCTTTTTCAAGACGATGCAAGATATGAAGTACCTAACGTTTAAAAAACGCATTTGAGTATTTAGCGGGTTAATA
The DNA here is from genome assembly GCF_963974365.1 of uncultured Algoriphagus sp. GTDB lineage: Bacteria > Bacteroidota > Bacteroidia > Cytophagales > Cyclobacteriaceae > Algoriphagus. The sequence continues at coordinate 250,434 of NZ_CAXBBX010000009.1, read as the reverse complement.
ATTGTTAAGCTCAAATTGGCCAAATTCATTAAACTTTAATTCAGTTTCTCATGTCAAAACCCCAATTCAGCTTTTGTCTAAGAGTATCAAAGAAATGATAATGAGGCAACTTTACCAATTTTGCTGAAAAGCTCTCTTTCTTCACACTCAACTTCACTTCTGAGGAAATTGACGTAGATCGTGAGTCCAAAGATATTAAGAATTTCTCTGCCCTTCCCTCTATTTCAAAACTGATCTCACTTTCGTCCGAAACTATAATAGGCCTCACATTTAAATTATGCGGGCTAACGGGTGTGATTACTAGGTTTTTAGCTTCTGGTGAGATTAATGGGCCTCCACAGCTAAGTGAGTAACCCGTAGAACCTGTAGGAGTGGATACAATTAATCCGTCAGCCCAATAGCTGTTCAAATATTTTCCGTCAATGTATGTGTGAACTGTAATCATCGAAGAGGTATCCCGTTTATGTATGGTGAATTCATTCAAACCGAAATTCAATCCATTAAATAGCTTTCGATGACTTTGCAGAGATATTAAAGACCTGGTTTCTAGTTGGTAGTTGTTATTGGCCAAGTCAGCTATCGCATCGGCTATTTTTTCTGTCGCAACTGTGGCCAGGAAACCTAATCTGCCCGTATTAAGTCCTAGAATTGGAACTTCTAGCTCACCTACTTGGCATACAGCATCGAGCAGGGTACCATCTCCTCCTATGGAAATCACAAAATCCATAGCAGCCATATCTTCCCGACTTTCGAGAACCCAATAATTCAATGCTTTATGGCCATGCATTCGTAATTGCCGATCAAATTGTTCGGTGGCGAAAATTTCGAACTGCTGCTTTGTAAGCTCGTTGAAAAGTGACTGTACGTCTGAAAACAATTCTGCTTTCAACGCTAAGCCATGAAGGGCGACTTTCATGTCCTAAATATCTAAAAATCTTAGCAAGTTACCGATTCTGTCCTCTTCGCTACTCACGCCACTTTCTTCCTGATAATGGTCTATAATTTTATAGCCAAATCGCTCAAGCGTTGCTTTGACGTGTCGAAGTTCGGGCTGATCGAGTTTTAAAGTGAGTTTGATCTTATTATCGTCTAATGGATCATCCGTAATAAATGAACTCAACACTTTGGTGTTTTCTGTTTCTATGATTCTGGAGATTTCCGCCAAGCTATAATCAGTCATGCTCATAGATAAGATAAGGACGCTTCCTTGGGATTTTATGGAAAGGCTATCTGCAAATGCAGCTATTGAATCCTCCATGGTCACTACTCCCAGGTAGTTTGATTCTCTGTCCAATACTGCTACGATACTAGAATTTTGCTCAGAACTTACTCTTAACACGTCGTAAATATGCTTGTCAGAATAAACCCAGCAGCTTGGATTTGCAGGTTCAATTTCAGCAATTAGTGTCTCGGGATTGTTGACTTCAAAAATTGTTTCCTCCTTTATCAAACCTAGAAAAATCCCTTTGTTAATTACAGGTAATACGTCAGTTCTGATTTCCTCCATCCATGCCAAAGCCATTCCCGTTTTATCAGAAAGCTTCAAAGGTGGGATCAGATTGTTGATGTATTCGTAGGCGTGCATAGAAGAAAGATAGGGAATGAATTTAAATTATGAAACGTGGGCCTACCTATTCTTGTTCCTTTCGGTCGAAATAAACAGGATATTCTCCCTTTTTAAAGGAAAAAATTATTGTAAATAATGCCAAGTACGACACCTCCAGCAATGATTACCGGGGATGAGATTTTTGTAAATTGAAGCAATACATAAGTGCCTAGAATAAACAGGATGTTCAAGCCGTTTGCTTCAAGGGGTTCAAAAAGCAAGTAGGCAGCAGCGATTAGCATCCCACAAGAAACGGCGTTAATTCCTTCTAGTGCAGCTCGTACTGGGCGATATTTTTTCAATTGATCCCAAAACCGGATTACAAAGAAAATGAGAAAAATCCCTGGTAGGAAAATCCCAGCTGCGGCAATAAAACCACCCATGAAAAATCCTGCCGTTCCAAATTCTTTCATAGAAAGTGCGCCCACATAGGATGAAATACTAAAGGTAGGACCAGGAATTCCTTGAGAAATTGCATAGCCTGTAAGGAATTCCTCTGAGCTTAGGAAGTGTTTGAAATCGACAAACTCAGTATATAGATAAGGAACTAGCACCTGACCTCCTCCAAAGATTAGGCTTCCGTTTCTATAGAAGTTCTCAAATAAGATAAGTGGTTGATACTTGGTAATGGCACCTAATCCCGCTGCTACAACCAATACTCCAGCCCATAGATAGAAATTTGCCCATTCTATTTTCAGTGGTTCGTCTTTTTCTAATTTAGGCTGTTGCTTGTACTTGATAGATGTACTGAGCCCACCTATAAGTAAAAGAACGGGGAAGATATAGGGAGAGCTATAGAAGAATGAAACGAAGGCAGAAATCAGTACCAATACCATCGCTTCGGTAGTTTTGATCGTTTTTCCGATTATTTTTTGCGCAGCAAAAATGATAAAGCCAATCGCCATTGGCTGAATGAATCGTGCAAAATCCAATGCTCCAGGAGTATTTTCCTGTAAGAAATAGATGAGCATTGCTGCAAAAATCATGAGTAGTGTGGCTGGCAAGATCCAAACTAAGAGCGCTAGATAGGCTAGATTTGGTCCTCCTACTCGAAAGGCAATCGCACACACAAGTTGGGTGGAAGATGGGCCGGGCAGCATATTACAAAGTGCATTCAGCTCCCATAGCTCATCCTCCAAAATATAGGCTCTTCTCTTCACCATTCGCTCCAGAAGCATAGCAAGAAATGCTTGCGGGCCACCGAAGGCAGTCAGAGAGAGCATAAGAATGTCTTTCAAAAATAAATAATATCGGACCTTCTTAACCGACATCCTTACTTTCTTAGCCCAAGTTCGCGAAGACGCTCTTCTAAGAATTCGCCAGCTGTAGAATCTTCAAATTGTTTAGGATGGACGGCATCGACACAGCTTTCTAGGCAGGTAAGATCCATTTCTGACCGAGGATGCATAAAGAATGGAATAGAGTATCTGCTCGTGTTCATCTTTTCTCGCGGAGGATTTACTACTCGGTGTATGGTAGATTTCAATTTTTTATTAGTCAACCGCTCCAGCATATCCCCCACATTCACAACCAATTGGTCTGGAAGGGCAGTGATTGGGATCCACTTTCCGTCTTTTCTAAGTACTTGAAGTCCATCTGCACTTGCTCCCATTAGCAAGGTGATCAGGTTGATATCGCCGTGTTCGGCCGCTCGCACAGCATCCGCAGGCACTTCATCAGGGTTTTCGATGGGGAAATAATGGATTTGTCTTAATATAGAATTTCCGTAAGCGACTTTATCCTCGAAGTAATTTTCATCCAAATCCAATGAAAGAGCAATCGCTTGTAGCATGGCCTTGCCAGCACTTTCTAGCGTGCGAAAGGCCTCATTGGCGTCATTTTGAAATTCAGGAAGCTCGGTAGGCCATATGTTAGCAGGGTATTCAGATTTGATTGGATCAGAATCTGGAATTCGGCTGAGCTCTTGCCCTACATGATAAAATTCCTTTAAATCTCCTGTATTTCTGCCTTTGGCATGTTCTTTTCCCTTTCCAGTATAGCCGCGTTGAAAACCGATTTCTGGTTTCTCGTAGTTGGACTTGACCGCATCTGGAAGTTTGAAGAAGTCCATTATAGATCCGTAGAGTCTATCTTGGAGATCTTGCGATAAGCCATGGTTTTTGATAGCTACGAAGCCAATGTTTTGGTAAGCTTCTCCGAGCTTCTGTACAAATGCTGCCTTTTGGGCAGGAGTGCCAGCTGTAAAATCAGCTAAATCTAAGCTTGGGATCTCATCAAATAGGATTTCCATGTGTGGATGTATTATAGTTCTAGGTCTAATTTATCTTTAAAAATAAATATCTTTAATCTCAATTTACATGCTGTATGAATAAAATACTGACTTTACTCCTTTTGATTTGTGTTTTCTCGGCTTGTTCTTCTGAGAAAGAAAGAGTTAATGAGGAAATAGTAGATCTTCCAACAGGCCAAGATCCATTGGAGCCTTCCGCTCCACAGGTGAAATTTTTCCAATATGAGGATCAAGCAGCATTTCCCGACGCTATTCTTGAATTATACACCCCTTTAGGAAATCAGATTTTTAAGCCCGGAAAAGTGCCATTCGAATTTAATGTCAAAAACTTCCCCTTTGATTTAAATGAAACTAAGGACTTTAAGCTTTTCAATATCTTAAATGGAGGAGATCCTGCTGGTTTTTATTCTCCAATCTTCCAGCGCGACTTAAAAGAAGGAAGCTATAGAGTGGTGGCTTATTTGGTAGATGAAGAAGGTTTAGCATTGAAGAATTTTGGGAATTACGTGGACAGGGATTTCCAAGTTGGGAATTCCAGACCTTTCCCGTATTCTGCTGAGCCTTATTTAGCTTTGAATTTTCCTCGCTCAGAACAGGAGTATGAGCCTGGAAAAGAAGTAATTATTGATTTTTTGGTTGTAGGAGGTGATATGAAGTTGGACGGATTGAAAGTTGCAATTGAAGTAAATGATTTGGCTTATGAAATTGACCACATGGCTCCTGTCAGAATCGAAAATCTACCTCCAGGTGACTACCAAGTGAAAGTGAAATTACTCCGCTCTGATGGAAAAGAGCTTGACGGACCATTTTCAAGTGTGAGTAAAGACATCATTGTTCGCTAACATGGTTATCTTTGAGGCTTCAATTTCAACCAAGTTAAAATGCTTTTAGTTAATCAGATTCGTGAAAACTTTGCCGGTGTACTTGCCGGACTTCAAAAGAGAAATTTCCCAAATGCAGAGGCTGTCTTAAATCAGGCAGTTGCTCTTGATGAATTGAGAAAAGCCACTCAGTCGGAGCGTGATCAGATTCAAAGTGAATCAAATGCTATTTCAAAAGAAATCGGAACGCTTATGCGTGAGGGAAGAGCCGAAGAAGCAGTCAAGATCAAAGAGAAAACGGCTGAGCTGAAAATTCAAGTGAAGGATCTTGAAGAACAAAACTCAAAAGCAGAAGCTGATTTAATCGCCTTACTTTATACCATTCCTAATATCCCACATTTTTCTGTTCCTGCAGGGAAATCTGCTGAGGACAATGAAGTAGTCTTGGAGAATGGCGCTATTCCTACGCTGTATGAAGGCAAGCTTCCTCACTGGGACTTGATCAAAAAATACGATATCATCGATTTTGATCTAGGCAATAAAATTTCTGGTGCTGGATTTCCAGTATATAAAGGAAAAGGGGCGAGGCTGCAGCGAGCGTTGATTAATTTCTTCCTGGATGAAGCACTCGCGCAAGGTTATTATGAGATCCAACCGCCAATCTTGGTAAATGAAGACTCAGGCTATGGAACTGGTCAACTTCCAGATAAGGAGGGGCAAATGTATTATGCAGGCGCTGATAACTTGTATTTGATTCCAACTGGTGAGGTTCCAATCACCAACATTTACCGCGATGTGATTCTTTCTGAAAGTGATCTGCCTATCAAAAACGTGGGGCATTCTCCATGTTTCCGTAGAGAAGCAGGAAGCTGGGGAGCTCATGTGAGAGGATTGAATAGACTTCACCAATTTGACAAAGTGGAGATCGTGCAGATTACCCATCCTGATAAATCCTATGAGACACTAGAAAGCATGAGCGCTTATGTGCAGGGACTTTTGCAAAAGCTGGAATTGCCTTATCGTGTTTTGAGACTTTGTGGAGGTGATATGGGCTTTACGTCTGCGCTGACTTATGATATGGAAGTATTCTCTGCAGCACAGGAAAGATGGTTGGAAGTTAGTTCTGTTTCTAACTTCGAAACCTATCAGTCGAATCGCCTGAAATTGCGATTCCGTGGGGATGATAAAAAAACTCAATTAGCTCATTCACTGAATGGTAGTGCATTGGCATTGCCTAGAATAGTAGCTTCCATCTTGGAAAACAATCAAACTCCAGAAGGTATCATGATGCCAAAGGTGCTTCAGCCTTATTTAGGATTTGATAGGATTTGATGATAAGGAGATATTTACTATTCTAGAGATAGATTTTAAAAAGGGAATCTCTGATGATAAAGCGGTTCCCTTTTCTTTTAGGAATAGTTTTGACGAGTGTTTTTTAAAAAAGTGTATATCCTAAAATAAGATGAGTAGTTCGGTAATTGGAAGTCCAATTATGATACCCTCCTAGGATCTCTCGATTGCTATGATGTCTTAACTCTACTGTCAACTTATTCTTATATCGATATCCAGCGCCTATTCCAAAGTTTCCTCCTGATTTTATTTCTAATGCTGGAATTTGGGCGCCATCCGTTCTCGTAAATTCAATCTTAGAAGCTAATGATAAATCAGTGATGTAGGAAAGGTTAAAGAATAATTTGGAGTTGTTATTCAAAAACATGTAATATCTGAATCCTATTGGCAACTCAATTGATTTGTATTTGACCGAGACAAGATAGTTGTCCTCTGTGGCAGCTCCGGTTCGCGCAGATTTATCTGCATTATAGCTTTGAAAAGTTGGCTCAACTAGAATTCCCCATTTATTTTGGTTGAAAGGCAAAATGAATTCTGCCTCTATTCCAATCCTGAAACCTAGTATGTTGTCAAAATCAACCTTTTCTATAGCATTTTCGGGATTTTCAATTTCTAAATTTTGGGAACTGATTCCTGGTCTGATAGTCAAATGGAAGGAATTTGACTTTTCTGATTTTTCGTTGGTTGTGAATGTGCTGTTTGTGCATTCACTGTATTTAATGAAAATGGATTCTAACTCCTTTTGAGTATAACCTATGTTTTGGAACTCTTGAAAAGTAAAGGATGGACAAACTAGGGTATTGATTAATTGATTTCTGAATTGCGCGTTTTCACTGATTGCATTTCCGTTTTTATATTTTTTATAGACTAGTTGCTCAATTTCAGAGTCATCGATAGCATAAAAATACCTTTTCATACTTTTGTCTTCAAAAGAGTAAAGAGATGCTTTTCCTTCTAAGATTGTCTTTAGAAAAATTTGTTTTGCTACAAATTTAGGAGAAGGATCTTCGTCTAGATTGCTTAGGCTAGACTCATCTACCTGCACAGCGGCTCGTATGAATTTGGGTGAATTTATTGTTTTAAATTCTTGTACAGATTGGATGTCTCCAGTTTGTACAGCACCCTCAGTAGTTAGCTTATATTCAAAGGAGGAAGGGTTTCTTTTCCAATCGTTGTTTTTTATCAAACATTCAATTTTTTCATTTGAATTGTTGATTAGATATCCTTCCTCATATACAATTTGAGAAAATGACTTGAAGTAAATCGTAAAGAATAGAATTAGAAAAAGTCCTTTTTTCATATGGGGTATTTGTTAGAGTTTGCGTCAAAAATAAATGATTTTATTAGTTTTCGAGCATTTACCCCAACTTGTTTTAGCATGGAAAATCGGGTACTTATAGCCAGAATAATGAGAGATTGGTTTAATAAATTCCTGTATAGCAAAAAATCTAACTTAAGTTACATTTTCCTCAAAAAGGCATTCCAAAGTTTTCTCCAAGTCCTCGGCAGTACCAGAATGTGGACGTGAAGTTTGGATAATGGAGCTTCTTACAGCAGTTAGCCATCTAAACCTAGAGGCTAAATCCATGGATGCAATATTACCGCCTGCTTCTGAACCAGTGCATATTTTTTCAAAAGAGGCCAAATTAAGTGCAATCATTTCAACATCAGCATGAGGATCCAGCATCAATAATTTTTGAGTGTTCAAATGTATCTTACAGGCAAGGAAATTTCTTTTCCAATGGCAGATCACTACACCAACATTGATGAATTCCTCCCTTTCCACCCGCGGCACTACACGGATGATCGCGTATTCATATAAGTGCTGTTCTTGCATCTTGAGCTTCTTTTATGAATTGATCAGAATAGGAAAGGCGAAGATTTAGAAAGTCTTGGTAAACTTTTCTCACTTCATCTGCATGTTCAGAATCGCCACCCGCTAGTAGCCATTCTTCTGGAATCGTATTTACAATTGCGCTGATTTTCTCTGAGGTCAAAACCTTTTTAAAAGTTGCATTTACAGTTTCTAGTTCTGAAGCCGCTGGAAGCAACACATGATTTTTTATTATAGGAAAAGGGCTTTCCGCATTTTTCTTCCAATTCACCCATGCATGTTGAAATAAGAAAGAAGCCCCATGATCGATTAACCAAAGCTCTCGATTCCAAATTAGCATGTTTGTGTTTCTAAAAGTTCGATCCACATTCGTGATGAACATGTCCAGCCAGACTATTTGCGATGCTAGCAGAGGATCTGTGTTCATGGCCACGGGATCGTAGTTGATCGCTCCAGATAAGAAATGTAGGGCTAGATTAAGGCCTTGGCTACCTTTGAGCAGGTCTTGAATTTCTTCATCGCCTTCAGATCGACCGAAAGCAGGATCAAGGTTGGCAAACACCAACTCAGGGACTTTCAAACCTAAAGCTCTGGCAATTTCCCCGCCCAGTAGTTCGGCGATGAGTGCTTTTTCTCGCTGACCAGCTCCTCGGAATTTGAGTACATATTTAAACCCATCATCCGCATCCGCAAGTGCAGGCAGTGATCCTCCTTCTCGTAGGGGGAGAATATATCTGGTCACATTTACGTGGCGTAAACTTAATTTTTGATCCATTTGATACTTATAATGCAAGCCTTGATTGTCCAAAGTTAAAGAATCTGATTTAGATCAGTTCTTCTACATGCTTTTGGATGTTTGAAGATAATTTCCCCATAGGTAGGTCATTGGCATCGGTGCCAAAAGGCTCTTCGATTTCTTCGGCTATCAATTCCAAACTGGCTAATACATAAAATATAAACGTCACGATGGGAGCTGCATAATACCCTAGAGAAAATACATAGCCAAGAGGCAAAGTGACTACGTAAGCCAAGATGAATTTCTTAATAAATGAACTGTATGAATATGGAATCGGTGTATTCTTTATTCGTTCACAGGCTCCGCAAATATCTGTGAAGGACATTAATTCTTGATTCAGTACGATTAATTGGTCTCCAGTGATTTTTTTCGCTTTGTACAGGTCATTTACCTTCGCGAAAAGTAACTTGGCCACTTGATTCGGGACGTGTTTTTCTGGATCAATTTCTGGCTTAATTTCCTCATCTTCCTTGTCGTCAAGCATATACAAGGTGACCTTGGATTGTAAATGCTCTTTCAGCGCAAAGGCATAAATTGGGATGGTCCGTCTGAAAAACTTTCTTGATTCCTCATCAGAATTTTCAAGCATTCCGGCGAGCTTCAGGGCCAGGTTTCGGCTATTGTTTACCAGTTGTCCCCAAAGTTTTCGACCTTCCCACCACCTGTCGTAAGCAGTATTTGTCCGAAAAACCAGCAGCATGGATATCACAAAGCTCAACAAGCTGTGCATGATGGGAATGTTCTGCACCCAGCTATTTTTTCCGATGTTGAGGTAATCCATTTCTAGCCATGCAATCCCTAGAGAGTATCCAAAAATGAGGAGTAGAAATGGGCCGAGCTTAACTAAGGTGTCAGATTTTTGGATTAAAAATATTACCTGAAACCATTCTTTTGGATTGTATCCTTTCATACAGTTTGGAAAAGTGTTTTGATAGTGAAAGAAGAAAAATAAGAATTAAGCCAAATCTATTACTACAAGTAAAAGACTAATTCTTAGAAATGAGTTGTTGGTGGATTTTTAAAACCTGCGGAATAAGCATTTTATTGTCTGTATTCTTGATCACAAAATCAGCCAATTCATTTTTCTGCTCATCTGGAAGTTGCTGATTGACGATCTGATTCACTTGCTCTTCGGAGCGATGGGAATCTCTCATGAGAGTTCTTGAGATTCTGACTTTCAGTGGAGAGCTTACATTGATCACATAATCGAGTGCTTTATCACCTCCTGTTTCATAGATCAATGCTGCTTCTTTTACTACATAAGCTGTACTTTGCTGTGAAGCCCACTCCTTAAAATCCTTTGCTACGGCTGGATGTACGAGAGAATTGATAAGCTTGACTTTCTCTGGGTTTGAGAATACAGTATGAGCTAAATAGGCTCTGTCTAGCTCTCCTTCAGAATTATAAGATTCTGCCCCAAATGCTTCTGTGAGTTGATTTTTGAGGTCACTGTCATTGCTCATAAGCCATTTGGCGCGATCATCAGCAGAATAAATGGGGATCTGGAGGATTGAAAAAATCTTTGCTACAGTGGATTTCCCTGATCCTATTCCACCTGTAATACCTACTAAAAGCGGAATGTTTTTACTCATATTTAAGTTTTAAAATGGCTGGCTGAGCAACTACCTGCTCTAGAAAATCAGGCATCGGTCTCACTTGAACAGTAATGGTGCTGTCTTCTTTGTTTCGTTTATAGTAATCAAGTACCGCTTCAAATTCCAAGTCTTTCAATTCGGCTGATTTGCGCTCATCTACCAGGTAAGATATCATTATCATGACATCCTCATCTGCTAGAGCTACTGATTTAGGAAAGTTTAATCGCTTGATCTTTAATCGTTTATTTCCTTCAAGAAATTCGACTACGTCGAATTTCACCGTCACCTTAGGTTGTTCGATGCGCACGAGTTTGCTCAATTCTTCGGGAACAGTCAGGGTAATCTCTTTATTAATTGGCTTATTTATTCTATTCTCATCAAGAGTGACAGGGAAGTTTTCTTCCAGGCTATCCAGAATAGAAGTCGGGCCAGTGAGGTTAATAGTCCCAGGAGTAAAAGTAATTTGATCTGCAATCCTGAAGTTATTTGCCATAGAAAAGCTAGAAGAATCCAGAACAGGCTTGACTTTAATTGTTTTGATTTTATCGATATTGAATTTAAGAGAATCTTTCAGGACGGATACGAGCTGGGTGGGAGAGAGGAATTCTCCCAAAGATCTCTTGAGGTCTCCAGTGAGAATGTAATTTCTAGCGGCTGGATTGGTGAGCTCGATAGGATACGAATCACTATTGAAGTTGAAATACTTTCTAAGTAAGTCCCAGCCATTGCCGGAGATTTCTATTTCCAAGGTCTTTGGCAACCCCGCAACTGCAACGAACTGGTTTTGGTCGTAAACAAATTCAACTGGGAAATCGACAATAGTATTGTAGTCGTCCTTATTCAGGGCGTTTAAAATCCAAAAAGTGGTAGCTGCTGCAATACACAGGACTACCACTTTAAGATTAGAGAGTTTTTTAGGAGAAATCCTTTGGGAGGACTTTTTAGTTTCCGGCAAAATTCAAGTTATTTTTTTACTTCTGTCTTCTTTGAGAAATCTAGAGAAATAGCAGATTTTTCAACTTTGACCTTCATGCCTCTGTCAAGTTCGAGGATAACAGTGTCACCTTCAACTGAGCTTACTTTACCATGAAGTCCGCCGATTGTTACTACTTCGTCGCCCTTTTTGATTTCTTCAATAAATTTTTTGCTTTCCTTTTGCTTTTTTTGCTGTGGTCTGATCATGAAGAAATACATGATCAAAATAATAGAACCGAAAAGAAAAACCTGTCCTAAAATTCCACTGCCACCTGCGGCAGCTTGCGCTAATACTGTAGAAATCATAATTATCGTTTAACTGGGCCTACTGGAGTAGCTGCGCCTGCAATTTTTGGAGTTACTGTACCTTTCAATCTCAATCTGGTGACAGCAGGGTTTGTGTTTGCTTGAATACTTACTGTAGGAGCTTGTGCGCCAGACTTGGAAGTGGAGTTGAATACTACTTTCACATAACCATCTGCACCTGGCTTCACTGGAGCTTTGGACCAGTCCGGGCTAGTACATCCACAGGATGCGGTGATATTAGAGATCACCAAAGGAGCCTGGCCATTGTTTGTAAAAGTAAAGAGGTGCTCTACCACCTGACCTTCGTTGATGGTACCGAAGTCATATTCCATTTCCGGAAACTCGAAAGCCCCAAGGGTAGCAGGATCAGCTGCTGTAGTAGCTTGAGCATTTACAGGTGTAACTGTAGGGCTGCCAGTTTCTAACTGAGCTATTTTATCCTCAAGAGCCTTAATCTTGGCATCTTGCTCAGATTTTTGGTTACATGAAGTCCCCAGTGCAAGCATGACGGAAAATGCCGCCATAGTTAATACGTTTATTTTCATCTGTTTATGTTTTGTTTTTAAATGAATATCCCGATAGCTATCGAGAGGAATCTCGCTCAATACATTATCATCCCTATATAATTAGGGGTATATCTCGCTCGATTTCAGATCTATTAGTTATTTCCTTGATTGATTTGGTCTATTAATTTATTTACGTCGCTAAGTAAATTTTCTGCTTTATTTTTTGCTTCGGAAATCACACGCTTTCCTTCAGTTTTAGCTTCGTTAAGGTGCATTTCTTTTCCATCTACCAGATCATCGATTAACTCCTCTAACTCTTTCTTATACTTAGAAAGTTTGAAAGTCAGTCGATCACGGGTGTTTGTTCCAGTGTCAGGTGCAAAAAGTACCCCAATTGCTGCGCCCGCGCTTGCGCCAAGTATGAATGCGATGAGTGAATTGCTGCTTTTGCTCATAGTTGTATTATTTATTGTCCAGAAGTCCTCTACCGCTCTTACGGATTTCTCCGCTTTCGGTTAACTCTTTCGCCATCACATCTAGCAAACCATTCACAAACTGCTTGCTTTTTGGTGTGCTGTAAGTTTTAGAGATGTCGATATACTCGTTTATACTTACTTTGACAGGAATACTTGGAAAGTTTTTCATTTCCGCGATTGCCATTGAAATAATTACTTTATCCGTAAAGGCTAGTCTGTCAATATCCCAGTTTTTTGTTTTTTGAGTAATTAGTGCCTTACTCTTGGCATCATTCTCAATGGTGAAGTTAAAGATATTTTGAAAAAACTCCTTATCCTCGTCCCAGTTCATGGCTATCTCAGGCATTTGGCTTTCATTTTCCTCATTTAGGTTAGCCGCATTTTTCAGGACCTTTGAAGCTAAGCTTCTTACCACTGATTTATCTTCAGTCCAGTTCAAGTCTTTTTCAGAGAAGAAGTTTAGCATCACTTCATTTTTGAAAAGTATTTTTTTCAAAAGATCATCCACTAACTCGAAATCTTCGGTTACTGTTGGTGCTTCCAATTGAAGATATGCCTGATAGTGTTCTGATGGTTTCACGTAATCCCTAAACCATTCTCTGATTTCCAACTCTACATCGTCGAGGTTGACGTTGTTTCTGGCAATTGCTGCACGGTACGAATCTGATTCCCGCAGTGATGCAAGCACTTTATTGTTTGGGAAATTCAATTCATTCCCGAATCCAGCAGGATTATTGCCAGCGAATTTCTTTTTCTTCTCAATTTCTTTTTCCACATGCTTCGCAAAAGCCTGAAGTAGCTCAATCGCCAATAAGTATAACTGAGGGATGCGTTCCGCTGATACGACCATGTTCTTCAGCAAAAACTGATGATCTTTTTCGTTTGCCTCATTGTACTTCTTCAATGCTTCCAAAACCACTTGCTTTACTTTGCGGCTTGCTTCGCTTGATTTGAGTAAGTCTTTTGTAGTAAGGTTTTGTTCAAATAACTTAATTGCTTCCTCGGCTTCTTTGCTTAATGCAGTTTTATCCTGCACTTCCATGCTATTCAAGTCTGGCAAAAATGACGCTCGGATAAAATCTTTTGAAATATTTAGGTTAGAACCCTTGCACTGTTCGTATGCATAGAGGTTCTGGAAAGCCTTTACTCGTAGTATTCTTCTGTTTAGCATGTCTTCGAAATGAGTTGCAAATATAGGCAATTTGATGTGGCTATCACCTAGATAGATGAGACAAAAAAACCACCGGAAGCCATTCCCGGTGGTTTTACTATGGATGTAATTTTAGTTAGAAAGACAGCTTCACTCTTCCGATAGCTTCAATTCTAGCTTTTGCTGTTTCAATAGCTGCTTGCTGAGCAGGAATGTTTTCCTTTTCTGACTTATTCAAAATACCCAAACAGGTATCGTAGATTTTTTCAGTTTGCTTGTATACAGTATCTCTGTTGTAGCCACCAAAGTACTCTGCGCCTACGTTTATGACACCGCCTGCATTGATAAGGAAGTCTGGTGCATAGACGATTCCTTTTTCTACCAGGATTTTGCCATGCTTTGTTTCGTCTTTCAATTGGTTGTTTGCTCCACCAGCGATTACTGCACATTTCAATCGATCTATCGTCTGATCATTGATCGTGGCACCTAGCGCACATGGAGAATAGATGTCCATTTCCAAATCATAGATCACATTTGGATCGACCACCTGCGCACCTGTTTTTTTGGCGACTGCCTGTAGCTTGTCTTCGAAAATATCGGTGACTAGCACGTTGGCTCCTTCTTTTACCAGGTAGTCAATAAGATATTTACCCACTTGACCTACGCCTTGCACGCCGATTCGCTTTCCTTGCAATGATTCTGAACCAAAGGCTTTCATCGCAGCTGCTTTCATACCCATGTAAACGCCATAGGCAGTTACTGGAGAGGGATCTCCACCGCCACCTTTGATCTCAGGAAGTCCAGTGACATGGCGGGTTTCTAGTCCGATGAACTCCATGTCTGCTGTGTTCATGTTTACGTCCTCTGCGGTCACGTACCTGCCACCTAAACTCTGGACAAATCTGCCGAAACGTCTAAGGAAAGCTTCATTTTTCAATTTTGGGTCTCCCAAAATCACCGCTTTTCCTCCGCCGAGATTAAGTCCAGCCAAGGCATTTTTGAAAGTCATTCCTCTGGATAGACGAAGGACATCTGTAATCGCTTCCTGTTCAGAAGCATAAGGCCACATACGGGTTCCGCCCAATGCTGGGCCCAGAGTGGTGTTGTGAATTCCGATCAATGCCTTAAGGCCGGTAGCTTCATCATGGCAGATCACCAATTGCTCGTGATCCATCGTGGTGATTTGGCCAAAGATTGAACCTTCACTTACTGTTTCGGTAGCTTTAATCTCTAACATGTGAACTTAGCTTTTTAGAATGTGTTATATTTGGGTACTCCTTGCGAAAATAGCCGATACAAAATTAAATACTTTTATTGGCCTTCAAAGGTTTAATATACCCAGTTTTCCTAATCCATTTCCTTCATATTAAAATTTTTATTTGGTGAAACCACTTTGGCGACTCAATAAGTATTTATACAAATACAAGGGCTTGATCCTTTTGGGGATAGTTTTTACGGTGATTTCAAATATTTTCGTAATTATCCCTGCGCAACTGGTCAGACTTGCAATAGATTATGTGGTTGAAAGTTTTTCTATTTATAAGCCTTTGGAGCAGGGCGGAATGGGTGAGCAGGCCCAAGATATTTTCTTAAAATTTGTAGTTGTCTTTGGTGTTTTGATCCTAGTGATGGCATTGTTGAGAGGGGTATTCTTATTCTTTATCCGTCAGACGCTCATCATCATGTCACGAAAAGTGGAGTATGATATTAAAAATGAGATCTATGAGCACTACCAAAAACTTCCGCTGAGTTTTTACAGAAAGAATAGTACAGGTGATCTGATGGCCAGAATTACCGAAGATGTAAGCCGCGTCCGCATGTACTTAGGTCCTGCAATCATGTACGGATTGAATTTGTTGATTCTTTTTCCTCTTGTGATTTCGTATATGATCACAGTCAATCCTATGCTGACGCTGTATGCACTTTTGCCACTTCCTGTACTTTCATTAAGTATCTATTATGTGAATAATATGATCAATGAGCGCTCGGAAAAGATCCAGCGTAGTCTCAGTGGATTGAGCACATTTGTCCAAGAGGCTTTTTCGGGAATTAGAGTGCTCAAAGCTTTCGTCAGGGAAAGTGATAGTGTCAATGACTTTGCGACAGCAAGTGAAGACTACAAGGTGAAATCCATTCGACTGACTAAAGTAAATGCTTTGTTTTTCCCGATCATCATGGGATTGGTTGGGGTTTCCACCATTATTACTGTTTATGTAGGTGGTTTGCAGGTGATGAGTGGAGAGATTGGTTATGGTGTCATCGCAGAATTTATTCTTTATGTGAACATCCTGACATGGCCAGTCACATCTTTGGGCTGGGTCACAAGTATTGTGCAGCGAGCAGCAGCTTCACAGACTCGGATTAATGAGTTTTTGGATGAGAAGAATGACATCATAAGTACTGATGCTATCAAGGCAGATATAAAGGGAACTGTTGAAGTAGAAAATGTATCATTCGTCTATCCAGATTCAGGAATCAAGGCTTTGAGGGATGTTAGCTTCAAAATCCAGGAAGGCCAAACGCTTGGAATAATCGGCACCACTGGGTCTGGAAAGTCTACCATCGCCAATCTACTGATGCGGATGTATGATCCTAGTAAGGGCGTAATCAAGATTGACGGTAAGCAAATTGATGCATTCTCGATCGCAGATTTGAGAAGGCAAATTGGCTACGTTCCGCAGGATGTCTTTTTGTTTTCAGATACCATAGGGAATAATATTGCATTTGGAGTAGAAAATGCAAATTCACAGCTAATAGAGCAAGCTGCGAAGGATGCTGATGTGTATCAGAACATTGTTGATTTCCCCAAAGGATTTGAAACGATGCTAGGAGAGCGAGGAATTACACTTTCCGGAGGGCAAAAGCAGCGGGTATCTATTGCTAGAGCTATTGCAAAGGAACCAAAGATTCTAATTTTAGACGATTGCCTCTCCGCTGTTGATACCAAGACTGAAAACGTGATTTTGACGGCCTTGAAGAATATCATGAAAAACCGTACTTCGATCATCATCTCTCACCGTGTTTCCTCTGCCAAACTTGCTGACCAGATTATTGTGCTGGATGATGGAAAAGTTATAGAGCAAGGAAACCATGAGTCTTTGATGAAGCAAAAAGGAGTCTATGCTGAGCTTTATGAAAAGCAAACCCAAGGTGAATCCATTGATAATTAGGGTTTTTGCTTGATTTTTATGGTAATTAAGATGCTTTCAGAAAAAAGTAATTAACTTGATTAGTATCAGTTCATCTAATAATTTTTAGTCATGGCAACAAAGAAATCCACCACTCAGGATATAGAAAAAGTACTTAAGGAAATTGGCGATAAAATCGAAGAGCTAGTCAAAAAAGGCGCCGAGGCAGGAAGCGAGGCCAAAGAGGAAATAGACAAGAAGATCAAGGATCTAAAAGAAAACAAGACCTCGTTAGAAGCAGAGTTTAAAAAGGGCAAGGAGATTCTAGAGCGGGAGTTCAAAGAGCGAACTGATGATTTTAAGCCTAAACTAGAAGAATCCAAGGGCTTTTTTAAAGAAGGAATAAAGCAGATAGGATTAGCTTTACATGCACTTTTTGGTAAACAAAAATAGAATTGGAGTTTCCATCACAAACAAAAAATGCCCGAAATCTTCGGGCATTTTTTGTTATTTCTCTGCGAGTGCGTTACATCGATCATAGGAAGGATCGAGATCAATAAAGATGTCCTCTTTTGCTGTCACAAACCAGGTGCTTAAGATATCGTCTTCCTTCTTGCGAAGAGCAGCAGCTTTAAGCTTTTCATAGTCATCCTCCATGTTCGCCCGGTGAGCCGGGTATTTGGCTTTATAGTAGAGGATTCGAACTTTCGTTCCTTCCCTAGGATCTTGAAACTGCATAGGCTTAGTAATGTCACCTACTTCCATAGAATCTAACAAGAAATATAGACTTGGGTCATCCAGAGTTCTCAAGGATAGCCTATTTGAATTGTTGGAAGGATCTGTGAAAAACCCACCGGCATCAGAAGTTGTTCTGTCATCTGAGAAATCTTTCGCGGCTTTGGCAAAATCCAATTTTCCCGCTTCAATTTCAGTCCTTAAACTATCCAAAAATCTTTCAGCTTTTTCTATGTCTGCAGTGGTAGCTTTAGGTATTCTTAGAATATGCCTTGTATTGAATGAGCCATCATTCCTTCTCTCAAGTAATTGGATTAAGTGAACGCCAAAATCAGTTTCTACAGGGTCACTTAATTCACCTGGCTTCAAAGCCAAAGCTGTAGCTTCAAACTCCGGAGCTAATTCACCTCTTCTGAAAAAACCTAAATCACCACCTTGAGCTCCTGATCCTGGATCTTCAGAATACTGTCTAGCTAAATCCGCAAAATCAGCCTTTCCCTCTCCAATGTCTTTCTTGAATTGGTTCAATTGATTGAAAATATCATCTTTTGTTTTAGGATTAACCTTAGGTTTCACCACGATTTGACCTACAGTAGCTTCCGAAGTGAATAACGGTAAAGAATCTTTAGGAATGGAGTTGTAAAATTCTCTCACGTCATTAGGGGAAACTGTCAATCCTTCAGTGATCTGGGTTCTCATTCGCTGTACAATAAGCTGCTCTCTGATCACGTCCTCAATCTCCGCTTTCAGCTGGTCTGAAGTTTTACCGTATGCTTCTACAAGTGTACTTTCATCGCCGCCAAATTGATTCATCACCATGCTGAATCGTTGCTCTGTTTGAAGCATTACCTCCGCATCAGTGACAATTACTGAATCGACTTCAGCTTTTGCTGCCATCAATTTATTGATCATCAAAGATTCAAAAACATCGCAGCGGGTAGGAGCCATCTGTCCTTGCTGATTCTGCGCTAGCGCTTCCATGTACGCTTTCTGTACATCTGATTCAAGTAATATATAGTTATCTACTTTTGCCACAATCTTGTCAAGAACCTGCCCTGTAGGAGGGGCTTCTTGTGCATATGATGCGGTGATCAGCAAACTGGCAAGTAAAGTAAATGTTAGTCGGTTTAGTAATTTCATATGTGTTTTTCCTTCTCTTGAGACTTATGAGATGGTTTTCTTTTTTGAATTATTATTGATTCAAAGCGATGAAGGTTTCCTCTTTAGCTTTTGGGTTAATTTTAATTGGATACTTTTTCCTTAAAGTTTCTACCAAGTTTTTATCTAAATACTCTTGATAGTCTCTTATCACCAATCCCCGTGTTTCTTCAAATTTTCTGGGGCCTGGACTAGTCTTTTCTCCGAGGATCACGATATGCAAATGTCCATTTGCTTCGATTTCCTGATAGTTTTTGTCCAAATCAGCTTCGGATAATACAGGGTGCTCGCTGTATTCTAAATTGCCGGTTTCAGTTTGAAAAGCTAAGGAATTGCTAGGCTGGTAGCTATTTTCGAAAGTTGCTATAAGTTCCTCAGAAAGTGCTTTACCCTCCAGCATTTTTTTCGCAGCATCCAATTGTGTCATGTCAAGGACTTTGACGATGTATGCATTGACTCTGCCTTTCCACTGGTATTCCTGTATGTTTTTGTTGAAAAATGCTCTTTGAGCAACAGAGTCCATAAGACCTTTCTGCCATACTTCCTCATTCATAAGTGAGAACAACAAGATCCCATCTCTATATTCTTTCAAAAGCATTTGATACTCTTTATTAGTTGCCTCTAGATCTGCTTCTTCGGCATCGTTCAATACTGATGCGGCGAAGCGATCATACCAAGCGTCGAACATTCCATCTGTGCTTCTAAGCGCAATTTCTTGTTCCGTCATGTAATCGACGAGGTCTTGAGCTATGTAGCTCTTGCCATTCAGAGAGAAAAGCTGGTCAGTGCCCAAATCCTTTTCTTTCATCTCCTGAGCAAATTCAGATTTGGAAGTAGTATTTAATTCTGCTCTCAACTTATTGATAGTTGCTTCATTCTCTTTGAAATTGTAGCGAGACTTCTGAATCGCCATTACTTGGGATTGAATCATGGTGGATCGGGAATCCCTCAATATTCTAGAGCGGATACTTTCTTCCATTGATTCAAAGCTGTCTATTGGCTTTTTGTCTTCTAATCTCAGAATATGATAGCCATATCTCGTGCGAATCGGAGGAGAGACTTCCCCTAGTTCAGTCAATGAAAATGCGGCCATTTCAAATTCCGGGATCATAGCTCCTACACTAAACCAAGGGAGCATTCCACTTTTTTGGCTGCTTGAAGGATCTTCGGAATAGGTCTTTACAATCTCTTCCCAAACGGTGTTTTCTTTTTGAATTTCTGTGTAAATGTCTGCCACTTTGCGCTTAGCAAGATCTTCTCCATTCGGTGAATTCTCATCTATGCGTACTAAAATATGAGAAACACGTACCTGGCCTGGGTTAGGCTGACGATCCTTTACATTGATGATGTGATAGCCAAAATTCGTCAACACCGGATCCGAAACCTGCCCCGGCTGAAGTGAAAATGCAGCATCTTCAAACGGCTGGACCATCTGAAGGGCTGTGAAATAGCCCAAATCTCCTTTATTTACTTGTGCTGAGGGATCGTCTGAATATTTTACAGCAAGCTCATTGATGCTGCCACCGGCTTTTATCTCATCTTCGATTTTCAACGCCATTCTTAGGACGATCAGACTATCTTCCTGAGTTGCATTTGGAGGAAATTGAAGAAGAATATGGCTGGCACGAACGATTTCCTGCATCCTGGAATAAGCCTTCCTCAACTCACCTTCTTCCAGTGAATTTCTGATTAGAAATGGGGCCTTAAGATTTTCACGAAAGGATTCAAATTCCTGAAGAAACTCTTCACTTTGGTCAAGACCTTGGGCTTCAGCCTCCCTTACTTTTAATTTATAATTGATGAAAAGGTCAAGATTCTCATCAAATTCATCTCTGGACATACCTGGCGTGCCAGGCTCAGATTTATTGCCTTTAGAAAGAAGGTAGATCAACTCATCCTTATCCACAGGTTTGCCTCCTATGCTCAACAAGGGGTCATCCTGCCCCAGCGACTGATCAAAAGCCATCACTGAAACTGAAGACTCAAATGCTAGGAGGAGGGTAAGTATAAGTGCCGAAATGGTTCGGTTTGTCATGTATGAAATGGCAGAATTGGAATGCAATTTTACAAATTTATTAGGATTTAAAGTCAAATGTCCCGAATACTAAGCATTTAACAAGAATTAGGACTGAAACCACTTGATCAGCCGACAGGTATTGGTGCCTTTGGTGGATTCAAATTCGATTTCATCCATTATCTTCTTGACCAAAATTATGCCTAAACCTCCTTTTCGCTTTTCTCCTTTCACTTTATCTAAGTCTGGCACCTCATAATCGAGCATATTGAATGCTTTTCCTTCGTCGGTGATTTCAAAAATCAATTTTCCAGGTACTTGTTTGACTTTGAGTTGGATGTAATCAGAAGCGTTACAGTTGTGGGAATGGATGATCAGATTAGCACATACCTCTTCGACTGCCAGCGTGATCTGGAGTTGGTCGATGTCAGACAGGTGCAATTCTCCTAATGTCTTTTTTAAGAAGACACGCAGTGCAGAGAGAGCTGCAGTTTGACAAGATATTTTCATCTGATGCTTCATTTTAGCTTTTCAAAGCAGTTTTTTTGTCAGGATAGATGTTCATAAGTTGGTCTAATCCCAGAATTTTAAACACTTCAAATACGCGGTCTGATAGCGAGTAGATTTTCAAGTCTATATTATTATCTTGAAAATCTTCCAAATAGGACATAAATACGCCCAAACCTGCCGAAGAAATATATTCCAGTCCTGATCCATCGACAAAGATGGAGCTGCTTCCATCAGCAATCATTTTGGTAATCGCCTCATCCAAGATGACCGAGTTACTGGCATCTACTTCACCTTTTAGGAACAAAATATCGTGTCCGTTTTCTTCTTGGGTTTCTATCGTTAGCATTTTCTAGCTTTCTTTATTTTTAAGTGAATTTTACCACCATCATAGAATAATCGTCATCTATCAAGCCATCTCCACCTACAAATTCATGGAGTGAGTTGATGATTTTGGTCTGAAGTTCTTGTGGGTTTAATTCGTGATAAACTTCCAACAGGGTTCTGATTCGCTCATAACCAAATTGATGAGACTTGTCATTTTTTGCCTCTACAATACCATCTGTGAATAGGACTAATACATCTCCTGAGTGATAGGTAAAGGTTCTTTCCACAACGTGATTTTCATATTGCATGTTTCTTAAAATCCCCAAACCTAATCCATCAATCTCCAAATATTCTGATTTGTTCAACCCTGACTTATGAATTAGGGTAGGGACATGACCTGCACGTGAATGACAGATAGTTTGTTTCGTAGTGTTGATGATAAAAATAGAAGCGGTGATGAAATGGTTCCTTTCCAGACATTTACTCAAAGCAGCATTTGCTTTGATCATAAAATCGGCAGGGCTGAGATTCAATTGAATCAGACTTTGAAATATACCTTTCATCTGAGACATGTGAAAAGCCGCTGAAGTTCCTTTACCAGAAACGTCACCGATGATCAATACATACCTATCTTCATCGAGTTTATACGTATCGTAATAATCCCCCCCTACTTCATCCGCTGCATTGGAATAGGCGCAAATTTCAAAGGATTGGTTATGATCTAATAGCGTCGGAAGAAGTGATTTCTGCACGCGCTGTGCGATTTTCAATTCCTCTTGGTAGCGTTCATTTTGAATAGCTTGGTTGAGCAATCGATGATTTTCCACAGCGATGCAGGCTTGCCTTGCAAAAGTGCTGATGATGTTCAGCATTTCTTTATTGAAACCTTCCCGCACTTCCTTACAAAGCACTATTTTTCCAATTACCGATTTGTTGATCACCAGAGGGACCAGCAGAGCCGATTCGTACTTTGGATTGTCCAGCCTCAACGTAATCGGGTTTAGGTTATCTGGTCTTTTCTCCGAAGACCATTCCTGTACTACTTTCTGGTTTTGGATTAGATCAGAGATTTCCTCCCTCGTTTTTCTATCAATAAAACGCTCTTGGGTAAAACCTGCAGGGAATTCTTCGCTGGTCATTTCCAGCCAGGCTGCATCTGCATAAGCAGCACTCATACAGGAATCCATCAATATATCCAACACCTCTTCCTCGCTTTCCTCAGGCTGAATAGACTGACTGAGTCGCTGGAAATTAATCGCTTCAGTTAGTTTTTGTTCAAAAACTGAAGAAGTAGGAAGATTGAAAAGGGTGACGAGGAACCCGAGAACAGCGTAGATCAGCACGAACCAAAAAATGGAAACTATGAATAAGTTCCAGGTAAGATTAGCCTGATAGGTATAGTCTTTTTCTTCCGAAAATGTGTACCAAAGGAAATAGCCTACTGAGGCAATAATAACAGAAAGGAAGAGTAAGGACTTCCATTTCTCCTTGAAAGTCAGGTAAGGAATCCACTTCAAATTAGTGGAAAGAATAGCTGCAAGTATCCCAAGAAGTACCAACCCGAAGAAGAAACTGTATTCGTTAATACCTCTATCGAAGAATACCAAAAACATAGACACCAATAGTGCTATTTCATAGGCCTGCCACTGCTTTACAACTCGTTTGGTCTTTTGGTAAAGAATGAGATGTTGCCATAAAAGCGAAGTCGAAATCAAAAATATAGTCAGTAATCCGAAGCGGACATGATAGAAAAATGTCATCAAAAAAGGCTCTGTAGCGAGTTTACTTTCGCCAAGAGAGCGGTAAAACAAATCAATAGCTATGTAAACGGCTACTGCAAAAATCCCTGTAGACGCTCCTCTCCAAATAAGGTTGAGAAAATCACTTTGAGAGCTTTTGGTGATTGAGTATTTATAAAAACCATAAACGGTCAAATAAAACAGCGTCTGCAGGATCCAGGTGAACTCAATGGCGATTCCTGAGTCCATTTGGTTCAGAGTGCCAACCAGTCTCACCAAATTCACAAACAGCAAAGCAAGCCATACCAGGATGGCGAGCAACAAGCTTAGCTTTCCGATATGGATTGGTGGTAGTTTGATCATGGATGTGCTTCCACAATAATACTCATAAGGATTGAAAAACCGTGAAAGTGGATTGGTAAGTGAGCGGTGAGGATGTTAAAAAGTCTAAATTAGAAGGCTCAGATTAGTAGTTACATGCAGACCAAATCATCAATGACTCCTGCTCCATATTTTCCTTCAATCAGCGTGAGAACCTTGCTCTTGTTCATCAGTAATTCTTTCTTAATCGGTCCAGAGTTAAGTTTTACAAATAGCTTTTTGTCTTTGATGAATACTGAAGTGGTTCGGTCTGCGATAGTTTTTCCCACTAGTTCTGGCCAATCGTGGACGAGTGATTTTTCTCTGAATTTCCCCTCCAATCGGTACGCCTTGAGCAAATCATTGAATGCTGACTCAAGTGGAGCCACTTCCTTTTTTCTACTAAAATATCCGTCTTTGCTCATAATGAAGTTTTCTCAAACGAAAAGTGCAGCCGCAATACTGTCAGCTAAAAGTTTTCCGCTTTTGCTCAAAGATAGGTTTTTATCCTTCCACACCAGCCATCCCTCTTCATCCATCTGAGCTAAAATAGATTTCTTCGCACTTAAAAGATCATAACCAAATTCCTTGTGGATAACTTCAAAATCAATTCCCCACAGCGTTCTCAATCCCGTAAGCATGTATTCATTTAATCGCTCATCCTCAGTAAGGTTGTCCACAACAAATGGGATCTTTCTGCCTGTTAAGCTTTTCAGATAACGCGTATTATTGGAAGGATTTGCCCCTCTATTTTTTCCATCAAATGAATGTGCACTAGGGCCTACGCCTAAGTAAGGGGTTCTTTGCCAATAGTTTGTGTTATGTATGGCAAATTGATCTGGTTTTCCGAAGTTGGACACCTCATACTGAATGTAGCCAGCTTTGTCTGTTTCTTCTTGAAGGATTTCAAATTGCTCAGCGACAAAATCATCATCTGCAGGCTGGAATTGGCCTTTAGAAGTCCAGGTCCCAAGAGCCGTTTTAGGTTCTACGGTAAGTGCATAGCTAGAAATATGCCCTGGATTTTGTGAGATTGCTTCTAATAAATCCCGTTTCCATAACGAATGATCAGGCTGTGGAAAACCATATATCAGGTCTAAGCTGAATTTTTCAAAACCTACTTTCCGTGCTTTATTTATTGCAGACTTGGATTCGTCTGCAGTATGGGCGCGGTTGTAGAATTTCAGGACTTCCTCATCAAAACTTTGAATACCGAGGCTCAGTCGATCGATTCCCAAGGTTTTCCAAGCGCTTAGGTTTTCCACACTCAAGTCGTCTGGGTTTGCTTCAAGAGTTACTTCCTTCCAATTTGTGTTGTATGTCTTGGCAATCTTATCTAGGATTTTCTCGATCAAATTTGGGGGCAAAAGTGAAGGAGTTCCTCCTCCAAAATAGATAGTTTCTACCAGTCTATTTTGAATATAGTTAGCTCTCAATTCCAATTCTCTGCAAATCATTTCAGCCATCTGATCCATATTGTCCAACTTGGTGCTGAAATGAAAATCGCAGTAATGGCAAGCCTGCCTGCAAAAAGGAATGTGTATGTATATGCCCGACAAAGTGAATTCTATTATTTTGCGAATATAATCAATCCAGCCAGCCCTTTGAAAATCTCCCTTTTGGCATTCTTCCTTTTCTTTCTTTGCGGAGGATTGATTTGCGAAGCACAAAATGAGTATTGGGTGAAATTGACTTGCGATGATTCTTCCTATGATTCTGAGTGGAAAGGTTTTTCTTCCAAATCTGCTGGTGAAAATTATGCAGATTCTATCCAGAGTGCCTTCCAAAATATTGGCTATTTAGGGCTTTTTACGAAAAAGACAGAAATAGCTAATGATTCCCTTCTTGTTGATTTTGTGCTTGGTGAGAAATATTTCCTGAGTTCAATTTCCCAAGGAAATGTTCCAGTTGAGTTTTCAAAGGACTCAGATCCCTTGACCCGAGATTATGCGTCTGCATCAAATTGGATGCGAAATGTGATCAGGGAAGCAGAGAACAATGGGTTTCCTTTTGCTCAAGTAAAGCTGGATAGTATTCATCGAAATGGTAATGAATTGGCTGCGGTTTTTAATTTCGATGCTGGTCCGCTGATCCTTTGGGATAGTGTGAAAGTAGCTGGAGACACCAAAACGCAGGAAAAGTATCTGGAGAATTTAGTTGGTATTCGGCCAGGGGATCCCTTTTCCCAAAAGCAGTTAGAATATGCAAACGAGGTGCTCAGTCGTTCTCCTTATTTTGTGGTAGTTCAGGCCCCAATGGTCGACTTTCAGATCAAAAAAGCGCGGCCAACTTTTACGCTACGCGATAGAAATGCCAATGTGTTGGATGGAATTATTGGCTTACTTCCGAATGCAAATGAATCTGGGAAAATGCTCATTACGGGCCAACTGGATCTGGAATTGTATCATTTGGGAGGCAAAGGTAGAGATGTAGCTGTGCATTGGCAGCGCCTCAATGTTGCGACACAATCTTTGGATATTTCCGCCAAGGAGTCATTTCTGTTCAATTCTGCTGTGGATATAAGTGTCGGTTTTAATTTGTTGAAGCAAGATTCCACTTTTTTAAACCGATACCTGAGTTTGGATTTTGGATATCACTTGAGTAAAAATAGCTATCTGCGTTTTTTTACGAGGAGGCAAGCAAGCGATGTCCTAAATACTGAAGATTATGATGATGTGACGGAACTTCCTGACGTAGCTGATTACAGATGGAACCAGTATGGCATTGGTTTCACATTAGACAAACAAGACTCTCCATTTTTTCCGAGACGAGGTTTTTTGATGTTTGGTGAATTTGCTTTGGGGAATAAAAGGATCCTAGAAAACACTGGATTTCCTCCGGATGTTTACGTAGGAATTGATTTGAAAAGTCCGCAGTATTTTGGGAAAGCAGTGTTGGAGAAACATGTTTTTATCAGACCGACTTGGGGAATGTGGTTTAAGGGAAGTGGAGGTTTCACACAAAATCAAAATTTATTGTTGAATGATCTTTTCCGTCTGGGAGGGCTAAAAACTATTCGGGGTTTTAATGAGAATTACTTTTTTGCAAGATCATATGTTTATCTCAATATGGAACAGCGGCTTTTTTTTGGAGAAAACTCATTTCTCATGGTTTTTGCTGACGCTGGCATTCTGGAAAACCCGTACTTTGCACCATCTATTGATAAACCGGTTTCATTTGGAGCGGGAATCAACCTTGATACAGGCTCCGGAGTGTTCCGTTTTATCTATGGAGTCGGAAAGTCTAATTTACAACCCTTACAATTCTCCTATTCTAGGATACATTTTGGCTATCTGGCCAGATTTTGAGTATGAAAAAATTGATCTGCAAGTCTATACTTAGTTTCTTATTGTTTTTTGCATTGGGGCAGCTGGCTTTCTCCCAAGTGTTGGAAGATTATAACTCAAAGTGGCAAGAAGGTGAGCGTGAAACTTGGTTTAGTTCCAATGATCGGTTGATCCTTGATCTAGATGCTGAATCATTTCCGTTAGCTTATTTTTCTTTCGAATTCCCTGATCATTCTGTAGTTTTCGTAGGAGAGAAACTTTGGTTTTTTACCGATCAGGATACTGCATTCACAGAGCAGGTGGGAGAATTTAAAAAAGAGTTTACAGATGATCATATAAACCTTACTGTTTTCAAAAATGGAATTTCTACAGATAAGGCAAGCGTGAGGAAATTATTGAAACGTGAAGGCATACAGGCAAGCGTGAATGAAGCCGGCCTACTTTCTGATAGGAGAGGTTTTGACAGGCAAAACATCCGCGATTTTTTTGTGGTGGGGTTCTTGATTTGCCTGTTATTAGTCACCTTCTATAAATTGGCTTATCCATTCATTTTCGCTATGATGGTAAAGCCTATATCTCTGTTGAATGCAGAAGATTTTTCTGAAAGTGGGAGTTTGCATAAGTTTTTCTCCGCAGATGTTTTGTTTTATGTCTTTATAGTAAATATGCTATTGTCTTTGGCGATGGTGACTAGTGTGGTGATATTTCGACAGCAATGGCTTGAAGCAAGAATAGAGTTGAGTTTCAATACACTTATTTTATTGTGGCTTGGTGGAGCATTTGGTCTTTTGGTACTTACTATTCTTAAGTTTTCTGCCATAAAAATATTATCGTATTTATTTGATTTGGGTAAATTAGAATTCCCTCATTTCTTTTATTTACTTCGATTGGTTGTGATTGCAACCATCTCCTTGATATTGATTTGTGCTTTTTTTCTTCTCAATGAGTTCTCCATGTTAAAAAGTGCTTTAGAAATCTCATTTATGGGATTTTTCTGGCTATATGTATTAGGAATCATAGGATTGTTTCTAATAATGGTGAATCGCTTGGGCTTTAAGAAATATCATTTATTTACTTACCTTTGCATCGCAGAATTAGTGCCCTTTTTAATCTTGGCCAAATTGGTGCTTGATTTGGGTCATTAAAAGCAATAATCACCAAAAGGAATAATCAAAGCATGAGCGTAGTTACCAAAGACAGGTTTAGACCAGTAAAAAGTATTCTAGTATCTCAACCAGCCCCAGCAGGCGCAAATTCTCCCTACATGCAGTTGGCTGAGAAATATAACCTGAAGATAGACTTTCGGCAGTTTATTAAGGTAGAGCCAGTTGTGCCAAAGGAATTCCGAAAGCAAAAGATAGATATACTAAAGCATACTGCTGTGATTTTCACAAGCCGTAATGCAATTGATCATTTCTTTGCGATCTGTAAGGATTTCAAAATTGAAATGCCAGCAGATATGAAATATTTCTGTATTTCAGATCAAACAGCACATTATCTTCAGAAATACATAGTAATCCGAAAGCGGAAATTATTCGTAGGTCAGAAGACAGCCCAAGATTTATTTGATTATTTCAAAAAACATAAATCTGAGAAGTATTTGTTTCCTTGTTCTGATATTCGAAAGGATGATATTCCAGATTATATGGAAAAGAATGGGATTGCATTCACTGAGGCAATTATTTACCACACGTTGGAAGCAGATTTGTCTGATTTGGCTGATGTAAAATATGATATCCTGGCGTTTTTCAGTCCATCCGGAATTAAGTCATTGAAAATCAATTTCCCTGATTTTGAACAAGGAAATACTAGGTTAGCCGCATTTGGGCCAACTACCGCGCAAGCAGTACGAGATTTGGACTTGATATTGGATATTGAAGCTCCAATGCCAAATGCTCCTAGTATGACTGGAGCTCTTGAGCTTTATATTAAAAAAGTAAATAATTTATAAAACATAGAATCTAAATCTGTGGTTTTTCAGTTTAAATTCTTACAATAGTTATTACTTTGAACGAAACCACTATAAAATGATTCAAAAAGGCCATTCCAAATACTTTTTGAGGTATTCTATTCTCTTGATTGTTTTCTTTTTTGAGATTTCGTCGCTAATGGCCCAGCAGGATCCTCAGTTTACCCAGTACATGTACAATGGCATGTATTATAATCCTGCTTTTGCTGGAAAAGATGGAGGATTTAGATTTTCTGCTTTGCACCGTTCTCAATGGCTGAATTATACCACTACTTCAGGTCAAGGAGGTGCTCCGGTTACGCAATTGGTTACAGCACAAGGGAGAATGGAAGGAAAAAACATTGGGTATGGGCTAACCTTAGTGAATGATCAAATAGGCGCTACAAGTAATTTGGAAATCAACCTTCAGGGTGCCTATCATAAAAAGCTCAATCGGTCTACTTTGAGTTTTGGTGCGTATTTAGGTATGTATTCCAGTTCTATAGATTATGGCGAATTGATTGTTGTTAACCCTGAGCCAAACCTTCCTAATTCAGGAAAGGAAAGCCAGATTAATTTCAATGTTGGAGCAGGATTATTATTTGATACACGGGATTATTATATAGGTTTAAGTACAAGGCATGTAAATGAACCGAATTTTGATTTTGGTGATGGATCTTATGCTAATCAATTAAAAAATCATTCTTATCTATTATTTGGATATCGAGTTAGACCAGTGGGACAACTAGCAATTGAACCTAGCCTTTTATTAAAAACAGTGTCATTTAATAATTTTTCTTATGAAGTCAGCGTTATTGCTACGCATCAGAATAAGATCAGTGGGGGCATAGGGTATCGAGGTGAAGAATCAGTCTCCTTTATATTAGGATATAGTTTATTGAAAGATAATTCGCTTAAATTGGGGTACGCGTTTGACCTAGTTGTGGGTGGTGTGGAAGCTAAATCTCCAACTAGTCATGAATTAATGCTTCGCTACACATTGACAGATGTGAGTAGGGAAGTCCAAAGAGTAATCCAAAGGACGCCTAGATTTAGATTTTAAAGTGGCCTGAGTTGGAATAGTTTAGCTATGATAAGTTTTAAGTCTTTGTTATCATTGTCCCATATTTTGGCAGGTTATTTGCATTATTGTGCCAAATTCAGCTAAATTTCGAATCTTGAAAATACTTTACACAGCGTAATTATTTGATGAACGAAAAAACGTCATTTATGTATAGAAAAATTAATGTTCGCTTATTGCCCATTACCTTAGGTTTGGCACTAGTGACGATTTTGCCGAGTTGCGGTCTTTTTAGTAAGAAAGGTTCAGCTAGCGAAAAGATGAATAGAAGAGGTGAGGTGACGGGAGTTCCGAAGCGTTCCAATTGGCAACAAAACCTTCCATACGACATGGTTCCTGTGAAAGCAGGTACTTTTTGGATGGGTCAAGCCGATGAAGATATCGCGTACACCCAGTCTGCTTTGAACAAGCAAATTACCATTTCGGAATTTTTTATGGACAAGTACGAGGTGTCCAACAACAAGTACCGTCAATTTTTGGAATCCGTTAAAAGTGGGACCTACGAGACAGGTACGCCAACTACCCTGAAAGATCCTCCGCAATTGAACTATGATGAGCTTAGACCAGATACTACTGTTTGGTCTACAAGCTTTGCCTATCATTATGGTGATCCTCTAATGGAGTTTTACTTTGATCATCCTGCATTTGACAACTACCCTGTTGTGGGTGTTACTTGGGATCAAGCTAAAAAATATTGTGAATGGAGAACATATCACATGAGAGCAAATGATGAGGTCGATTTTGACGGGCCTGCATTTGAACTTCCTTCTGAAGCTGAATGGGAATATGCTGCAAAAGGCGGGAAAGAAGTCGCCAAATACCCTTGGGGTGGCCCTTATTTGAAAAATAAGAGAGGATGTCTAATGGCGAACTTCAAGCCAGGCAGAGGTAATTATATTGATGATGGTTTTGCATATACAGCTCCAGTTGATACGTTTGCTCCAAATGGTTTCGGACTTTATAATATGTCTGGGAATGTCGGAGAGTGGGTTCAAGATGCATATGCTACAACATCAAGTTCAATCACTTGGGATTTGAATCCAGTTTACACAGATCCTAATGAACCTAGAAAAGTAGTAAGGGGTGGTAGCTGGAAGGATATCGCGCATTACTTAGAGACTAGTACCAGAACTTACGAATATGAAGATGTTGCGCAAGCACATATAGGATTTAGAACTAAGATGACGTTTATTGGCCGTTCAGGATCCATGGATGTAAAAAGTTCAACCAGAAGAAGAAGATAATCTATTTCAATAAGCAAAAAACAACTACCTAACACCTTATTATATCATTTCACATGGCTAGTAAAAGCAACTCATTTTCAGCAAAATTTTATTCCAGCATAATGCCAAAAATTTATGGTATTGGTGCTGCAGTCGTTATTCTTGGTGCAATGTTCAAAATCTTGGATTGGACTGGAGCCAACTGGATGATTGGTATTGGCCTAAGTACTGAAGCATTTATATTTTTCCTTTCAGCATTTGAGCCACAACATCAAGATGTTGATTGGTCTAAAGTATATCCAGAATTAGCAGGTGATGCACCTGCTGCTCCTAGAGCGCAAAGAGTAGTACCTGCTGGAGGAGATCAGGTTTCTCAAAAGCTTGACGAAATGCTTGCGAATGCTAAAGTAGGTCCGGAATTAATTGAGAGCCTTGGTAAAGGAATGCAAAATCTTGCAACCTCAGCTCAGAAGATGGGTAATCTTTCTGATGCAGCTGTAGCTACCAACGAATATGCAACGAATGTTAAATCTGCTGCCAAGACTTTGGTAGATATGAATGCTTCCTATAGCAAAACTGCTGCTGCTCTTACTGAAATGTCTTCTGCTTCTCAAGACGCAAAAGCTTATCATACTCAAGTAGTAACTGTAACAAAAAATCTTTCTGCACTTAATTCTGTCTATGAGATGGAGCTTCAGGATGCAAACAGTCATGTGAAGACATTGAATAAATTCTATGCTAACATGACTGCAGCTATGGAAGGACTTACTGAAGCAGGTAAAGAAACTCAAGCATTTAAAACAGAATTATCAAAATTGAATCAGAACGTAAGTTCATTGAATAAAATCTATGGTGGAATGCTATCCGCTATGAAAGGTTAATTTCTCTTCAATTCATTTTAAAATCCATTAAAACTTAAAAATGGCAGGAGCTAAAGAGACACCTAGACAGCGGATGATTGGTATGATGTACCTGGTTTTGACAGCCTTATTGGCTCTCCAGGTAAGTAATAAAATCCTCCAGAAATTCGTCTTGATTAATGATGGGATGGAAAGAACATCTCAGAACTTTATCAATAAAAACACAAAAACTGTTGAGTCTATTGCTTATACAGTAGATCAGCAGGGAAATAAAGAAGTTGATGTGCCAAAAGTGGCGGCCTCGCAGGCAATTAGAGATGCTACTGATGACATCGTTAAGTACCTAGAGGAAATCAAACAAGATTTGATCGTTCAGGCTAGAGCTAAAAATGATGAAGGTAACTTCGTTAACGCTAATCTAAAAAATACTGAGATCACAGGTAATATTTTTGTCAACAATGGCAAAGGTGAAGAGATGAAAAATAGGCTAAATGCTTATCCAACGGAAATCTCTAACATATTAACTGAAATTGGTCTTGGAGATTTGAAGTTCGATGCAATCGCCAAGGACGCAAAGGATATAGAGTTATTTGCTAATGACAGAGAAGCTCAAAATTTAAGCTGGGAAAAGCTAAACTTCGTTAAGTCACCAGTTGGAGCTGTAATTGCTTTGATTTCCCAATATCAAAATGAGGTTTTGAATATTGAAAGTGAGTCATTGACTGCTGTGCAAAATACAATTGGTTCGTTCTTTTTCAAGGCTGATGTGACTGAAGCTAGAATTGCGGCGTTATCTAATGTAGTGGCTGCAGGGACCAAATTTGAAGCAGATATGTTTATCGCTTCAAGTTCCACTGCTTCCGTACCGACTATGACAATAGACGGTCGCTCAGTGCCAGTAGATGCTACTGGTTTTGGTAAAATCGAATTCAATGTAACTCCTGCTTCAGAGTACGATGACAGAGGACTAGCAAGAAGAGTAATCAATGGTGAGATTATTACTAGTGTAGGTGGCGAGGATAAAGTTCTACCTGTAGAATATGAGTATTTCGTCGCTCAACCTGTAATAAAGGTATCGTCAGAAGTTGTTCAGCAACTTTATGCGGACTGTGCTAATGAGCTATTGATTGAAGTTCCTGCTTTAGGGAATACTTACTCTCCGGAATTTGCAGTAAGTAATGGGCAATCTATTAAAGGAAATAAGCCTGGTCAATTGACTGTGATACCTGGAGCGTCAGGAAAAGTTAATATTGGTGTGAGCAGTGGAGGTAATAAAATTGGTACAGTCGATTATGATATCAAACCAGTACCGACTCCTAGTATTGTTCCTGAGCTGTCAAATGGTAATGCGGTTGATATTAGCCAGTCTTATGCAGTAGGTTCCTTAACTGGTCTTAAAGTCTCTGCAAAGCCTGAGCCTACGTTTGGACGTACTATGGCTAAAGATGCCAATTTTGAAGTAACTGGTGGTGAGGTGAGATTGTTGAGAAGCGATGTTCCTAGACAAACTATCCAGATCTCAAACGGTAATAGTATCGCAATGCGTCAATTGCTTGAAAGTGCAAGAGCTGGTGATGATATCGTTGTGGTAGTAACTCAAGTGACAAGAACCAACTTTAGAGGAAACAAGATTCCTTCAACATTGAATCAAGTGATTCGTATTGGAGTGAAGTAGTCCTTGAAATAGAATATTATTAATGCTTAGATTATGAAAAAGTTTCTTCCAAAATTTATCTTATCCTTGCTGATAGCAGCAGGCATGGCGCCTCTCACAAGTGAGGCTCAAATTGCCCCTACCAGCATGAATCCTTCTGGATTCGGTGATAGACAGTTTGATATGGATACAATCTACTCTGCAAAAAGAATTAGAGAAGATGATAAAATGTATCAAATAGGTGTGTGGAGAAGAATTGATCTTCGCGAAAAATATAATAAGCCTTTGTATGGAGCTGGTGATACAAAGTCTAATGGCATTATTAATAATATCTATAAGGCGATTGTTGAAGAAAATGCTTTGGAAGTCTTTGCTGATGAGGAATTTACGCAACCACTTTCCATCGCTGAATTTCAAGATAATTTCTGGTTGAATGCAACTGGAGACAGTATCTTTTCAAAGCAACTTTACTACTTGGATTTCAGAGAAGATTTCGTTTTTGACAAGCATCACTCTGATATGGTCTTTGATATTAAGTACATAGAGTTAGTAATGCCTTCTGAAACCAATTCTAACGCTGGTCAGAAGACTATTGGTTTTATTAGATACAAAGACTTCTATTACTACTTCAAGGATCATCCTGATGCAAGATGGCTTAACTTTCAAAATATCTCTAAGAGCTTAACTTATGACCAAGCATTTGAGACTAGGTTGTTTAGGTCTGTAGTAAGAAGGTTTACCAACTCAGAAGAAGCTTTAATAGCTGACTTGGTGTCTGCAGATCATCCAAATCCTGAGATGCAAGCTTATGTAGATGCACTCGCATTTGAATACAAACTACTAGAATATGAAAACTCTCTGTGGGAGTGGTAATATA
This sequence comes from uncultured Algoriphagus sp., assembly GCF_963974365.1. Lineage (GTDB taxonomy): Bacteria > Bacteroidota > Bacteroidia > Cytophagales > Cyclobacteriaceae > Algoriphagus. Next base: position 215,870 of record NZ_CAXBBX010000009.1, on the reverse strand, counting down.
AAAAGGGGCTTTTTAAGCCCCTTTATTTTTTTCTTTCCATGCTATCAAAGATTTTGCTCGGCTTGAACCAATAATGTTTGCAATCTCTTCTTCGCTGGCTTCGCTTATATTCTTCACGGACTTGAAATGGCTTAATAAGCTATCAGCTGTTGTTTTGCCTATTCCAGGTATAGCTGTCAATTGTGTCCCAAAGGCATTTTTACTTCTTACATTTCTGTGAAATGTAATTGCAAATCGGTGCGCTTCATCTCTGATTCTTTGTAATAGCCTCAAACTCTCTGATTTCTTATCGATATGAATAGGATAGGAATCTCCAGGGAAATAGATTTCTTCCAATCTTTTGGCAATCCCAATAATTGGCATTTGACCATACACTCCTAACTCTTTCAGTGCCTCTACAGCTGAAGATAGTTGCCCTTTCCCTCCATCAATTACAATTAGCTTAGGCAATGCCTTTTCTTCTTCTAGTAAACGTTTGTAGCGCCTGCCTACTACTTCTTTCATGCTGGCAAAGTCATCCGGCCCTACAACAGTTTTGATATGATAATGCCGGTATTCTTTCACCGCAGGCTTTCCATTAAGAAAGCAGACCATGCTGGCTACTGGGTTTGTTCCCTGAATGTTTGAATTGTCAAAACATTCGATATGGTCTGGGATTTCAGTCAAACTTAAGTCTTGCTGGAGCTGTCTGATAACTCGGTCTTTTTTGTCTTGATTTAAGCCTACTAATAATGCTTTTTCTTTTTTGTAATAAAGAGCATTTTTTAAGGATAACTCGATAAGCTTCTTCTTATCTCCAATTTTGGGCATGAATACATTCAATCCTTCAATTTGCTCAGTCAACTCTATGTTTAACAAGACTTCCTCTGCATCACTTTGGAATTGATCCTGAAGGCTGATTACTGCAGTCAAAAGCAATTGCTCATCGGATTCATCCAATTTCTTTTTAAGCTCCACATTTTTGGAAGTCACCAAAGCTCCGTTTTTCACACGCATGTAATTTACATAGGCACTCTTATCATCAGAAACTATGGTACAGACATCTAGGTTGTTGATCGAAGGACTTGCTACTAGTGACTTGGCTTGATACTTTTCTAAAGATTCAAGCTTCTCTTTCATTTTATGCGCCTTTTCAAATTCCAAGTTTTCAGCATGTGTCTGCATCTCTTGCTTGAAATAGGATTTAGCGACTGCTAAATTCCCTTTTAAAATATGCTTTGCCTGTTCCAAATCCTTTTGGTAGTCCGCTTCATTTTGTAGTCCAACACATGGCCCTTGACAGTTCCCAATATGGTATTCTAGGCAAACTTTGTATTTTTCCTCTGCAATTTTATAGGGTGACAAGTCAAGTTTGCAAGTACGGATAGTGAACAATTCTCTGATCAAATCAAGAACCGTATTCATTGATTTGACACTAGCAAAAGGACCAAAATAAGTACCTTTTTTAGGGATCATTTTCCTTGTTGGGAAAATTCTCGGGAAGTTTTCCTTTGTAAGGAGTAGGTATGGATAAGTTTTATCGTCCCTAAGTAAGATGTTGTACTTAGGGTGTGACTTTTTGATAAGGTTATTTTCCAGCAGCAATGCATCAAATTCGGTGTTGACCAACGTTATTTCAATTCGGCGAATCTCTTTAACCATTTTTCGGGTTTTGAGATTGACTCCGGCATTCTTGTTGAAATAGCTGCTCACTCTCTTCTTGAGGCTTTTGGCTTTGCCTACATAAATCAATTCATTCTCCTCATTGAAATACTTGTACACTCCAGGTGAATTCGGGAGGTTGAGATGCTCAGTTGGTAAAAAGGAAGATGACTGCATGGTCTAAAATTAAAAAAACAGCCTTGGATTAAGGCTGTTTTTAAATAAGGAATTCTATTTAGTTAGAAATCATTTTTCTTTGCATCATAGTCAAAATCTGCAAACCGTTGACTTTCCGTTTCATAGACATCACAATTGATCTCTATACTCAACGGACGATCTGGTCTTGGGAAAGAACCTTTCGTGTAACCTAAGCTTTTATCTGCATATACTTTTTTCATGTAGTTCTGCCAGATAGGTCTCGCTGTTCTACCACCTTGCCCATCGATCCAGCTCCTAAAGTGAATGGCTCGGTCATCTCCACCTACCCATGTTCCACTGACTAAATCTTTACTGATACCCATGTACCACCCATCAGATGCATTTTGCGTAGTCCCAGTTTTACCTCCAAGTTCATTGTCTTGTCTTAATTCCCAGTCCACTCCTTGACTTGTGCCTCCACGCTCTTCAAAACCTCCTCTTAACATGTATGTCATAAGGTAAGCATGTTCTTCACTCATTGCGGGTCTCTTCTTAGCCGTGAATTGCTGGATTACATTGCCATTTTTATCTTCAATTCTGTCAATGTAGAATGGCGTAGTATGTTCACCTTTGTTTACGAATGTTCCAAAAGCACCCACCATTTCAAAAATAGAAACGTCGTTGACTCCTAAGGCCAAAGCAGGAACTTCCTCCAAATCACTGGTGATTCCTAGTCTACGAGCTGTCTCAACCACAATTTTCGGACTTAATTTCTTCATCATGTAGGCAGTCACAGAGTTCACTGATTCAGCCATTGCATGCCTGATGGTCATTTTTTCATAACTAAACTTCCCATCTGCATTTGATGGGCTCCAGGCAGGCTGACCAGGAATATATACTTCTACTGGCTGATCAATGACAGAATAGCATGGGCTGTATCCATTTTCTATAGCAGCAGCATATACGAAAGGCTTGAAGGTGGAGCCAGGCTGTCTCTTTGCTCTTTGGACGTGGTCAAACTTGAAGTATTTATGGTCCAATCCGCCTACCCAGGCCTTAATCTGACCAGTGTGGGCATCCATACTCATAAATCCCGCTTGCAGGAATTTCTTATAATATCTAAGAGAATCCATTGAACTCATCAAGGTGTCTACTTCACCATTTTCCCACGAAAAGACCTTCATTTTCTTCTTTTCGTTAAGCTTAATGTTGATGGAATCTGTGTCATTTCCATATCTGATTTTAAGTAATCTATAAGCTTCAGTTCTCCTCACTGCATCTTCGATGAAATTAGGAATGACCTTATGATTCTCATCTATCCAAGGATCTCGCTTCCCCATTTCTTTGTAGAACTTAGCTTGTAAAGTCTCCATGTGATCAGCTACAGCTTCCTCGGCATAGGTTTGCATTCTGCTATCTATGGTAGCATAGATTTTCAACCCATCTCCGTAAAGATCATAAGCACTTCCATCAGACTTAAGGTTTTCCTTTGTCCACTTTAATAAGTCTGCTTTTACGATTTCTCTGAAATAAGTAGCCAAACCTTTATTTTGATTTGCTACGCTATAATTAAGTTCAATAGGGAGACTTGATAGAGAATCGTATTCACTTTCGGTGAGTGCATCATTCTTTCTCATTTGACTCAGTACTGTATTTCTTCTGCGAAGAGAGTTTTCTGGATTGTAAACTGGGCTGTAATAGGAAGGAGCTTTAAATAAGCCAACTAACACTGCAGATTCTTGCACAGCTAAATCTGCAGGGGTTTTATTGAAGAAAGTTTTTGCTGCTGTTTTAATTCCGAATGCATTAGAACCGAAGTCTGAAGTATTGAGATAGAGTGTAAGAATCTCGTTTTTAGTGTAAGCTTTTTCTAATTGAGTTGCTACGATCCACTCTTTCGTTTTGATAATAAGCATTCCTAGACCAGGAATAGAACTCAGTAAACCCTGAGAAGCATCCGTCCTTGTTTTGAAAAGGTTTTTTGCAGTTTGCTGACTAAGTGTAGATCCACCACCTGCATTTTGTCCTAACAAGATTGATTTTACGAAAACGCGCATCATTGCCTGCATATCGATTCCGGAATGATTCTCGAATCGCACATCTTCAGTAGAAATCAAAGCATTTACCAAACTCGGTGAAAGGTCTTCATATTTCACCGGACTTCTATTCTCACGGAAATATTGGCCAAGCAAAACGCCATCCGTTGAGTATAGCTCTGAAGCGATTTCAGAGTCCGGATTTTCTAATGCCTTGAAATCCGGAAGTGTTCCAAATAGGCCTAGAAAATTGATGCTTACCATCCATACGAATAGAATGAAACCGAAAAAACCCGCAATAAATGCGATCCAGAGGAATTTTACGGTTTTGGATACCCAAGTGGAAGTTTGGGGTTTTGCTTTGTTACTCATAGTTTACTTATAAGCGGACTTAAAGAAAGTCCTGTATTCTTCTAAATTTTTCCTTTTGTCCAATATTTGAAAGTTTTCAATTGAGATCACAAATGAGTTAGATTTTACCTCCTGGGTCAGTCCTTCTGATTTGAATTCTTTCTGAAATTTTTCATAATATACTTTTGCCTTGTCTGCATTTGTAAATGGGCTTATGATGAAAATAGCATTTTCATACTTATTCATATCTCCCGTTCTCAATCGCTCCTTAGGGAAGTTTGCCGAATGGAAATTATCCAAATCAGCCAACAGGTTCTTCACCTCATTCACCTGCCCTGGTTCCATCGCAATCACAAAGATGTGCGTTGCAATTTGATTGTATTTAAAAGGAGACTCTGTCAAAGACCCCTCTTCACCTTCCCCTGACAAATCCTTGCTTTCAACTTGCGTAGAATCTGTTGCTTGAGTTTCTTTTGGATTCAGTTCTGCCAGCTCTGCAGCCGACAGCATTGGTTTTAGCATATTCCTTGCCAATTCTACCAAATTTGGATCTTGAGAATTCTGAATATAATTTTCTAATCGTTCTCTATACCTTGCACGGCTTTCTGTTTTGCCAGTAACCATGATGTCGAGGAGGAGTAATCGTTCAGTATTACGAGTTAATGGATATTCCTCCAAAGCTGACTTGATGGTGGATTTACTTGCTTGGTATTCCCCCGCATAATAGGAATTATACGCCTGCTCATATCTCTTGGAAGATTCTACATAGGCCAAATTCCCCGAGGCAGCATCAGGATTGTTTACTGAAAAGGTGTATTGAGATTCAGGGAACTCTCGATTCAGTCGGCCGACATATTGCTGTGAATTTCCTCCCAAATCTTTTTGGGCCAAGTAGAGCAAATAATATGCTTCTGGCTTTCGTGAAGAATTAGGATAATCACGAACCAACGTTTCCAGGTTATCAATGCTTTGCTCAGTCTCTTTTAGATCAAAATAAAGAAGTTTACCAAGCTCAAAATAAGACTCCTCCAACTCAAAGTTCAGCGTTTCAATTTGCTCGGGAGAATTGGGGATTCCTCCTAGCAAATCATCAACTGTTGGTAATTGACTGACAATACTTTCGGCTTGTGTTGCTGTAGAATCTCCATCTGAAGGCTCAGGAATAGTAGGAGCAGTGCTTTGAAAGCTCACGGCACTTCTTCTCCAGTTATCTTGCAAGGGACGATTCCCCCAAGTTCTTCGGAAATCAATAGCGCCCTGCTGCATTGCGACACTGTTGTCAAAATAAAATGATGAACCTCCACCTCTGTCGCTAAAGGCTAATAGGTTATCAAAAATACTACTGCTCTGAGGTTTTTGAAGTGCTTCTGCTTCAGCCAGAAGTCTTTCTTCTTCTACTTTTAGATAATTCTCTGCAACTAGTTTTTGCTCCTCAGGAGACAATTTTGCTAAGGTTAACAAGCTGTCATTTCCTTGGATTCTTTCAAAATGAAAAACGTATTTATCTAATGATTCTTTTTGACCTGTGATTTCTAGGGCCACAGGGTCGTTTTCATTAATAAAAGTGAGGGCAGAATCCAAGTAGTACTTTGTTGCCCGATAGTCCTTAAACTTCCCCAGGTTTATTTGGGCAAGTTTTTGGTAGATATACCCCTTTACTCGTGGATTGCTACCCGGTTCTTTTGCAGCTTGATGAAGCAAATTCAGCGTCAGTTCTGTGTCACCTTGCTTTTCTTCGAAAAGTGCTCGCTCGTAGATGACCACATCTTTTAAGTCTTTGTTTTTTGGATCTTCATAGAGGTCGTCGTAGTACTTTCTGACTTTCTTGAGATCCTTGGATGCATTTAGTTCTGCTACCTGCTGAGCGTAGAGTTGCGCATAAAAACTCCGCTCATAAGGAGGGTTTCCATCTAAGGATTTTTCATAGTATTCATGAGCCAATGCATCAAAACCTTCCCGCTGGTAGCGTTGGGCTAGGATAAAGTTGATTCTAGAAGCTTCTTTTTTGTCCTGCGAATATTCTATTGCTTTATCCAATGCACCGATTACTCCACTCTTATCCCCTCTTTTCTCATAGTAATAGGCTAAGGTTCGATAAAGTTCGTACCTGTTTTCTTCTGAAATATCAGTTTCCTTGGAGAGGTAATCAATAGTGAAATTCGCATTTTCAACTTCCGCTTGATCTACATAAAGTCGCAGCAAAGTGATTAAAGTCTGATGTCTTACATCGGCACTTTTTGAGTTCACATTGATATATTTGAAGGTGTTTTTTGCATTGTCAAAATGGGATTGATAATAATCCAGCTTGCCCAGAATATAATAACTATCGTCTACCCAATTACTTATTCTGTGCCATTCTATGGCTTTGGAGGCTAATTCTCGAGAGGATTGGAGTTTCTCTTCATTGGATTGGATAGTAGAAGAATCAAAAGGAATAAATACCGGTAAAATCTGAGTAAAGTCTTCTTTGTAGTTTTGAAAAACCTCTGTTTCTACTTCTTTCAATTTGACATCGGCAAGGTAATAGGCATTGAAGTGCGCAGTGACATTATGAAATGTCCTGTTTGTAAAGGTGTTGCGCTCGGAAGAGCATGCCCCACTAAAAAGTAAAATGATTAATGCTAGCTTGGAAAATCTCCTCATGAGTTGTTTTGCCCAATTAAAGTAGCAAAATAGGTCTTTTGATTTACTTAGTGAACGAATTAGATGGTCTATTATTTCTGGATTTTACTGTGGCAGGCTATTCGCTCTATTTTTTCAATACTTTTAAGAAATAAATAAGCTGAATGATATGAGTAATGAGTCAAAGAAAAATGAGCAAAATGGACCCCCGGCGTATGTGAAATACATAGGCTTGTCGTTTCAGCTTTTCGGGGTTATTGGAGGAGGAACTTGGCTGGGCTGGTGGATTCAGCAAAAGAGCGACATGAAATTCCCTCTGTGGCTCTTACTTTTTTGTTTTGCCTCGATTGGGATAGCTTTTTATCAGTTGTGGAATTCGATTCGATCGGATAAGTAGTCAGACAAAAGAAAATTTGGGATAAATTTGTAAGAAATTAATACCCATGCTGTTGAAATCTAACTATCATCTGAAATTTTTCCTTCTCACTGGAATATTAAGTCTGCTGATCCTTTTATTGGGTTGGTTGCTTCCTTCCACTATTCATGCGGACATTTGGAAAATTCTGTCTTTTCTGGCAATATCGTCCTATTTGGTGGGTGTAATGAGTCTTTGGCTGCTAAAAGGTTCTTCAGAAAACCTACTTCAAATAAAAATGGTGGGAATGATACTAAGGATAATTGCCTCCTTATCCTTCATCGGAATCATGGTTTTTATGGGAACAGAGAATATTCTTTTGTTTGTGGTGGATTTCTTTATTCTGTTTTTGTTCTATCTGGTTTTTGATATCTACACGTTTCTGGCTAACTTGCGCCCGATTTCGAAGTAGCCCTCAAAAAAAGAGTAGATGACGCGCAAATTTCTTTCCCTAAGTATTTTATTGTCAGCGTTTTTGCTGAGTTTCTCCAGTGTGTCTTTTGCTTCTGGAGCAGATTCTGAAGATGGAGGTGAAGATCCTACGGGCTTCATCATGCATCACATCAAAGACTCGCACGAGTGGCATTTTTTCAATGTTGGTCATACCCACGTAACGCTTTCCTTGCCTGTAATCGTATATTCAGGAGATAGAGGCCTAGAAGTTTTTAGCTCTAAGGACTTTCAAGATCACGAAACTCATGCCTTTGGAGAAGAGCATGCGCATGAAGGTTATTTCATCGATTCTCATGATCACATGGGTAGAGTAGATGGTGCAAGTTTCACTGATTTGTCTATTACTAAAAACGTTGTGATGATGTTCTTGGTAATAGCAGTAGTATTGATTCTATCTCTTTCTGCTGCTGGTCACTATAAGAAGCACGGTGCTATTGCACCAAAGGGAGCTGCGGCAATCGTAGAGCCTATAGTTATATTCGTTAGAGACGAGATTGCTCATAAAGCTATCGGTCCTAAGTATAAGAAGTTCGTACCTTACTTACTTACACTTTTCTTTTTCATCTGGATTGGTAACCTGATCGGTTTGCTTCCAGGTGCGGCTAACCTGACTGGTAACATCGCTGTTACTGCCACTTTAGCGGTATTGACATTTATCATTGTAAATGTCAATGGCAATAAGGATTACTGGAAACACGTCTTCATGACCCCCGGTGTTCCTATTCCATTACTATTGGTAATTGTTCCGGTAGAGATTATCGGCTTGTTTACTAAGCCTTTTGCATTGATGGTTCGTCTTTTTGTAGCCATCACAGCAGGTCACATTGTAATCTTGGCTTTCATAGCTTTGGTCTTCATATTTGAGTCATACACTATTGGAGTGGTTAGTACGCTGATGGTGACATTTATCAATATGATCGAGTTACTGGTAGCTACGATTCAGGCTTATGTATTTACCCTGTTCACGGCGATGTACATCGGTTCTGCAGTAGCAGAGCATGCACACGACGAGGCACATTAAATAGGAATTTCTTTGTTCAATTTATTAAATAAAAACGTATGTTAACTTCAATCTTATTAACAGCTGGAATGGCACTTATGGGTGCTGGTATCGGTGCAGGTATTGTTGCGATTGGCGCAGGACTTGGTATCGGTAGAATTGGTGGACAAGCTATGGAATCTATTGCTCGTCAGCCTGAGGCTGCTGGTAAAATCCAGACTGCTATGTTGATCATTGCAGCTTTGATCGAGGTGGTTTCCCTGTTTGCAGTAGTAGTTTGTCTACTTATTGCTTTGAATGCAGGCGGTATCGCTTTCTAAGAACAAATGAATCGGGATTGGTCGTTAGGGCCAATCCCTCTTTTTGAACAATAACGAAATTATATATATCTAATGGATCTGATTTTACCTAGTTCCGGACTGATCTTCTGGCAGTTGTTTGGCTTTTTAGCACTCTTGTTTATCTTAATCAAGTTTGCCTGGAAGCCTATGCTTGCTGCTATTGAAGAAAGAGAAACAAGTATTAACAACGCATTGAAGGCAGCTGAAACTGCTAGAAATGAAATGGCTAATTTGAAAGCTGAGAATGAAAAACTTCTTGCTGAAGCCAGATTGGAAAGAGATACTATTCTTAAAAAAGCTCAGGACGCTTCTGTTAAAATGATCGATGATGCCAAAGAAGAAGCTGTAAAAGCTGGAGCTTTGATGATCGAGAATGCTAAGGCGGTGATTGAAACTGAGAAAAAAGCTGCTTTGGCAGATGTGAAGTCTCAGGTTGCTTCACTTTCTTTGGACATAACAGAGAAATTATTGAGAGCAAATCTTTCTGATGACAAGTCTCAAAAGGATTTGGTAGAAGGATTCATCAAAGAACTTAAGCTTAACTAATACACCTCCATGTCAAACCAGAGAGTAGCATCACGCTATGCCAAGTCAATCATGGAACTTTCTTTGGAAAAAGGAAGACTAGAGGAGGTGCATACAGATTTTCTTAGGCTGACTGCTTTGGCAGAAAGCAATCATGAATTGAATTTGGTGTTGAAAAACCCAATAGTAGGTTCTGATAAGAAATTGAATGTGCTAAAAGCACTGTTTGCCAAAAGTGTTGATCCGCTTACTATGACATTCTTTGAGATTATTTCTCGCAAGAATAGAGAAGAGATTCTTCTTGATGTAGCAAGGGAATTTGAAAACCAATACAATCTTCATATGTCAATTCAGGTGGCTGAAGTGACTACTACTTTTCCTCTCGATGATACGCTTCGCAAGGAGTTTGCTGAGGTTGTGAAAGAAGTATCTGGAAAGAAATCAGTACAATTGGTTGAGAATATAAATCCAGACCTGATTGGTGGATATATCTTGAAAGTAAATGACCGTCAGATAGACGAGTCATTGAGTAGCAAACTGAGACAATTGAAAACTCAGTTTATCACAAATCATTACGAAAGTAAAATCTAACAAAAAGCATTAATCTATATATCATGGCAGAAGTAAGACCTGATGAAGTTTCGGCAATTTTAAGAGAACAACTCTCTGGTGCAAGAACCGAAGCTGAACTCGAAGAAGTGGGTACAGTCCTTCAAGTGGGGGATGGTGTAGCTCGTATCTATGGACTTTCTAAGGCACAGTCCGGTGAATTGCTAGAATTCGACAATGGTCTGAAAGCAATGGTACTGAACCTGGAAGAAGACAACGTCGGAGCAGTACTTTTCGGTGACTCCAAATCTGTAAAAGAAGGTGACACTGTAAAAAGAACTAAAAGAATTGCTTCTATCCAAGTAGGTGAAGGAATGCTTGGTCGTGTAGTGGATACTCTAGGTAACCCTATCGATGGTAAAGGTCCTATCACTGGGGACTTGTACGAAATGCCTTTGGAACGTAAAGCTCCAGGTGTAATCTACCGTCAGCCAGTTACTGAGCCGCTTCAGACAGGTATCAAATCTATCGATGCGATGATTCCAATCGGTAGAGGTCAAAGAGAATTAGTTATTGGTGACCGTCAGACTGGTAAGACAGCGGTAGTTATCGATGCGATCTTGAACCAAAAAGAATTTTACGATAAAGGAGAGCCAGTTTTCTGTATCTACGTTGCAATCGGTCAGAAAGCTTCTACCGTTGCTGGTGTAGTTGCGGCCCTTGAAAAAGGTGGTGCTCTTCCATATACAGTTGTAGTAGCAGCTCCTGCTTCTGATCCAGCTCCAATGCAGTTCTTTGCTCCATTTACTGGTGCATCGATCGGTGAGTTCTTCAGAGATACAGGTCGTCCTGCTTTGGTGGTTTACGATGATCTTTCTAAGCAAGCAGTAGCTTACCGTGAAGTTTCTCTTCTATTGAGAAGACCTCCGGGACGTGAAGCATATCCAGGTGACGTATTCTACCTTCACTCAAGATTGCTTGAGAGAGCTGCGAAAATCAATAAATCTGATAAAATCGCTCAGGAAATGAACGATTTGCCGGATTCTATCAAGCACTTGGTAAAAGGTGGCGGGTCATTGACTGCACTTCCAATTATTGAAACTCAAGCTGGTGACGTTTCTGCTTATATCCCGACTAACGTAATCTCTATTACAGATGGTCAGATCTTCTTGGAGACTAACCTTTTCAACTCTGGTATCCGTCCTGCGATCAACGTAGGTATCTCCGTATCCCGAGTAGGTGGTAACGCGCAGATCAAATCAATGAAGAAAATCGCCGGTACCTTGAAATTGGATCAGGCAGCTTTCCGTGAATTGGAAGCATTCTCTAAGTTTGGTTCTGATCTAGATGCGACTACTAAGCGTACGATCGAAAGAGGTAGAAGAAACCAGGAAATCTTGAAGCAAGCGCAGTATTCTCCAGTTTCTGTAGCGCATCAGGTAGCTATTATCTATGCTTCTACTAAAGGCTTGATGGATACAGTTCCAGTAGAAAACGCCAGAGCATTTGAGAAAGAATTCTACACACTATTGGATACGTCTTATCCAGAAGCACTTGACTTCATCCTAAAAGGAAAAGTTGATGAGGCTGGAAAAGTTCTTTCTAAGGCAGCAGCAGAATTAGCTCCTAAATATTCAAAATAATTGATTTGAACACCGGAAGGCGAGAGTCTTCCGGTTATCTATACCCTAGCACAACGCAACCAAGATGGCTAATCTTAAGGAAGTAAAGGAACGGATAACCTCAGTAGTCTCTACCCAGCAGATTACTAAGGCCATGAAAATGGTTTCCGCCGCTAAACTTAGAAGAGCGCAGGACAAAATCACTCAGATGCGTCCGTACTCTCAGAAGTTGACTCAAATCCTGAATAACGTATCAGCTGCTTCTGAAGGAGCTGCAGATATTATTTTTGCTGAAAAGCGTGAAGTAAGAAATGTACTGATCATTCCTGTTACTTCAGACAAAGGACTTTGTGGTGCTTTCAATACAAATATCATCAAGGCGGTAAATTTGGCCATTGCAGGACAATTTGCCGGAAAGAATATAACTATTCTTCCTATTGGTAAAAAAGCTTTTGAAGCTTTCAAAAAGCGTGATTTCAATATGGTTTCTGAGTATTCTCAGTTATTTCAGGACCTCAGCTTTGAGAATGCTAGAAGCGCAGCAGAATTTGCGATGAATGCTTTTGTAGCTGGAGAATTTGACCAAGTTGCTTTGGTTTATAATGAATTCAAGAATGTAGCTACGCAGGAAGTTCGTGTAGAACAGTTTTTGCCTATGGCAAAAGATGATTCTGCTGAGGAGAAAACTGCTGATACGGATTACATCCTGGAACCATCAAGAGCATATATTATCGAAGAGTTGGTTCCAACGTCTTTGAAAATCCAGTTCTACAAAGCTGTACTAGAAAGCAATGCTTCTGAGCATGGTGCTAGAATGACCGCCATGGATAAGGCCACAGATAATGCCGGTGAATTGCTGAAAGAGCTAAGATTGATGTACAACAGAACACGTCAGGCTGCCATTACCAATGAAATACTTGAAATTGTCTCTGGTGCCAATGCACTTGGAGGTAAGTAATAAACGATAGACCTACTTTCCAAAACCACAGCTCGCAAGGGTTGTGGTTTTTTTATTTCATTTTAGGGTGGAAGGGGCAAAAGATTTTTCGCCCTTATTCGATTGCAATTGTTTTTTCAAAAATCCTTTCCCTGAATCCATCGCTCAAAAAACACATCGTAAGATTGGTAATAGGGAGCACCTTCTTGATTAATTTCTTTAAAAATCATCTCTTTTTCCAATAGAGAATCGATGGATTTGAAAACGGTGGCAGAACTTCCTAACTTATTTTTTCCAATAAAATCTTTGGATGTCGGGGCGTAAACAACACCTGTTTTGGCGATGGCTACCAGAAGTTTCCACTGCTGTTTACTTAGAAGCGACCTGTAGTTGAAGAAGAATACCTCTTGTTCCTTCAGGATGTTTTGTGCACAGTCTTGCCAATCTGCCCGCTCGTATTTTTTCTTGTCCATCTGAAATAGCCGGTTGCAGAGATGTTGTACGTAATAGGTGTGGCATTTTGTCCAGTCCAAAATCTCTTCTGCCAGAACTTCAGTTAACGTTTTTCCTTTTTTTGCAAATGTCCGGATGATGAACTCACGATATATTTCCTGAGAGATTTTTTCCAGTTTTAATGGATTCGCACTTTTATAGAAAGGCTTTTTTGGATTGGAGAATAGGTCAGAAAGTAAGGTCTGTCTACTTCCAGAGAACAGGAAACGTACATTTTGTAGTTGTTGAATAGTACTTCGCAGCCACGCGTCTGTATTCTTTTCTGGGTAAAATTGGATTTGCTGAAACTCATCAATCGCCACGATCACCGGATGATCAAGTTTGGATAGAAATAACAAAATATCCTGCACGGGTTTTTCGGAGTGTTGCACTTGAAAGGATACCTGGGGAATTCCGCTGAGTTGGTCAAAGCTGATGATTGGTCGAAGCCCTTTTATAAATTCCCAAACGCTTTTTCCTACTGAGCTTTTCTCTGGAAAAGATTGAAGCAATGCAGAGCCAAGTGCATCAAGAAATTGCTGCTCATTTTCTGTAGCCAAAATATCAAGGTAAATAAACCCATATTCAGGTGGCAGCAAATACTTGATATGTTGGATCAGTGCAGTTTTTCCTAGCCTTCTATTACACATCAAAAGGCAGGATTGGCCGTTTTCAAGAAGTTTAATTATATGCGTGCTTTCATCCTCCCGATCACAGAAATAGTCAGAGCCGTAGTAGCTGCTCGTAGGAAATGGATTGCTGGGCGTTTGAAATTGCATATCTTCACAAAATTGATTTACTAAAGGTAATTTACAAAAAGTAAATTAAAAAAATTGAATCAGTAATATTCCACAAACCCTTTCACTTATTAAATTTTACTTTTAAAAGTGGGTCGTTTGCCCTAAATTACGCTATAATCTCAGCTATCCCTTATTATGAAAATTTGCACCAAACTGCCTGCTGTCATTCTCTCATTTATTGCACTCTTCTCTTGCGCTGAGAAAATTGAAGAAAAAGCCAAGCAACCAAACATTATCGTCATTCTAGCGGATGATTTGGGCTATGGAGATGTGAAAGCATTTAATCCTGAAGGAAAAATTAAAACCCCCTTCATAGACGAATTGGCTTCTGAAGGGATGATTTTCACCGATGCACATACACCTTCTGCAGTTTGTACACCTACCCGATACGGATTTCTGACAGGTAGATATAATTGGAGAAGTACGCTGAAGTCTGGTGTATTGACAGGTAATTCTAAAGCTCTGATTCCGGATAATCGTAGTACTATGGCGTCAGTGCTGAAATCCCAAGGATACAACACCGCATTCATTGGCAAATGGCATCTAGGTTGGGATTGGGGCTTAGTAGATGGAGACACGCTCCGAGGTGAAGGATGGGATGCGAAAGATTTTGATCAGATTGATTTCAGCAAACCGGTGACCCATACCCCAAATGATTTGGGTTTTGACTATGCCTATGGTCACTCCGGTTCTCTTGATATGGCGCCGTATGTCTATGTCGAAAATGGAAAAGCTACTGCCATTCCAGATACCGTCACTGTGAATACTGGCAAATACTCCTGGTGGCGAGAAGGGCCAACGTCCCCGGATTTTGACCATGAGAAAGTTACTCCGAATTTCTTTGAGCGATCTATCGCATACATTCAAGAGCAGGCAAAAGAAGAAAAACCGTTTTTCCTTTACTTGGCATTACCATCACCGCATACTCCGATTTTGCCACCTGCTGAGTGGCAGGGCAAAAGTGGTTTGGCTCCATTTGCTGACTTCATGATGATGATTGACGACTACATAGGTCAGGTGAATCAAGCGATCAAAGAAGCAGGCATTGAAGAAAATACACTGGTAATCTTCACTAGTGACAATGGAGGTTCGCCAGCTGCAGGATTGGATGTGATGCAGGCAGAAGGCCACTACTCCAGCTACATCTACCGTGGACATAAAGCTGATATTTTCGAAGGTGGACACCGGGTTCCTTTTATTGCCAAGTGGCCAGCTAAAATCCAAAAAGGAACTTCTAGAAATGAAACAATCTGTTTGACTGATTTGATGGCAACTGGAGCAGAGCTTTCTGGCTATACCCTCAAGGATAATGAAGGCGAGGATAGCTACAGTTTGGTTTCGCTTTTTGATGCAAATAGCAAAGTGGAGCAGTTCCGTGAAGCCACCGTTTCACATTCCATCAATGGGAGCTTTGCGATTCGTCAAGGCGACTGGAAATTGATTATGGCCAAGGGTTCCGGTGGATGGAGTGTCCCTAAGCCAAATACTCCAGCTGAAGCAGATCTTCCTGAAGTACAGTTGTACAATCTGGCATCTGATCCTGGTGAGACGACAAATGTCTATGCTGAAAATGAGGAGAAGGTCGCTTCGCTAAAAGCCTTGTTGATCAAGTATATCAAAGAGGGCAGAAGCACCCCCGGCTCTCCGCAGCAAAATGATAAAATCGAAGGGGAGTGGAAGCAGGTTGGGTTTGTGGAGGAGTGATTGATTAATTCCTTGAGCTAAAATGCTTTTGCTACCTACTGCATATGTAGATTATAAATGCAAAAAAAATAAAGAGAAAAGCCCACAGACCTGTACGGCTTGTGGGCTTAATTATGAGATCTTTTTGCTAGCTCTAGCTATTTATAGTTAGGAAAGCGTAGAATCACCTTCCCGTTGAAATCGGAAGATCAAGCAAAAGAAAATCCTTTATTTATGGGCATGAGCAGGGTTTGTCCCTTCATGGAAGTCGGTTTTATCTGTTTTACTCCACTTAGAACCCTGAACATCCCAGACAATATACATGGCTTGCTGCGTAGATTCATTCACCCAGTATTCACTAGCTCTGCCTGGTGAAAGTTGGTCTACCCAATAAGAGACTTTAAAGCCCTTATCTGCTAGTTTCTTTCGTTCTTCATCCAGCTTTGCTGAGGAAGCCGGGGCTTGGCCATCATGGTATTTTTCCCAAATTTTATTTGCCGCTTCCACTTCCTGCTTACAGACACTAGTCTCTGGGTTTATTTCAACGGACGTGATATCATGTGATTTCTTATCAAAATGTAAAGTGATACAAATATTATCAGCTTTATTGTACCAATCTTGTTTCTTTCCAAATAGACTGGAAAAACAAATTTCATATCCTAGACTTTCTAATTTGGTCTCTCCGTCCATTAAAGGCATATTGACTATAGATGCTACTTCATCTGGTACAGTATTCTGGGCGAAAGTACTCCCTTGAGAAAGGAAAATAAACACAACAATTACTAGGGGAAAATTGGTGAGTTTTGAAGCTTTCATAGCTGATACATTTGGTTAAGTGTACTTAAGTTAGAATAATTATTGGAAAAGTTTACCTTCTAGTAGAAGGGTAGGGAAATTTTTGTTGTGCCATAAACCACTATCAATTCGTTATCCTGATATTACACCCCGTGGTTTTCTAACTACTTCATTATGTGGCAATAAACAACATCAGTCAGGTTAAAAGATGTGTCAGTTTTTGAAGTCAAGAAGTCAATAAATATACCAAGTATCATCCTTCCTTTAGTGTTAACCAAGCTTAAGGAATGGAGAATGCTGGATCTAAGAAAGTATTGTTAAATGTGATTGTTAACTTGAAAAAGTTCGACCGTCTACAGGGTCATGGTTTTTTACGTCATTTTTCTAAACCATGGGTTGCACCCATGGCTAGTAATGGTTTGACCCCATTTGGGGTCTTGCTTTTACATTTGGATTCATATCCACGACCACGAAGTGGTCCAACTTTAAATAACTGACATACCTAAAGTAAATTTTGGGAGTCGTGGATATCTATACTATCCAGTGATATGGAAATCCCAAAGAGGATTGAACTAAAAAACAAAACCCTCCAAATTTCTAAAAACTTGGAGGGTTTGTGACACCGGGCATCGGACTTCCGACACCTAGCATCCTACAAGCGTATCGCCCTTGCGACTACCTTCGCCATAATGCCCAATCCTTCGGTATTTGGATGTACGCCATCAGGTAGTAAATCCTCATGACCCATAAATGGCGTGTAAAGATCGATTAGCTCGGAACCTGAGTCTATGGCAATATCCATGATCATCATGCGCTGCTCGTTGTTCATCACCACAGGAGTGATTCCGAAGTTCTCACGGGTTACGGGTACTGGCATGATCACATAGACTTTGCCATCTGCAGGCATGGTTTTCTTAAACTCCGCAATCATATCCAGGTAATCCTGTCTGAATTCAGAAGCATACTTCCAGTTTTGAGGCTTGGAGTCATTGGTTCCCAACATGATGATAAGAATGTCTGCTCCGAAATCCTTGACTTGCTGAAACTGTGGTTCATTCCAATAAGGGTAGTCTCCTTTGCGGAGCAATGTTCGTCCGGAAACACCGAAATTTCCAACTTCATACGCATCTCCGAGTATGGCCTGCATCTGCAGTGGCCAGCTATCTGGATTATCTCTTCCAGGACCTTGGGTGATGCTGTTTCCTACGCAGGCGATTTTGATAGGAGCTTGCGCAAAAGAAAAAGTAACGAAGGCAAGTAGGGCTACTAACAGTAAAGTGGATTTTTTCATGATTAAATAAATGATTTAAGGTTTATGGGTTTGAGAATTGATTCGTAAAATAAATAATATCCATGAGCATCCGAGTACCAACTATGGACTTTTGCCCAATCACCCTATCTTTAGGCTGTGCAGTTTCTTTTTAAATTCCATCAGCGAATCACCTGGCTTTCCATAGATGTAGTTCTTGGCGCTATGGCCGGAATGCTTTTTTTTGAGCGAGCGCTGCGGGTTGATTTGAATTGGCAGGAATATGCCTTATTAGGGATGGCGGTATGGTGTATTTATACAGCTGACCATTTGATGGATGCACGAAAACTGGCAGCAGATCATGCAGCGGATAGGCATCATTTTCATTTAATTTACCAAAAACCATTGCTGGCAATCCTTGGATTAGTTGGCTGTATTGGTCTGTATTGGGCAATTAAATTTTTCGGGTTTTCTAAAGAATTATTTTTCGGAGCAGGGCTCGGGGTACTGATTTTGGGGATAATGCTGGCGGTGAGAAAATTGGCAGCAAAGCAAGTTCGACTAAAGGAACTCAGTTCGGCTATCTTCTATGTGATCGGGATTTCTTGGCTTCCTTGGTATGAAGCACCCGAAATAGATTACACCTGGACAGCCTTTGGCCTCACCCTTTTATATATGGGCTTGGCTTATTTAAATCTGATTATGCTGTCCAGTTTGGATAAGGAAAGCGATAAGCAGTCAGGCTTTTCTTCCATAGCCACTATTATCCCTCAGGAGAAACTTAATCCGAGAATTCACCAGCTGGCAATCGGATTAATGCTAGTTGCATTGATTGGCTTGCTACTGGTAAATTCTCTTTATAGGATCTTCCCGAGTTTAATATTGTTAATGTTGCTTGTTCACTATTTGAGCTTTTTCAAATCAGGCGCCAGTCCTGAGAAAATCAGGATGCGAATGGAAGTTGCTTTCCTGATTCCTGCGATTTTACTGTTGCTTTAGACAAATGCACTATGCCCGGTTATGGCTCGGCCTACGATCAGTGAATTGATTTCCTTGGTTCCTTCGTAGCTATAAACTGCTTCCGCATCTGCCACAAATCTCGCGATGTCATGGCGTAGCAAAATTCCATTTCCTCCGAAAAGCTCACGGGAATGATCCACGATTGATCGCATGCGAAGGGTGCAGAAAACTTTGGCTAAGGATGCATGCTCATCTTTCAAAATGTCATCATCCTGCATTTCCGATAGTCTGAAAACCATGGTCTGCATTGCGGTCAAATCTCCAAGCATAGTCACCAAAAGATCCTGAACGAGCTGGAAAGATGCGATTGGTCTACCAAATTGCTTGCGTTCATTGGTGTATGCCAAGGCCAACTCATACGCTCCTCTAGAACAACCCACGGCTTGCCAAGCTACCCCAGCTCTGGTCATGCGAAGTACTTTGGAAGTGTCGCGGAAAGAATTCGCTTCTTGCAATCTGTCTGATTCCGGGACTTCACAATTCGTCAGCGTGATTAACGCGTTCTGTACTATTCTCAGCGCCATTTTGTCTTCCAGCTTTTCTGCTTTAAAGCCTGGATTATCTTTTCGCACTATAAAGCCTTTCACCTGCTGATCATCCAGATCTCTCGCCCAGATCACAGTCATATCTGAGAACGTAGCATTTCCGATCCATTTTTTCTGTCCATTCAGCACCCAAGCATCACCTTCTCTTTTACAAGTAGTGGTCAAGCCACCTGCTACTCCCGATCCCACTTCAGGTTCGGTCAAGCCAAATGCACCGATTTTCTCCAGTTTTTGCATGGAAGGAAGCCATTCCTGCTTTTGTTCTTCGGAACCACAGAGGTAGATTGAACCCATTGCGAGTCCACTTTGCACTCCAAAAAAAGTGGAAATTGAAGTGTCTATTCTCGCCATTTCCATAGCCACGAAGCCTTCCAGCAATGCCGAATGTCCCGGACATCCATAGCCTTGATAAGTCAATCCAGCTATATCCAGTTCAGCCATTTTCGGGATAATCTGCATGGGAAATTCCCCACGGTTCCAATAGTCATTGGCAATGGGTTTGATTTCCCGCTCCATAAATTCACGGACACGAAGTTGAATCTCCCGTTCGTGGGTAGGCAGGCTTTTGCCTAGCTCATAAAAATCTCCATTGATCGGCGGGATGGTTTTCGGACGGCTTCCACCTTTCATCATTCCCATCATTTTGGATAGGTCTTCTTCGCTCATCTGGGAGACCAGACCTACCATTTTGGAGATATCTACTTTTTGGGAAAGCTTTGAGATTTGATCCAGATCGACAGTGGATAAAAGTTGACGGAGTCCGCCGATGGTTTTGAATAGATTCTTCATAAAAAGGGTATTTTGGGAATTAGTTCATTCCTTTAAACTAGTGAAAGATCAGTATAGTTTACTTGCTCCTTTTTACAATCACCTGACCAAACTGGTTTTTGGGGATCAATTGAAGCTGGCAAAAACCTGTTTTTCGGAAAATCTAGCTGGGAAAAAAGTACTCATTATAGGTGGAGGTGACGGCCTGGATTACCAAGTATTCAAGGATCAACTGGCAGGAGAGTACTGGGAAATTTCCAGATCTATGCTTCAGAAGGCTGAGGCTAATTTAAAAGAAAGCAGGTTGAGCTTTCGTCTGGGCTATTTTCAGGCGGAAAAAGAAAAGGTTTTTGATGAAGTTTGGCTTCATTTTGTGCTGGACACCATGCTTGATGAGGAGATCATTAGCCTTTTAGGGGAAATTAGAAACAGTCTTAAACCGGAAGGCAGGATTTACCTCGCTGATTTTTTTGCTCCAAAAAACGCTATTCAGCGTGGATTGCATCGAAGTATGATCACTTTTTTTAGGATAGTTGTGAATCATAAGCGGGCAAGTATTCCTGATTATGAGGAAATTCTATTGAGTCAAGAGTGGGCGAAAAACCCGGAAATAGAATTCCTGAAAGGTTGGGTAAAAGCGCAGATTTGGAGATTATAAGCCTGTGTTATCGAGTTGTTTTCGGAATTGCTCAGGAGTCAGGTTCGTTTTCTTTTTGAATAGGCGGCTGAAATAGGACGAATCCTCAAATGCCAGCTCGTATGCAATTTCTGATATGTTCAAATCCGAATGTGTCAAAAGTCGTTGCGCTTCCAGGATAACTCTGTCTAGAATAAGTTGAGAGCTGGTTTTGGAAACAGTGTTTTTGCACAGTGAATTGAGTTGTTTCATGCTGAGGCTCATCTGATCCGCGTAAAAACTCGCTTCTCTATGTTTCTTAAAGTGATTGTCAATCAGTAATTCCAGCTGCTGGAATTGATTGTGAACCAGTTTTTCTTCGGGCGAAAAGGAAGTTTTGCTGCCTTTGTATCGATACAACAAAATAAGAAGTGTATCAATATAGTTTCTCAGCAAATCCTTGGTTGACCAGTTTGGACTTTTGGTTTCCTGATCTATTTTTTCAAAAAAGAAAAGAACCTCACTTGTCTCAGGTGTATCGATTTCCAGCTTAGGAAATTCCACAATTGAGTTGAAAAGTGAATAATCGTTTAGCCTTTTTCTGGAGAAAGTGGAGGTATAAAAATCAGTGCTGAAGAATAAAATGTGTCCATCTGTATCTGGAGAAAGCTCCCAAGAATGAACCTGCCCAGGACTTAGGAAAAAGACGGAGCCAGGCTCTACTGGATAGGTTTTGAAATCTATGGTGTGGCTTCCTCTCCCTTGAGTGAAAACTACAATGATGTAGAAATCATGCTTGTGTGGTTTCTGGATAAATTGGTGTGTCGCCAAGTGGTTTTTCAGTCCAGAATAATAGAAATGCGATGAATCTATCGCGTCAGGCCCGAAATCTGGAATGTGAAATATAGGAAGTGCACTGCTTGGCATAGTTGGAATATCTTCGAAACTCAAGATATTCCAAATATACTTACTTCAGCGAGATGAAGCCATCAGGATGAACTTGTGATGTCTTCGCCTTTGTAGGAAATAAAAATTGCTATCCATATTGATCTGCTGATTCGGTAGATGAATGGCAGAAAAACAATGGCCGCTACACCCAGCAAAGAAAGTAGAAGAGACAGAGAATAGTCTGGTTTCAATATCGTCAAGGCCACCCAGGCAGTAATAAATAGCGCAGTGTTGATCGCATAGCTAACGAACATAGCCCCGAAGTAATAGCCAGGTTCTGGTTCAAAGGACTGCCCGCAATGCGAGCAGGATTTGTTCATCACAGAAAACTTGGTTGGATTCAATAATTTACCACGCAAAAACATATCCCCTTTATGGCAGCGAGGGCACTTGCATTGGTATATACTTTTCAGTGTGGAGAATCTCATGGCTTTTAAGTTTTGGCAAAAATAGCTCAAGGATTTTTGAGATAACTGGATAAAAACTACTTATATGAGGACTTTTCGGACCTTTAAGGGCTTGACTTCTTGATAATAGCCATCACCATTTCATCAAAATACTTTCCGTTACCAGGGCCATACCAGTTCATCTCGCGCACCTCGTGGAAGTTTTCGTCATAGAGTTCATCAGGAGTGATGTAGCCAATGTATCCGCCGTTGAAAGTCGTAATGATAAGATTCAAACCTCTGCTTTGCGCCAGCTTCTCCCACTTTTCATAGAAAACTCCGGAGAGTTCTCCGCTGGAAGCAATCATAAGCATGTTACCAATCTGCGTAATGTCTAAATGAGCATTGGTCTCGCCTAGTAAATAATTGAACAGCCAAGGACGAAGTCGAAGATTGTCTGAAACTCTCAAATGCGGTTCCCGCAAGGAAATTGGTAAGTAGCCCGTTTTGATTCTATGATTTTTGACAGTAGCAAAGTAAGTCATCCTCAGATTCAGCGTAGAGTCCAATTGATGGGCATATCGCTCGACCATTCCAGGTGTGTTTCCCGGCCTCAAAGGCCTATGACTTCCTACAGTTCCTGCAGCATACATGGCAAAGTCAAAACCTCCAGCTTCCAAATCCTTTGTTAGGTAAAATGGGTAATCGCCGGACAGGCCCATGAACTTGGTGCTCATCGTCGTAGCATGAGCCGAATAGGTGAGGAAAGTTGCTTTGTCACCAGATGTTTTGGTAAAAATAAGTTGGCGTACAAATGGGTCCGTAGGGCCATCTTTCACAAATCTATTGGCGACTAGTGCACCTGCGTCTGATTTCCGGTAGGTAATTGAAACAGTGTCTTGGGAGGCAATAGCATTTTGCAAAGCAGAAAGACTGCTGGAGACCATCAGATCCACAATCCCTTGATCGTATCCGCCAAAAGCCAGTTCTCCCATCGGACCAGGCATGTATCCGCCCATTCCAGAATGTGTATGAGTTGCTGTGAAAATCACCTGATCAATTGGAAGTTTTGCTTCGCTTATGGCATTTTGAAGTTGCTCAGCAAGATGAGGATGAACGATCAGCAATTCATAATTAAGCCAGGCAATCCGCGTATTTCCATTAGAAAGAGCCAATGCTTTGACAAAGCTGCTATCCTGCACGAATTCATATTTTCCTCGTGGTGCATAGCCAACCAAATCAGCCGGTTCAGCGGGAGTCATATTCACACTTGACCAACCTGCGATCCATGCTTCGCCTTGGGAGTTTGAAAAAGTGCTTTGATCTAAGCTCTCCAAGGTCTCTTTATAAAAGGCTTGGTCCTCAATCGGAGATCGATCAACTTTGGTCAAAATAATCAAGCCGATTACCACCAAAACAACAAAAGTCCAGCTTAGGACTTTTGTTGTTTTTATAAGGATGCTCTTAGCACTCATTGAAATCAATATTCAAAAACACCATGAGGGCTGGTAATCGTTACTTTTTTGCCTTGATGCGGTTCTACTCTACCAATGATCTGTGCCTCTACGCCATAAGATTCTGCGATATCGATGATCTCCTCAGCATAGCGCTCGTCCAGGTACACTTCCATTCTGTGACCCATGTTGAAAACTTTGTACATCTCTTTCCAGTCCGTACCGCTTTCTTCCTGAATGATTTGGAAAAGGGGTGGGGTTTCAAACAAATTGTCTTTGATCACATGCACGTCGTCCACGAAGTGAAGGACTTTGGTCTGCGCTCCACCGCTGCAGTGCACCAAGCCATGAATTCTTGGTCTCATGTAGTTCAACACATCCACCATGATTGGCGCGTAAGTTCTGGTCGGTGAAAGTACCAACTTGCCAATATTCACAGGAGCTCCTGGAGCCGGATCAGTAAGGTTATATTTTCCTGAGTAAACAAGATCTTCCGGTACAGAAGGATCAAAGCTTTCAGGGTATTTTGTCTTTAAAACTTTGTTGAAAACATCATGACGGGCAGAAGTAAGGCCATTGCTTCCCATGCCACCGTTGTATGCTGTCTCGTATTTTGCCTGACCAAAGGAGGCCAAGCCTACGATCACATCGCCACCCTGAATCTTATCATTGGAGATCACTTCATCGCGGCGCATTCTACAAGTGACTGTGCTATCCACGATAATTGTGCGAACTAAGTCTCCCACATCAGCAGTTTCTCCGCCAGTAAGTACAGCGTTGACGCCATTGTCACGAAGCATCTGAAGAACCTCTTCGGTTCCTTCGATGATGGCAGAGATCACTTCGCCAGGAACGAGGTTTTTGTTTCTACCAATCGTAGAGGAAACGAGGATATTATTGATCGCACCCACGCAAAGCAAATCATCGGTGTTCATGATGATAGCATCCTGAGCGATACCTTTCCAAACGCTCACATCTCCTGTTTCTTTCCAATAGGAATAAGCCAGAGAGGATTTGGTTCCTGCTCCGTCCGCATGCATGATATTGCAATAATCAGGATCATTACCGAGGGTGTCTTCTACGATTTTGCAAAAGGCCTGAGGGAAAAGTCCTTTGTCAAGATTGGATATTGCCTTGTGGACATCTTCTTTGGAGGCGGAAACTCCGCGCTGCATGTATCGCTCGTTCATGGGGGCAAAGTTAATACGTTCTTGGCAAAATGGGTGAATAAGGGAGGTAAAGTTGAGTTGCTTATTGGAAGGATGGTTTTAGCCGCGAAGTACGCAAAGGCTGCGCAGAGGGCACAGTTTAAGAGTTGGGCTGCTGTCTTGGTTCAAAGTCTCCTGATTTGGTTCAAGTCTCCAGACTTGGACCTAAAATCATCGCAGTCTTCAAAGTGCTTTCTCTTTTAAATATAAAACGTCCTGCTTCTCCAGAAACAGGACGACTGTTCTCTCTGCGATAGATTCCGCGTACTCCGCGGTTAAAGTCAATTAACTTAAGAATGCTCCAGCACCATCTCCTTCACGCATTCCACCCAGGTGTTTTCAGAATTCAGGCTTGGAACTAAATCCCATTCTTCTCCTCCTGCTTCCAAGAATTTGTCACGGTATTCACCAGCGACTTCCACCGTGGTTTCCAGGCAGTCCGCCACAAAAGCCGGTGAGAATGCCAGTACTTTTTTTACACCTTGTTTAGCTAAATCATCGATCACTTCATCAGTATATGGTTTTACCCATGGATCTTTTCCCAACCTGGATTGAAAGCAATTCACTGCTTTGTCCTCTTGGATTCCAAGTTTTTCACAAATCAATCGTGTTGTTTGAAAGCATTGTGCACGATAGCAATAATGGTTTTTTGCCCCATATTTATTACAGCAAGCGCCTAATTGGCAATAACCTTCTACTGAGCCTTTGAGTATCTGGCGCTCAGGAAGTCCATGGTAGGAGAATAAGATTTTGTCGTAGTCTTTTCCTTCCAGCATGGCGCGCCCACGCTCTGCCCAAGCTTCCAAGAATAAAGGATGCTCAATGAAATTGCTGATAAATGTAATGTCAGGAATGATCTGCCAGCCCCTGGCTATCTCCATTACTTTGTCCTGCACAGAGCCAGTAGATGCTGAAGCATACTGAGGGAAAAGTGGCAGAACAATGATTTTAGTCACATGAGCTTTTCGCAATTCCTCCAAACCAGCTTCTATGGAAGGTGTTTGATAGCGCATAGCCATGGCAACTTTATATTCCTTGGAATCGAGTTTTTCGATGAGTTTATCTCGGAGATCTTCTGTGTGAAAAAGCAAGGGAGAACCTCGATCAGTCCATAGTTTTCGATATTCATGCGCAGATTTCGGTGCTCGAAAAGGAGCGATAATCAGGTTGATCAGCATCCATCTACTGATGTATGGGATGTCGATCACTCGCCCATCCATCAGGAATTCGCGAAGGTATTTTCTTACGTCGCCGGTAGCGGTACTATCTGGAGTTCCCAGGTTTACCAGCAAAACGCCGGTTTTTCCGGTCTTAGTCATGTCCTTTTCCTTGATTTTCAATTATGCCCCAAAAATAAGGGCTTTGTTAGCAATTAGTACATTGAAAGAATCAAATACTCATGCAATCTTTCAAACATAAAAAAAACCCGACATTGGCCGGGTTTGTTTTCGAAAAACTGAATTATATAGCTTAGGTGTCTTTAGAAAATAATTTGTCTACTTTCTGTTTCACTTCAGGGTTACTATTATAGGCCATATAGATTGCCTCAAATTTTTCGGGAGACATCTCATTTTTTATGATCACTTCTTCGATTTCTACTTGTAGGTCTTCTTGAAGTTTCATTATTTTTTCTCCTGCCTTACTAAATGATGCCAATTCTTTTGGATCATTAGAGACTTCTTTAAGCTTTCCTCCCTGTTGGGCCTGTGCCATTTCTTGAAATCTCGGTACTTCTAGCCCACTTTCTTTTATTGAGCTGACCATATCTGTCTGAATGTTTTCCTGTAGAGGCATAATGTCCTTATTAATTTTGACAAAGGTCTTAATCTCTTCTTCTGAGAAATTCTCTGCTGACTTGATGGCTGTCTCCGGTGGATTAACTTGCTGAGCCATAGATAGGGTTGCTGTTACACATAATGCCATCAAGGCCAGCGAGAAGATTTTTAGTTTTTTCAGGTAGTTCATCAGGTTGTTGTTTTGGTTAGGTTAATCAAGCGACAAACTGAAAACCAACCTGAAGACTGAGTAGCCCTATGACTGGTCTTTAACCTGTTTTAACTTCTTAAGTGCCTTGTAGATGGCATAAGCATGTTTTGACCCGCAAATCTGTTCTAAAACAATTCACTTGGTAGATGCCTACAGAAAGAAATTTTGCCGAAAGATTGCCCCAAGTAACAATACTCTGACCCAGAGTTCCACAGTTGATTTATGCTCGTTCCAGGTATTGACTCAGCAAAACGTATCTCTAAACCTTAAGATTTCTCGCCCAGCCAATCAAAGGTCCAGCACTCATACTGGCGATTATTGCTAGAATTACCAATCCGATAAACAGAGGTTCAGTTACTAAGCCGTTTTCTAAAGCGATCAGTCCCAGTACGATATCCATGCTTCCTCGCGTGCTCATACCAAAGCCAGCAACTATAGATTCTTTACGAGATACTCCTGCGAGCCTTCCCCCGAAGTAAGCACCATAATATTTTGTCAATAGACCTACTACAATCACAACACCGACAATTCCCGGATCAAATCCAGTGATGAAGTTTACTTTGAGACCTATGGATACAAAGAAGATCGGAGCGAAAATATTATTGATAAACTGATGTAAAATCTCCTTGGCTTTTTCGGTCAAGTACTCAGAATCTCCAAGCGCAACTCCGATGATAAAGGCTCCGAAAATGGCATGAATTCCAATAAACTCTGTAAATGATGCTGCCAAAAAGCATAGCGCCAAGGAAAGCGATAGTAATCCTCCCGGCCAAGCCAGTTTTTTGTTGATCCAAGGCAAAACCCTATTGATTAATCCCTTTCCAATAGTTAGCATTACTAAAGTGAATAGTAAGGTAAGACCAATAGTCGGCCAAACTCCCAAGCCATCACTTCCAGACTCAGATAACGATAATATCACAGAGAATATAAGCCAGCCGAGCACATCCACGATCATGGCTCCTGCAATAATTAAAAGGCCTGAAGAGGTTTTGAAGAGGTTCAAGTCCATCAGAATCCTGGCTACAATGGCCAGTCCTGTGATGGAAATAGCAAGTCCAAAGAACGTAGAGGCAACTACTCTGTCATTGATATTAACTCCCAGAAACTCCGGGAATGCGTATGCCACCACAAACCCAGCTATAATTGGCAGAATCATCGAAGCTACAGCTATGTAGAGGGCCTTTTTTCCCTGGCTCCAAACAATATGTAACTCCACCTCCAATCCAGCAATGAAGAGCAACAAAACGACTGAAATCTGCACAAAGCCATCAAAGGCTATATTCGTCATCTCATGCGCTCCGAAGAGATATTCCTGCGCTCCAGGAAAGAAATTCCCGAGAATTGTAGGTCCCAGGATAATTCCTGCAAAGATTTCACCTACTACGGCAGGTTGCTTGAATTTCCTTGCTAATTCAGCAAAGACTCTTGCTAAAATAAGAATAGATGCGAGCTGGAGGAGTAAATTAATTACCTCCTTATGGTCTAACGTTTCCATGGAGGATTAAATTTTTACGATTAATAAATTACATGGCAAAGTACTCAAGAGGTCTTCCAAATCATGTGGGAAAATCCTGTCGAAAAAATTCAATTTATGATCATCACCTACTACGAGTAGGTCTGCGTCAATTTTCTCGCAGAACCTTGCCAGCTCCACTGCCCATCTACCTCCGGTAACTTTTATATTTATCTTCAATTCTCCCTGATCTATTTTATTCAGAATTCTCTCCACATACTCCACTTCATTTTGCACTAATTGCCTACGAGTCTGAGAGGCCTCTTCTTCCGAATCTTCACTGGCAGTTCCCATCTGAAGTCCGTACATTTTGATTTCATTCAATATATGCACTTGGTCAGCTTTGATTTGTTTGGAAAAATTAATTCCAACTTCGATCACATGTGGCGTGATCTCCAGCTGAGTTCCATTGAGAACTATTTTTTCAAAAACAGTGGATTCTACATTTGGTTCAATTAAAGTCAAAACAGAGCATGGAGCTTTTCTGATGATTTTCCTTCCTACAGATCCCATGTAATAAGTTAGAAAGCCTTCTCGCTTCAGTGCTCCTGCTACCAGTAAGTCTGCTTTTTCTTCCTTGCAAGCCTGGATTATCATTTTCACAGGTTTACCTTCTTTCCAAATCAATTTGGTTTTGAGTTTGTCCAAGCCTGTTTTGAGGATGATCTCATCAAGTTTCGTCTCCAGCTCATCAGTTTTTTTTCCGATATGAATCAGGATCAATTCAGAGCCGAAGAGCTGAACTAGACGCTTTGTTTCTGAAATAAGAGCTTCCATCCTAGGGGAAAAAGCTATGGCGAGGGCTACTGTTTGATACATTTTGAAAAAGCTAATGACCTTAAATAAGCAAATTTTCCCGATCTGTACAATACTTATTATTGCAACTCCATTTATCCCAATCAACACCCATTCAAGAGTTAATTCTGTGTTCATAAAAAGGAAAGGGCGTTTTGTTCCGAAATTTTAGTAAAATTCAGGTGCCGATCTTTTTAAAGATTTGGTTAATCAAAGAATTAAAACCCAAACGATTTATGAAAAAAACACTACTCAGTTGGTTGCTGGTTGGGGGCATGGGATTATCAGGAGCAGCATTTGCGCAGTCGGATTATCCTACACTTAGTCAGCTCAACCAGCGTTTGCAACGCGTGGCTTCCAATGCTTCTGCTGAACTTACCTCGCTAACCAAGACAGAAGGAGGAAAAGATATCTGGGTGCTAAAAGTAGGCACGGGTAAACTGGATGAAAAACCGGCCATCGCTGTAGTAGGCGGAGTGGAGGGCTACGAGGTGCTGAGCGTGGAGCTGGCTACACAATTTGCTGAAAAGCTGGTTTCAGATCATACGGATGCGCTTGAGACTACGACTTTTTACATTTTTCCCAACATGTCTCCAGACGCTTACGAGCAGTACTTCGCTTCATTGAAATATGAAAGAAGAGGGAATGCAGTATCTATTGACCATGATCGGGATGGCACTCCAGGCGGAAGCGGATATTCTGATCTGAATGGCGATAGTCTGATAACCATGATGCGAGTTGAAGATCCTATGGGAGATTACATACTCTCAAAAGAAGACGAGCGTGTAATGGTAAAAGCGGATAAATCCAAAGGTGAGGCAGGGAAATACTTACTTTATAAGGAGTCAAAAGATGACGACAAAGACGGAGAATTTGCTGAAGACCTGAAAGAAGGAATTGCATTCAATAAGTCTTTGACCTATAAATTCCCTGTTTTTGAGCCATTGGCTGGTGATATGCCAGTGACCCAAAAGGAGACTCGAGCTTTGCTTGACTACCTTTTCGAGCAGTGGAATATCTTCGCATTTGTCACATTTTCTCCAGCTAATAACTTGTCTTCACCATTGAAGTACAATGCCGGAAATGCAAAGAAGAGAGTGGTCACTTCCATTTTGGAGAAAGACCAAGCTATAAACGCAATGATTTCTGATGTCTATAAAGAGACTGTGAAGCAGAAAGCTTACCAGCAGGAGAATCAAGGCACTGATGGGGATTTCTTTCAATGGGCGTATTTCCACTTTGGTAGATTAAGCTTTGGTACTCCCGGTTATTGGGTGCCGGAATACAAAGATTCTACTGGCAAAGGCATTTCAAATGCGGAAGCCAACTACTTGGCTTGGGCAGATTCCTTGGAAATGAATGATGTTTTTGTTCCTTGGAAAGAAATTCAACATCCGGATTTTCCAGGTAAAAAAGTTGAAGTGGGTGGCATCAAGCCTTTTGTGATGACTACGCCTTCCTTTGATAAAATTCAAGAAATAGCTGATCAGCATACAGATTTCATCCTAAAACTGGCTGCAATGCAACCAAAGCTTGAGATTCATAATGTAAAATCTGAATCACTGGGCAACGGTTTGACGAGAGTGACGATGGATCTATTTAATAATTCTGCTCTCCCGACTCATTCTGAAATGGGAGAAAATTCCCGCTGGCTACGCAAAGTCAGAATTGATATAGATGCCGATGCTGAGAAAATTGTCTCAGGTAATAAAATCGAATTGATGGACTCTTTGGGAGCTTATGAGAAAGCAAGTTTTAGCTGGATCATTCGTGGTTCGGGAAATGTGACTGTAAAAGCCGGTGCTTCTCATGCCGGATTCACCTCCACAACTGTAAAACTATAAGCCATGCAAAAGATGAAAACAACAAAAATGCTCATTGCCTTGGCTGTAGGTGTACTTAGCCTTGGAAGTTATAAAGCAGATGCTCAGGAGAAATTTTTCCGCGCAGTCGGTACTCCACACAATCCAAAAGTAGCTATCGCTTTCAACCGCTACTATACTTATGAAGGTTTGGTGGATAATATGAAGAAGATTGCCGCAGCTCATCCAGATATCGCAAAACTCGAATCAATTGGTAAATCCTACGAGGGCAGGGACATGTGGACATTGACGATTACGGATTTTGCCACCGGAAAAGATACCGATAAACCAGGAATGTGGATCGATGGGAATATTCACTCCAATGAAATCCAGGGCGGAGAATTTTCTCTTTATGGTGCTTGGTACCTCACAGAGATGTTTGCTGATAATGAATTTATCCAGCAGCTCCTGAAGGACAAGGTGTTTTACATCACACCAACCATAAATCCAGATGCAAGGAATGACTTTTTCTTGGAGCCAAATACTGCAAATTCACCACGATCCGGGATGATGATCTTAGATAATGATGGAGATGGGGTAGCTGGGGAAGATGGAATGGATGATCTGGATGGCGATGGACACATCACAATGATGATTAGAAAATCTCCGACTGGTCGCTATATCAAAGATCCACAGGATCCACGCAAACTGATTATGGTAGGTGCGGATAAAATGGGAGAATATGAAATGTTGGGTCAGGAAGGCACGGATGGTGATGGTGATGGTCGCGTGAATGACGATGGCGTAGGATATTATGATCCAAATAGAGACTGGGGTTGGAATTGGCAGCCGGATTACATTCAGCGTGGCGCATTGAAGTATCCATTTACGCTTCCTGAGAATCGCTCGATTATGGAATTTGTGAAAAAGCATCCGAATATCGCAGGAGCTCAAAGTTTCCACAACTCAGGCGGAATGATCCTTAGAGGTCCTGGCGCAGAAGAGGATGTAAGCACGTATAACAGAAATGATATCCGGATCTATGATGCGTTGGGCCAAAAAGGTCAGGAAATGATTCCAGGTTATAGATACCTGACTGTTTATAAAGATTTGTATTCAGTTTTTGGAGGCGAATTGGACTGGTTTTATGGCGTTAGAGGGATTTTTACTTTCTCAAATGAGCTAATGGTGCCTTACCTATATTTCCACAAAGATGGTGGTGGACAAAATGAGATGTTCGAAGTGGATGAGTTTTTGACTATGGGTGATGCTTTTGTGAACTGGCATGAATTCGAGCATCCGCAGTTTGGAACTGTGGAGATAGGAGGATTTAAGAAAAACTTCGGGCGCGCTCATCCAGGGTTTTTGCTAGAGCAAGATGCACATAGAAATATTGCATTTACTATTTATCATGCGTATCACACCCCAAAATTATCTGTGATGGATGTGAAAGAAGAAGACCTTGGTGGAGGATTAAAAGCAATTACAGCAACGATCTATAACGAGCGCCTGATGCCAACTCACGCTAGTCAGGATCTTAAATACAAAATCGAGCGGCCAGATTACGTTACTATTGACGGAGCAAAGGTTGTCGCAGGATTTGTAGTGGAAGATGAAGACTTTAACAAATTGTCAGAGCAAAAAAATAATCCTGAGAAAATATTGGTAGATAATGTGCCTGGTATGACTGGAGTGAAAGTGAAGTGGATTGTTTCTTCAGGCTCTAATTATTCTATCACTGTTGATTCTGCCAAAGGTGGAAAGGCTAGTTGGAAGAAAAAGTAAAAGTAAAGCCGCAGTGATCAGTATTCATTGATCAGTCGGTTTAATAATAAAGAAACGAATGCGGAGCAGAGATGCTTCGCATTTTTTGGTTTAACCGCAATGTACACGGAGGTTAACGCAGAGTTCGAAAATTTGTGTTCTATTGAATTCTATTGTGTAAAAATTGGATCGAAATATTTGATTTGAAGGCCTTGCTGCAGCTCAAGGAGGCTATTTTTTCTTTTTGCACGTCCCTTTAGGGACAAACTATGGGTAGAAAGGAAAGTTGATTGTGCTATCTGCCGTGCCTTTAGGTACGGAGCTAATTTATTGTATAGATAAATCCTGCTTCTGGAGAAGCAGGATAGCATTAAATGTAGAATTACACAGAGCATCCCGCAGATCCATTGGCTTCGAAATGGTGTTAAAGGCGCTGTAATTGGACTTCGGCTGCGCTCAGTCTGACAATGGTAAAAGTTTTATCTATGGCCTAACATAAATTCATTTCTAAACTGCGCTCTCCGCGATTAACTCTGTGACCACCGCGGTTGATTTACTTTTTAAACAACAAAACCCCGCTCGATTGCTCAAGCGGGGCTAGTTTATATGAAGTTGGTTTAGCTTATAGGCTAGTTACATAACCTTCAAATCCTGATGCAGTTTTCACTTTAAAGTTGATACCTGCTCCACTTACTTTGTCGAAAGAGTAGATTTTGTGAAGTCCTTGTGGATTATCGATTTTCTCAGTGTGGATCAATTTGTCTCCGTCATAGATCATCACTTCGATGTCCTTCGCGTCAAGGTTGCTTACTAGCAATCTGTATTTGTTATCTCCCATTGGAGAAACTCTTGAGAATACAGCTGGAGTCTCTGCTACAAAGTTGTTGAAAGAAGCAGTTCTCAATACGCCTGATTCGTCCGTTACTTCTACAGAGTAGTTTCCTTGAGGAAGAGCTTTAAGATCGTATTTCTTAGCAAAAGCTTCATCCTTAGTGATTCTGTCTCTCAAGATCAAACGATCTTCAGAATCTGTGATTTTAACAATCACAGTTCCTTGTGGTGCTTCATTGAAGGATACTGCAACCTTAGTAGTTTCAGTTTGTCTAATTAAGACAGATGTACCTTCTGATTTGGCAAACGCTCCTGCAGCGATCCCCGCTACGAAAAGCAATGTGAATAATTTTTTCATTTTAATAATTGGTTTGAATAGGTTCTAATTTTTCAAATTAACCGCCTGACGGCTGCTCCGTCTCAGGTGGGGAAATTTGGGCTGTAATTCAATTCGGTTACCGATTGGTTTGTTATTACGATTCAAAGGTACGACTGAAAATATCAATTGCAAATACTTCAATAAAAAAAGATCATTGTTAATGATTTGGTAACAGAACATTGAAAATATTGCCGATTTAATAAAATGCTCCCGCAATCGATAGCGGAACTCCTTGTGTTTTGATTTTTGCGTATTTTGAAGAATATTTGTTGGTAAAATTGATAATTACGAAATAATGTAATTACAGGCTAAGAGTATATCTATAGATTTCCAATGGAAATTTTGTGAAAAAAAATTTAAAAAATTTTTCAAAATGCTTTTTCAAATGGGTAATCATGAAGCCGATTTGACATAAATCAACAGTTTATATCTGATGTAACTCCCCTAATCTGACCCATGTAGTTATAAATTGACAAAAAAAATGGGTTTAGAATTGATTATCTAAACCCATTTTGTGTAATCTTACATAAATAGGGTTGCTGTATATTCTGATTTTTTACTGGAATTAGTTTCTGCTACTATAATTTGCGGCTTTTGCGACCAATTCCTGATCAAATTTGCCCTTCAATTCCACAACCATCAGATCACCATCATCACCACCCACAAGAACTACTAAATCTGAGATGGTATTTCCTCCTTTAGAATAAACCATCACGCCTCCTTTTTTTCCTTCTGAAGCCTCCATTAGCAAATCATACCTTTCTTTCTCAAGACCTTTCTGCAATGTTTTATATTCAACTCTTCCTGCATCAGCATGATCGGGAAGGGTAAAGAAATTTAATTTCTCAATTGACTTGGCTACTGTCGCCATATCATTTTTGTCAATATCGATTTTGAAGCCTTCGGCAAAGTTCATGAAGTTGCCTCCCAGCTCCATATGGAAGAAGTCATCCTCACTTTTGTATTTTTCATAAAGTGCTTTGACACTTTTACTTTGGGCTTGGACAGCCATCGCTGTTCCAATTAGTGCGAGGGTTAGAATTATCTTTTTCATGTGTTTATTATATAGTGTGGTTTGTAAATGATGCTTTTCGATGTGGGAAACCTTCTTACTGTCTTTCAGTTTCGCTTTACTTGATACTTTATTTAATCCCTTTAGGCCCCTTCGGTCCTTTACTTCCTTTTCCATAAAGATCCATCCCCGGGATATCTGTCTTTTCGGCAAGCAAATTGAGATCTTCGTAGGTAAAACTTCCCAGCATTGACAATAGAGTAAAGTCTCCATCTTCTCCTGAGATCATCATGAGTTCCTTTACTAAGCCGCCTTCCTCGCGAACCATAAACTTCAGGCTACTTCCCTTGTCTTCGACAATCATCAGGTCCTCGTATTTGTTTTTTGTAAGCGTGCCCATGGCTTCTTTGTAAAAAGCTAATCCATTCACCTCGTCAGAAGAAAGAATTCGAATCCCTTTTACCTTTTGAATCAATACACCCAGGTCCTCTGAATCCTTGTCTGTACCGGCATTACTTTTCAGAAAGCCTCCGGCCATTTGCATCATCTTTGGACTGATATATACTCTGGAGAATCTATCATCATCCATGTACTTGGAGAAAAATCGTTGGATAGCATCATCCTGAGCTTGCACCTTTATAATAAAGGCAAACAGCAAAAGCGGAATTAGTAGAAATTTCTTCATGGCTTATTTTGATATAGAGTTGCCAAATAATTGGTTTGTTGTATTCAGGTATTTCATTTCATTCATGACATTCATTTCTTTCTGTCCTTTGGAAAGGTTGGTTTGGATTAAGGCAAATGCCTGCATCACCTCTAGGTATGCTTCCTCTTCAGCTTGCTTCTGTTCATAAACAGTCCATCCCCATAAGGAGCCAGCTAAGATTGCAACTGATGCTGCCCAGTTCATCCAGTTCCTGGATCTGATTGGAACTGTCTTAGTAGGTATTTTCAGAGTTGGTTCTTCTGAAGAGAGCTCACTAAATCCTGAGAATAAAATTTTCTCATCTGCATATCCTTCTGCAGCTTGAAGTAATTCCTTCAATTCCTGTTCTTCGGCAAGGGTAGTCTCAGCTTCCCAATACTTTTCAAGTAATTCGTCTATTCGCTGGTTCATTTGGTCGATTTTTGGTTGAGCATCCGCTCTCGAATGCTTTTTCTGGCTCGGTGAAGGTTAACTTTCACTTGTTCCAGGCTTATGTCTAGGTGCTCGGTAATTTCCTCGTAACTCAAGCCTTCTACCTCTCTCAGATGGAAAATCTCTTGCTGACGAAGAGGCAAGCCTTTTACAAGTTTCATCACTTGTCGCACCGAGTCTTTTGTTTCCTCAGGCACCGGTTCCTCAATTTCCAATTCCTCCAAGCCATCGAGAGATTCCAGTTTCTTGGTCTGGCGAAAATGCATCAAGACCTCATTTTTTAGACTTCGGACCAACCAACCAGCAAGATTTGGATGACCTTGAAGTTCCTCTTCCCGTTCGAAAGTTTTTTCGAAGACATTCTGAAGCATGTCCTCAGCAAGGGATCTGTCCCTCACCCAGAGATATCCCAGCCGGTAGAGCCTGCCTCGTTGCGGCCAGATATGTGCTTCAAAAAATGACTTCATTTAATACGGTAATGCATGGAAATCGGGAATGTTACAGTTAGGATGAAAAAAAGTAAAAGTTTTTCAAACAGACTATTAAAAGGAGAGCGATAGACTCTCAACCATTTAGGCTTTTGGCTTATAATGCTTACTAGACTAAATTGCTTCTAAATTACACCAAGAAATAGTATGCATGCCTACTGTTTCTTAATTTGCTAGAGTTGTTTTGAAAACTAGTACTGAGTTTGATCTTTAAAAATAGAAATGAGCAATAGGAAAAGAACAAATAGCGCGAGTGGAGAAATCTCGGTTTCGTTATTAGAAACCAAGTTTGGATTTGCGAACTCTGTGAAAACTTTGTGCTCTTTGTGGTCAAATAAGCACATAAAAAAAGCCCTGAATTGCTTCAGGGCTTGTGGTGATAAATGGACTCGAACCATCGACTCACGGATTTTCAGTCCGATGCTCTACCAACTGAGCTATATCACCTTGTTGTAAAGTGATGCAAAGGTAGATATTTCAGTTTTTGAAGCAAGTCATTTAAGGAAAAAATAAACAGGAAAACCCAAGAAACACGCTAATAACGTCACTATGAGCTTTTTACCTCAAATAATATTTTTGATCATTTTGGTTGCTGCGAGCTTCTTTTTGATCAAACGCGTCAAATTCCTCCGTAGAAACATTTTTCTGGGAAAGGCAGAAACAAGAAATGACCAACCAGACAAACGCTGGAAGACCATGCTTATGGTGGCATTCGGTCAGCAAAAGATGTTTAAACGGTTTATTCCTGCTTTCCTTCATTTCTTCGTATATGTTGGGTTCTTGGTGATCAACCTTGAAGTTCTGGAGTTTGTCTTGGATGGGATTTTTGGTACACATCGGCTTTTTGCACCTTATTTAGGAGGCGCTTACGTAGCAGCCATGAATTTTTTTGAGTTCTTAGCTATGATGGTCCTCATTTCCTGTGTGATCTTTTTGATCCGAAGAAATGTGGTTAAAGTCCCTCGATTCACCAAGCCTGAGATGAAAGGCTGGCCGGCAATGGATGGAAACTTGATACTTGCAATAGAAATCGTTTTGATGATTGCTATCCTGAAAATGAATGCTGCTGACCAGATTTTGGCCGCAAGAGGAGTAGAGCATTACATACCTGTTGGAACTCTATTTTTCAGTGGTTTGCTTTCTCCGCTTTTTGAGAATTTCAGTTCTGAGTTTTTGATTTTCGTGGAGAGAGCTGCTTGGTGGTTCCATATTGTCGGGATTTTAGCCTTTGCTATTTACGTGACCTATTCTAAGCACCTGCATATTTTCCTTGCTTTCCCTAATACTTGGTATTCGAACTTGAAGCCAAAGGGAGAGATGGTAAATATGCCAGCAGTCACTAATGAGGTAAATATGATGCTTGGTATTCCTTCTGACGCTCCAGTTGATCCCCCTGCCGAGATTGGAAGATTCGGAGCCAAAGACATCAATGATCTGAGCTGGATCAACGTGATGAATGCCTATTC
This sequence comes from uncultured Algoriphagus sp., assembly GCF_963974365.1. Taxonomy (GTDB): domain Bacteria; phylum Bacteroidota; class Bacteroidia; order Cytophagales; family Cyclobacteriaceae; genus Algoriphagus. The sequence goes on along the minus strand of NZ_CAXBBX010000009.1, from coordinate 178,102 downwards.
ATGTACCGAATGTGGTAGATGTACTTCAGAGTGCCCAGCTAATTTGACGGGTAAGAAACTTTCTCCGCGAAAAATCATGATGGATGTGCGGGATCGTGCAGAAGAAGTGGGTAAAAGTCTGGATGCTGGAGGAAAAGGTATTGAAGACGGTAAGTCACTTTTGGGTGACTACATCACGAAAGAAGAATTGAATGCGTGTACGAGCTGTAATGCCTGTGTGGAGGCTTGTCCGGTGAACATTGATCCACTTTCTATCATTTTGGAAATGCGTCGCTATGTAGCCATGGAGGAATCCGGAACGCCGGCTCAGTGGAATGCCATGTTCCAAAACATGGAAACCAGCTTTGCTCCTTGGAAATTCAGTCCTCAGGATAGATTCAATTGGGCTGAGAAAGTGAAAGAGGAAGAAATAAAGTGATCAGTTACCAGTATTCAGTCTCAGAATTCACTAAGAAAGTGGATTGAATAAGTAGAGAAATTGAAATAAGATCGAGGTTTCAGAGCAAAAGGCAATCATGAAAATGCCCTCGTAAATCCAATATCATAAATCGTATATCAAAATCATGTCAACATATAAAGTACCAACCATGGCCGAGATGGCCGGCAAAGGAGAAAGTCCAGAAGTGCTATTCTGGGTAGGTTGTGCCGGATCTTTTGATGATAGATACAAAGCCGTTACTGAGGCTTTTGTAAAAATACTGAATAAAGTAGGTGTAAGTTTTGCCGTGCTCGGTCCAGAAGAAGCCTGTACCGGAGATCCTGCCAGACGTGCTGGGAATGAATTTCTTTTCCAGATGCAAGCCGTAGCGAACATCCAGGTGATGAATGGCTATGACATCAAAAAGGTAGTCACCGCTTGCCCACATTGCTTTAATACTATCAAAAACGAATACCCGGCTTTAGGCGGAAATTATGAAGTAATTCACCATTCACAGTTTCTTCAGCAACTGATCAATGAAGGAAAAGTGGCGCTGAAAGGAGGGGGAGAATTCAAAGGAAAGAAAATCACTTTCCATGATTCCTGCTACTTAGGTAGAGCAAATAATGTCTATGAAGCACCACGAGAGGTGATCAAAGCTTTGGATGTGGAATTGGTGGAAATGAAGCGTTGCAAGACCAAAGGTCTATGCTGTGGAGCTGGAGGAGCGCAGATGTTCAAAGAACCTGAGCCTGGCAAAAAAGACATCAATGTGGAGCGTACCGAGGAAGCTTTGGCAACGGGAGCTAGTACAATTGCTGTAGGTTGTCCATTCTGCCTCACGATGATGACAGATGGTGTAAAGAATAAAGAAAAAGAAGCGGAAGTGAAAGTCTATGACTTGGCAGAGATGATCGCCAAGGATATGGGGATTTAACTATTTTCTTTGAATCAATTTGACCCTTTTTGCCGTTAGGTAGAAAGGGTTTTTCTTTGCCAATAAGTAATAAGCATTTATGTACGTAGAATTTAAAGATATTTCAGAAGATTCAAGGGTTTGGGTTTACCAAGCGGCACGTCAATTTACTGAGCAGGAAAGGAAGTTGATTAGCACAAAACTTTCTGCCTTTTGTGAAGGTTGGAATACGCATGGCAATCGAATGCCTACCTCATTTCAGATTTTGGACAACCAAATCTTGGTGTTAGCAGTAGATGAGTCAGGTTTAGGGGCTAGCGGTTGCTCTATTGATAGTTCTGTGCGGACTTTGCGTGAGCTGGAGAGTGAAATTGAAAACAATATCACGGATCAAGGTAAGGTCACATTTAAATCCAATACGGGTGAAATCACCGTAGCTTCTGCTTTAGGAATCAAGTCAAAAGTCACTTCTGGGGAGATAGATCCTCAAACCCTCGTGATTAACCCGCAGGTAAAGAATAAAAAAGACCTGGAAAGTGTATGGATTTTGGCCGGGAATAGCTGGCTGAACAGATACTTTCCAAATTAATTTAGTAATATTCAGAATAGATCATCAATCACCTTTAAGATGAAAAACCATTTTTTGTGGATTTGCTTATTACTCTTCATAGGGGTAACCTCATGCAAGAGCCTTCAGGAAAAAGGAAATGACCAGTTTCTGTCTGGCCAATACCAGTATGCCATCAATACTTTTTCTCAGGTTTTGGCAGATGACCCTGAAAATAAAGAGGCAAACCAGGTTATTGCCGAGAGTTACCGGCTTTCCAATAGAATAGAAGACGCTGCTCCATATTATGAGAAGTTAGTAGAAGAGGACCCGACTTTTGATAGCTATTACAGATTGGGCTTAAGTTTGAAAGCTCAGGATAAGGACGAAGAAGCGAAGGAAGCTTTCGAAAAAGCAAAGGGTTACACACAGGATGAAACCTATTTGGCAGAAACTCAACGACAACTTGAGGCAATTAAATTATCTCAGGGAATTGAAGATTACTGGCCATATCATGAGCTGGTAAATTATAAAGATTTGAATACCGCGGGACCAGATTATGCACCGGTGGTTTCTGAAGATTTCATTTATTTCACCTCAGGTCGTCAAGCGAGCGGACTCTATCCTGCAGATGGATCACCCTATACTAAATTGTTCCGTGCGAGAGCCGATGGGATTAAAGTAGATGTCAGTGGAGCTCAGCCGCTACCTGAATTCAAAAATGAAGAAGGCTTGAATCAAGCGGCGATTGCTATCAGTCCGGATGGAAACACAATCATTTATGCTCGTGGTAATTCTACTTCGGACAAAGATCTTCCAGAAACAGCACTTTTTGTTTCTTATTTCCGAGGTGGAGGTTTTACGCAGCCAATCTGGATGCCTGTAAATGAAGATGAGTTTTGGTGGAATTCTACACCCGCTTTCTCTGAAGACGGCGAGGTATTGTACTTTGCCTCAAATAGACCTGGGGGTTATGGAGGGATAGATTTGTATAGCGCAACCAAATTGGCCAACGGAGATTTTGGAAATCCTAAAAACCTTGGACCAAACATTAACACGCCAGGCAACGAGCTTTTTCCAAGACCAATGGGAGATGGCAAGTTTTTCTTTTCATCTGATGGACATCCTGGGTTTGGAAAGCTGGATCTTTTTGTTGCAGAAAATGATGCATCAGGAAAGCAGGTTATCAAAAATCTTGGAGAGAACTTCAATAGTACTAATGATGATTTCTCACTTTTCTTTACCCAGTATCCTAAAGCAGGTTTCATTTCTTCCAACCGCGATGGCGGAATAGGAGATGATGATATCTATTTCTTTGAAGACAAGACGCCTAAGCCAAAAATCATAAACGTATTGCTAAATGTCTATACCAAGCAGCGTGTGGCAGGAGAGGATGATGCTGTATTGGAGCAAGCAAGAGTTGTATTATATGATAGCCTGAGCAAACAAGCTGGCGGAGACTTTTCCAATACAAACGGTCGTGTCCGATTTACTTTGACGCCGGATTCTGACTTTACGATTATTGCATCTAAAAGTGGCTATTTCTCTAAATCAATACCATATACGACTACAGGAAAGACCCCGGATATTTCTACTCTGGTACAAGACGTAACCAATATTACGCTGGATACTACGATTGTGCTGGATCAATTGGTGCTGGATCGTTCTATCGTTTTGGAGAATATCTATTACGATTTGGATAAAGCTGATATTAGACCTGATGCGGCTGTAGAACTGGATAAATTGGTTCAGATACTTAAAGACAATCCAGCTATCAGAATCGAGTTGAGCTCGCACACTGATGATAGATCTTCTGATCAATACAACCAAGACCTATCTCAACGTAGAGCACAATCTGCGGTTGATTACATTGTTTCCCAAGGAATTTCTGCGGATAGGTTGGTTGCCAAAGGGTATGGTGAGAGTCAGTTGATTATCAAAAATGCAACTACTGAAGAAGAGCACCAGACAAACCGAAGAACAGAATTTAAAGTAATTGAGATAAAGGAATAAAAAGTAAGCTGTTCTAAAATAGAAGAGCCTGATCGAAGTGATTCGATCAGGCTATTTTATTTTTAATCCCAACTTCTTACTTCTTACTTTTCACTTCTGACTTTTGCACTATATCCTTTACAATCATCCCAGCATGTACCACGCTGTTCTCAATGAAGAACTCACGCGTATTCAACCCGCCACAAACTACTCCAGCAAGGTAAACTCCAGAGATATTTGATTCATGAGTCAATTCATTGTACTCTGGCTGCCTTTTTTCATCCTCGCTCAATTTGACTCCCAATTGATTTAATAAACTGAAATTAGGCTTGTAACCCGTCATTGCAAGTACGAAATCATTCTCTATAGTCACATCTCCGTCTGGAGTAGCAATTACCACTTCATGTTCGAGAATTTCTTTGAGTCTTGATTTGGTGTATGCCTTGATAGATCCTTCTTTGATTCGGTTAACAATATCAGGACGAACCCAATATTTCACCGCCTGATCAACTTCATCTTCAAGTAAAACCATACTTACTTCGGCTCCCTTTCTCCAGGTTTCTAAAGCAGCGTCCACAGCAGAATTTGCTCCGCCGACTACCACTATTTTTTGATTGATAAAAGGCCAAGGTTCTTTGTAGTAATGGTGAACTTTTGGCAGGTCCTCACCAGGGATATTCATCAGATTTGGTAAGTCATAAAAGCCCGTTGCCATCACGATATTTTTGGTGAGATACTCTCCTTTTGAAGTAGTGACATAGAATATCTCTTCTTTTTTCTCTAGCCTTTTTACAGCTTCATAAAGCTTGACATTTAGATCAAAGTGGGAGAAAATCCTTCGGTAATATTCCAGCGCTTCCGTACGATTTGGCTTATTTCCTATAGACATAAAAGGAATGCCTGCCATCTCCAACCTATCTGAGGTGGAGAAAAAAGTCATATTGATAGGGTAGTTATAGATAGAATTGGTCAATGCGCCTTTCTCAATAATCACATAATCCAATCCTGCTTTTCCTGCTTCCACACCGCAAGCAAGACCTATTGGTCCGCCTCCGACGATGAGCATGTCATATATTTTATCTGCCATTAGGTCTTAGGTTTGATCGAGTTGAAACTGAAAGCCAGTGTCTTGATAAACATCCGGATTCCATTGGAAACTTCGTTGTTTGAGCTGCACAAGCCCAGACTTATGTTGAACCACGGCTGCGGCCGAAACCGTTCCATAATTCCCCGGCATTCGGATTAATTGTGCGGACAGAGAAGTTTCCATCTCGATTGGCACGCCAGTGTTTGGTAGTTTTTCTGGTGGAAATGTCTCTCTCGATTTTAGAATATTGAGGACATCATTTGTTAAAAAAGCAGATTTTGTTAAGCGAATTAGTTGCGCTTTTGCCAGTTCTACTTTTGGCCATGGATCATCGAGCAGCGCATTGCTCAAACCATAGATACCAGGTTTTACTTCTTGAACCTGGGGAGAATAATTACTGAAGTAGAGTAGCTTTTTCCCATCGCTCACAAGCAGGTTAAATCCATCATATTGGTCCTGGTATTTTTGAATTCCTTCCAAATATTCTTCTGGTGCGATCGTACTTTCCAGCCAAGCTTGAACTAGCTTTCCCCGGCTGATCTTGGCATTTCGTGGGTTATTAAAATCCCGATAATTCGTAAGCAATGACCAGCGCCCATTAGGATGAAATCCCATCCAGGTGCCACCACTTCTTAAATCTTTTCCTGCGTAAAAGCCAGCTTCCCAGACATGCAAGGCATCTGAGGGTCGCTCAAAGAACTCATCTCGGTTTGCGCTGATGATTAATGGATATTTTGGATGGGTTTTCCAGGAAAAAGCTACTAGACACATGGCTTAAAAATAAAGAAAAGGCCGGATATTCCGGCCTTTAGGGTGATTACACAACTTAGGATTCCTTCATCGTAGGGTAATCGGTATAACCTTTTTCACCAGGTGTATAAAACGTATCTTTGTCTGGCTGAGCTAGATCGGTACCTGTCTCAAAGCGGTTCACTAAATCCGGATTTGAAATGTATAATGTGCCGTAAGCAACTGCATCAGCGTCTCCACTTTCGATCACTTTATTTCCTTTTTCCTGATCAAAGCCAGCATTGATTACAAGAGTACCTCTATATAACGGGCGGAAGTGCTTAGCTATATGCTTTACTAAATAAGGTTTGTCAGAAACATCAGAAAACGGCTCAGAGAGGTGGAGATAAGCCAAGTCATAGTCATTCAACTTCTTGACTATGAATTCAAATGTAGGGATAGTCTCCTCATCTGCTGTCATGCCAAATACACCGTCTAAAGAAGGATTTAATCGTAAGCCGATTTTTTGCTCAGGCATTACTTCTTTCAGTGCGTCGATGATCTCGAAAAGTATCTTGGCCCTGTTTTCTATAGATCCTCCATATTCATCTCTTCTTGTATTGCTGGTTGCATTGAAGAATTGGTGAAGTAAATAACCGTTGGAACTATGGATTTCTATTCCATCAAATCCAGCTTCCATTGCATTTTTACCTGCATTTTTGAAATCTTGGATAGTCTGCTTGATTTCTGCCCGTGTCATTTCCTTGGGAGTCACTGTTTCTTTAAAACCTTCTGGGGTAAATGACTTTTCGTGTGGATTGATGGCTGAGGGCGCCAATGGCAATTCCCCATTGTGGAAATCAGGATGTGATATTCTGCCTACGTGCCAGATTTGGATGAATATTTTTCCACCCTCGTCGTGTACAGCTTTAGTTACTCCTTTCCAGCCTTCTACTTGCACATCAGAATATATTCCTGGAGTATTAATGTAGCCAACAGCTTGCTTGGAAACTTGTGAACCTTCAGTGATGATCAATCCTGCAGAAGCTCGTTGGGTGTAATATTTCTCGTGAATTTCAAATGGTTTATTTGAAGGATTGTCTGCACGACTTCTGGTCATCGGAGCCATCCAAACTCGGTTTTTTAATGCTAGTCCGCCTGCAAGCGTGATAGGTTTGAGTAGAGGTTGATCGTTGTTCATGGTAATTGTTGGTTTGTTTTCAAAAATTCGGTGTCTATACAACTAATGTCAAGGCAATAAAGTTCAGGCTTTTGGGTAATGGTTTCTGTGGATGCCATTTTGTGCTATAACGGACAATAAAACCTTACCAAACTTCAGAAATGGACAGTGGTTTTATATGTAGGATGGGAAAATGAGTGATACTCGTTCGATGTGTAAGTCTTATTTTATTGCTTATGAATTGCTTTAAAATCCTGAAAAATAGATTGTTAACATTTTTTAATACGATTATATTCGTAGATGTTTTGTTCTTACGATTTTCATCGTATATCTTTGGTACGAAATTTATCGTATAATGAGCCATGAGTAAGCCAACAGAATCAGAATTAGAAATACTTTCCCTGTTATGGGAAATGAAGCAGGCCAGTGTGCGTCAAGTCCACGAGCGATTAGCTGAGACAAAGGATACTGGATACACCACCACGCTGAAGACTATGCAAAATATGCATGCCAAGCAGATGGTGAGTAGGAACGAGTCGCAGCGAACACATGTATACAGTCCTGCGACTAATCAAAAAGACACACAGAAGTCTTTGCTGAAAAACTTGGTGACCACAGCATTTGGTGGTTCTGCTCAGAAATTGGTGCTCCAGGCACTGGGTGAAGAGAACCCGTCAAAGGAGGAATTAGATGAAATTCGAGCATTTTTAGACCAACTAGAAAATAAAAAATAATGGATCTTTTGAACGACTGGATTCCCGAAAGTTTGCTGTATGCCATGGGCTGGACTCTCGTGCATTCGCTTTGGCAACTTGTCCTTATAGGTGCAGGCCTTTGGTTACTTTTAAAACTGTTTAGAAAGAATAGTCCTGCTTTCAAATACAATTTGGGTTTGGCAGCAATGGGGTTGACTGTTCTAGTTGCTTTAGGAACGTTTATTTATGAGGTTTCCAGCTTTACGCCCACCCCTTTATTTGATCGAATAGCGTTTATCGCCGCCGCTCCTCAGGCAATGCAAGCCTCTTCTTCGCTTGGTATTGAATCTGTCATTGCGATGTCAGTCAATTGGATAGAACTTCAGCTTCCGCTATTGGTAAATTTCTGGTTTGTTGGTGCATTGCTCTTTCTTTTCCGACTATTCAATAGTTTGTCAGAAGTTCGCACGCTGAGAAGATCCTCTTCAGAACCTCAGGATTTCCAGTTAGAGAAAATGCTTTACCGGCTAATGGGTGAAATGAATGTCTCTAAAAACGTAGAGATACGCTTGACTTCCTATGGAGTATCGCCTATTACTTTTGGCTTCCTCAAACCTATTATACTGATTCCTTCAGGATTAATTTTCCAGCTCACCCCAGTTCAGCTAGAGGCAATTATAGCCCATGAATTGGCCCATGTGAAGCGGAACGATTACTTCATCAATCTAATTCAATCGGCTCTCGAAGTGCTTTTCTTCTATCACCCATGCTATTGGTGGATGAATCAGACGGTGAAAGAGTTGCGTGAAAATGCTGCCGATGATTTGGCTGTACAGGTTGGTGTCACTCCCAAAGAGCTGGCCTACAGTCTGGCAGAAGTATTGAATTTTGCGAAGCAAAATCCTCCTGAGCTTGCCTTGGCAGCGGGAAAAAGAAGGAATCCTACCCTTCAAAGAATCAAAAGAATCCTGGGTCATCCGGCTCAGACTTATCCTCAAAACCCTATTATTTCTATCCCTATGTTACTTACACTCTTATTAAGCGCGGGCCTTATGGCGACAGCACAGCAGGACGTTTCTGTCTCTGTTGAGAAAACAAAACCGATATCGGTTAATGTGAATCCAGTTATTGAAGTTTCTAAGGATTCTGATGTGAAGTTGGATGTCAATTCAGATGTCACTGTCGCAGTGAATGCAATTGTTGATAATGAAGCCACTAAAGTTGTGGTCATTGATGGAAAAGCTGAGTGGATCAATGCTAAAAATGAAGTGATTGAATTGAATTCTGCCAATCCGCAACGTATCCACATAAAAGGTGATACAATTATAGCCAAAGGCGATACCATCATTTTGAAAAGTGGTAATAAAACTACTTACACCTATACAAATAAAGGCAAGACCTTGATTCTGGAAGATGTAGCTGGTATGGATCTTTCCCCGATGCCCGAATTCCCTGCTCAGGCTATGGCTCCGGTGATGGATTTTGTGATGGCTCCTACGCCGGTAATGGAATTTGCCATGGCTCCCATGATGGACTTCGATATGGGGGAGATGCCAGCGATGAACTTTGATATGGGAACTATGCCAGCTATGGACTTTATGATTTCTCCCCCAGCATTTGATGTGGAATGGAGCTCCTTTTCTCCAAAAGACACGATAAATATGACTAAGGCGGAGAAGCAGAAATGGCAAAAAGAGATGGAGATGAGAGCAGAGGAATATTCCAAAAAAATGGAGAATTGGGAGGTTGCGATGAAGCCTAAGATGGAAGAATACGAGGCTAAAATGGCTGAATGGCAGAAGAATTTTGAGCCAAAAATGGAGGTGTATGAGCAAAAAATGGCGGAATGGCAGAAAGCTTATGAGCCTAAATTAAAAGAGTTTGAAAAGAAGATGGCTGAATGGCAAAAAGCGAATGAGCCGAAGATGAAAGAGTTTGAGGCAAAGATGGATGCCTGGCAAAAAGCTAACGAGCCAAAAATGAAGGAGTATGAGGCGAAGATGAAAGCGTGGGAAAAGGAGATGCAACCGAAAATGGAAGAATACCAGCGCAAAATGGAAGTTTGGCAAAAAGAGAATGCAGCCAAAATTGAAGAATACCAGAAAAAAGTGGAGCAAGAATTAAAGAAAAAAGAGGATAATAAATAAGCTTCCTATCCTGACGATTTTATCTGAAAAGATAATTGTGTGTTGATGCTTTGAAAAAGACCTGCCCGATGGACAGGTCTTTTTTGCTTTTGACTTTTTTTGTACTCAAGGTTGGTGTTTGTGGGATTTTTCCCCACCTCCACAATATCAATGGTCTACTTGATGGGAAATTGCCCCACTTTTCTTTTACTCTTCTCCTTCCCCTTGCAATCATATTCTTTCTGGCTGTAGAAAAACCTTCAATATGCTTGTTTTTGCCCCATTTTGGGGAATCTCTAACGGCTTTCTAATCAATACAATACCTCCAAAAAAATCCTTGAATTTTTCAATTAATAATTGGGATGGAATAAAGAAATCCCTACTTTTAAGTCAAAGTGGGAATTTGTGGAGTAAAGTGGTAGAAAGTGGTGAGCATTTTGTTACTTTTGTCTTTACTACATACTCATCATTCTAAAGAGTTCAAGAATTTATGTTCAACAGTCAATACGATTGCAAGCTAGATCCCAAAGGGCGTCTGGTTTTGCCGGCCAAGATCAAGGCGGCAATTCCGGAGGCAAATGGGAGTGCGCTTATGCTTCGAATGGCTGAAGATAGGTGTTTGGCACTCTATACCATGGTGGAATATAAAAAACTGGAGAATCAAATAAAGTCTCTGAATATCAATAATCCTGAACAGCGCTTGCTGCAGAGGTCTTTTTTCAATTCTGTTACTGACGTAGAATTGGATAGCGCGGGCAGGTTGTTGATTCCAAAGCATTTCCAGCTCTATGCTGGACTTGAGAAAGAAATAATGGTGGCGGGGAACGGTACTCGAATAGAGATCTGGAATTCTGAAAACTACCTAAATAATATTATCAAAGATCCGGCGGACTTGTCCAGCCTGATGGAAAAGCATCTCTCTTAATCTCATGACGGAGTCTATTTACCATATACCAGTGATGCTAGCCCAATGCACTGAAGGCTTGTCTATTGATCCCAATGGGATTTATGTAGACGTGACTTTTGGTGGAGGTGGGCATTCCCGTGAGATTTTGAAGCATCTGGACAAGGGCCATCTCTATGCCTTCGATCAGGATGTGGATGCTGAGGCAAATATTCCTGCGTCTGACAACTTCACCTTTATCGCTGCGAATTTCCGGGATTTGAAAAAATACCTGAGACTTCATGGCGTGAAGAAGGTGGATGGAGTATTGGCGGACCTTGGCATTTCATCCCATCAGATCGATGAGCCTAGCAGAGGTTTTTCTACCAGATTCAGTGGTAGTCTGGATATGCGAATGAATCAGTCAGCTGATGTTTCTGCCAAAGAGGTTCTCAACACCTACGACGAGGGAAAGCTTCATAAGATTCTTGGAATGTATGGAGAGGTGAAAAACGCAAAGACCTTGGCGCAAGCAATTGTCTCCGAAAGAGCTTCTCAGCCATTCGAAACTACAGAGGGGTTTACGGCCTTTTTGAAACGATATGCCCCAAAGGGCAAAGACTTTAAATACTATGCTCAGGTCTTTCAGGCCCTGAGAATAGAAGTTAATGACGAAATGGGTGCTTTGGAAGATATGCTGCTCGAGGCGGTAGAAGTGCTTAAGCCGGAAGGGCGATTGGTAGTGATGAGCTATCACAGTCTGGAAGATCGTCTGGTGAAAAATCTGATGATCAAAGGCAAATTTCAAGGTGAGGTGGAGAAGGATTTCTATGGAAATCTAATTCGGCCTCTGGAGCCAGTAAGCAGAGGAGCAGTAGTGGCGGATGCTGAAGAAATAGCGTCAAACCCAAGAGCAAGAAGTGCAAAACTCAGAATAGCGAAGAAGACGGAGGTATGAGCAATAATACATTCAGAAAGAAATTGAAGTCAGGCAACAAACCAAAAGGTGGTCCTCGCAAATCCATTTTCACATGGATAGAGGAGAAGCTGGATGTCACTGGTGTGTTGGGAGAAGGAGTGCCTGTCCAATTGGTTCCGCCGGTTGGATTTGTGGCTTTATTGGCTTTGATCTACATCTGGAGCAATCACCGCGCGGAAAACATGGTGCGGAAAATAGAAAAAGCGCAGCAGGAAGTAGAAGATCTTCGTGCTGATGTGACTACGCTGGAAGCAGAATACATGCTGAGCAGCATGCAGTCCGAAGTAGCGAAGCGAGTAGCTGAGCAAGGAATATTTGAATTGAATCAACCACCGATAAAAATCGAGGTAGAAAAGTGAATTTTAAGCGATCCATATTGATCCGAGTGCGGGTGGTGTTTATCCTGATAGCGTTGTGCTCAGCTGCCATTCCGTACAAAGTCGCCAAACTTCAGATGGCGGAGGGAGACGTATGGCGTGAAAAAGCTGAAACGATCAATTTCCAATACCGGGAAGTGCCCGCAACTCGCGGTAATATCTATGCTGCTGATGGAAGTCTGCTTGCAACTAGCCTTCCTTTTTATAGAGTGGCATTAGATCCGACTATCGCAAAGTCTGATCGGTATAAAGCTGGGATTGATTCCTTGGCCAAGATGCTTTCCGGCTTTTACAAGGATAAATCAGCGTCTTCTTACAAAAGAATGATCAATGATGCCAGGTTGGACAACAAGCGCTATTTGGTTTTGAACAGAAAGCAGATCGGGTATCAAGGCATGCAGGAAATGTCTAACTGGCCAATTTTCAGAGAAGGAAGACTGGGAGGTGGAGTTATTTTCGAGAAAGTAGAAAAAAGATATAGACCGTTTAATTCCCTTGCCAGCCGAACAGTTGGCTTTTTGAATGAAGACGAATATGGTGCTGGAATCGAATACAGCTTCAATAATTACCTGCAAGGTCAGGATGGAAAAGCGCTTTTCCAGCGCTTAGCCGGAGGAAGTTGGAAGCCGGTTTTTGATGCCGAAGATGTGAAGCCTGAGAATGGCTACGATGTCACTACTACGCTTGATGTGAATATTCAGGATGTGGCAGAAACTGCCTTGAGACGTCAGTTGACAGATCGAGATGCGGAATTTGGATCAGTGATCGTGATGGAAGTAAAGACTGGAAAGATCAAGGCAATAACCAATTTGCAGCGTAATACAAGTGGAAATGGTTATGGTGAAAACTACAATTACGCCATAGGAGATCAGGGAAATACAGAGCCAGGTTCTACGTTCAAGTTGCTTTCCATGTTGGCGCTTTTGGAAGAAAATAAAATCACGCTGGATGAAACTGTGGAAACTGGAAACGGCGCCCACAAATTCTATAACCAAACAATGCGTGATGCAAAAAATGGTGGCTATGGAACCTTGACAATTCGTGAAGCTTTTGAGAAATCTTCCAATGTTGGGATTTCGAAATTGGTAGATGAACATTTCGGATCCAGTCCTTCCAAATTCATGGCTTATTTAGATAAGGTAGGATTAAAGGAGCCTTTAGGGTTTCAATTGATCGGAGAGGGGAAACCTTTTTTCAAAACGCCTGGAGCAAAGGACTGGTATGGGACCTCACTTCCATGGATTTCTATTGGCTATGAAGTAAAACTGAATCCACTTCATACGCTTGCATTATATAATGCCGTGGCTAATGGAGGCAAAATGATGAAGCCATATATCGTTCAGTCGGTTTCTAAAGGCAATATCATCGAAGAGCAATATCAGCCAGAAGTCATCAGGAAACAGATCGCTTCTGAGAAAAACATCAAACTTCTTCAAGGTCTTTTGGAAGGAGTTGTGGAGAAAGGAACAGCGAGAAATATTGCCAATGCTGATTACAAGATCGCAGGTAAAACAGGTACCGCTCAGAAGCTGATTAACGGGCAGTATTCTAGAATTTACTACACAAGTTTCGCAGGCTATTTCCCTGCTGACAACCCAAAGTATTCAATGGTTGTCGTGATCGACAGTCCAAAAGGCTTTGCTGCATACGGAGGGGATGTCTCAGCTCCGGTTTTCAAAGAAATAGCAGACAAAATTTACGCACTTGATATAGAGCTGAATCCTGAAAATCAACAACAGATTTTAAGAGCTGAAATTGATGGAGCGCAATTGCCATATGTGAAAGCAGGTAAAGCGGAAGAGCTTCAAGGCATTTTCCAAGAACTCGGATTGAAGGCATCTGCTGCTAATCCTGAGGAATGGGTGAAGACAGTCGCTCAGGATGCAAGTGTACAGATGAGTGTCAATGATACGGACAAGTCGACTGTACCTGATGTGTCAGGACTTCCGCTTCGAGATGCGCTTTTCATCCTTGAGAATAAAGGAATGAAAGTCAACTACACTGGGAAAGGCAGAGTAAAAACGCAGTCTATTTCCGCTGGGACCGAATTAAGAAAGAACGCAACAATAAATCTGGTATTAGGATAAATGAAAGTACTAAAAGACATATTATATAAAGTATCACTTACCTCTACTACCGGAGACATGGAGTTGGGAGTGAAGGATATTGTCTTTGACAGCCGTCAGGTGACTGAGGGAAGTGCTTTCGTAGCGATCAAAGGTACTCAGGTAGACGGCCATGAATTCATAGAGAAAGCTATAGGGCTTGGAGCTCAGAGCATCGTTTGTGAGCAATTGCCAGAGAAACTAGTAGAAGGAATAAGCTACGTGGAAGTGGTGAATTCTGCCCGCGCGCTTGGTGTCATGGCAAGTAACTATTTTGACAATCCTTCTGAGAGTATCAAGGTAGTGGCGATCACAGGTACAAATGGAAAGACCACCACAGCCACTCTTTTGCATCAGCTTTTCATGCGGATGGGCTACAGCACCGGCTTGCTTTCCACAGTAGAAAATAAGATTAATGAAACTGTAATCCACGCGACTCATACTACGCCAGACGCGGTGAGTGTGCAAGCTTTGCTTCGCAAAATGGTGGAGGAAGGCTGTACGCATTGCTTTATGGAAGCGAGTTCGCATGCCATTGTGCAAGAGCGAATAGCTGGTTTGAAATTAGCCGGAGCAGTTTTCACAAATATCAGCCATGACCATTTGGATTATCATGGCACGTTTGACGAGTACATCAAGGCAAAAAAGAAGTTGTTTGATGAGCTTCCAAAAGGTGCTTTTGCACTGGTAAATGGTGATGATAAACGAGGATCTGTGATGCTTCAAAATTGCAAAGCTTCTCATCAGTATTTCGCACTTAAATCTCCTGCTGATTTTAAGGCCAAAATCATTTCCAATACACTCGAAGGACTGGAGCTAGACATCAACGGTAAGTTGATCTGGTTCAGGATGATCGGGGCATTCAATGCCTACAATCTTCTGGCGGTTTTGGGAGTCACTGTCCTTCTGGGCGAAGAGGAGGACGAAGTTCTTCGTGAGCTTTCAGGGATCCGCGGAGCTAAAGGGCGTTTCGATAGAATTTCCATTGCTGGAATCACTGCCATCGTAGATTATGCGCATACGCCAGATGCTTTGGATAATGTCCTTAAAACAATCAACGGTGCTAGAACGGGTGGAGAACAACTGATCACAGTAGTGGGCTGTGGAGGCAATCGTGACAAAACTAAGCGTCCCATCATGGCAAAAATTGCTGTTCAGGAAAGTGATAAAGCAATTCTTACTTCTGACAACCCTCGATTTGAAGTGCCGGAAGAAATACTAAAAGATATGCAGGCTGGGGTAGGTCCGTCTGAAATCAGAAAAACATTAACCATTGTGGATCGCAGAGAGGCAATTAAGACGGCTTGTATGCTTTCACAAAAAGGAGATATCATTCTTATCGCCGGCAAAGGCCATGAGGATTATCAGGAAATCAAAGGAGTGAAGCATCACTTCGATGATACCGAAGTAGTAACCGAGTTTTTACAACAATTGACACAGAGCTGAGATGTTATATCCACTTTTTGATTATTTGGACAAAGTGCTTGATATCCCTGGAACAGGGGTGTTTAGATTTATCTCATTCCGAGCTGGAATGGCTGCGCTATTTTCATTGATCATCACCATCTCTTTTGGTCACAAAATCATTGCTTGGATCAGAAATAAGCAGATCGGGGAGACAGTAAGAGATCTAGGTTTAGAAGGCGAAAAGCAGAAAAAAGGCACGCCGACGATGGGGGGCTTGATGATCATGGCTGCGATATTGATTCCGACTTTGCTTTTCGCAGATCTGAATAACATCTACATCATTCTTTTGCTGATCACTACGGTCTGGTTGGGAGCAATTGGCTTTGTAGATGATTACATCAAGGTTTTCAAGAAAAACAAAGAAGGTCTCGCCGGTAGATTTAAGATCATCGGTCAGATTGGCATCGGGATTATCGTGGGTTCCACACTTTATTTCAATGAAAGCGTAGTAATCCGTGAGTTTACCAATCCGGTTTCCATAGAAGAAGGTGTGGTAGAAACGCCAACGTACAGAGATGTGAAAGTGGCTAAAACCACTATTCCTTTTACCAAAAACAATGAGCTGAATTACGAGACTTTGCTTGGCTTTATGGGTGAGGCAATGACTCCGATTCTGTACATTTTCGTCGTGACTTTCATCATTACCGCGGTTTCCAACGGTGCTAATATCACAGATGGTATCGATGGATTGGCAGCAGGAACCTCTGCAATTATCGGATTGACAATTGCGATTTTCGCCTACCTAAGTGGTAATGCGATTTTCTCATCCTACCTCAATATCATGTACATCCCCAATTCAGGTGAGCTGGTGATTTTTGCTTCGGCCTTTATCGGAGCCTGCGTGGGATTCTTGTGGTACAATGCCTATCCGGCTCAGGTTTTTATGGGCGACACTGGCAGCTTGATGTTAGGTGGAGTAATTGCTGTTTTGGCGTTGACCCTTCGCAAGGAATTGCTGATTCCAGTGATGTGCGGAGTCTTCGTAATTGAAAATGCAAGTGTGATGCTCCAAGTGGGTTACTTCAAATACACTCGAAAAAAATACGGTGAAGGCAGAAGAATCTTCTTGATGTCTCCGCTACACCATCATTACCAAAAGAAAAATATCCCAGAGGCCAAAATCGTAACCCGATTCTGGATTGTGGGGATTCTTTTGGCGGTAATCACTTTGGCAACATTGAAACTTAGATAATAGAAATGCAAAAACTAGTCGTTCTGGGCGCGGGAGAAAGCGGATTGGGAGCAGCTATGCTTGCCAGACAGAAAGGCTATGCCGTTTTCGTTTCCGATGCAGGACAGATTTCTCTGGCGCGAAAGGCTGAAATGGAGCGGTTGGGAATTGCTTTTGAAGAAGGAAAGCATTCGGAGGAGGAAATCCTCAGTGCAGATCTTATCATCAAAAGTCCAGGCATTTCTCCAAAGACAGAAATGGCTGCAAAGGCATCTTTGGCAGGCATTCCGATTATCGATGAGTTAGAATTTGCTTTTGGCTACAGTACCGGAAAAGTGATTGCGATCACTGGAACCAATGGGAAGACTACCACGACTTTGCTGACTTATCACTTGATGAAGGAAGCTGGATTGGATGTGGGCTTGGCTGGAAATGTAGGGAAAAGCTGGGCTGCGCAGTTACTCGAAGAAGAACATGAATGGTGGGTGATCGAGTGCAGCAGTTTCCAGATAGATGGATTTGTCAACTTCAAACCTTCAGTTGCGATTCTTTGCAACATCACGCCAGATCATTTGGATCGCTACGAGTACAAGATTGAGAATTACATAGATTCCAAGTTTGGAATCTTTAAAAATATGACTTCTACCAATCAGGCTATTCTTTTTGCAGAAGATGCTTTGACTTTAGAAGGTTTGAAAAGCAATGAAGTAAAAGCTTCTACCCTTTGGGTTTCTGCTTTTGAACTTCAAAAAGAGGGAGCCTGGACAGATGCAGAGAATTTGACTTTTGCGGTAGCAGAGCAATCGGTAGTTGTACCGGTGGATTCACTTTCTCTCAAAGGGAAGCACAATCTTTTGAATGCCCTTTGCGCTGGTTCTGCAGCTTTGATCGCGGGTGTAAAGGATGTGGATTTGATGCTGGGATTCCAGACGTTCAAAAATGCGCCTCACCGAATGGAGTTGATCAAAGAAGTAGACGGAGTGAAATTCATCAATGATAGTAAAGGCACCAATGTGGAAGCTACGGCTTATGCGCTGGCGAGCTACGACAACCCATTGATCTGGATCGCCGGAGGCGTGGACAAGGGAAATGACTACACGGTTCTTTCTCCATTGACTGAAAAGGTGAAAAGCCTGATTTGCTTGGGCAAAGACAATGAGAAATTGAAATCAGCTTTTGGATCGTCTATAACGGACATTCGAGAGACACAAAATATAAAGGAGGCGGTTTCTTGGGGAAAAGAACTTGGGGAATCTGGAGATATAGTTTTGCTATCGCCAGCCTGTGCAAGCTTCGACTTGTTCAAAAATTATGAAGATCGCGGAATGCAATTCCGTGCCGCAGTAGAGAACCTTAAACCGAAAGCCATCGCATGAGTGAGTTTAAAGCATGGATAGATAGAAATTTCAAAGGCGACCCAATCATTTGGGGCATTGTCATTCTATTGTCGCTTTTCAGTATTCTGGTAGTGTATTCCGCTACGGGTTCTTTGGCGTACAAATATGCTGGTGGAAATACTGAGATCTACTTGATCAGACATTCCATGTTGATTTTTGTGTCGTTGGTAGTGATGTGGTTTGCGCATAAAATACCTTATAAGAGGTATGCGATGTATGCGAAGCTGGGTGTGGTTATTTCCATTCCATTGCTTTTGGTGACCTATATGTTCGGCTCCAACATCAATGAAGCTAATCGCTGGATTACAATTCCTGTGATCAACCAAGCTTTCCAGCCATCCGATTTGGCAAAGCTTTCACTGATAGCTGCTATAGCGTTGATGCTTGCCAAAAGACAAAAGAACATTAAAGACTTTAAAAGCACTTTCGTTCCGATTATTATCGCAGTAGGTCTGATTTGCGGACTTATCGCCATGGCCAATTTCTCTACAGCGATTTTGTTGTTGATTACATGTCTGCTGATTATGTTCATCGGTCGTGTTCCTCTTAAGTATCTGACGATTGTTTTGTTTGTAGGGCTTCTGGGATTGACAGTTGCAGGATTTACCGGTCAGCGTGGATCTACTTTAGTTTCCAGAGTTACCGCATTCTTCAACGAAGAGGAAGTTCCATTCCAAGCTGAGCAATCTTATATCGCAATCGCTACTGGAGGAATCGGCGGAAAAGGCCCAGGGAATTCTGAGCAAAGAAATTCGCTTCCGCATCCGTATTCAGATTTTATCTACGCTATTATCATCGAGGAGTATGGATTGATCGGAGGATTCTCCGTGCTCTTCCTGTACCTCGCGCTTCTTTATAGAGGCATGCGGATCGTGGCAAATTCAAATAAAGCATTTGGTGGATTACTATCTGCGGGATTGAGTTTCGCATTGGTTATTCAGGCATTAGTGAATATGGCCGTAGCCGTTGGCTTAGGGCCTATCACCGGACTTCCACTGCCGCTGTTGAGTATGGGAGGAACATCTCTCGTGTTTACGGGGATTTCTCTGGGAATTATTCTCTCAGTAAGTCGTGGGGATCATCAGGATGAATCACAGGCAAGTAGCTCCACGATTGGAAATAGAACAAGACTTAAAACCGCATAATTATTAACGCACAACGCACATATCGCATTTTGATCAGTGGTGGAGGTACCGGAGGGCATATCTATCCGGCTATCGCTATTGCACATGCCTGGAAGGAAAAATATCCTGCCAGCGAGATCTTATTTGTGGGTGCTTTGGGTAAAATGGAAATGCAGAAAGTCCCTGAAGCTGGGTACAAAATCAAAGGCCTTCCAGTGGCTGGGTTACAAAGAAGTTTGTCTCTGGAAAACCTGAAGTTTCCTTTCAAACTGTTGAAAAGCCTGACCCAGGCTTCCAAAATCATTACCGATTTTAATCCTGATGCGGTGGTGGGAGTAGGTGGCTATGCAAGCGGGCCTGTGCTATACGCTGCGCAAAGAAAGGGTATTCCAACGCTGGTACAGGAGCAAAACTCCTATGCTGGTTTGACTAATAAAATTTTGGCTAAACGAGCCAAAAAGATCTGTGTCGCTTATCCTGAAATGGATCGCTTTTTCCCAGCTGACAGAATTGCCTACACAGGAAACCCTGTTCGCAAGGACATTCTTGATCTATCAGGAAAAAGAGAAAAAGCGCTTGCTCATTTCGGGTTAGACCCTGCCAAGAAAACACTTCTCGTATTGGGAGGGTCACTTGGAGCAAGAACGCTAAATAATGCAGTGTTAGCAGATATGCAAAAACTGGAAGAAGAAGGCTATCAGGTGCTTTGGCAATGTGGCAAATTCTATTTCCAGGAAATGAAAACGAAGCTGGCCGATTCTGGACTGGCAACTATTCACCTGAAGGAATTTATCCGCGAGATGGATTTGGCTTATGCTGCTGCGGATGTGATTGTGTCTAGAGCTGGCGCATTGTCTGTTTCTGAGCTTTCGCTCGTAGGCAAGCCGGTGATTTTCATCCCGTCTCCAAATGTGGCTGAGGATCATCAGACTAAAAATGCCATGGCTTATGTAAGCCACAATGCTGCTTTGCTGCTGAATGACTCAGAAGCCGTAGGCGCTTTGGAACAAGAAGTAACCAAACTAATGAAGGACAGCGCGCTGTCTGAGGTATTAGGAAAAAATATTAAGAATCTGGCTAAGCCGAATGCGGCGATTGCCATTGTGGAAGAAGTAGAACAATTGATTGCATGAGTTTCGAAGGAATAAATAGCGTCCATTTGCTCGGTATAGGCGGCATAGGCATGAGTGCTTTGGCTCGCTGGTTCCGCCATGAAGGACATGCTGTGTCCGGCTATGACCGTACGCCTTCGCCACTTACGGATGAATTGATCGCTGAAGGAATGCAGATTTCTTTCGATGATAAATTAGAGACTATTCCAGCTGTTATCACAGACAATCCTGAGAAATCTCTGATCATTTGGACTCCGGCAATACCTAAGGAAAGTGCTCAGTTGCATTTTTTCAGGGATAGGGGCTTCCAATTGAAGAAGAGATCGGAAGTACTTGGTATGGTGACTAGGGCTTATTATTCGATTGCAGTAGCGGGAACGCATGGTAAGACGACCACTTCTTCCATGATTGCTCACATGCTGAAATCGGCAAAGAAACCTGTAGTGGCATTTCTTGGCGGAATAACTCAGAACTATCAAAGCAATCTGATTTTGGGAGGGAAGAAATCTAAGGGCCCAACTTTGGTAGTAGTGGAGGCTGATGAGTTTGACCGCTCATTTCTGCGACTTCATCCAAACGAGATTGTGCTTACTAGCGCCGATCCAGATCATTTGGATATCTACGGAGACGAGCAGCATATCTTGGATGGATTCCTTGAGTTTGTCAATCTGGTGGATAAAAAAGGGAGACTTTACATACAGCAGCAGGCTGGGCAAAGACTTGGAGAAGGCAAACTTCCAAAAGTTGCTACCCGAGAATATGGGTTAAGATCTTCAGGGATAAGCGCAGAAAATATTCAAGCGAGACCAGGATCCTTTGTGTTTGACTATGTGGATGGCAAGCAGGAGATCAAAGGCTTGGAGTTATTTATTCCTGGTTTTCACAATGTAGAAAATGCCTTGGCAGCAATAGCGATTGCATTGGATCATCAGATTTCAGAGGAGCAAATCCGAAAAGGACTAAGCTCTTTCAAAGGAGTGAAAAGAAGATTTGAAATTCATGTGAATGAAGGGAATCAGGTTTTCATTGATGACTATGCACATCATCCTGAGGAGATCAGAGCATGTTTAAGTTCTGTGCGGGCAATGTTCCCTGCGAAAAAATTGACGGTGATTTTCCAGCCACATTTATTCTCCCGCACGAGAGATTTTGCCGCAGGCTTCTCTGAGAGTTTATCACTTGCAGACTCAGTGATTTTATTGGATATCTATCCTGCGAGAGAATTACCAATCGAAGGAGTGACTTCAGCGATGTTGCTGGATGGGATCAATACGGAGCATAAGGAATTGGTGTCCAAAGAGGATTTGATGAGTCATTTGGATCAGACTTCTCCAGAAGTTCTGGTGACACTGGGTGCTGGCGACATAGATCGTTTGGTGCCAGTTATTGCATCATGGATGAAAGAAGGGCTTAATCGATATGCATTATGAAAAAGGCTAACCTAAAGAAAATAGTGGCTTTTGTGGTGCTCAGTTTGGTGCTGGTGGGCTTTATAGGGTTTGTGGAAAAGCAGACACTATATAAGACGTTCCAAGGGACAGAGATTGATATCGAAGGCGTGAGCGGAGTCTATTTCGTGGAAGATGCTGAGATCGCAAAGATTCTCAAAGAAGCATTTCCAGACTTGAAAGCAGGATTGATGCTAGAAGAAGTACCGATGAAAGCCATCGAAACTAGACTGCTGGGACATCCATTTGTCAAGTCTGTGGAAGCGATGTTGGGTCAAAAAGGGATTTTGAATTTGAAGATCAGCCAGCATCAGCCGATTGCCAGAATTGCACAGCCGATGGGAGCAGATGGCTACATCACCACTGAAGGGAAAGTCATTCCTACTTCGACTTCATATACTAGTCGTGTCTTGATTTTGGAAGGTGACTATGCAGAGAGATTGATGGATAAAGGCGAAATCAATGCGGATATGCCTGAGTTGATGGACTTGATCACTTTCATCACTGAAGATGAATTTTGGAATGCACAGATCACAGAATTAGAAGTGAATTCTAAGGATAACATTCGTCTTTTCCAGCAAGTGGGAAGGCAAATCATCGAGTTCGGTGATGCACATGATATAGAGAATAAGTTTGACCGGATTTCGGTCTTTTATAAGGAAATATTGCCTCGCAAGGGGTGGAATGCTTACAACCGTGTAAGCGTGAAGTTTAAGGATCAAATCGTCTGTGAATAATAGCTTGGATATGGAAAACAAAGAATTAATAGTAGGACTGGACATTGGGACAACCAAGATCTGTGTCATCGTAGGTCGCAAGAATGAGTATGGCAAACTCGAGGTTTTAGGCATGGGCAAAGCCGTTTCTGACGGAGTTGATCGTGGTGTAGTGACCAATATTGACAAGACTGTCCATGCTATAGAAAAAGCGGTAGAAGAAGCGTCAGAAATGGCAAATGTGGACATCGCAGATGTCATTGTTGGGATTGCAGGTCAACATATTCAAAGCAAGATTCAGAGTGGTAGCATAATGCGTCAACCGACGGATGATGAGATCACTATAGAAGACGTTAGAAGACTTTCCAGTGAGATGGAAAACATCCTTATTCCTCCGGGAAATACAATTATTCACGTGATGCCACAGGATTACACAGTGGATTACGAAGGAGGTATCAAAGATCCTGTTGGGATGTCTGGTACCCGTCTAGAAGCTGATTTCCATATTATCACAGCTCAGACCACCGCTATCAATAATATTAACAGATGTGTCCGCCGCGCAGATTTAGTTTCCAAGCAACTGATTCTGGAGCCATTGGCGAGTTCACTTTCTGTATTGAGTGATGATGAGAAAGAAGCAGGCGTTTGCCTGGTAGATATAGGAGGCGGAACCACAGACATCGCCATTTTCTACGAAAATATTATCCGTCATACAGCTGTGATTCCTTTAGGAGGAAATATCATTACGAAGGACATTAAAGAAGGCTGCATGGTGATGCAAAATCAGGCTGAACTACTGAAGACCAAATTTGGCAAAGCCATCACAGAAGAGGCAAATCCAAATGAGATCGTGTCGATTCCCGGCTTGAGAAATAGAGCTCCAAAGGAAATCTCTATTAGAAACCTAGCTTCTATCATTCAGGCAAGAATGGAAGAGATCATCGAGATCGTTCAGAACGAAATCATGCAAAGTGGTCATTACAAAAAACTGGCTGGAGGAATTGTCCTGACAGGTGGTGGATCGCAGATGCAATTCATTTCTCAGCTATTTGAATACATGACGGGGCTAGATACGAGGATCGGCTATCCAAACGAGCATTTGGGTAAGTCAGTGATCGAGGAAGTAAAGAGTCCGATGTATGCGACTTCAGTAGGTCTTGTACTGGCAGGCTTCAAAGCACTCGATGATAGAGATCAGGGGTACACCAACCGCACTGCCAATGGGAAACCAATGAAGAAAGCGAAGAACATGGACATCAATCCAAAAGATATATTCGATAAAATCGCCGGAAGACTGAAAGGGATTTTGAGTGATGATATCGGCGACGATAATAACTACTAGGGCTTATGACTGGGGGAGGTTGTCGGTGCTGCTGCCAATTTCCCCACTTTATCTAACCACTAAAACACAACCATAGAAAATTTCACCAATAATCATAAATATGTCAGATAACATGAAAGATTACAGATTTGATTTACACAAAAACCCGAAATCGATTATAAAAGTAATCGGTGTAGGAGGAGGCGGTTCTAATGCCGTAAACCACATGTTTGGTCTTGGGATTAAGGACGTAGAGTTTGTGGTAGTCAATACCGATGCTCAGGCGCTTAAGTCTAGCCCGGTTCCGCTTAGATTGCAATTAGGTGCCAATTTGACCGAAGGTCTAGGTGCTGGCGCAAATCCTGAGCAAGGAAAAAATGCAGCAATAGAATCAGAGGATGAGATCAGAGAACTATTGGCTGACAATACCAAAATGGTATTTATCACAGCTGGAATGGGTGGAGGTACCGGAACTGGTGCAGCTCCTGTAGTAGCTAGAATTGCAAAAGAATTGAATATCCTGACCGTGGGTATTGTTACCGCTCCATTCATGTTCGAAGGAAAGAAGAAAATGAATGTAGCTCAGTCAGGTATCGAAGCGCTTCGCGAGAATTGCGATACTGTATTGGTTATTTTGAATGATAAACTGAGAGAGATCTATGGTAATCTTGCCATCAGAACTGCTTTCAGCAAAGCAGATGATATACTTTCTACCGCTGCAAGATCAATCGCTGAGATCATCACTGTTCATCAGGATGTCAACGTGGATTTTGAAGATGTGAAGACAGTAATGAAAGACGCTGGTGCTGCCGTAATGGGATCTTCTACTGAGGAAGGTGAAGGACGTGCCATCCGAGCTGCCGGTGCTGCCATTTCTTCTCCATTGTTGAACAACGTGGACATCAAAGGAGCTGAGAAAATCTTGCTTTCTATCATGTCCGGTGAGGACGAGGAATTGTCAATGGACGAATTGAGCGAAATCACTGAATACATCCAGGAGAAAGCTGGCGACAATGCTGAGGTGATCTTCGGTCAAGGTATTGATCCGGAATTGGGCAAAGCTATCCGTGTGACTGTAATTGCTACAGGTTTCCAAATGGACAGATTGGCTGGTACGAAAAGAGAAGAAACTGCTAAGGCTATTGCTGCACCATCTCCTGCTCCTGCTCCAGTTGCAAAAACTCAGGTAGAAGAAATCGAAGAAGAGAAAACAGTAATCAATTTAGATTCAGGAAAATCTGAGAAAGTTAAGGAAGAGCCAGTTGCTAACGGATCTACTTTTGTATTCTCTATGCCAAAAACTCCTGCTCCTACACCAACTCCAGCGCCGGAAGTGAAGCCAGTTGCTGAAACTCCAAAGAGAGAAGAGCCAGTTGAAGCGCCTAAGCTAGCTCCAAAGAAAGAAAGCTTATTTTCTTTTATGAAAAAGGAGGAAGTGAAAGCTGAAGCTCCAAAGCCTGCGCAGGAGAAAATCGTCCATGATCTTTTCGAAGAAGAAGACGAGAAAAATACTGTAGAAGAGCCTAAGAAAGAGGAGCCTGCTACTCCAGCTTTTGCAAATGATTACTATGAGCAGATGAAGCAGAAGGCGATTCAGAGAGCTCACGAGCGTTTTGAAAAGCTAAAAGGTAACCGTGCATTCAACCCAACTCCGGAAGAATTGAAGGAGAAAATGGAAGTGCCTGCTTATCAGCGTAAAAATGTAGTATTGAATGAGCCTCAGCATAGCTCAGAGCCAAGCATCAGTAAGTACAACTTGAGCGATGACAATGAGATTCTAGGAAATAATAGATTCCTGCACGATAATGTGGACTAAGTCCTAAAATTCAAGCAGCATGTCTGCCTGGGTTTGCAGCAAGTCCATGTACAACCTGTTGGTGAGCAGGTTATCTGACATATTTTGCTCTATTTTAGCCAGTTTCGGCTTGAGAGCAAGGACATGCATTCCCAGATAATGGAAGATGTCGGTAAGGTGGCTCATTGCGATGCCACCGCCGCCTATTCCAGATGAAATACCCACCAAAGCACACTTTTTATTCCTAAATGTATTAGGATAGGTCATCCCGTCGATGAAGGTTTTTAGGATTCCCGGGAAAGAACCGTTGTACTCAGGGACGATGAACACAAACTTTTTCCCACCCACTAGCTGATCGTGGAATTCATTATACAAGTCATGCTTCCCGTTGTTTTCGTACAATGCATTCTCAATAAAATCTCCAGGTAAGTTTTCCAGTTCAAGAATTTCCGAATGCTCTCCTCTTTCTTTTAAAATAGCTTGATATAGCTCAGCGATGGTTTTTGAAACAGAATTCTTGCGGTTGGTTCCTACGATTATCTTGATCATTGCATGTTTTTTATGAAAGCAATACACTCTTGCCCCTGCAAAAGTTCGAAGCTGAGCCGTAATTTCTATATTTAGGGCTGGCAAAATATACCATATGAACTACCTAAATCAAATATCCGAAGCAGCATCTTTTATCCAATCACAGTATTCTCAGGAAGTATCTATTGCAATAATTCTAGGAACAGGACTTGGACATTTGGGTGATCAAATTAACGTGGAAAAAGAAATCGACTATGCTGATATCCCTAATTTCCCACTATCTACTGTAGAAAGCCATTCAGGGAAATTGATTTTTGGAGAGCTTTCTGGGAAAAAAGTAATGGCAATGAAAGGGCGTTTTCATTACTATGAAGGCTATTCCATGCAGGAGGTTACTTTTCCAGTGAGGGTGATGAAAAAGCTAGGGATAAAAACACTTTTAGTCTCAAATGCCAGTGGAGGCCTTAATCCAGAGCAGGAAGTAGGGGATGTAATGCTGATTCGAGATCACATTGATTTGTTTCCGGAGAGCCCACTTCGTGGAAAGCATTATGATGAATTTGGCCCAAGATTTCCGGATATGAGTGATGCCTATTCACAGAATTTGACTGCTATTGCATTGGGTTTTGCCAAAGCAAATAAATTTCGGGTTCACACGGGTGTGTATGTCGGAGTGCAAGGTCCAAACTTGGAAACGCCCGCTGAATACAAATACCTCAGAGGATTGGGCGCAGATGCGGTGGGAATGAGTACGGTGCCCGAGGTGATCGTAGCTCGACAGGCTGGAATTGAAGTTTTTGGAATTTCTGCGATTACAGATCTAGGAGTAGAGGGAAAAATCAAGAAAATCACACTCGCCGAAGTACTTGCTGCTGCTTCGATTGCAGAGCCCGTGATGGCGGAGATCATCAAAGAAGTGGTGAGGCAGATGGATTGAGGTATCCGTTGTCCTGCTTCTCCAGAAGCTGGACCGTATGGTTTTAGTTAAGTGCTATTTCGCTCTTTCAGAGCTTGTGGAAATAGCTAATTTTTAACATTACCCAGCCCTATAGGCTGGGCTAGGTTGTTTAGGGCTTTCAGCCCTTTTTTCCTTAGCTAAATAATATGTCCACTGTGCTCTTCTAGGTGGACCAAGGTTAATTTTTCATTTAAAAAAAATGTGCCTCTGGGTCTTGTCGGGAGGACTCACAGCAATAAAACTTCGAGGTTCAAAAAACCTCAAAGGTTTACCACTCTAAGGCCGTGCCGCCTCGAGAGTTAACTACCAACTTGTCGGCTTATAATCTTTCAAAAACTTCCCGTTCCAATGCTTTCCTGTATTGATCCCGTCAAATAAAGGATCCATCACTCTTGCCGCACCATCGACGATGTCCAACGGAGGCTGGAAGTCATGTAAATCCTGCTTTCGCTTCGCCAATTCTGCCGGATCCTCATCTGTTACCCAACCAGTGTCTACGGCGTTGGTGTAGATCCCAAATTTCGGTAGCTCAGCGGCAGAAGTTAGTGTCATCATATTCAAGGCCGCCTTTGCCATATTGGTGTGTGGATGTCTAGCTTCCTTGTGGAATTGGTGGAATTTTCCTTCCATAGCCGAGACATTGATGATGTGTTTGTTTCCTGTATTATCCTTCTTCATGATGTTTACCAGGCGGTTGCAAAGGACAAATGGCGCCACTGAATTCACGAGTTGCACTTCTAGCATTTCGTTGGTGTGGATTTCTCCTAGTTTTAGACGCCAGCTGTTTGTCTTTCGCAAGTCTACCTGCTGAAGATCAGCATCGAGTTTTCCAATTGGGAAAATCTCCTCGGAACTCAAGGAATCATCGATGCAATACGGGATTTGCGTCAGCTGAGCAGAGGAAGTTAAGCCAATTCCTAGTTGTTTTCCATGCCAGGAAACTGGAAGGTTTTTGTTTTCTCCATCAGCAAATTCCTGACTGAGAATACGAATCTCCTGCAAGCAGGCATGATGATCGGAAAGTAACTTTTGCGAAGCTGTAGAGAGATCTGTCCAAGCCAAAGACTCGTTCTCCATCAAATGCTGGTAAAAGCCTGATGGTCGGCGCACGGTCTGAGCGGCATTGTTGATCAGCACATCCAAGCGATCATATTTTTGCTCGATGTAATTACAAAAAATCTCCACACTAGGAATATGTCTCAAATCCAAGCCATGAATGTGAAGCCTGTCTCCCCATTCATTAAAATCAGGTTCTTTGGCAAAACGCAAAGCTGAGTCTACTGGAAATCGAGTTGTGGCAATGACAGTTGCTCCCGCTCTCAGCATCATCAGTGTAATGTGGTAGCCGATTTTCAATCGAGATCCTGTAACTAGAGCAACTTGTCCTTTCAGATCTGCCGTTTGAAAACGCTTGGCATAATTTAAATCCCCGCAACTTGGGCACATGGTATCATAGAAATGATGCAATCTGTCAAAGGATTCTTTGCAGACATAGCATTCACGAGGTGATTCAAGAATAATAGCTTCTTCTGCTTCCTTACCAGTTAAATCCAACATTGTTGGTGCTATGAATATCGAAGCTTCCCGGGCAGAACGGATGCCAGTGGTCTTTCTGGCAGATTTGTCTTTGTCTGCAGTTTTCTTTCTTTGAATCTTTTTTGCTCCTTTTTTTCGCTCAGCAAGTTCCTCTTTGCTTGGTCTGGAAAATCGTCCTGCAGCCATTAAGAGCGCAAGTCTAGTTTCCGCTGGAATATTAAAAATCTGGTCAGTATCCGCATTCAACCCTTCGAGCACTGCAATGGCTTGAGCGATTTGTTCTGGGGTGATTTTCACCGGGGTTACAGATTCTGATTCCTCTTTCATGATAGTTTACTTACAAGGGCGCAAAAGTAAAGATTTTAAAAATGGAAATTGGTGTGGAAAAGGGAGTGGGGTATTTAATGAAATGGAGATGTCCCACTTTCATTTTTGATTTGGTATTGAAGTCGGACCCTGAATCTAGAAGATCGCGCCTCTGTTGCCTCCGCAAGTGAGTTTCATTGAAGATTGCTAAAAAAGCCCATGTACTAACCAAAGGGTAACATAGGTTAATCCTTTGCCGCTCCCTTGCGAGAGAAAACAGCTATTTCAAGAAAACTCCTGACCTCACTAAGGGTAAATCTCTGAGCCCTTGTCATAGAATCAAACTAAACCAATTAGTATGAATTCGTTTACAAAGATTCTTTGGGTATTATTTTTCGTGGGAATAAATCCCCTTCAAGCTCAGCAGCTCACTCAAACTATTCGTGGCACGGTGATCGATCAAATCACAAAAGCTCCAATGCCCGGCGCAACGGTGATGATTATGGGTTCGGATCCAGTGATCGGAATTACCACGGATGTGGCTGGGGATTTCAAAATTACTGCTCTACCGCTAGGGAGCTATTCGCTCAAGGTGAGTTTTATGGGATTTAAAGAAATTATCTTTCCTAAAGTCCAACTCAATTCCGGGAAGGAAGTCGTCCTGACAATTCCTTTGGAAGAAGATATCACCCAGATCGATGAATTTGTTGTTACCGCAACTGATAAAGACCGAACAATAAATGATATGATTCAGGTGAGTGGACGGACATTTTCCGTGGAAGAGGCGAGGAAGTTTGCCGCTGCAGTGAATGATCCTGGTCGAATGGCGGCATCCTTCTCAGGAGTTACTAGCACAGATGATGGCAATAATAATATTTCTATCCGTGGAAATAGTCCCAACGGTTTGCTTTGGAGAATGGAAGGCATAGAAATTCCAAATCCCAATCACTTTGTCAACCCAGGCACTTCAGGTGGTGGGGTGTCTATTTTGAGTTCTCAGCTTTTAGCTAATTCAGATTTCCTGACTGGTGCTTTTCCAGCAGAATATGGGAATGCGCTTTCAGGTGTGTTTGATCTGAGCTTGCGCAAAGGGAATAATGAAAATCAGGAATTCACACTACAGGCAGGGTTTCTGGGATTAGATGTGGCAGCAGAAGGTCCAATTGCCAAAAACTACAAAGGTTCTTATCTGATTAATTATAGATATTCTACGCTTTCTCTGCTTTCAAAGATAGGGCTTCCGCTGGGCGACTTTGTTACCAATTTCCAGGATTTATCTTTCAATGTTTATTTGCCAACTGGACCAAAAAGTACCATAACATTGTTTGGTTTCGGAGGGCTAAGTGATCAGGATGGTGATGCCTTGACTGATTCACTGGAATGGCAATCTGAAGGTGATCGCTATGGCAGTACTTTCTTTTCGAACACAGGAGCAGTAGGAATCAAGCATTCCTACATCTTGAATGAGGCAAACTTCTTGCAAACCACGGTTCTCGCTTCAGGAAAGCTTTGGGTACTACAGAGCATAGGCTGGATGATAATCTGCAGTTTCAGGATCGTTTTTATGAAAACTACAGCAATTCAAAAATCACATTGAGCTCTGTTTTGAATACTAAGTTTTCTGCAAAAGCGAGTTTGCGAAGCGGGTTTTATGTGAATCAGCTTTATTACAATCTACGGGAAGATAATTATGAGGAAGAAACCCAAAGTTTGGAAACCAACATCAATTCAAAAGGAAATACCCAGAGTGTTCAGGCTTTTTCCCAATTGAATTATCGTGCCAATGAGCGATTGACCGTTAATTTAGGTCTTCATTATTTGCAGCTTTTATTGAACAACTCCAGTTCAGTTGAGCCTAGATTGAGTGCTTCTTATGCTTTGGACGAAAAGCAGCGATTGACCTTTGGGTATGGATTGCATTCGCAGGTACAGCCACTTGGGACATACTTTGTGGAGCAAGAGGTTAATGGCCAAATTATCCTTCCAAACAAAGATCTAGGACTGAGCAAATCACATCATTTTGTGCTGGGCTATGATCGCTCCTTGACACCTTACTTGCGAATGAAAGTAGAAACTTATTATCAGCATCTTTTCAATATTCCTATCAAAAGCGGAACTGATGAGACCTATTCCATAATCAATCAGCAATGGACTTTTGCCACAGATCCGCTGGTAAACGAGGGTTTTGGAAGAAACTATGGCGTGGAGTTGACCCTCGAGCAGTTTACCCATAACGATTTGTATTTTCTTCTGTCTACTTCTGTCTACAGCTCAACGTATAAAACGAATGAGGATGTCTGGAGAAACACCGCCTACAATGGCAATTTCAATGTGACGTTCACTGCGGGTAAGGAATTTAAACTTAAAAAGGAGCGGGTGCTTGGACTGAATGTCCGCGCGATTTATTCCGGTGGACTGCGCACCACGCCACTCAATTTGGAAGAATCCATTGAAAAAGGCGAGGGGGTTTATGATGATAATTTGGCCTATTCCTCTCAAAACCCGTCCTATTTCCGAACAGACTTGAGACTGAGCCTTAAGAAAAACAAAGCTAAGTCCACCCGGACTTGGGCACTGGATATTCAAAATGCTACTAATCGCCAGAATGTCTATGGTAGCTATTTCGAGCCGATGAGCAACGAGATCGAAATCTCGTATCAAGCTCCGCTAATTCCCATTTTGAGTTATAGAGTTGAGTTTTGAGATTGAAGAACAGAATTTCAATAAGGATTCATTTTCGATATCATACTTGCAGCAACGACCAAAAAAGGGATGTGCGTTGGATAAAAAATTAGAATGGCTAATAAAAAATCATCAGGGTGAAATATGTGAATTAGTAAATAATCAAATTTGAATGCATTCTAAAGATGATTTCCTAATATTGTCAACTAAGCTTTTACGAAAAACCAACCTCTATCATGCATATTGTTTTTAGCGATTTTTGTAGAAGGAGTTTGACTCTTACTCCAGATTCCTCCTTAATTGATGAGAATATTATTAGCCTCAATGACGACTTGGTTATTGGTCCAATCGACGCTTTGGAATCAGAAATTGGCAGAAAACAAAGAGTAGAATGGCTAGCTTCCATATATCGTGAAACTACTTATGAGTTGGATAACTATTCTTCCTACGTAAATGAAGATTACAATAAAATTGAGGAGATAATCAATAATGCCGGGGAACTAAAGGAATTACATATTTGGTGTGGGATCACTACCATTGACGTTTTAGGCACTGCTAGGCTCTTGCATAGTTTATCAAATACAACGCTGAAAATTTACTTGACTGATTTTTCTAATCTTGAGCTAAAGGCCATGAAAGGTCATTTTTTCAAGGCAAAAACCCTAGTTGAAGTAAATCCTGAGAATGTTGAAAATGTAGAAAAAACCTTTTATCTCTTAAAAGAAGCAGAACTAAAAAAGTGGGTAAATCTGTGGGAAAGCGTAAGTGGGGAGGAAGGTGGTTTAAGGATTACAGATGAAGAGCAAAAGATCAGTTATGCTGAAGAGTCCTATTTTGATAAGCATATTTTGACCCTGTGCAAAGAAGAATTCCAGAAGCCTGCACAGATTATTGGTAGGGTTTTAGTTGAAATAGATTTTGCCGTAAATGATTCCTTTCTCAACTGGCGATTGAAAGAGTTGGTTAGTCAAAAAATACTGGTTGCCGAAGGAAAACTCAAGGATATGCGGGATTATCAAGTGAAGATAGTGTCTAGGTAAGTCACCTCTCTTGAAATGGGGTTTTGATTAAAAACATATTAACTTGGCCAGAGTGACATCAAGCCGACTTTTAGATGAAAAAACAATTACTTTTTATAATACTACTGTTATGCTCCACCCTTGTGTTTGCACAAGATCAAGAAAATAACAAAATAGAAAAGCAAGACTCTACTGTACAGAAAAAGGTGGATTTTAACGTGATGCCTTACATCAGTTATAATCGAAATCTAAAGTTTATGATTGGGGCAATTCCCATGGCGATGTATCGATTGAATCAGGCTGATACTATTTCTCCCAAATCACTTTCTGGATTAGCAGCAGTTTATACCACCAATGGCTCCTATTTTATCTCGATTTTTAACCGCTGGTATTTGGCTGAGGATACATGGAGAATAAAAATGTTTGCAGTCACTGGAGATCATAATTCCCAGTTTTACATGGATGATTTGGACGCTCCTGGATTTTATGATTACGGGACAAATACTACGCTAGTGAGCGTTGGAGCTCAGCGAAAGATTGCCAAAAAACTTTTCGCAGGTGTGTCATACACCTATGCCAACTACCATACTACGTATGAGGATGATGTGCAGCCCGAATCAACTACTCAGACGAATGGGCTAGAGCTCAATCTTATGCTGGATACCCGAGATGCTGTCTACTATCCTATGACGGGAGTAAACAGCAAATTGAGGTATATCGCTTATCCGGAATGGTTTGGTAATGATGTGTCTGCAAATAAAATCCTGACGGAGTACAATCGCTATTTCCCGATGAAAAATGGCAAAGATGTGCTTGCAGCGAGATTTTCAGGCACTTTTGGCTTAGGTGATATCGCTTTCGAGCAGCAGGTGACACTAGGGGGGAAGGATATCCGAGGTTATTCTGAGGGGAAATATAGAGGTGATGGTCAAATGGCAATTCAAGGAGAATACCGCTATAATTTTGGAGAGAAAATGGGCGTAGTTGGATTCGCTGGACTTGCTACGATTTACGGTTCCGATACGGAGTCTTTCAACTGGAAAATGTACCCTGGACTTGGAGTTGGCTACCGCTACAGAGCCTTCAAAACCGTCAAATTCAACATAGGATTGGATGCGGCTGTAGGCAAAGATGACTGGGGGATTTATTTTAGAATAGGGGAAGCTTTTTAAGTTAGTTGGTAGTTATTAGATGTTAGTTACCCTCAGCTAACATTGCTTCTCCTTTTATCAAATTCTTTTTGAAAAGCTCAAAATCACGATGCCGTGGTTCTGCACCCATTTCGACTGCTTTTTGGAAAAGTGGAACAGCATCTTCTACTCTTCCCAGCGCCATCAGACCATCGCCAAGCGAGTCATATACATTAGCTGAATTCGGATGGTTTTCAAGATTTTTCTGGAAAAGTGATAAAGCTTGCTTGTACTTATCAAATCGCATGAGGCTATATCCCATCATGTTGATATCCTCTTCAGTAAGTAACGAGCCAGGCATATAGGTGAAAAGATCTGTAATAAACGTATCAAAATCTTCTGGGCTAAGCCTGTGTGCTGCATTCACGATTTTCCCATTTGGATCAGCATAGAGCACTTGGCGAACTGATTGGGCGATTTGTGTAGGCTCTTGGAGAAGCAGTGAATTCATTGATCCTGAAGAGAGAAGTACAGAATATTCAGGGTGAAGAGGTGTGTATTCGTCTAGAAATTCCTTTTTGGACTCAATCAATAAATTGAAAAATTCACCAGAATTCTCTGAAAGCGAGCCCATCATTGGAAATGCATTAAACCTACTGCCTAGAATCACTAATGAGCTGACCTTTGGAACAGCCTGCGAAGACCAGATTAGCTTATTTTCCTCCAGCATCGCCAAAAACAGTTCAGCTTCTTGCGTATTTCCTTTAGATCGGTTTGCCATGCTCAGGTTTTGAAAATTCCTGTAGTCTGATACTAACTTCTCACCATCCAAGCCATTCTCACTCAAGTATGCGCTTAGCTGCTCTGAGTTTTCTGTATCCAACACAGGATCCACATAGATCATTCCTTCGACTTCTCTTGGATGATCTTCCGCAAATTCCCGGATCAGAAGATTTCCCCAGTTGTTGCCAGCGAGAATATAAGGAGGCTGGATTTTCATTTCTGCCAAAAGTGCTTCGAGATCTTTGACTCGAGTATCTACGGTAGGATTTTCTTCAGATGCTGAAGACTTTCCAAGTCCAAGTCGATCGTAGGAAAGAACAGGTGAAAAATCAGCGATTTGTTCAAAAACGGCATTCCATATTTCCAGACTTTCGCCACTTCCTGCTTCGAGAATTACGATGGGTTGATGTGCTTTTCGCTGCTCCAAACCAGAAGTTTTAGTCCGTATTTGGTCTCCATTTACGGTAATTAGTTCTGTTTTTGATTGGCCAAAAAGCTGGGGAGAGAGTAAAAAAGCTGATAGAATTCCGAGTAAAAGCGCCTTAGTCATAAGATGGTAGATTAGTTAGAACTAAAAAGTAATTAAAAAATATGAATTGGGGAGTGCTGACTGACAGAACTTTATAAAAATTAACTGATAATTTTTCAGAATGAAGTTTTTCAATCCCTTCCAGAGGTACGCACTTCATTATTTTTTATACCCCATCCAGTCCACTTCTAGCTCAAAGGGGAATTCAGGCTTCTCCAGTGAGTTTGCTTTACCTTCGACAGCCCAATCTTGTGTGTGCCAGAAGTTCATTCGATACTTGGAAGCATGCTGGGGAATTCCAAGTTGGGAACCTTGATAGTCCCATAGCACGACGGTATCGGCAGTCTCAGGATGGAGCATCCACCAGCGCACTTTATCACTTTCCCAATCAAATCCATAGGTATAGAACTTAGCCGAAGCATCGTAATCTTCAATGGCTTGGATACTTTCTGGCATATTTTGCAAACCGGTTAGTGGAGTTGGAGTCCCGTCATAATTCACCTTTGAGATCGTCTCGATGATTTTTCCCTCAGCCAGATTGATGATTCTTCCGATGCGCTGAAGCTTGCCATGCTCACCGGTCCAAGTCCCAACGTAGATGATTCTTGGATCAGCAATCAGCCATTCAAAGTCAATCTCACTCAGACCTAAATCTTTGTCTTCGTGATAAGTGAAATACCCGACAACAGCTCCCACATTCGGTTGCTTATCACTGACATCTGGTACTTTTAACCTTGCAGAGTAGCTTCCAAAATGGGTGAAATTCTTAGAAATGATCTCAAGACCTTTGCCGGGGCCAGCTTGTTCGTCTGGGTGTAGCTTAAAAGAAAGGATCGTGGTTTCTGGTTCTGAGGGAGATGAGATTCCCATTTCATATTTGAAGTCCACTGCTATTCCTGTAGAACCGTAGTCGAAATACTTGGACTTTGAGGAAGAAAAGCCTTCAATAAAAGATCTATGCTTTTTCTGAGATTCACTTGGGAATAAACCCGCCAATAGCAAGAATAGTAAACTGAACACTTGCTTCATAGGTCTGAAGATAAGAGAATTTATAATTTGTGATTACACGAAATGTTGACAATTGCCTTTAAAGAGAGGGAGAGCCGGAGGGGGCGGCTCCCGAAAAAATCATTAGGCTCATTTTCCAGCAGCAGATGGCCACCTCAGGTTAAAAAACTATAGTCGAAGAGACTGTTGATTATATCTAACCTAAATCTTTTCCCAAATATCAAACGTTACCAAATTCAAATTGAGCCGTTTATCATTGAAATCAGACTATTTATAGCAGCATTCTTATATTAGGTGAGTATGTGGAGATTTTCGGGATTTTTCCTTTTCATAGTTTACTTGACTGCAAGTGCTTCTTTGGCTCAGACAGATTCAGTGGCTTATTTTTTTGGAAAAAATGAAGGGAATCAACCAAAGACCTATGTCCTGACAGGAAGATTGATCGATAAACTTTCTGGAGATCCCGTAGAAGGAGTGGGAGTTTCGCTGGACGGAATATTCACTGGAATCACCTCAGACCGTTTTGGTACTTACCTTGTCAAAGTAGCTCCCGGAAATCATAAAGTTACGTTTAGGCATTTGTCTAAAATTCCTATTTTCATTCAAGTGACTAGCTATGCAAATGGTGTGGTGAATCTGGAAATGCAGGACAAAAGCTACGAACTCGAAGGTGTGGTGGTGATGTCTGACGAGCCGGATCGCAATGTCCGAAACCCTATTACTGGCGTGACAAAATTGACAGCACAGGAGCTTCAGGCAATTCCAGCTTTCTTGGGAGAAGCGGATATCTTCAAAGGACTTCAGCTGCTCCCAGGAGTGAGCTCAGTTGGGGAGGGAACTTCCGGAATCAATGTCCGTGGTGCCAAAACAGACCAGAATTTATTAGTGATGAATGAGGCCTTAGTGTTAAGTTCCAATCATGCCTTGGGTTTTCTTTCTGCTTTTAATACAGATGTCACAGAGAATTTCACCTTGTACAAAGGGAATCTTCCCGCCAATTTCGGTGGTCGAGCAGGCTCAGCGCTGGATATACAGATGCGCGAAGGAGACAGGGAAAATTGGGGAGGAAAGCTAGGAGTGGGCACCTCTAATGCGAAGCTCTTACTTGAAGGTCCACTTGTCAAAGACAAAGTTTCGTTGATACTCGGAGCTCGGGTATCCAATACAAATTGGCTGCTGAGACAAGCTCGGGATTTCGATATCAAAAACAGCAAACTTAACTTTTATGATCTCTACACAGGGTTGAGTTGGGAAATCAAGACTGGTCATAAAATCGAAGCAAATACCTTGATCACCAGTGATTACTTCAAATTTTCCAATGAATTTGGTTATGACTGGGCAAATCGGGTGAGTTCAGTTAAGTACAAAGGAATACTTACCGAAAATTTATCAATTTCTGCCTTATTCACCGATGGGAATTTTAATAATGCATTTTTTGACCCGGAAGGAATAGATGCCGCTCGAGTGGATAATGGGATGAATTATCAGCAGGGAAAAGTTTCTGGAGTTTGGGCAAATTCTGATTTTTCTGTGACGGCTGGACTTGAGGGGATTTATTATAAAGGAAAAGCGGAGCGACTTTCACCATATAATGAGGAATCATCTGCAGAGGAATCACAAATAGGAAAAGAGAAAGGTTTGGAACTAGCAGCTTTTGCTTCGCTGGAATGGGAAATCACTGAGAAAACAGGTTTGGTAGCAGGAATTCGCTATTCCGGGTATAATCAATTTGGCCCCGATACCCTCTATCAATACCAGTCTCAGGCACCGATTACTGAGGAAAACATCATCGAACGTACACCAGTTGGAAAAGGCAGTATTCAGCGCTACTCGGGGATTGAACCTAGGTTTTCTTTTCGCCAAAACATCACCCAACATTCATCGGTGAAGCTGAGTTATTCTAGGCTTTACCAGTACATTCAGTCCGTTTCTAATACGTTTGGTCCGACTCCAATTGATCTATGGCAGCTGAGCACAACCTATATTCCACCTCAGAGGTCTGACAGCTTTTCTTTGGGGTATTTCAAAAATTCCAAGGATAACAAATGGGAGTTTTCCATTGATGGCTTTTATCGGATGACCGAAAATCAGGTGGAATACCGGGATTTTGCAGAGATTTTCGGAAATCCACATTTGGAGACAGAATTGGTTTTCGGGGAGGGGAAAGCCTATGGAGTAGAGCTATTGGCAAAGAAAAATCTAGGACTTTTTACAGGTTGGCTAGCTTATACCTACTCTAGGTCATTTTTCAGGACTACCAGTGCTTTTTCAGATGAGCAAATCAATCAGGGAGATTGGTTTCCCTCCAATTATGACAAGCCACATGAGGTAAATTTCATCTTGAGCCGCAAGATGTATCCACGAGGACTGTTCAACTTAAGTGTGAATTATAGCACCGGCCGTCCAGTGAATGCGGTCAATGCGAGCTATGTATTGGGCGGTTTGATTGTCCCAGAATACAGTGGAAGAAACGAATATAGAATTCCGGATTATTTCCGGGTGGATATTTCTTATACGGTTGATAAAGTGTTTTCTAAGAAAGGAGACAGCTTGAATTTCAGTATTTACAACCTGCTAGGGCGAAGAAATGCTTATTCGGTGTTCTGGAAAAAAGATGGGGATTCTCAGCAATTAAGACCATATCGACTGGCAATATTGGGGGCAATCTTCCCTTCAATTTCATATACGATAGATTTTGGAGGAGGTGAAAATGAGTAAGCAGTTCGCAGTGATCAGGCAACAATATACAGGTTTCAGAAGTAATTGGTCGTTTTCGACGGCCATGTGGCTGAGCAAAGGGTTGCTGCTTCTAGTGATCATATTGTCCGCATGTGTGGAGAAAATTGATTTTCCGCTAAATAAGGGTGAGTCCAAGCTGATTGTGTCTGGCCAAATCTCGAATCTCAACGAGGACAAATACGTCTTTCTTTCTGAGACTACTTCTGCAGATCGTAAACCGTTACTTTCCGGTCAGTATTATGTCATGAACGATCTTCCACGACCAGTTTCTGGCTGGGTAATATTGGTAAATGAATTTGGGGATAAATGGGATTACCAGATGGAAGAACCAGGTAAATACAGACTTGATTCAACGGTGGTAATCGAAGAAGGGATTTATTATCATTTGGAAATTACAGTGAGTGGGGCAAAATACACTTCTGAACCTGAAAAGATGCCAGAGGTGGTGGGGGAGGATGAACTAGGCTATACTTTTGATCGTGGAGTTTTTAAAAATAACCCCGAAACTTCCTTTATTTCCATTAATACCAAGGTGACCTTGCCTGAGCAAAATAAAGGATATTACCTAAGATGGGATGTAGATGAAGCGTACTATTGGGACTTGACATTCTTTCCCAATCCCTTTAATCAGCCACCGCCCGATTGCTACGTTTTTGGTTTTCCAGATCCTGAACGTATCACCTTACTAAACGGAGATCTAATTGGGGATTCCGTTTCCAGCTCTTTGCAGGTGGTTGCAGAACGGGTGATTGATGAGTCTTTTCTCAGCAGGCATTACTTCAACGTTCGGCAGGTGAGTATCAGCAAATCAGCCTATGAGTATTGGAGAAAAGTGCGAGAACTGGTCAATAATTCGGGTTCAGTTTTCGATTCACCTCCAGCGCCGATCTATGGTAATATCTCAAATTTGGATGATGAGGAAGAGGTGGTTTTAGGATATTTTGAAGTGGCACGTGTAGCTCAAACAAGAATTTATACTACACGTGCTGATGTGCCTTTCTTTGAGCCGGAAGTGTGTACTTATTCTCCTACACGACCGTACGATGATTACCCGAAAACTTGTCTTAGGTGCAGCGAATTCCCAAGTAGTAGCGGCGAAACACCTCATTGGTGGTTTGATCAGTAGGTCAAAGGAAGGAGATTTGGAGAAAGGAAATTAAGTCAAAAGAGGTTAGATGAATCTTGTAAAAGGCTTCTCAATTCCGATTTACTTAATCTAGCTACTTACGTCTCTCGTGTCAATACTCAACAAATTAACTTCCACAGTCCTTCATCAGATTTTTGATCCCTTTTCGGGTCGAGACTGACACAGCTTTATATAAAGTCCCGAAATTCAAATCCAGCGTTTGCCCTTCACCAATGGGAATTGGGAATTCACTTATGGTGGTTTCCACTGCGTAATCAGAAATAACATTCCCAGTTGCTGTTTCCATCAGCGCGACTCTGAGCATGCTTTTGATATCGGTATTACTCTCCCAATAGCTAGGAGAATCTAAGAGAGTTGGATCAGTCTTCGACCACTGGCCAGTCCAAGCCAATTCTCCCAAACTAAGCCCCAACAGATAGGGAATGCCCAATTCCAAGTCAATATTAGCGCGCTGTACGGGATCATCCACATCCTTGATTCCTGCATTGAGAAGCTCATAATCCATCTGATCATAGATGGCCACCTTGGTAAATCCTTCCTCTTGAAAGATTTCCACGATCATTTCTTCCAACTTATTTTGTTCTCCGACAGATAGCTTTCTGAAGCTCTCTTGCCAATTGAGTGGAAGGAGTAATATTCCGTCGTTTTTGTCTAGATGAACATGGCACTTGATTCTAGGATAGATTTTAGTGGATGTGCAGGCAGAAAAAACAATAAGGGTAAATAGCAGCAGGCAACCATTTTTCGTAATGAAGTTAGACACTACTTTAAGACTCACTTAGGGTACGATACTTCGCCCATTTGCTTACCAATCCAACGATTGAAATGACATGAATAAGCATTGCTGAGCCTAGAATTAAATCAGTATTCGGTTTATCGTTAATTTTAAAATAAGCTCCGAAAAATATCATGCTCACACTTAGCAGCAAAAGGCGAAACATTAATTTCTGACGCTTAGTGAGATTATTTAGAACTGGAAATAAGTTGTAAAGAAGGTTAATCATGTAGGTAATTTAGTTGAATACTTTAATTAAATGAGGAGCCGCATGAAATAATGTAATTTTCATTCCTGCCAAGTTACTTGGTACCTTGTACTTAGTACACAAAACTATTTTCTCGGATGGAAATCTGTCAGCACTTGCCTTAAGTAATCACGGTCCAAATGCGTGTAAATTTCCGTCGTCGTGATACTTTCATGGCCGAGCATCTCCTGTACGGCACGTAGGTCAGCACCGCCTTCTATCAGATGCGTTGCGAAGGAATGGCGGAACGTATGGGGAGAAATGTTCTTTTCAATTCCGGCTTGCTCAGCGGTCTTTTTGATAATTAAAAAAATCATCACCCGGGATAGCTTTTTTCCTCGGCGATTTAGGAATACAAATTCCTCATGACCTTTGGCTATAACTTGATGCACCCGAACTTCATTTTTATAAATATTCAGATATTTCAAAGCATCTTTCCCGATGGGAACCAAGCGCTCTTTGTTACCTTTTCCTGTCACTCTCAGAAATCCAACATCTTCGAAAACCTGTCCTTTTTTCAGTTCTGTCAATTCAGAAACCCGAAGTCCTGAGCTATACAACATTTCCAACATTGCGCGATTGCGATGCCCCTCCGGTTCACCAAGAGGAATTGCTTCTAAAAGCTGGACAATCTCCTGATAACTCAACGTGTCTGGTAGCTTTCGGCCAAGCTTCGGAGCTTCTAGAAGTTGCGCAGGGTCTTCGGTGATTCTATCCTCATACATCAGGTATTTGTAGAAAGCTTTGATCCCCGAAATAATTCTAGCGTGTGTATAATCTGATATTTCCAGTTTGGCTAGATCATTTACAAACCTCCTTAAGTGCTCCAATTCCAATGAGAGTGGGCTTTTTTCAGGAAAAGTCACCTCAGAATATGCCGCCAATTTCTCTACATCCCGGGTATAAGCTTCAATAGAATTTTCACTTAAAGACCGCTCCAGCTTGAGGTAGTGACGGAATTGCTTGATGTGATTTTGCCAGATTTTGTGCATGCAGGTTGGAAGGTAGTAAGGTGATAAAGTTAGAAGGTTTCGTACTTTCAAACCTTACAACTTTACTACTTTACCACTTTATAACCTGAAAATCCTTTTAACTTTGGCTCATCAACTATCAAACCGAATTTTGTTTTGAAAATAATGATTATTAACGGCCCAAATCTTAACCTCCTGGGTAAAAGAGAGCCGGAAGTCTATGGAAGCACTTCTTTCGAAGAATATTTTGAGGGTTTGAAAAAAGCTTTTCAGGATGTTGAACTGCATTATTATCAAAGTAATGTGGAAGGTGAATTGATCAATAAGATCCACGAAGTCGGGTTTTCCTTTGATGCAATCTTGCTGAATGCAGGAGGCTATACGCATACTTCGGTAGCTATTTCAGATGCCATTGCTGGAGTAACCACGCCAACGCTGGAAATACACATTTCGAATATTTATAAGCGAGAGGAATTCCGCCACAAAAGCATTATTTCCAAATCCTGTGTCGGTATGATTTCAGGTCTTGGCCTGAAAGGATACGCCCTAGGAATTCTCTATTTTCAATAACCTATTTACCTATGCTTACATTTGCTCCCGGGCCATCTAAAGTTTATGATGCCCTTCCTACTTATCTGCAAGATGCCTACAATGAAGGAATTCTGAGTGCCAATCACCGTAGTAGCGCTTTCATGAACTTGTATCAGGCAACTGAACAATTGATGCGCGAAAAGCTGCACATGCCGGATGATTACAAATTGCTATTTACCTCTAGCGCTACCGAAAACTGGGAGATTATTACCCAGTCTATCGTGCAGCAAGCGAGTTTTCATATTTATTCTGGCTCTTTCGGGAAAAAGTGGATTGGCTTTGCGAAGCATATCAATCCGGCAACTGACGGACTAAAAATCGAAGCAAATCAAGCGCTCGATGTAGCAAACTTGGAGATTTCTGAAGATTTTGATCTGATCGCGCTGACGCAAAATGAGACTGCCAATGCGACGCAGGTTCCGATGTCTGTAATCGAAGAGATCAAGGAGAAATATCCTGAGAAAATGATCGCTGTTGATACTACATCTTCTATAGCAGGAATCGAGTTTGACTTCACTTTGGCGGATATTTGGTATGGTTCAGTGCAAAAATGTTTTGGACTTCCAGCAGGTTTGGGGATTTTGATTCTTTCTCCAAAAGCCATAGAAAAGTGCGAAAGCAAGGGTGAGAATGGACGATATAATTCCCTAAGCTTCATACTTGAAAATGCAGCGGGCTATCAGACGCACTACACACCAAATGTATTGGGGATCTACTTGCTTAACCGAGTTTTGAAAGACCTGGAAGAAATCCAGCACATCGATGCGAATCTTCGCGAGCGTATGAAAAAATTGGAAAATGCCGTGGCTCAATCTAAGTCCCTTCGAATGCTAGTGGATAATGCAGAGACAAGAAGTATTACGGTATTAGCGGTAACTGGTCCTGAGGAATTGATTTCAGCAGTGAAAAAGGATGCGGAAAAAGAAGGAATGCAGCTGGGTTCTGGTTATGGTCCGCATAAGCCAACCAGTTTCCGAATCGCCAATTTCCCTGCGATCACCAATGCAGAAATGGATAAATTGATTGGGTTTTTGGGGAGGTATTAACCGCGGAGAACACCGAGTTTTGCGCAGAGTACGCGGTGTTTTAATGCCAAACTGGTTTAAGTCCTTATGCTTGGACCTTTTTTATGTATATTATTAGGTCATTTCGAACGAGGAGGGACGACGAGGAGAAATCTCTAGATTAACACCGAATAAGATTTCTCCTCCTTTCAGTCGTCGAAATGACCAAGAAGTTTCATTATTTCTTAAATCCAAATTTCTACATCCACAAA
Organism: uncultured Algoriphagus sp.; assembly: GCF_963974365.1. Taxonomy (GTDB): domain Bacteria; phylum Bacteroidota; class Bacteroidia; order Cytophagales; family Cyclobacteriaceae; genus Algoriphagus. The sequence goes on along the minus strand of NZ_CAXBBX010000009.1, from coordinate 134,292 downwards.
CATAAATTCCCTACTTTCGCGGCATGTTTGATTTGAAGGAAATTTTATCGGTGTCTTTGATCCTTTTCTCGGTGATTGATATCCTCGGTTCTATCCCGATCATCGTCAATCTCCGCCAGAAAGTTGGCCATATTCAATCCGAAAAAGCAACGCTTGCTGCAGGGGTTTTGATGATTTTGTTCTTGCTTGCAGGAAAGTCAATTTTGGGGCTTTTTGGAATTGGGGTGGAGGATTTTGCGATAGCTGGCGCACTGATCATTTTTGCGATTGGTGCTGAGATGATCTTGGGGATTGAGTTGTTCAAGTCTGATCCTGATGCCAAAGACAGTGCTTCCATCGTGCCTATTGCTTTTCCTCTAATTGCTGGAGCAGGTACCTTGACTACTATTTTGACTCTCAAAGCTGAATTTGCACAGATAAATATTGGGATAGGAATTCTTCTTAATCTGATCTTGGTTTATATCGTTTTGAAAAGTACAGGTTGGCTGGAGCGCAAAATCGGTAAGACCGGTCTGGATGTCCTGAGAAGGATTTTTGGAATTATTTTGCTTTCTATCGCTGTGAAGATTTTCAAGACGAATGCCTTCCCAATCGGCGTGGATTCTGGGATTTAATCTTTTTCTCTCCTTCATTTTGCCTTTCTTTGCGACATGATTACCATTTACACTGATGGCGCTGCCAAAGGAAATCCTGGTCCGGGAGGCTATGGCGCCGTCCTGAAATTCGGAAAACACCGCAAAGAGCTATCTGAAGGCTTTCGATTGACGACTAATAACCGCATGGAGTTGCTGGCTGTTATCCGTGCCTTACAGGCTATCAACACCACTGAATTTCCTGTTCAGATTTATTCAGACAGCAAATATGTGGTGGATGCTATAGAAAAAGGTTGGCTTTGGGGATGGCAGAAAAAAGGCTTCAAGGACAAGAAAAACCCGGATCTCTGGTTACGCTATATTCCACTTCACCTGAAATACAAACCTAAATTCATCTGGGTAAAAGGTCACGCTGGAAACATCGAGAATGAGCGCTGTGATGTGCTAGCGGTACAGGCCGCAGAGGGATTTGATCTGAAAGCAGATACGGGTTATGAAGCGAGTAAGTAAATTTTTTCAACCACGAAGATCACAAAGAAGGCACGAAGATTACATCGTTAGATTTTTTCTTAATTAAATTAACGCTGTCCCGTTAGGGACCAAACTGTGGGTAGAACTAGAATTTGAAGGTCAACCTGACGTGCCTTTAGGTACGGCTCTAGAAAGGTGTTGACAGCATTTGAATTTCATAGCGCAGTACCTAGAGGCACAGCAAAATCCTATTATTAATTTTTTTTCTACCCATAGTAAGCCCCTAGCGGGGCAATCCAAAAGAAAATTGGAAGCCAAATAAATTTGCTTTTGGGATAGATTGATAGATGAGCAGATACAGATATTATTTCTCCCATCTCGAGAATTGGTACGTAGCTGTATTGAATCCAAAATGTTTGTCTCGTGCCGTAGGAATGTCTGGTAAATAGATTGTCACCAATCGTTCCTATGGAACGAACAACCGCAATGCATTTTTTTGCTACCAACCATTCGTTCCTATGGAACGGTTCCATCGTGAATTTTACCCATTGGACAGTCTCTTTTTGTAAAAGATATTAGTTTACGTTAACAGTGTAAACTATTGATTACTAGAAGTTTTTCAAATTTTTAATTTCAAAATTCAGACTTTAATCTTTATAATTTCTCCATTGTCATCAAGGGAACGTCGGCTCTATTCACCTCTGAAAGAGGTTTGTATGCTGACTCAGGATATTGCCAGCCATTTTCTCCCAATTCATAAAGCAAAGGAGCGAGGTTTTGAACAGCAGCTTTACAGCCTTGGACGATTGCTCCCATATTCCCAGTTTGTTTGGAGAGAACTGCTTCATTTTCAATTTCAAAAGGGCCAGAGAACTGACGTTCCTTTAGAATATTTACAAAAGCTCTCCAATCCATAGAATCGCCTAATCCAAACCCTGGTAGGGTAGCTTCGTAGTGGTGTCTATCCCAAGGATTCGTGCTGGAAGGAATGCCAGCTTTTTCTGCCCATTCTGCTCGAACTTCCTGCATGGGATACATATTCCCCCAGAATGGATCCGGGTTATTTCGGGTGGATTTCACGTGAATTCTCTTCAGGCGATTCATGTCGGTTTTTTTGATCACTTCTACAGGATCGGTATGCTGCCAAACGTCGTGAGAGGGATCGTAGATTTCACCGTGATTGGACTCGGGGATTAAATCATACATGATTTTCCGTGCAGCCAAAACCCCCGTCAAGTTATTGAATGTGCCGAAATGTCCTGAACTTCTCCATCCTTCCATGGGGCAGTTTTCATATAGAACTGTAACTCCAAGGCTATTTGCATAGCGGATTATCGGGCCAAAGATTCGCTGATATTCCATTAGATTTTTCTCAAACCCACCATCTTGATTTCCGAGTTCGTGATTATAACCGACGAAGGTTCCAACTTTCACGTCGTTCTCATCCCCGCCAAGCAGATAAGCCATTCGGATTAGTCTCAAGAGATGGTTTTGGTTCTTAATTCGCTCTGCGGGATCTCCACCGATCAGATTATCAAAAGCTCCAATAGAAAGGCGAAGTTTCGCTCCATTGAATCTTTCAATCAGTTTATTGGCTTCTTCAGGTCCAAAATTCTCATAGTCTAAGTGAGTAGCGACGAAATCATCACGTGTTCCATCTTTTCTGAAAACGCATAAGTCAAGGCCTTGTACGCCGATTTCTGTTGCTTTTTCTATCGTCTGATCTAAGTTGAGTTGATCAAAAGCAGAAGTCATGATCCAGATAGGATTTGCCATTTTGGGAGTGTTTTGAGAGGATATAAAAATAGGAACTAGCTGGTGGATCGTTTAAAGTGCCCGAGCTAGTTCCTAAGTGAGATTTGAAAGCGGATTTTATCAATGAACTAGTGTGACCAGAACTTTCTGAGTGCCAAAGCTAGGTAAGGCTACATTCTGAGAAAGAACGAGTTGAGTAGGTATTACACTTTCCACAGTTAAGTTTCCTTCTGCTCCAGGAACTTCTATGAGGTCTGTATCCACTGTTAACACTTTGGTAGTTTCATTATACTCCCAAGTGAAATCTACTGTTTGAGGCTGCGAATCCTCACATTTTGTAGGTCCTGAATCCACTACTCCTATACTAATGGGGGTTTCATAATTAAAAGTGATAAGATTGTCAAGGTGGCAGGCATCTATCAAAGAGGCTACGCTTATACCATTTGCTGTAGCTGCGCTGAATTTCCATGCGATACCAGATCCGATGATTTCGGCATCTGACTTAACCGGATCTTTGTCCTCATCTTCGTGACAAGCGCTAAAGAAAACGATGCAGACAAGGGAAAGTAGAAAAGAGAGTTTGTGAAGAGTTTTCATGGGAAAAATAGTATGGTTTTGAAAATCTAAAATAGGGAAAATAGACTGAAATCTCTGTTTAATTTGTTTTGTGGTGGTTATTCATTTGCTGAATACCTTTTTCTGATCTGTACTTTTTGTTTTTGCCGGAGCCAAAGAGCCTGTGCTAAATCAAGAGCAACTTGGTCAGGTTCGGATTCATGAAGAATTCTTTTGAGCTTTTCTTCTCCCAGATCTATCCGATAGCATATCTGGAGTAATCGCTCAAATTCCCGGTCGAGCATGTATGAAATCACCTTAGATAGTAAGCTAATGGCTTTTTCCTCATCTAATGCCTCAGCTTTCTCTGGAAGGTCAAAATCTTTGCGAAGTAATAAAAAGGTTTCTTGGGATAAGGATTCGCTCATGATAGTGCCAAAAAAGCCCCGAGGTGAATCGGGGCTGTAATATTATTCTTTAGATTTTTGGTTAGCCTTAGCCTTAGGTTTTTCCTCTTTAGCTTTTTCCTCCACTTCAGGAGCTTTTTCAACCGTTTCCTCTGCTTTTACCAAAACTTCCGGTGCTTGTGTTCGGAGTAATTTGTACCAAGTGATCAATTTCTTGATATCAGAAGTATATACTCTCGCTTCATCTACTTCCGGAAGAATATGCTTCATAAATGCTCTTAGCTCAGCATCATCAGGATTTGCATCCAAACCAAGATCGCCTTGGAATTCAGCTTCTATCTTCTGCATCACAGATTCTAGCGGCTCAGCGCCCTCTTCTGTCAAGGTATAAATAGAAATATCGCTTAGAATAGATACACGCTGGGACATGCCGGCAACGAGTTTAGTTTTCTTCGCATCCATACTTTCCAGGATCACTCCTGTGCGTGAAGGCTTCAAAACTTTGAACAAACCGGGTTTACCGGCTACGGTGGCAAGATCTTTAAAATTCATTTGGTTTATTTTTTCGAGGCTGCAAATATAGGATTATCAATTAAATGATTCACCTAGCTTCATATTCTGTTACTAGTTCTTCCATAAACTTCGTCAATTCTTCTTTTCCCGTGCTAGCTTCTGCACTGGTGACGAAGTAGTCTGGATTCTCTCCAAACATCTCTCTGGTTTTCTTCAAAAACTTCTGGATGTTTTGATCAGTTTTTGACTTGGATTGCTTATCTGCTTTAGTGAAAACCAAAGCAGTTGGCACTTCCTGAGTCCCGCACCAAAGCAAAAATTCCAAATCTATTTGCTGAGGTTCAAGGCGGCTATCTATTAGGACAAAAACGCCACAAAGATTTTCACGCTTAGTCAAATACGTCGTAATCATGCTTTCCCAGCCTTGCTTTACTTTCAAGTTTACTTTGGCGAAGCCATAGCCTGGAAGATCGACAAGGTACCACTTGTCATTGATCATGAAGTGGTTGATGAGCTGGGTTTTACCTGGTTTTTGTGAGGTTTTTGCTAGTCCTTTTTGGTTGACGAGCATATTGATCAGTGAGCTTTTGCCCACATTGGATCTTCCGATAAAAGCAATCTCAGCGCGGTCAGGCTTTGGACAATTTCCGGGGTTCGAATTACTGATTACAAAGGTGGCTTTCTGGATCATCTGCAAGTATTTGAGTGCAAAAGTACGACAATATCCGAAAAGGGCAGGATGAAAGGGAAGTCTAACAATTTTCCATTCCTCGTGTTTCTTGCCTATTATTGTCCTTTCAAAGATAGAATTCCAATGGCCGTAGTACCTTATAAAGACAAGCAAGATTCCAAGAAAGATCAGGTAGCAGAAATGTTCAATAACATTTCTGGCAAATATGATTTGCTCAATCACGTGCTCAGCATGGGAATTGATATTACTTGGAGAAAAAAAGCAATTAAATATCTGAAAGATGATCAGCCCAAGTTGATCTTGGATATTGCTACTGGGACTGGAGATTTTGCAATTGAAGCGCTTTCTTTGAATCCTGATAAGATCATCGGAGTGGATATTTCCGAAGGTATGCTCCAGGAAGGACGCAAGAAAATGAAGAAAAAAGGGCTAGAGGATAAAATTGAGCTACAGCTTGGTGATTCCGAAGGACTACTTTTTGAGGATAATAAGTTTGATGCAGTCATCGTTTCATTTGGTGTTAGGAACTTTGAGAACCTGGAGAAAGGTCTTGCAGATATGTATCGTGTGCTGAAGCCGGGAGGCAAAGTGGTGATTCTGGAATTCAGCAAGCCCACCAAAGCACCGATGAAGCAGGCTTACGCATTTTATTCCAAAGCTATCCTTCCACAGATTGGCAAGATTGTATCCAAAGACAATTCTGCTTATACTTATCTTCCTGAGTCAGTACAGGCCTTTCCGGACGGAATGGATTTCCTGAGAATTATGAATAACGTTGGATTCACAAGTAACCTATGCAAACCACTCACATTTGGAATAAGCTCAATCTACGTAGGCACAAAGTAGTCCTACTGGGTTTTGTTTTTTTCTTCGCGGCGATTCCAACGTTTGGGCAGGGTATGTTTGGCTTGACTTCGGCTTCGAGCTCAGACAACAGGCCACTTTCTTACGGATTCTTTTTGGCAGCTCATAATAGCACGCTTCAAATCAAGTATACAGATGAATTTATGAATGCCTCTTCTACCGATCCTATGTCAGGAGTTAGAAGTATTCAAACTAAATTTTCCCCAGGGTTCTCCCTTGGATTTATAGGGATTTTAAGATTTCATGATCAGGTTTCATTGATGTTTACCCCGAAAGTTGGCTTCTATGAATACAAAACTGCAGTGACCTATTTCAATGACCAGATCGATACTGAATTAATCGGAGGAGATGTGGTACTTAGTGAAGAAAATCTTGGGAAAGTCATAGAATATAGCTCAGAAGCGACAATGGTCGAACTGCCACTTTTGTTTAAATATAGATCGGTCAGATGGAATAACACGAGGATGTATTGGCTAGGTGGTGCGAGCTACCAGTTTCGCACCAAAGGTCAGGACGAAGCCAATGTGGACGATATCGTGATGACTGGCCAAGACTTTTCTATAGAGGCAGGGATGGGGTTTGAGATCTATTTCAAATACTTCAAATTCGCGCCGGAGATTCGTTTTTCGCATGGGCTGATGAATGCCTATCAGGCTGAAAACACGCGTCCTGAACTTCGAAATGCAATTGAATCTATCAAAAGAAAGTCAATTACACTTTATTTGAATTTTCAATAAGAGGGATTGTGACATTTGAATATTGAAAAATTGTAAGATTTGGCAATGCCTATTTGAGGTGAACCATTTAAAATTGGACATTGATCATTGAGAGTTGTCCATTGATTATTTTTTATCTTGCCTTCATGAAAAACAAAATTGCCTTAGTCACAGGAGCGACTTCCGGGATCGGCAAAGCCGCTGCTATCACCCTCGCGAAAATTGGCTTTAACATCATTGCGACAGGAAGACGAGGGAATCGCCTGGAAGAATTGAAATCAGAATTGCCTTCCGGAGTTGATTTTTTGCCTTTGGTTTTCGATGTACGGGATAGGGAAAAAGTAAAGGAAATTCTTGACAACCTTCCTGAAAAGTGGAGAGCTATCGATGTGCTGATCAACAATGCAGGAAATGCACATGGAATAGATCCTGTACAGTCCGCAAGTTTGGACGATTGGGATGCGATGATGGATATCAATGTGAAAGGATTGCTGTATGTCTCCAGAGCAATTATCCCTAGCATGACAGAAAGAAAATCGGGAATGATCATCAATATAGGGTCTATCGCTGGAAAGGAAGTTTATCCCAATGGAAGCGTTTATTGCGGAAGCAAGCATGCCGTGGATGCCATCACCAAAGGGATGAGGATTGATCTGAATCAATTAGGAATCCGAGTGGTCGCAATTCACCCAGGTTTAGTTGAAACAGAGTTTTCCTTGGTGAGATTCAAAGGGGATGAGAATAAAGCAGACACTGTTTATCAGGGAATAGAACCTCTGGTCGCTCAGGATATTGCAGATATTATTGAATTTGCTGTATCTAGACCTCCGCATGTGACAATTGCCGATGTGGTGGTGCTTCCGACAGCTCAGGCTTCAGCCACTATTGTCACTAGAAATAAATAGAACCAATGAGATTCTTTATCCAACTTATGTTAATTGCTTTGATCTCCTGGAGTTGCTCTCCCAGTGAAGTGAATGTGATCGATGAAGAGGTGGAGTTTGTTGATGAATTGGCACGAGTGCTAAAGGAGGATGATCAAAAAGTGGACGTCCAGATTCCAGAATTAGAAAAGCAGTTACTGGAGCAAGGTTTGGTGGATGTACAGGAGGTTATTCCTGAGGTAAAAGTTGAGTTGAAATACTCCAGCGCCGATAATTTCTTTGAGCAGGATGTCTACGGAGATTTGACGAAAGCCTTTCTTCAGCCAGAAGTCGCTGAGCAATTGAGAAAAGCGCAGGAAATGCTTAAAGCTGAATATCCTGACTATACCTTGCTTGTATATGATGGTGTGCGTCCATCTTCAGTGCAACAGATCCTGTGGGACAATTTAGACAAACCTGACAGTTTGAAGCCCTTGTATGTAGCTGATCCCAAAAAAGGGAGTCTTCATAACTTTGGCGTTGCGGTGGATTTAACGATTTTCGACACGAAAGCTGACTCAACCTTGGATATGGGCACTGGCTATGATTACTTTGGCTATCCAGCTTATCCTGATCGTGAAGATCAAATGCTAGCGGAAGGAAAACTATCAGCTGCTCAGATCGCAAACCGAAATATTCTTCGTAAGGTGATGACAGAAAATGGCTTCACTGGTATCGGCTCTGAATGGTGGCACTTTAATGCCTTTTCCAGAAAAGAGGCTGGAGAGAAATTCGAAATGATCAAGTAAAATTTTGGCTGGAAGACGGATGACCGATGTAGCATTGTTTTAAGTGTTAGACATCTTCGAAGTAGCTTTTTTTAAAAAAAAGGCAAGAATATTATTAGCAATAATCAAAGCTCAAGTAATAAATTCAATGTTCAATTAACAAAATTAAATAACCCAACAACTCAAATCCTATGACCCTAAAACGTACATTTCTCACACTATCGCTGGTTTTCAGTATTGCTGTCCTAGCATCTGCTCAGCAATTCAAAGCATTGGTTTACACCAAAACAGCTGGTTTTCGCCATCAATCTATTCCCAATGCAGTAGTTGCAATGAAGAAAATGGGAGAAAAGCAGGTATTCAGCGTGTATACTTCTGAAGACCCTAAAGTCTTGGAAGAAGAAAGTTTGATGAAGTACGATGTGTTAATTTTGATCAGTACAACCGGGACTATATTTGATGAAAAGGCTCAGGCTTCTCTCCAGAAATTCGTTCAAGCTGGTAAAGGAGTAGTAGGTGTGCATGCGGCGGCTGATTCAGAATATCAATGGCCTTGGTATAATAAGATGATGGGTGCTTACTTTTTGTCCCACCCAGCTCAGCAAACCTTACGTCTTGAAGTAGTGGATCAGAATCATCCTTCCACTTGGCATCTACCTAAAAACTGGATGTGGACTGACGAATTATATGAATACAAAGACATCAATCCTGATTTGAAGGTCCTGATCAAAGCTGACGAAAGCACTTATAAAGTGTCTAAAGGAAATGGTGATAATCACCCGATGGCTTGGTATCATGAGTTCGAAGGTGGAAGAGTATTCTACACAGCATTGGGCCATGTGGATTCTGCTTGGGAGGATGATGTTTTCCTGAAGCATCTCTACGGCGGTATCTGGTACGCAGCGACTGGTCATCCTTTCAAGTAATTTGATAACTCACCATTCGTAGTTCGACAAGTCTATTGCTACAGACTTTCGCGCCAACTTTAACAGGTCTATGTGACACAGACCATGGAGGAGGTGCATGATTGGACATCCATTCAAATAAGTACATTTGAAATGAAAAACCGATTTGCTGGAACTTAATGTCAGCAAATCGGTTTTCTAAACAAAAATCAAGAATACCATGCTACAAGCACAAGCAAGACCTGTTCACCTCTACATGGAGGCTAATCCTAATCCGAATTCCCTAAAGTTTGTAGCCAACTTTATGTTGGTAGATGAGGGAGTGAGTTTTGATTTTCCAGATGCAGAAGGTGCGAAGATCAGTCCTCTCGCGCTGGAATTGTTTAATTTCGCAGCTGTAGAGCGTGTTTTTATCGCTTCCAATTTTGTGACAGTGACTAAGTCAGAGTCCGTAGAATGGGCGGAAATCCAAGGAATCGTCCGTGATCATATCAAGCAATACCTGGAAGCAGGCAAAGCGCCAGTTCCAGTTGCTTTTGAAAAAGATCCGCTTTTCGATGAGAATGATTCTGAAGTGGTGAAAAAAATCAAAGGAATTCTGGATGAGTACATCCGTCCGGCAGTAGAGCAAGATGGTGGTGCGATTGTTTTCCATTCCTTCCATGAGGGTGTGGTGAAGGTACAGTTGCAAGGCTCATGTTCAGGATGTCCTTCGAGCACAGTGACGCTGAAAGCCGGGATTCAAAATCTACTGACAAGAATGCTTCCTGAAGTGAAGGAAGTGGTAGCAGAAGGAGTTTAAGTTGGTTTTTTATGGGAAAGAGAGATTGGTCTTGGGCGATTCTTGGAGTTATTGCTTTGGGGATACGTTATTTGGCAGCTCAAAATCCTGAAGCAACTGACGATATTTATTCGAGAATTTTCTTTCCGGGGATCCGGAATGTTATTGATTTGACGCTGGGAAGACTGCCTTTTCCCAGCGTTTATTTGTTTATAGTGTCCGTGATGCTGATTCTTGGCTTTTATCTTTATAAGCTTCGCAAAAAAATCGGCTGGAAAAACAGAGTTCTCTATTCCTTGCGTGCATTTGCAAATGGAATTGGCGCATTGATTTTCTTTTTCCTATTCCTCTGGGGTTTCAATTACCAACGTACTCCTATCGTAAAGCAACTCAACCTCAGTCCGCGAGCCATGAATTTGGATGAGTTGAAAACCGAAGTGCTCATTACCCAGCGCCTAGCCCAGCAATACCGGAATGCGATCACTCGTGATACTACGGCTATTGAGGAGATTCTTGCCTATCCAGATTTGGAAAAGTTAGTGCGGGCAAACATTGCTGACAACCTAGACATGATGGGTTTGAATTTCACAGGTCGTCCACGGACAAAGCTGTTTCCACCACCTGGCTTTATGCGTAAAATGGGGATCTTGGGCATCTATTTTCCTTTTACCGGGGAAAGCTACATCGATCCAACCTTGCATGCCTTAGAGAAGCCTTTTACAGTAGCCCACGAGATGGCACACAGCTATGGTGTTACCGATGAAGGTGAGGCCAACTTTATTGCCTGGGTGATTTGTACCAATTCTGATGATCCACTGCTTGGCTATTCAGGTCAGCTCCGATTATTGAATTATCAGATTTCGGATTTCTACCGAATGGCTCCGGAAGAGTATAAAATCTGGGTGAAAACCTTGGATCCTGGAATCCGAAATGATATGATTTCCCTTCGAAAAGCAAGTGAAGCGATCAAAGCCTATTCTTTGGAGTTAAGCAGAAAAACGAATGATGTGTTTCTAAAAACTCAAGGCGTAAAAGCTGGAATCAACAGTTACCAACAATTACCTAAGTTGGCATTTGCATGGCGGGAGCGGATGAAGTGAGGTAGCGGTGTACAAAACAAGCTTCGATCTTTTCTATCTTTAGTTTGAGACATGCTTATAAAAACACTATTTTAGGAACTGTATTATTTTAATAGTTTCAACTAGCTGTTTTTAAACTTTCTTTCTATGCGGTCAATTGTATTCCTCCTCATTGTTTTGTTTTCCAGTCATACTACTTTCTCTCAAATTACCATAGAGACTGAGTGGAATAGCGATGGGGATATTGAGTTGTATGCGACTAATACCGAAAGATTACCCTATACTGTTTTGGTCGATGTGACAGCCCACAACAATGTGCTTCCTATTGGATCATCTGGTTTGGTCGTCGCTAGGCCTGGCAGATCCAAAGTGTCCACGTTGAAGCGGAGAACGGAAGGTCAGAGTACAAGTATTAGTTATACCTATTCCTTCATCAAGGGAGATTACTTTGCCAAATCGCGTTCTGAGCCGTTGTATCTCATTCCACTTCCCGAAGGTACGCTAGCTTCAGCTATTCGTATGACGCATATTGAAAACCGTCTTCAGCCACAGGAAGAGAATACAGACTACGTGGGTATTTCCTTTAGATTTGATTTGCCTACGGAGATTCTTGCGCCACGAAAAGGAGTAGTTTCAGCAATTAGCATGGAGCAATACGACGAGAAGCAAAATCTGGACTATGACAGGTCTGAGAATTTCATTGAGTTATTTCATGACGATGGATCATTGACTAAAATAATGGTTTTGCGGCCGGGAAGTCAAAAAGTGAAAGTTGGGCAAGAAGTGTTTCCTGGAGACGTGCTCGCTGAGTCGGCTGGGGAGGAGTATAATTCAGGTTTGCATGTGCGATTAGTCAATATGAAACCTATAAAAGATGAGGAGGGCAAGTTGAAGTACTTACTCGAGCCCATGAAATTCGTTTTTAAGGAAGGGCAGTCAGATTTTCCTGAAACGCAAAAAGTGGAGGTGGCTTATCCTGAAGAGATAGTCACTACCGAAATGAGTAAAAAAGAGAAGAAAGCCTTTGATGCGAAGGGTCAGGATTGAATTATTTTCTTTCTATTACCAAACCAAACTCCAATAATTACAGCTACGATACCGATGTAGTGTCCTAGAAGCAATACTTCTCCATCAAGTACTCCCCAGAAAATTGCCACAATTGGGATAATATATGTCACAGAAGCAGCGAAGACTGGTGTAGCTGTTTTTACCATCACATTGAAAATAATCAATGCGATAGCAGTACCCATCACTCCCAGTAAAGTTACATATCCCAGCGCTAGGATTGCCCCATCCATATTCACTACTTTATAGGAAAACTGTGTGCCAGCCATCAAGTAAACTAATGCCATTGGCAAGACCATCAATAAGGATATTGCAGTGATCTCAATCGGTTTTAGCTTTACAAATTTGTACTTGATGATGTTCAGATTGAATCCATAGCAGACACAGGCCAAGAGTACGAAAAATGCGTAGGAGTTGATGTCGGTGAATGCTCCAAATCCAGAACCTTCCTTCACAGTTACTAAAATAAATACACCGATAAAAGCGATTGCAAGACCAATTCCATTACGTCTTGTAATTTTTGAATTGAAGAATAAAGCTCCTATGACAACTACTGCGAGAGGCGTAAGGGCATTCAGAACGCCCGTAAGTGAGCTACTGAGTTGAGTCTGAGCTTTGGCAAAAAGGAACGCAGGAATGAAGCTACCTACCAATCCCACAATTATGAGATTTTTGATTTGGCTTTTGTCCAGATTTTTAATCCTAGGAATGGAAAGTGGCAGGAGGAAAGTTGCCGCAGCCACAATTCTGTAAGCTCCAACCTCTCCTGGGGAGAAAACTTCCAATCCTCGCTTGATCAAGATAAATGAGCTGCCCCAGATTAGAGACAACAGAATAAGTAAACCCCAGTTTTTGAGATTGCTATCGTTGGTGGTAGTGGACATTGGCGTTGGCAGAGAATTGTCTGCATTGCAAAGGAAGCAAAACCAAAGAATATTTGTTTCGAAAAATAGAGTCAGAGGGTAAAAAGTTTAAGAGACAAAAAATAGAAAAGTGGTAAGATTGAAGAGAACCTTTCAACCTTACCACTTTTCAACTTTCTCCTAAAAAACGTGATCTGCATAGACGTCAGAAACTTGATTTAGAATTTCGCACACATGTTCGTAAGTTTCTGCTGTTACCATTTCAGTACGATACTGTTTGAAGTTTGGCATTCCTCGGAAATAGTTGGTGTAATGTCTTCTCATTTCGAGAATCCCAAGTTTTGGGCCTTTCCATTCTACTGAGAAATCCAGATGCTTCTTTGCGACAGCAATCCTTTCCTCCAATCCAGGAGCAGCTAACTTTTCTCCAGTAGCTAAGAAATGCTTGATTTCATTGAAGATCCAGGGGTATCCAATAGATGCACGACCGATCATCATGCCGTCCACGTTGTATTTGTTTTTGTATTCCTGCGCTTTTTCAGGAGTGTCTATATCCCCATTTCCGAAAACAGGAATGTGAAGACGCGGGTTGTCTTTAACCAGATTCAAATAACTCCAATCTGCTTCGCCTTTATACATTTGAGCTCTGGTACGGGCGTGAATGCTGATTGCTTGAATTCCTACATCTTGGAGACGTTCAGCCACTTCCACGATACGGATGGTGTTTTGATCCCAGCCGAGTCTAGTTTTCACTGTAACTGGAATGTTTACAGCTTTTACGATCTCCGCAGTCATGGAGACCATTTTATCGATATCAAGAAGTATCCCCGCTCCAGCGCCTTTGCATGCAACTTTGTTTACTGGACAGCCATAATTGATATCTAGAATGTCTGGTTTTGCTTCTTCTACGATTGCTGCTGCTTCACGCATAGATTCGATCTCATTTCCAAAGATTTGAATGCCAATTGGCTTTTCATAATCGAAAATGTCCAGCTTGGCCACACTCTTTGCAGCATCACGAATCAATCCTTCCGAGCTGATAAATTCCGTGTACATAAGGTCTGCACCGTTCTCTTTGCATACTGCTCTAAACGGTGGATCGCTCACATCTTCCATTGGTGCAAGCAACAATGGGAAGTCCCCTAACTCCAAGTTTCCTATCTTAACCACTTCTTATTTTAAATTTGCGCGTAAATTTACCTCAATTATGGAGATATACGAAACGGAATCAGAAATTGCCAAGAGGAAGAGTTGGCTTTTGTCCCTGGTAGTCATTGTTTTAGTGGGTTTGGGAGTATTAGTAGTGCTTCAAGTAATTGCTTTAGCTGTTGCGCCTTTTCTATTTAATATCACAATAGAAGAGATAATGGGGCTTATGACAGGTGATTATGCCGCTAATAATGGGCGCATGGCCATGTTTTTTGTTCAAGGAATTGGTTCTGGAATTGGTTTTTGGCTGGCAGCCTATGTGATTACTCATTTTATAGATAATGCGGACCTGCATTGGGAAATTCAATTACCGAGATTTAATGCTAAAGGTGCGGGGTTGGTCTTTCTGATCGCAGTAGGAGGTATGCTTTTCAATGGGCTGTTAGTCTATTGGAACTCTCAATTGGTTCTTCCGGAGGCTTTTTCTGGCCTCGAGATTTGGATGCAAGAAATGGAGACCCAGTTAATGGAGATGACTAAATACCTCACCGATTTTCAGACTATACCAGAGCTACTAATGGGTATTTTAGTCATTGGAATTCTAGCTGGAATAGGTGAAGAAATGTTTTTCAGAGGTCTTATCCAGCCAAAGATGCATTTATATACAGGGAATGGTCACGCCGGTGTATGGGTGACGGCTTTTATTTTTTCAGCAATTCACCTTCAATTTTACGGGTTTCTTCCCCGTTTATTTTTAGGAGGTATGTTTGGTTACCTTTATTATTATTCCGGAAGTCTTACGTATCCTATCTTAGCCCATATTTTAAATAATACGGTGACTGTATTGATGGTATATGCGGCTAATCAAGGAATGATAGATTTTGATATGGAGTCAACAGACACGGTGTCATATCCTGCTGCTATTATAGGATTATTGGTTCTTGTGGCTGGAATCTATTACTTTAAGAAAATAAATAAACCCAATGGAAAACTGGATCAAGGTATTTGAAAGTGCTCAGCAAGTGAGAGCTGAAATCGTGAAAGGAGTATTGGAAGAGCACCAGATACAAGCTGTCGTATTGAATAAAAAGGAAACGGTCTATCAGATTTTCGGAAACTACGAGGTACATGTACAGCGAGAAAATATGATACCGGCGAATAACCTAATCCAGAATGAGATCACGTTTTAGTATCAATAATTACAGTAATCTAGGTCAAAGAGCCATTACAGGATTGTTTGGAGCATTGGTGATAGTGGGTGGATGCATCTATTCCGAATATACTTATTTTTTGGTGTTTGCAGGAATTCTTGGTTTTTCCCAAATGGAGTTTTATAAACTCAGTGGGCTAGATGGAATGCTGCCGTTGAAGAGTTTTGGGACATTTCTAGGCCTGATGATTTTTTGTTTAACCTTTTTGGTTGAGCAAGAGCATCTTTCCAGTAACTATTTCTTTCTGATCTTCCCTATTGTCTCACTCACCTTTTTTATAAAGCTTTATCGTAAAACTGACAAAAAACCTTTCACTGGTGTAGCCTATACTTTTTTGGGTCTTTTCTATGTCGCTGTACCGTTTTCACTGCTAAATCTTGCAGTATTCTCAGTGGATGCTACCTATAATTATGAGATCATTATTGGCTGCCTATTGATTCTTTGGGCAAGTGATACGGGAGCATACTTTGCGGGAACAAAATTTGGTAAGACTAAGTTATTCGAGCGTGTCTCACCGAAGAAATCCTGGGAGGGATTTTTGGGTGGCGCATTTTCAGCAATAGGAGTTGCTTTCATCTTAACGCGGTATTTCCACGTTATTGATGATTGGAAGTGGCTAGTCATAGCTGGGATTATCATTATTGCAGGCACCTATGGGGATCTGATTGAGTCGCTTTTCAAGCGATCTATAGAGATCAAGGACTCAGGAAAAGGGCTTCCTGGTCATGGGGGATTTATGGATCGTTTTGACGGATTGTTACTTTCGGCCCCATTTATCACTGCCTTTTTGAAAATCTTCTAATTTGAAGCCCTCTTGATTGAAAATCTGCTTAATATTGCACCGCATTTGAATAACTAAATCAAACCCGAATATGGCTTACATTGAACCGGCTCCGATTAAGGACAAAGAAAATCCTCTGGAGTCAATGATGGAAAGATTCAACATTGCCGCTGAAAAGCTAGGCCTCTCCGACGAGGTGTACAATGTTCTGAAAAATCCAGCCAAACAAGTTATCGTATCCTTACCTATCACCATGGACAATGGGAAAATTCAGGTCTTCGAAGGGATACGAGTAATTCACTCAAATATTCTTGGCCCAGCAAAAGGCGGTATCCGCTTCGCTCCCGATGTACACATCGACGAGGTGCGTGCTTTAGCAGCTTGGATGACTTGGAAATGTGCCGTAGTGGACATTCCATACGGTGGAGGCAAAGGCGGTGTGAGATGTAATCCTAGAGAAATGTCTAAGGGTGAAATCGAACGTCTTGTCAGAGCTTATACCATGGCTATGATTGATGTTTTCGGTCCGGACAAGGATATTCCAGCGCCGGATATGGGAACTGGTCCCCGAGAAATGGCTTGGCTAATGGATGAGTATTCCAAAGCAAAAGGGATGACAGTAAGTTCGGTTGTAACTGGTAAGCCTCTAGTTTTGGGAGGTTCATTGGGAAGAACTGAGGCGACAGGCCGTGGAGTGATGGTGACTGCTTTGGCAGCTATGCAAAAATTGAAAATTAATCCATTCCAAGCGACATGCGCTGTTCAAGGCTTTGGAAATGTGGGTTCATGGGCAGCTAGATTGTTGGAAGAAAGAGGGTTGAAAATCGTAGCAATCTCTGACCATACGGGTGCTTTTTATAATGAAAATGGGATCAATATTGTAGAGGCCATCGCTTATCGCGATTCTAATAACAATAACCTGGAAGGCTTCAAAGGCGGGGAGAAAATGCTGGATGCCGGTGATTTGCTTACATTGGAAGTGGACGTGTTAGTTCCTGCTGCTGTAGAAGATGTGATCACTATTCACAATGTAAACGACATTAAAGCCAAGCTCATCGTAGAAGGTGCAAATGGTCCTACGTCGGCAAAAGCTGATGCAATCATTAATGAAAAGGGCATCATGGCAGTACCTGATATCTTGGCAAATGCCGGTGGTGTGACTGTTTCTTATTTCGAATGGGTTCAAAATAGATTGGGATACAAATGGACTGCTGACCGTGTAAACAGACGCTCAGACCGTATCATGAAGGATTCCTTTGAAATGGTCTATCAAGCTTCCCAGAAGTACGATGTACCAATGAGAATAGCTGCATATATCGTTGCAATCGATAAAGTAGCGAAGACATATACATTTAGAGGAGGATTCTAATACCCTTCTCTCAAAAGAATATTTTATCTTTGAGGCGTGGGGGATTTCCCCGCGCCTTTTAGTTTATAAGCATATGACCATACACCGCGAAGGACGAGTTTTGTTATTTTGGCTACTAATTATTTTAGTTGCCGGGAATTATTTGATCATCTACTTTATGCCAGATGCTAGAGTGCTTTCTAATGTTGCTGTTTTAGGAAGTATAGTGCTTTATCTAATTATCCTCCAGTTTTTCCGTAGTCCCATCATCCAATTGCCAACCGATGAAAGCCTGGTCTATGCTCCTGTTGATGGGAAAGTGGTAGTGATTGAAGAAGCATTTGAAGATGAATATTTGAAAGAGAATCGCAGGCAGGTGTCGATCTTCATGTCTCCAATCAATGTGCATATCACCCGATCTCCGATTAAGGGTATTGTGGAGTTTTTCCAGTATCATCCGGGGAAATATCTCGTAGCTTGGCATCCAAAATCAAGCACTGAAAATGAGCGAACTTCTATGGTAGTGACCCATGAAAATGGCACAAAGCTTATGGTAAGACAGGTAGCTGGAGCTCTAGCTAGAAGAATAAAATGGTATGTAAAGCCAGGTTCAGAACTTGCTGCAGGCGGAGAATTTGGGTTTATTAAATTTGGCTCACGAGTGGATATTTATCTTCCACTGGATGCTGAGATCTTAGTGGGATTAGAAGAGAAAACTAAAGGAGGGAAGACTCCAATTGCCAGGCTGGCATAAGCAATTTCGCTGTTAAGAAAAATACTTTTGAATTAGTTTGAAATTTGTAGCGATTAAAGACTTTAGTTCGTTAAGGATTTATAACTCCAATTTTTCTACTATGAGATACTTAACCTTACTTATTCTAACTAGTTTTGCTATATCACTTTATAGTTGCACTGACGTTGAAGAACCAAGATCTGCCTTATTTGGTACTTGGGAAAATCGAAATTATGTAGACTCCTTAGAGGTATGGTTTGTAAATACTTACCAGTTTAGAAATGACAGTCTTTTTGATGTTGCCTCTACTGTAAGAGAAACTGAAATCGGAGAGGATTTAGGCTACAGATTGATATCTACTGCTTGGTATAATTTCGATGGAGATATTTTTCAATATTATTATGATGATGGGTTATTTCATTTTGGAGGTAGGGATGATGATCCATTATACGTTCCTAAAAAAGATTTAAAACCAGGCATAGTTGACTTTTTCAGGATACCAAAAGGCAAATTGACCTTTTCGAGTGATTTGCGCCAGTTTACTTTTCAGGAAGATTGCTGGGCAGTCAGCTCAACTAATGACTGTATAGAGTTTCCTGCACAGACCTTCATTCGAGTGGATTAACGCCTCTTTTTACTGATGTAAACCCAATATCCCAGCCCGAGGGTACTCATAAAAAATATAGTGGTAGTCCATTCAAATGTTCTGCGGGCAGAGAGCATTTTTTCTATGGACTTTTCTCTTTCTGCAACCGCTCTTTTTAACGCCTGCACATCCTTTTCCTGCTTGAAAGCGATGGCTTTGTAGTCCTCGCCAGTTTGAGTGGCTGTAGTTGTTTCAATATCCCCAATCATTCGCAGTTCATCCATGATCAGATTATCTTTTGCGATGATGCGCTCAAGCCAATCATTTGTTTCGATCATATCTTTTTTGGTGCGATTACCAAAAATTCCTGACTTTTTACTTTCCGATTCTTTCCATTGCTGGGTCAGGGCATCTCGGTCCTGAACCATTTTTTCCAATTTAGCTTGGCCTGCTTCAGTGAACTGAGGTGTGAATGCATTTAGAAAAGTAAGGAGTACTATCAGAATCATTTTTCTTGAGATATTAATGGACTTAATATTAACGAATCAGGGAGTGAAAAATTCACTTTGGTGCGAATATAAAGGAAAGCGAACACTGCCATGCCCAAGGAGAATATGAGAATTGCTGATTCATACTTCCAAGACGTAAATTCTTGACTTTTTATTTGCTCAGTTTTCTGCGCTAGAGCACTTTTTAGCTTTTGAATATCTTGTTCCTGTGAAAGTGTGATTGCTTTATAGGTTTCATTTTCAGAAAGAATTGAAGCCTCATCTATTCGGTTATGAAGTTTCAGCTTTTGAATAATCGCATTATCCTTTTCAATGATTCGCATTACCAGTGCATAATTAACTGTTGGTTTAGCGGGGATTTCTAACCCAAATACGACTGAGCTTTCATTTGATTCTGCTTTTAACTGCTGAATCATGGACTCTCGCTCTGTCAATAATGTGGACGTAGCATTGCTAGCGTAGATCTGAATTGGTAATAAAAATAGCCAAGTAAAAATTGCAGTTTTCATATGAATAGGGGTTGGTGGTTTTTCCGGATTTCTATCCAAACTGCATTCCAGTTGGCTATTTATTTTTTCCAGCCTCGTGTCATTTCTTTTTTTCCGGGAGGTCCTGGTAAAGTTTCTACCTCAAGTCCTAAATCTTTCAAGTCTCTTTTGAGCTGGCCAGTGGCACAATAGGTCGTAAATATTCCGCCCGGATTCAAAGACTCACAAACCTTGCTGAGAGCTTCCTTTGACCACATTTCAGGTTGTTTACTTGGTGCAAACGCATCGTAGAACACCACGTCAGTTGGGTAAAGTACCACCTCCTCCAGCGTAGTTTTCTCTTTTTTCATATTGAAATATTCCGAAAGGACTACTCCCTTATCCCAATCAGCTTTGTGTAAACGCTGCAAATACGGCTTGTAATGAAAAATCGCATCATCCATATCACCGTAATTTAATTGAGAATAAATATCCTCAGGTAGTGGAAATGGTTCAATGCTGTGATAGAGTACAGGGATCTGATTTTGCTCCGCCCAAACGAGCGTTAGCCAGGCATTCAAGCCGGTACCAAACCCTACCTCAAAAACGCGGAGAGGTTTTTTAGTTGGGTTATTGACGATCCAAGAGTCCAATCCGTACAACATAAATACGTGAATGGATTCCTTGAATGCTCCGTGGAAGCTGTGGTAGGTTTCTTTTAATGATTCATTGTAGAGGGAGTGCGACCCGTCCTCTGTGGTGATGATTTTCAAGTTGTCACTCATACAGAATAGATTAAAGCAGTACAATAAGCCGACACACCTTCTTGTCTCCCTACAAAACCCAATTTCTCAGTTGTGGTAGCTTTGATAGAAATGTCATTTTCAGAAACGTTCATCACTTCTGATAGGCACTTCTTCATTGTCGGGATATGTGGATTTACTTTTGGAAGTTGAAGGCAAATTGTGGTATCTAAGTTGCCCACTTCGTAGCCAGCTTCACGGAGTAGTATCATTACTTTAGAAAGCAGAATCTTACTGTCTATTCCTTTGAATTTCGGGTCCTGATCGGAAAAGTGGTAGCCAATATCCCGCAGATTCGCAGCTCCTAAGAGCGCATCACAAATCACATGGATCAACACATCCGCATCAGAATGACCAACGGCACCCTTTTCATGTTCTAATTTTATTCCTCCAAGCCAGAAGTCGTAGCCCTCTTTTAGTTGGTGGACATCGTAGCCGAAACCTATTCTGAATTTGTTCATGCAGGTACAGATTTATAATATAAGACAGAGGAGTTCTCTTCACGGATCAAGCGGTTCGCCCAAGTCATGATTTCCTCCCCTTTTATGTTTGATTTATTTTCGAATTCCTCGTAATACAGGTCCGGATTACCAAGCTGCGCATAATTAGCCAAATTCATTGCCCGATTAAGTACTTGAATTGACTCGTAGGTTTTCATTGCTTCACCTTGGTTCTTTACTTTTTGTAATGCGTGTTCAGATATTTCAGAGTTTAGAAATTTTGAAACCACTTCATCCAGCCCCTGTTCTGCTTCTTCGGCGGAAACTCCACTTTCCATTTTTCCGGAGAAAATAAGTAAACCAGGATCTACCGAACCTAATACATAAGCTCCTACTGCGGCGAAAAGTTTTCCATTTTTTACCAGGGTTTGCTCAAGGAGTGAGGACTTCCCAAATCCAATAATGTCTGTAATCAAATCAGCTTCCAGATACCCATCGGCAAGTTTGGCTGGCATTTTATAGGCTTTGTACAATGCGTCTGTTGGGACGTCAGCTTCTACTAGTTTGGTTCTTTTGGCGAGCTGAGCAGGTTCAACTGGTATTTGGTGGTTGGATTTTGAAAGATTTGGAATCGTTTCAAACCACTTCTTGGCCAAGCGCTTTACCTCCGCTTCAGTCACTGCTCCAGCGACGACGAGGACAGCATTGTCCGGTCTATAATTCGCCTGATAAAAATCCCAAACATCCTCTTGGGTATAGTTGATGATATCGTTTAGATTTTGGCCAATGGTTGGCCATCTATAGGGGTGTGTTGTATAGGCAAGGTCTCGCAAATGGTGAAATACATCACCATAAGGCTGATTGAGGTAGCGCTGCTTGTATTCCTCCATCACTACTTTCCGCTGAGTTTCGATTGTTTTCTCGCTCAGCGTCAATTGTAGCATACGGTCAGATTCCAGCCAAAATGCTGTCTCCAGATTTGCGGCAGGAATCGTGATGTAATAGTTCGTAATGTCAGGACTGGTAAATGCATTACAGGCACCACCGACACGCTCGAGTTCGCGATCGAATACAGGAACATTCGCAGAACTGCCGAACATTAAATGTTCGAAGAAATGGGCAAGTCCGGTTTTGCCGAGTTTTTCATTTCGGGATCCGACTTTATATAAGAGGTTGAAAACGGCGATTTTGCTGCCGTGATCCTCGTGGACGATCACTTCTAATCCGTTTTCTAGGAAAAATCTTGTGTAGGGTAGCATAATTGTAGCTTGCAAAGCTAAGATAATTGGCAATTCTGGCTAATCAGCTGGATAGATTTTAAGTAAACCTTAGCGATGAAACCTGAGTTTAACCAGAAACAGTCCCTTTGGTGTAAGCATTCCTGATTTTTTCGAAAAAAAAACGAACTTTGGAATGATTGCCTAAGTTAGTTTTCCAAAATAACCCTCAGCTCAATTCCCTTATGAAAAAACATTGCGTAGAACTTCACGAGACTGGACAGTTTTCACAATTTTTTTTGGATTATATCGGAGGGAAAAAAGAATTACATCCTTTTTATGCTCACGCTCCTAAGCTGGAGAGTTTCAAAGAGGCAATAGCGCAAAAGACTTTTTCAGATGAAAATCGCAAAGTGCTGGTAGAAGCGCTGCATAGTCAATATGCGAATCAGGAGGTGAGTTATGCTGTTTCTTCCAATATTAAAGCATTAGCTTCAGCCGGCACATTTACTGTGACTACTGGACACCAGTTGAATTTGTTCACTGGTCCACTTTACTTTATTTACAAGATCGTTTCCACGATTAATCTTGCTAAGAAATTAGCAGAGACTTATCCGGAATACAAATTTGTGCCTGTTTATTGGATGGCCACTGAGGACCATGATTTTGACGAAATCAATTATTTCAAACTTGACGGCAAGAAATATCAGTGGAATTCTGATCAGACTGGTGCTGTTGGCGATTTTGAACTTGATAAGAGTTTTAAGGAATTTCTTAAATCTGTATCCTTTGCTCCGCAGGTATTTGTAGATGCATATACTTCATCTAAAACGCTGGCGGAGGCAGTCCGCAAGTATGTGAATTCACTTTTTGGCGAGGAAGGTTTGGTGATTGTGGATGGAGATGATGCGAGTTTGAAGCGGGAATTTACAGACGTGATACTTTCTGATTTGTTCAAACACAGGCCTTTTGTAAAGGCAACTGAAGCGACTGAGGCATTGGAGGAATTGGGATATAGCAGTCAGATCTTCCCGCGGGAAGTGAATTTCTTCTTCCTGGACAAAGGGATTCGGGAGCGGATTGAAAAGATGGATTCTGGATTTGGTGTGGTAAATACCGAATTGCGATTTTCTGATGAAGAAATGGAGGCTTTGGTAAAGTCAAATCCAGAGCGATTTAGTCCGAATGTAGTCTTGCGTCCGCTTTATCAGGAAGTCATCCTGCCAAATCTGGCTTATTTGGGAGGTCCAGCTGAAGTGGTTTATTGGCTTCAGCTAAAGCGTGTTTTCGATCATTTTAAAACTCCTTTTCCTGTCTTACTACCTCGGAATTTCGCTTTGCTCGCAAACGAAAAAGTACAGCGCAAAATGCAACAATTGAATTGGACTATTGAGGATTTATTTGTGGACGTGGAGCACTGGAAAAAGACTTTTGTGAAGACAGAAGCAAGTATGGATATAGAGCTAGAAAAGCAAAAGGAAGTAATCTCTGCGCTTTTTGATGCAAAAGGTAAGGAAGCTGCGCATTTGGAGAAGACCTTGGAAAATGCATTCGAAGCTGGGAAAGTGAGATCATTGAAGATCATTGATCAAATGGCCAGAAAGCTGCGTAAAGCAGAGGAACGTCGTTTGCATACACAGATTGAGCGTGCCTGTTGTATTCAGGAGCTAGTGAAGCCAGGAGGTAGCCCACAGGAGCGGGTGGTAAATATGATGCAGTTTTATCTTGCAAATCCAGATTTGATCTCTGAGCTGTTGGATTGCTTCGATCCGCTGGATTTCAGAATGATGGTATTGACAAATGAATCTTGATAAGCATCAGCTAAGAACTTTTTATAAAGAGCTTCGTGCGGCTCTTTCAGATGAAGAGCTTGAGGAGAAATCTCTACTGGTGTCATCTAATGTCATTACTTTTTTGAAGGATAAAAACGAGCTCCGAAACTTTCATTTATTTTTTCCAATCTCAAAACAACGCGAGATTAATACCTATCCAATAAAAGACTACCTAGATACAAGGGAAAGTTTTATTTACACTTCACGAGTCATAGATGATTCATTGGAATTGCAAACCTTGCTATTAAGGTCAAATACAAGATTTAAAAAGGATAAATGGGGGATTCCAATCCCGCTAGAGTTTGAAGTAGTAGGTAGCGAGTCGATTGAGGTGGTTTTTGTCCCATTATTGGCATTTGATCAAAGGGGCAATAGGATCGGATTTGGCAAGGGATATTACGATGTATTACTTACGGGCTTGAAGCCGTCAGTTCTGAAGATAGGTCTGAGCATATTCCCTCCTGAGCTTAGGATTCCCGCAGAAATTCATGATATCCCACTGGATTATTGCATTACGCCAGAAAATATCATTACTTTTTGATCTTGTTTAAATAAATGTATTACATGCGATATACTTCACTTACGGCATTTGCTGTGTTAATTCTAATGTTTTCCTTCATCATAGAATCCAAGGCGCAGCTCAGGGATTATAATACGATGATCGGGATTACAGGCGGTACTAACATAGGTGGAACTGTTAAACAATTTATTTCCCAGCAAGGAGCAGTTGACCTTTTGGTTTATAGAAGGTGGAAAGGTTGGGTAGCTGCAGCACTTTATGAGCATCACAAGGACATCAGGGAGTTCAGAGGATTGGAGTGGTATGTGGGTGGTGGTGCGCATTATGGGATGTGGAAAGATGGAAAGGGAGAGCCTCCGTGGGTTTATAAAATTGACCAGGACTACAATGTATTTGGAATAGATGCGATTGCTGGTTTAGAATACAATATCAATAAAAGCAACTTCTATGTGGGTTTGTATTGGAAACCCGCTTACAATTTTACTGACTTCACGAAGTTTTGGGAGGATGAAGCGGCCTTTACGCTGAGGTATTCTTTGTAATAAGGGGCAAATAGTGGTGGGGTAATTTTTTTTTTTTTTGTTAATGTTTGTTGGTTGTACCCATGACCAACGATGAACATTATTCTTCTTTATTTCTGATCAAAGAAGGCTAGAAAAGCTCAAGTTTTTTGGCGGATTAGCGCATGTACGTAAAACACTATTTTGGCTGTGATAAATACAGTTTTTTGCTTGACTTTAAATGTAATTAATTTAGAGGGTTTCAAAATAATATTCTATTACCATTTAACGACGTTTTTGGAGTTTTTATAACCTTATTTTTTAGATTCTACATTCAGTTTTAAAATCAAGAGTCATATTTTAACCATCATTTGATTTTTTGTCAAATTAAATTAGAGTATCTGTGATTTATTTAACCAGTATTAGATTTTATTGAAGTAATTTCAATTTTTATTAAATTATTTTTAACTCTGTTAATTTGATATAATATTCTGTTTGTTCTGGATTTATGTCTTTTTCGCACGCGATTTAAGATATGGAATAAGAAAGGACGAAATTTTTAAATGGTAGTGCGTACTTAGCAGAATTATTGCCAATAATGTAAGAAATGTACTGATATTTTGTCATTATTGCTTTTTGTTAGAATGAATCTTACTCTATCTTTTTTTAACAATAATTTATAAAGAAAAAATTGCATTATTCTTGGCTAATTAGGCTGTCTCCCTTCATTTTGAATTTCACATTAAAGAGATTTTCTTTATGTATGAACCAAATCAAATACATATGAAAAAAGCTTTACTGTGTGTTGTTTTACTGCTGACTACAGTCCTCGGTTTTGAGGCTTCAGCACAACAACGAACGATTACCGGAACGGTAATTTCTGAAGAGGACGGGCTCGGCTTGCCTGGAGTTAATGTTCTTGTTAAGGGGGCTTCCCGTGGTGTAATTTCAGATTTAGATGGAAAATATTCTATACCAGTTAATGCAGGTGAGACCCTAGTTTTTTCATTTGTGGGCTACCTGTCGCAGGAGTATGTGGTGGGCGAACAGTCGGTAGTCGATATTACCTTAAGTGCAGATGCAAAGGTTTTGGGGGAAGTATTGGTAGTAGGCTATGGTAGTACTACTAAAGGCGATTTGACTGGGAATATTTCCAATGTCAAAGGTGAAGATTTGGCGACTGTTCCTGTAGTTAATTTTCAGGATGCCTTGCAAGGAAGGATGGCTGGTGTATTTGTGCAGTCTTCCAGCGGCAAACTTGGTGAAGGGGTTAAGATTAGAGTACGTGGTACTACCTCTATCTCTGGGGGCAATGATCCTCTATATGTAATAGACGGAGTACCTGTGACTACAGGCGGTGCACTTGGCTATTACAATCCGATGGCAGATATCAACTTTAATGATATAGAGTCATTGGAGGTGTTGAAGGATGCGTCTGCTTCCGCTATCTACGGAGCAAGAGGTGCAAACGGGGTGGTGATTATCACGACTAAAACAGGTTCCAAAGGAAAAACAAAATTCAATGTGGGGATTCAGAGAGGTATATCAAGCCCTACTAGAACTCGAGATTTCTTGAACTCAGCTCAGTATATAGAATTGATGAGAGAAGGGGCGTATAACAATGATCTTCAGATTTATGACATCGATCCTATTAATAATCCTGATGACTACGATGGGTCTGACTTGCAGTTTGTAGAAAGTAGACTTGATCGATACTCTGGATATGCCGATTGGAGAACTGGTGAAATAGACACAGATTGGCAGGATCAGGCCTTCAATGATGATGCTGGTACTTTTAGCGTAAACTTTTCTGCTTCTGGTGGGGATGAAAAAACAAGATTTTTTTTAAGTGGGGCATATGATCAGCAAACAGGTATTTTGATCAGAAATGATTTTGAAAGAATTTCTGCGAGATTGAACCTTGATCACTCAGTTTCTGAAAAATTCCTGATTGGAGCAAATTTTGGTTTGAGCCGCACAGAGAATAATAGGTTGTCCAATGATAATGCCTTTAATAACCCCATTCAATTGGTGGCGATGGCTCCAATTACTCCAATTAGAGATCAAGAAGGGGTTTTATATGATCGTCCGACGACTACTTATTATAATAACCTTATTGATTCGGAAAATGCCGACTGGCTAAATGTATCTTTTAGAAATCTGACAAATGTTTTTGGTGAGTACAAGTTTTTCTCTGACTTAAAATTCCGTTCTGAGTTTGGTATTGACATATTTAACCAGAACGAAGAGCAGTTTTTTGGGTCGAGAACTAACACAGGGTTGTCCACAAATGGATATGGGCTGTCTAGATGGACTCGCATAGTGAACTACAACACGAACAACTTCTTCACTTATAATAAGGTTTTTGGAGGTGTTCACAATTTAGAAGCAGTGCTGGGTATGTCTTTCCAGCGTTCGGATCAGAATAATACTTTCGTAGAAGGTCAAGAATTTCCACTGGATGATCTCAAAACCCTAGCTTCAGCGGCAGAAATCACTGGAGGGTCTTCATCTGTCACGAATTTTTCATTCCTATCTTATTTTGCGAGAGTAAATTATAAGTATGGGGAGAAGTACCTGGCAACCCTAAGTGCTCGAGTGGATGGTTCATCACGTTTTGGGCCTAACAATAGATATGGGTTTTTCCCAGCAGTTTCTGTTGGATGGATTCTGACTGAGGAAGGGTTTTTAAAAGGGAATAATACACTTAGCCTACTTAAACTGAGAGGCTCTTATGGACTTACTGGAAATGCGGAAATAGGAAACTTTGAGCATTTGGGTCTTTACGGATCGGCCTCATATGGATTAGTACCAGGACTAGTGCCTACTCAAATTCCTAACCCTGATTTAACTTGGGAGAATACCTTGCAGGTAGATATTGGGATAGAATTTGGGCTTTATAATGACCGAATTACAGGCGAGATCGATTACTACAATAAGAATACATCTGATCTTTTGCTGAATGTTCCTGTTCCGGCGACTTCAGGATTTAATACCCAGCTGACCAATATTGGTAAGATGCAAAATCAGGGGGTAGAGATTGTATTGAATTCAATAAATATCGCCAAGCCAGACTTCACTTGGAGCACTTCAGTGAATTTTGCCAAAAATGTCAACGAAGTAAAAGAGTTAGCTCCAGGGCAATTGTCGATTCCTCCTTCTTCCTCTAGATTTCTAAATGCTGTTATCATTGGAGAGCCTTTAGGGGTGTTTTATGGGGCAGCATATGCAGGGGTAGACCCCTCCAATGGCGATGCACTTTATTATTCCAATGAGGAGCAAACAGAAACTACTTCAAATTATAATGAAGCAGAGCGTGTAGTGGTCGGAGATCCTAATCCTGATTTTATTGCAGGTATTACCAACTCGTTTAAATTCAAAGGATTTGATCTAATGTTCTTATTTCAAGGAGTTTTTGGAAATGAGATATTTGATGGTGGCGGAGGATTCTTTGCTGCTAATGGTGATTGGTTTGATAATTCTACTGCGGATCAGCTAGCCAGATGGCAAAACCCTGGTGATATAACTACTATCCCCCAGGCGAGACTGGGCGAATGTAATGGTTGCTCAGCTTCCAGTAGATATCTTTCGGATGGGTCTTACATAAGATTTAAGACCCTGAATGTAGGTTACTCATTTAATTCTAAGCTTTTGTCAA
This sequence comes from uncultured Algoriphagus sp., assembly GCF_963974365.1. Classification (GTDB taxonomy): domain Bacteria; phylum Bacteroidota; class Bacteroidia; order Cytophagales; family Cyclobacteriaceae; genus Algoriphagus. Next base: position 105,629 of record NZ_CAXBBX010000009.1, on the reverse strand, counting down.
AAGTGAAGCTTTCTAGTTTGAGAATTTTCTTCACAGGACAGAACTTATTGACGTTTACGGACTACAAGGGATGGGATCCAGAAGTAAGTGCAGATTATTTGGGAGGTAATATCCAGATTGGAAATGACTTCTATTCTGCACCCCAATCCAAAACAGTCTCTCTCGGTCTTAATATTGGATTTTAACTGAAACTACGATGAAAAAATATATAATTATAGGATTGGTTTTGCTGTTTTCGGGATGTGCAGACCAATTGGATTTGGCTCCTCAGCAAAGTGTAGATCAGGATCTGGCTTTGAGCACTGATGCCAATGTGAAGCGTGTGCTCCAAGGAGCATATTCTGAAATTAGAAGTACGTCTCTCTATGGAGGTAGCTTATTGCTTTATGCAGAAATGCTTGGAGCAAATAGAGAAGTACGATGGGAGGGGACTTTTAATCAGCCTAGAGAGATGTTTAATAAAAATATTCTTGTCAATAATTCTTTTGTTCAGGGCTCATGGTCTGATGCTTACAAAGCTATAAATGTTGCAAATAATGTATTGGCTTCACTTGAAGTGGTCGACTCTGAAGATCAGGAAAGAGTGGAAGGAGAGGCTTTGTTTATTCGAGGTTCAATGTTTTTTGAACTCGTTAAGTTTTTCGCTCTTCCTTATTCTGCTGGGAGCGTAGATTCAAACTTGGGGGTGCCTTTAGTGTTAACGCCTACAAGACAGATAGATGAAGATAGTTACGTGGCTAGAAACACGGTTGCAGAAGTTTATGCTCAGATTATCAGCGATCTGGAAAAAGCAGAGGTACAGCTTCCGGCAGTTAATGGCTTTTTGGCTAGAAATTATGTGGTAGCTGCGCAGCTTTCACGTGTATTTCTCCAAATGGGAGATTATGAGAAGGCAAGAGATGCTGCAGACCGGGCAATCAGTATATCTTCTGCTAATGGTAAAATTCTTACTTTGAATTACTTAGATGCTTTCAACACTGACGGAGATTCTCCTGAAGATTTATTCTCAATACAAGTAAATACTCAGGATGGGGGGAATGATATGTTTCTTTATTATTCCTTACCAGAATATGGTGCAAGGGGCGGTGATGTCTCTATTCAGGCTTCACATTTTGATTACTACGAAGCAGGAGATGCTAGGCTAGATCAGTTTTTTGAAGGAGCTGGAGAGCAAAGAACGGCAAAGTGGAGAGACCAATATAAAAATGTAAAAGTGATCCGATTGGCCGAAATGTATCTTACGAGAGCAGAGGCAAATTTCAGGCTGGGAACTTCTGTTGGTGCGGCTCCATTGGCTGATCTGAATAGAATTAGACAACGAGTGGATCTACCCGCTTTGGGCTCCATCTCTTTAGAAGTCATTTTGGCAGAGCGCAAAGTAGAGCTTGCACATGAAGGGCAGTATCTTCATGACGTAAAGCGAACAGGAGGATTGATACTTGACAATTCATCGTCAGAAACATATAATTTCGATGATGGTAGATTGATATTTCCTATTCCTCAACGTGAAATGGATGCAAATCCTAGTTTAGTTCAAAATTCTGCCTATACTAATTAGCCTTTTTGAAGATTGTTTCTTAAATCAGCAGCGCCAAATCGGCGCTGCTTTTTTTTTGTTCAATTTATTTTATGTTACTGATATTGAGTATATTAAAATATCATTTTTAATATACTACTCTTTTTAAAATTAGATTTTTATGTCGCAGTCAATGGAAGTTCCTGAAACACTTACACCTTTTAAATCTATTGGAGTCTGTTTTAGCGGTGGTGGCTATAGAGCCACAGCTTTCAGCTTGGGGGTTTTGGATTACTTAAACCGAATAGAATTTGAAGGTAAACCACTTCTAGAAAACGTCATTGCAATTAGCTCTGTTAGTGGTGGGACAATCACTGCAGGACTTTTTGCTGCTAGTAACGCCAAAGGAGAAACCTTTGGCTCATTTTACTCAAAGCTTTATTCATTTTTGAAGGAGGATAAGCTTGTGGATGAGGCAACCGCAAAATTCATGGATAATGAATTTTGGAATACAACCACCAGAAGTAGATCGGTAATCAATGGATTTGCCCTCACTTACCATGAGAAATTAGTCGAGGAAAGTTTTGAATCTTTAAAGCCGGAGAATATAAAAGGTCACCTGAAGTATGTCTGTTTCAATGCTACTGAGTTTTCTTATGGCTTAACTTTTAGATTTCAAAACGTCAATAAGTTTGGGAATTATGAATTGAAGTGTGATCAACTTCAGGCGGTTTTGAATGAAATGCGTATTGCGGATGCGATAGCTTCTTCCTCCTGCTTTCCGGTTGGATTTGCCCCTATGATTTTTCCAAATGACTACATGGAGAATCATGAAAGCCAAGACTATATAGACTTAATCACTGTGCCGAAATTTGCCAAAGGCGTAGGTATAATGGACGGAGGGATTGTAGATAACCAAGGGATTGGCAGTATGGTGAATTTCGATAAAAGTTCTCGGGATGGCTTTCCTTTAGACCTACTTATTGTGAATGATGTGGATGGTTTCGTGATGCCTACTTGGAAGCCTTATGAAGGTTCGGATTCCAGTGAGGGTAAAGAATCATTTTCATCTTTTGTGGCTGGATGGTTAGGGTATTTTCAGCTAAAGCCTATTTATTGGATTGGCCTTTTGATAGGGATCTTTGGGTTAATTTTTTCAAGTGTTTTAGATGTGTTTTTTGACAAAACCTGGATTTTCCTTTATGGCATTTCCAGTGGAATGATTGGTGTATTTTCCTTATTGACAGTTCTTGGGCTTGTAGGTGATTACCTAGTGAAAAAAGCTAAGAAGGAAGTGCAGGGAATGGTTAAAAATGTCTTGCCAAATGCCTTACTGGATGACGTTGAGAGATTTGCCAATTTGGAAGTAAATCAGGTTAAAAAAATGATCATAAATAGGTGGACTTCAGCCTTACTGATGATTAATGAGATATTTCTTAGACAAATAAGGAGATTGAATTTTGACTTACTTTATACTTCATCTAGGTTTGAAAATCGAAGAATAACTTCCACTGTTTACCAGTTAAATGGAAAACAAAACACGATCAGTGATGAAGAGCAAAAAGAAAAAGCTGATGACGTAACCATTACGCGGAGAATAAAGGAGTCAGCACTCATAGCTTCGCAGATGCCAACTACACTTTGGTGGGATAGCGAAGACCTAAAAGTGCACCGTCAGGATAACCTTATCGCTTGTGGTCAGTTTACTACATGTTACAATCTGATCAAGTACATTCAGAAGCTTCCTGAAGAATATCAAAATGAGCATGTTAAGAGTCTTCACAAGGCTCTCTTGGAAGACTGGAAACAATTCAAAAGCGACCCACTAGTTTTTGTAGGAAAATAGGGTGATCGAGAATAATTATCTGGGCTGATTAGATGTGAAAAGAATAGAATTGTTCGGTCAAAAGTTATTTTTCTCAAAGCAGAATAATGAGGCCAGATATATTACTCCCTCCTAATTGTTCGGATTGCCTGATTTAAACTCGAAATTTGCTTTGGAATAAACTATATATTCGGAAAGGCAAATAAGCGATTTTTTATTGTTGGATTAAGGCCTTAGCTTTGGCTTCTTCTTCAAAAATTAACAATGGATAAGTTTTCTTATATCGCTAATGCTCACGTGTCTTATATCGATGAGCTATACTCTTCTTACAAGAGTGACCCAGAATCAATCGACCCAAGCTGGAAAGAGTTTTTTGACGGCTTTGACTTTGCACTAACCAACTACGGTGAGGAAGAGGTCACAGCTTTATCAAATGGAAAGTCTACTCCTCCAGCCAAAAATGGCGCACTTGCTACTCCAGGTACTATTATGGACATGGAGCAATTGCCTAAAGAAATTAAGGTGAGAGCATTGATTCATGCTTACAGATCTCGAGCTCACTTGAGATCAAAGACCAACCCTGTAAGAGAGCGAAGAGACAGGAAAGCTTTGATTGACCCTCAGGACTTTGGATTGGGTCAGGAAGATATGAATACCGAATTCCAAGCTGGAAACGAGATTGGTATCGGTTCTGCAAAACTTTCCAAGATTTTAGATTCTTTGAAGTCTATTTATGAAGGATCTGTAGGGTTTGAATACTTATATATACGCGATCCAGAAATGCTGGATTGGTTTAAAACTAAAGTAGAAAAAGAAGCTTTAGCATTTAACCCAACTCATGAGGAGAAAAAAAGAATTCTCTCTAAGCTAAATCAAGCGGTAGTTTTCGAAAACTTTTTGCACACTAAATACCTTGGTCAAAAGCGTTTTTCGCTTGAAGGTGGAGAAAGCACCATTCCATTCTTGGATGCCGTAATTAATACTTCTTCTCAATTAGGAGTAAAAGAAGTAATGATCGGAATGGCTCACAGAGGTCGTCTGAATGTTTTAGCCAACATCATGGGCAAAACCTATGAGCAGATTTTCTCTGAATTTGAAGGAACAGCCAAGCCAGATTTGACCATGGGTGATGGTGATGTGAAATATCACATGGGTTATTCCAGTGATATTGTGACGCATTCTGAAAATAAGGTTCACCTGAAACTTGCACCAAACCCTTCTCACCTGGAGGCTGTGGATCCAGTAGTAGAAGGATTTCTACGAGCAAAGATCGATTCAGAATATAAAGGTGATTATACTAAAGCACTTCCAATTTTGATTCATGGAGATGCCGCTATCGCTGGTCAAGGAATCGTTTATGAGGTGACTCAGATGGAAGATCTGAAAGGTTATAATACGGGTGGTACGATCCACTTTGTAATCAATAATCAAGTTGGTTTTACTACCGATTTTGATGATGCCCGTTCTTCGATCTATTGTACTGACATTGCCAAAATCATTGACGCACCTGTTATTCACGTGAATGGTGATAATGCTGAGGCTGTAGTATTTGCAGCAAAACTTGCAGCGGAATTCAGACAAAAATTCAGCCGTGATATTTTTGTGGACATGGTCTGCTATAGACGTCATGGGCATAATGAGTCTGACGAACCGAAGTTCACTCAGCCAGAACTTTACAACATCATTTCTAAACACCCAAATCCAAGAGAGATCTACGTGAAGCGCTTGGCTGAGCGTGGTGATGTGGAAGCTAAATTGGCTTCGCAAATGGATGAGGAATTCAGACAGTTGCTTCAAGACCGTTTGAATTTGGTAAAGGAAAAGCCTCTTCCATATCAGGCAACTCGATTCGAAGAAGAATGGAGTAACCTGAGAAGATCTAAGCCGGAGGATTTTGATCAATCTCCACAGACCGGAGTTACTGAAGAACAAATTAAAAAAGTAGCCGAAGCGCTTACTGTGATTCCTAAAGGATTTAAGCCGCTTAAGCAGATTGAAGCACAGTTGAAGCAGCGTAAAGACATGTTCTTCCAGTCTAAATCATTAAACTGGGCAGCTGCAGAATTGCTTGCCTACGGTTCATTGACGCTGGAGGGAAAAACAGTTCGATTGACTGGTCAGGATGTGCAAAGAGGAACTTTCTCTCATCGTCATGCGGTACTTCATGATGCCAATACAAATAAAGCCTACAATTCTCTTAAGGAAATGAAGGATAGAAAAGGTGAATTCTATATCTACAATTCACTTCTTTCTGAATACGCGGTATTAGGTTTTGAATATGGTTATGCCATGGCAAACCCAAATTCATTGACTATCTGGGAAGCACAATTTGGTGATTTCGCCAATGGCGCTCAAACCATGATTGACCAATTTATCACCTCTGGTGAATCGAAATGGCAAAAGATGAACGGTTTGGTAATGTTGCTTCCACATGGCTACGAAGGTCAGGGACCAGAGCACTCCAATGCCCGTCCGGAAAGATTCCTGCAGCTTGCTGCTGAATACAACACAGTTGTCGCTAACGTAACTGAGCCGTCTAACTTCTTCCACTTATTGAGAAGACAGTTGGCTTGGGAGTTCAGAAAGCCATGTATTGTGATGTCTCCTAAGTCATTGCTTAGACATCCAAAAGTAGTTTCTCCACTTTCCGAATTTACTTCGGGTACTTTCAGAGAAGTCCTTCCAGATACTACGGTGAATGCTAAAGACGTGAAACGTGTAGTGCTTTGCTCAGGCAAGATTTACTACGATTTGGAAGAAGCTCGCGAGAAAGAGAAAGTGAAAGATGTTGCAATCGTAAGAATTGAACAGCTACACCCACTTCCAAAGAAACAAATGCTAGATGTGCTTGCCGGCTATCCAAAAGCTGAGGTTGTTTGGGTACAGGAAGAACCATCAAACATGGGCTATTGGAATTATATCTTGAGATTGCTTTACAAGGAAATCCCGATGGATATTATTGCTAGAAAAGCCAGTGCTTCACCTGCCACAGGATACAACAAAGTCCACGTGGAAGAGCAGAAAAGCATTGTTGCTCAGGCACTTAAATTGAAATAATTACAGCTCTTTTTATAAAGACATCCAAAATAATCGTATCATTTTGTTCCTCTCTTTTTGACTAGAAAGAGAAAAAAAGAAAAACTTATGAGCAAAGAAATTAAAGTCCCAGCGGTAGGAGAATCCATCACGGAAGTAACTATCGGTCAATGGTTTAAAAAAGATGGGGAGGAAGTTCAGATGGACGAAGTCCTTTGTGAACTGGAATCTGATAAAGCCACTTTTGAATTGCCGGCAGAAGCTGCAGGCGTGCTTAGAATCAAAGCCCAAGAAGGTGATGTACTGGAAATCGGAGCTGTTATCTGTGAAATTGACGAAACTGGAACTCCAGGTAAATCTGAACCAGCTGCTGAAGCTGCACCTAAAGCAGAAGCGAAATCTTCAGAAGCAAAAGCTACCGGAGAAGTGAAAGAAATGGTAGTGCCTACTGTAGGAGAATCTATCACGGAAGTTACTTTGGCTAACTGGCTAAAAGGTGATGGAGATTATGTGAAGTTGGATGAAATCATCGCTGAGGTAGATTCTGATAAGGCTACTTTTGAATTGCCAGCTGAGGCATCAGGAATCCTTCGCCATGTGGCACAAGAAGGCGATGTGCTTGAGATTGGTGGAATGATCTGTAAAATCGAAGTGACGGAAGGCGAGCCAGCGGCTGCGGCCAGTTCTGAATCTTCTTCTGAATCAGCTCCAGCAGCTGCCTCAGGAAATACAAACTATGCAACTGGACATGCATCTCCAGCAGCTTCGAAGATTTTGGCAGAAAAAGGAGTTTCTCCTGAGTCTGTAAAAGGAACTGGAAAAGATGGTAGAATTACCAAAGAAGATGCTCAATCTGTTCAAAAGGCTGCGCCAGCTCCAGCAAAAGCTGAAAGCAAACCAGCGGCGGCTTCTGCTCCTGCACCAGTTGCTGGTTCTAGAAACGAGCGCAGAGAGAAAATGTCTTCTTTGAGAAAAACAGTCGCCAAGAGATTGGTTTCTGTGAAAAATGAGACAGCGATGTTAACCACATTTAATGAGGTGAACATGAAGCCGATCATGGATTTGAGATCCAAATTCAAAGAGCAATTCAAAGAGAAGCATGGTGTAGGACTTGGTTTCATGTCCTTCTTCACCAAAGCTGTTTGTGTAGCCCTACAGGAATGGCCTGCAGTAAATGCTAAAATTGACGGAAATGAAATCGTTTACAACGATTACTGTGATATCTCAATTGCCGTTTCTGCTCCAAAAGGATTGGTAGTTCCGGTAATTAGAAATGCTGAAACACTAAGTTTTGATCAGGTAGAAAAAGAGGTTGTAAGATTGGCGATGAAAGCTAGAGACAACAAGCTTTCAATAGAGGAAATGACTGGCGGTACGTTCACATTGACTAACGGAGGAATCTTCGGTTCAATGATGTCAACACCTATCATCAATGCTCCACAATCTGCTATCCTGGGAATGCACAACATCGTTCAACGCCCAATGGCTGTGAATGGAGAGGTGGTTATCCTTCCGATGATGTATCTGGCACTTTCTTATGATCACAGAATCATCGATGGCCGTGAGTCAGTAAGCTTCCTGGTTCGAGTAAAAGAATTGCTTGAAGATCCGACAAGATTGTTGTTCGGAGTTTAAGGATTTACGATTTCTGAATTACGATTTACGATGGTCTGAAGGACTTCAGCCCTCATTTTAAACAGTCTTGACTCTTTGTTATAGACTCTAAAAAGACAAAAAAATGTACGACGTAATAGTTATAGGTTCTGGTCCAGGTGGATATGTTGCAGCGATTCGCTGTGCGCAGCTTGGGTTGAAAACCGCCATTGTTGAAAAATACCCAACGCTAGGAGGGACTTGCCTGAATGTGGGTTGTATCCCGTCTAAGGCATTGCTGGATTCCTCTGAGCATTATCATAATGCAGCTCACACTTTCGAAACTCACGGCATTAAGTTGAGCAATTTGAAGGTAGATTTGAAGCAAATGATTACCCGTAAGAATGACGTGGTAAAGCAAAATACTGATGGGATTGATTACTTGATGAAGAAGAACAAAATCGATGTTCATCAAGGAGTTGGTTCTTTCGTAGATAAAACTACTGTGAAAGTGACTAAAGATGACGGTTCTGCTTCTGACATTCAGGGTAAAAACATCATCATAGCAACCGGTTCTAAACCATCTACTTTGCCTTTCATCAAGATAGACAAAGACAGAGTAATTACTTCTACTGAAACTTTGAACTTGAAAGAGATTCCAAAGCATCTAGTAGTTATAGGTGGCGGAGTTATCGGCTTGGAGCTAGGTTCTGTGTATGCGAGATTGGGCGCGAAGGTTTCTGTAATTGAATTCATGGACTCTTTGATTCCTACTATGGATCGTACTATGGGAAAAGAACTTCAGAAGTCTTTGAAGAAAATTGGCTTTGAATTTTTCTTGAAGCATAAAGTGACTTCTGTAGAAAGCAAAGGCAAAGAAGTGACTGTGAAAGCTGAGAATGCAAAAGGTGAAACGGTAGAAGTGAAAGGCGATTATGTTTTGGTTTCTATAGGTAGAAGACCATATACTGATGGGTTGAATGCTGAAGCTGCAGGTGTGAAAATCACAGACAGAGGTCAAGTGGAAGTGAATGATCATCTTCAGACTAATGTGCCAAATATCTATGCAATCGGTGATGTGGTGAAAGGCGCTATGCTAGCTCACAAAGCTGAAGAGGAAGGTGTTTTTGTTGCTGAGACAATTTTGGGTCAAAAGCCACATATCAACTACAACCTGATTCCTGGTGTAGTTTATACTTGGCCGGAAGTAGCTGCAGTTGGATATACTGAAGAGCAATTGAAGGAAAAAGGCGTCAACTACAAGGCTGGTAAATTCCCTTTCATGGCTTCAGGCCGTGCAAGAGCTTCCATGGATACAGATGGCTTGGTGAAAGTCTTGGCAGATGCTGAGACAGATGAGATTCTTGGCGTTCATATGATCGGTCCTAGAACTGCGGATATGATAGCTGAAGCTGTAGTAGCGATGGAATATAGAGCATCTGCTGAGGATATCGCCAGAATGTCTCATGCTCACCCGACTTATACTGAAGCTTTCAAAGAGGCTTGTTTGGCTGCTACTGATAATAGAGCGCTGCATATTTAATAAAATTAGTACCCTTGCTGATTTAAGCCATTCGGAGAGATTCGAGTGGCTTTTTCTTTTTGAGGAAAAATGAGTTATTTCCATCATGAAGTTCAAAATTGCAATTATTGGAGCGGGAAACGTGGCATGGCATTTGGCTCCAGCTTTGGAAGACGCAGGTCACGTCATAACGGAGGTTTATGCACGCACATTAAAGAGTGCAGATAATATCACCGATCGTGTTTATGCTGGTGAATCTAAAGATGATCTCGATTTTTCAGCCAGCGAGGCAGAGATCTTTATTTTGGCAGTTAAAGATTCCGCAATTCTTGAAGTTGCAGATGAGATAATTTTACCGGAAGATTCTATTCTGGTTCATACTTCTGGATCTGTAGGCTTAGATATTTTGAATTATAGCTCCGCTACTTACACAGGCATATTTTACCCTTTGCAGTCCTTCACCAAAGGCAGAAAAATAGAATTTGATGAAGTGCCATTTTTGCTGGAGTCAGATGATGAAGAGACTTTGCAAAAACTCAAAAAGCTAGCTAAAAGCCTATCCCCTCTGACTTATACTGTGAGATCAAAAGATAGGAAAGCGATGCACATCGCAGCTGTTTTTGCCAGCAATTTTTCCAATCACATGATTAGAATAGCGGAGGAAGTGATGCACCGGCAAGGGTTGGATTTCGAAATGCTTAAACCGCTGATAATCGAAACTATTTCAAAAAGTCTTCAAATGGGAGCTAAGGCTGCTCAAACAGGTCCTGCAATTCGGGAGGATTATGAAACCCTGGAAGACCATCATCGCTTTTTGAATTACAATGAATCAATAGCAGAAATCTACAGATTGGTCTCCCAGGATATTATTGATAGCTAATTAATGGTTCCAAGTTCCGAATTTCCCGGCTTGGTAATCAGCGTAAGCTTCTTGGATTTGCTTGGTGGTGTTCATTACAAATGGGCCTTGAGCAACCATTGGCTCATTGAAAGATAAGGCATTACCTAAAATCAGAACTGAGTCATCGGTAGCTTCTACGCTAATTGCTCCCTCTTGATTTTCAAATTCCACTAAATTCCTGAAATTGACTTCTTCGCCGTTGACCTTCAATGTACCTCTCACGATGTAGAAGAAAATGTTCTCATCCTTAGGGAGTGATTTTTCAAATTTCCCTCCTTTTTCCAAATATATAGTACTCATCGTGATTGGGAAGTTTCCCTCAAAAGCACCTTCAGTTTCTTCCCACTCTCCGAATAACTGCTGGACCTTTACTTTGCCTCCATCCAATTCAAAAGTTGGGATTTCTTCTTTTTGCAATCCGACATAACTCGGTTTCATCATCTTTTTATCCGCAGGAAGATTTAGCCAAAGTTGAAGGATTTCTAAGTCTCCTCCTTTTTTCTTAAAATCCGAACTACTGACTTCAGCATGTATCAGCCCGCTTCCTGCCGACATGTATTGAACCCCTCCTGGACCAATCACAGACTCATGTCCGGATGAATCTTTGTGCATGATATCTCCAGCTAGTATAAAGGTCACTGTCTCCATTCCACGATGTGGGTGCGGACCAAAAGGCAAGCCTTGATTGTTGGTTGGATAAGTTTGAAAACCGTGATGGTTTAGAAAAATAAATGGGTCTAAATGATCCAAAGTCCTGGTAGGCATAGGACTATAAGTCACTAAGTCTGCAATAGGTCTATATTCTGCTTTATGTATTCTTTTAATTGGCCTCATGATAGCGCTAATTTATGTATATACATGTAATGGTTTTCAAGTGAATTTGGTTTGCCTAAATTCAACTTATTTTGGAATATCCTTGAGTCTAAGCTCGAACAAGTCTGTTCGGCGATCCTTACGATTTCTCACGCTTCCAAATTGCTCTAACTCTCGTAATAGGGAAAGATCAACATCCGCAATCAGAGTCATTTCATTATTAGGAGTTGCTTCAGCTTTAATACCATTGCTCGGGAATGCAAAATCACAAGGAGTAATGACCATAGACTGTGCGTATTGCATATCCATATTGTGAACCTTTGGCAAGTTGCCTACACTTCCGGCCATAGCTACATAGCATTCATTTTCTATCGCTCTTGCCATTGCACAATTGCGGACTCTGGAATAGCCATTCTGGGTATCTGTCAAAAATGGGATGAAAAGAATATCCATTCCTTCATCAGCTAGAATTCTGCTTAGTTCCGGGAATTCTGCATCGTAGCAGATCAAGATCCCGATTTTACCACAGTCGGTGTCAAAAGCTTTGATTTGACTACCACCTTGCATTCCCCAGACTTTTGCTTCAAGCGGGGAAATGTGCAGTTTTTCATACATTTCAACAGATCCATCCCGTTTGCAGAGGTAGCCTACATTGTACAGCTTATCATTCTTGATCTTTGGCATGGAGCCAGTGATGATATTGATATTGTAGGAGACCGATAGCTGCGCAAAACGCTTCACGATCTCATCTGTATATTTCGCTAATCCACGAACAGCCTGAGCTTCGCTGAGATGGTTGAATTCAGCCATCAACGGAGCATTGAATAGTTCTGGGAAAAGGGCAAAGTCAGAGCGATAACCAGACACGGCATCGATGAAATATTCCGCCTGTTGCATCAGTTCGTCCAGATTTTCATACAAACGCATCTGCCATTGAATCAAGCCCAAACGAACGATGGTTTTATTGGTGGAGGCTGTTTTATTTGGCTTTTCGTAGAAAATATTATTCCATTCCAGCAAGACTGCAAACTCACTTGATGCAGCATCACCTTCCAAATAGTTCTTCATAATCCGCGCTGGATGGAAGTCATTTGCCAATTGGAAATTCAAAACCGGATCATAAATCTCCTTAAGTTTTACTTTTTCCAAATATTCCTTTGGCCCCATTTTATCCGCATACTTGTGGTAATTGGGGATTCTTCCACCAAATACGATTCCTTTCAGGTTCAGTTTCTCGCAGAGTTCTTTTCTATAGTCATATAATCTTCTTCCAAGTCTCAATCCGCGAAATTCGGGTTTGATGAAGACGTCAATACCATACAACATATCTCCTGCATTGTTATGGTTGTCAAAGGTGAAGTCCGTCGTAATATCTTTGTATGTATGCTCACCTTCCAGATCAGAATCGCTCACAATAATCGAAAGCGCACAGCCTGCTAGCTTATCGTTGATGCGAATGACTACCTGACCTTCTGGAAATTTGGTGATCAAACTCTCAATTTGACTTTCTTTCCAGTACGAACCGGGCATGCTTCGGTATGCTTCTATCATTGCCGATTTGAGGTCGGCGTAGTCCGAAGGTTGTAGATAGGATAATGATATGTTTTCTACTTGAGTATTGTCCATGGGTAAGTTGCTTGTGGTCTGTTGGCTGCTAAAGGGCTGCGATATTAATCTAATTCTTTGTCAATTCTAAGAATGGTCTGAAGTAAGACATTCGCTCCATTTGCAATGTCCTCTGGAGATGAATATTCCTGCGGGGAATGGCTGATTCCATTTTTACTTGGGATAAAAATCATCCCGATTGGACCCAATCTGGCCATTTCTTGTGCGTCATGTCCTGCACCGCTTGGTAAATACATCGTGCTCAGACCAAGTGTGGAGGCAGAACTTTCAATTGCTTTTTGAATAACGGGATTGGCAATTGCTGGCACGCTAGCCACTTCTTGATGTACAATCTGGAGCTCGGTACCATTTTCCTCAGCAAATGTCATCGCTTTGCTCTCAAGTTCTGAATAGATTTTCCAGATTTTTTCGGAAGAAAGGTCTCGCAACTCCAAATTCAAAGTTACTTCACCTGGGATTACATTTCCAGCACCTGGGAAAGCTTCTATTTTCCCTACGGTTCCGACCTGAGCTCCAGCGTATGAATTGACTGTTTCATTCACTGCCAAAATAAATTTAGCAGCAGGAAGCAAAGGGTCTTTTCTCATGTTCATTGGAGTGGTTCCAGCGTGGTTTGCCGTCCCTTTAAACGTGAATTGCCACCATTCTATGGCGACAATTCCTTCAACTACTCCGATCTGCTTTTGGCTTTTTTCAAGGTTTCCACCTTGCTCGATGTGAAGCTCAAGGAAAGCAGCTATATCGCCCTTTTCTCTCTTTACTTCCATTATCCGATTTGGATTTCCTCCTACTGCTCTGATTCCTTCAGATTGAGTCTGTCCACTACTACTTTTTGTTGTCAAGGCTGCTGCAGAAAGTTGTCCAGCAATAGCGCGACTGCCAACTACTCCGCCTTCTTCATTGGTGAAAAGAATAAGCTCTAAGGGATGCCGGGTGGTGATATTTTTTTCGATCAATGTCTCCAAGACTTCAATGGCACCCATTGACCCAACCGGCCCATCGTAATCTCCACCGTTTGGGACTTCATCTATATGAGAACCGAAAGTAATGGGCTTTAATTTAGGATTACTTCCAGTCTTTTTTGCGATAATGTTGCCTGCAAAATCAACAGATACTTTCAGGCCAAGCATTTCTAATTTTCCTATTAAAAATTTGCGGGCTGCGATATCATGGGGGCTGTAGGCAACTCGATCAGAACCGCCCGCCGCATTTTTTCCATAGGTTGACAATTCATTAATAAGACCAGAAAGACGATTTTGATTTACTAGAATTGATTGAGTTTCTTGAGCTGTTACTGAAGAAACAAAAAGAACTAAAAAGAGTAGGTAAAAGAAGTGTTTCATAGTCTTTGGTTCATGTTCCTCAAATTAATAACCTTATAAGTTAGCTTAAACTGCTTTTAAACAAAAAAATCCTTTCCATGGAGGAAAGGATTTTCTAGTTTTCTCAACTTTATTATTTCAACCAGGCTAGTTTAACTTCTTCTGGAGCCTTCATTCTATCTGCAAGCCTCATGTATCTATCTGAGAGCTTCACTAGGTAATCTTGCGCTTTTGAAGCTACATCATTCAAGCCGGTCAGGCTTTCGATTTTCCAAAGGCTAACCAAATGCTCTATAATTCTCGCATAATCCCAACCGGTATAAATTCCTACTTTCTGGGTGATCGCTGAGAATTCTGTAAAAAGCGAAGGGTTTTTCCCACCTTCTCCCATCAATACTGCTGGCATCACAATCTGCTTTCTCATCAATTTTTCGAAAGCTAAAATCGCTCCATTGGGATCGATATCGAATATTGCAGACATAAAGGATTTGTATGCTTTCTCATGTCTAGCTTCATCACCTGCAATTTGCTTACAAATTCTACCTAAAACTGGGTCTCCAGCGATATCTGCGAGTTTGCCAGTATTTACGTGGGAAACCTTAGTAGCTCTTTCCTGAAATGAAGTATAAACAATTGCCTGATAAGGATCGCCTCCTGTATTAGCATCAAAACCATTCATGAGTAATCTGTGAATTGTTTGTTCCACAGCTTTCATATCCACCCTTCCAGTCATGTAGAGGTATTTATTGAGAAGATCACCATGACGGTTTTCTTCGGCGGTCCAAGATTTAGACCATCTCACCCAGCCAGAAGGAGAAAGTAAGCTTCTTTCAGGATTGATTCCTTCCAAAAGGTTGAAATACGTTTGATAGCTTGGAAGCGCTTCTTCAGTAATCAAATTCCCTACAAGGGAAGTAAAAACTGTATCGGGAATGCCTGCAGATCTTTCCTGAAGGAGCTTTATTTGATCATGAATATCCTGATCTCCAAAGTCGGGTAGGAAATCTGATGGTTGCCAGCATTTGTCTGGATCAACTAGGATATTATCTACGGCTTCGCCAACAAGACCATCCAGCTGAGAGATAACCTCAATGTTTTTTTCTAGTTCGTAATCTATTTCTCCTGATTTCATCATGGATAAATTTATGTCCGAATTATGGCTAACTCGGTACGGTTTTGAATTAGGACAAATTTACTCACAATTGGACAAATTACTTATAGAAAGTACCTATCAATGATTTGTCATTCTATAAGTCCCCAACTTACAGAGTTTTAACTATGCTAAACATGATATTATTCATGAAATTTGGCATGTTTTGCTTTTCTGTGCTCCAAAAAGGGTGAAATTCTTTTAGATGCCTGTTCATTAATATAAGGAAAAATCAGCCTTTCCCGTTCACCAAAACCAAAAAAGCCCTCAAATGAAGGCTTTTTTATATTGAAGATTTTCTGATTTAATAATCCAATTTATAAGCTACTACTTTGTTTTTGAAGAAAGTAGGAACCAAAATAATGCTGTCTTCTGGTATAAAACCTATATCTGCTGTATTTGAAGAAGCATCTTTAGTGTCTAATAGCAGAGTCTCTCCTTCTGAATTTACGAAGTAAATTTCTCCAGCCCAGCGAGAAGCCACATACTTACCGTCTCCCAAAATCACAAGTCCATCTCCGCCAGTGACAGTGCTGTTCATGATCATGGCGGTTCCGTCAGAGTTGAGTGTAACTAGTCCAGACTTATCCAAGCCATATAATTCCCCATCTTCTCCGATAGCTATGCCATTTATAGATTCATGACCTTCAGTCACAGTAGAAATAGTGCCTCCATCAAGCATGTGTACCTTACCTGTGTTCATATCGGTGAAGTAAACTTTACTATCATAAGTTGCCAAATCATTAAGAAACTGACCGCCTTCTACAGGATATTTATTCGTGATTTCACCTGATTCCAGGTTGACTTCGACCAATTGATCAATGTCGGTGACATACAAGTTTCCATTTGCAATGCCCATTCCTTTTGGTGCATTCAGACCAGTGACCCAAGCCTGAGTGACTATGTTTCCTTCTTTGTCAATGATAGAAATAGATCCTTTACCATCTTTATCTGTAGGCTGCCCTTCTATGTTAGAGACATAGATTTTCCCAGTCGAAGCGTCATATAGAACTGATTCATTAGTGGTCAATGTCGAATCTGTCTCCCAAATCTTAGTAAGTGTAGGTGCTTTTACTTCCTCTACAACTACCTCTTCGTTTGTTTCTTCAGTTTTTTGAGGATTACATTGCGCAAATAACAAGGTGGTTGAAATACCAAGTAAAAGAGATTTCGTGTTGATTTTCATAAGCTAGTTTTTAAAAGGTTGGGTTAATAGTTTGAAGAAATGTCAGTTCGACTGTTTTATTGACGATTTATAGTCACCAAAATCTATCTCCTTTTTTTATAAAGTTCGAAATTTAAAATTGAATAGTAAAACCCCATATATGGTATTTGTTTAAATCAAGGTTGTCTAGCGTCTATAACTGTGGTTTATTTTTGCTTAAATGAGAGTTTTTGGCTTTAAAATGCTTTTTGTTAGCCAATAAATTTAGCAATTGTGCCTTTAATGGATTAATTCGCGCTCCCAGAAAAAATCTAATTATCTTTCCTACTGTACTAACCCACCAACTTATGAGAAAACATTTAAACTTAGCGATTATTGCCAGCTTGGCATTGGCCTGTTCACCTCAGGAAAAGACAGAGGAGATTGATTACACTCAAATCTCCGATGAGGAACGTTTGGAAGTTGCTACCCAGATTGCGCATGAGACTATCATGGTAGACGGTCATGTGGATTTACCCTACCGGATGAAGGTAGGTGGATTTACACTGCAGCGTGAGATTTTGGACGTTTCAGTCCGTACGCCAGATGGGAATTTTGATTTTCCTAGATCGAAAGAAGGAGGGCTTGATGCGCCTTTTATGTCTATATATATTCCTGCTGGCTTGCAACAGACTCCAGGTTCCTCGAAAGCGTTGGCAGATTCACTTATTTTAATGACTGAGCGTTTGGCTGAGACTTTCCCAGATCAATTTGCTATGGCATATAGCCCAGCCGAAGTTGAGGCTAATTTTGCTTCTGGCAAAGTCTCTCTTCCGATGGGTATGGAAAATGGATCCGCATTAGAGGATGATATCTCAAATGTGGAATATTTTCACGGAAGAGGTATTCGCTACATCACATTAACTCACGGAAAAGCTAATCTAATTGGGGATAGTAGCTATGATACGGTGAGACTGTATAATGGCTTGAGTGAATATGGCGAGAAAGTAGTAGCTGAAATGAATCGAGTGGGTATTATGGTCGATCTTTCTCATGTTTCGGATGATACTTTTAAGGATGCGTTGGCTATCACAAAGGTGCCCGTAATTGCCTCTCACTCTTCAGTTAGAAAGTTTACTCCAGGCTTCGAAAGAAATATGAATGATGAGCTTATTCAGGCTATGGCTAAAAATGGAGGAGTGATGATGATTAATTTCGGAGGTACTTTTATTGACTCAGCATATGCTGCTGGAGCAGACAAGGTACGTGAGCATTTGATTAACTATATGGCTGAGAATAATCTTTCAAGGGGAGATTCTGCTGCTCAAGCGTATATTTCTGAATACACAGCTGCTAACAACCCATTCCCAACAGTGCAGCGGGTTGCCGATCACATAGATTATGTGAAGGATTTAGTGGGAATTGACTACGTAGGTTTGGGTTCTGATTTCGATGGCGTTGGGGACTCTTTGCCTACTGGACTGAAAGATGTGTCTATGTATCCAAACTTAATTGCAGAGCTATTGAAGAGAGGTTACACTAGAGAAGAGATTGAAAAAATCTGTTACAAAAATGTATTCAGAGTATGGCAGGCTGTAGAGGATTATGCGGTTTCCCAAAAGGGATAATCATTTGATATAGCTCTTTATTTGGACCCTGTTTCATAAAGTGGAACAGGGTTTATTTTTAAATCCAATTTTTGCTCTCTCTCCCAGACTTGGCTTTAATAGTTCTTCTATCATTTGATAGATATGATTAATGTGCTGGTTTTGATTTGACTCGGCATCTTGTAATGCCTGAATTTTGTTCTGTAATTCTGAATAATTAAGTGCCCATTCTCTGATCCTGACGAAAGTCTGAATAATAGAGATATTTACCTGGATGGCTGGCGGGACTATTCAACACTTAAGATAACATCGCTGCTCCTTGCTCAGTGAAAACATAGGGAGGAGTTCGTTGACCTCCCCAACTTGAGGTCACATTTTGTGACTTCAAGTTTTGCCACTCTTCTTCAGAAAGTTGAAACATGAAGTCTAAAGGGAATCTGTCAGGGTTTCTTTTGAGGGATTGATTTAAAGCTTTCGTCTGTACACCATACATTTCTGCCAAATTAGAATCCAACATTACTTTCTGGTTACGGATATTGTGGATAAGCTGGAGTACCTGCTCTTCATTTAAAAGCTCGTTCATAGAAGATGTTTTAAAAAGTGTAGACTAATATAAGTAAACGAGAAATTTTATATGCGCAATATGTCGTTAAACCTTCCTCATCAGAATATTATTCTGTCAACTTTTCCGATTTAGTCTAATTAACAGAGGTTATTCGGTCATTATGACGGAAAAAAGTAAGTGGAAGTAGTTTTGATAGTAAAGTGGAGAATGGGAAAAGAGTTTAAAATCTCCGCTTCCAATAGAAGAATTTAAGACACCACTATTAACCAACTATACAATGGACTTTAAACAATTCACTATAAAATCTCAGGAGGCGATACAGAAAGCTCTTGAGCTCGCTACCGCGGCTGGTCAGCCCAACATTGAGCCAGCACATTTGCTGAAAGGAATTATCTCAGAAGATGAGAATGTCACTGAGTTCTTGTTTAAGAAACTTGGGACCAATAAGCAGTTTATTTCTCAAAGACTGGATGAGCAGTTGGCGCGACTACCGAAAGTAAGTGGTGGTCAACAGCCCCACTTATCCAATTATACTAATCAAGTGCTTACAAAAGCGAAGGATTATCTAAAGACTTTTGGAGATGAATATGTGGCAATAGAGCATTTGTTACTAGCTATCCTCGCTGGCGGTGATGCTACTTCACAACTATTGAAAGATCAGGGGATTGCTGAAAAGCCTTTGATCGAAGCTATCAAGGAACTTAGAAAAGGAAATAAAGTGACCGATCCAAACGCAGAAAGCAAATACCAGGCGCTGGAGAAATACTCCAAGAACCTGAACGAAATGGCCAAGAAGGGCAAGATTGACCCGGTGATTGGCCGAGATGAAGAAATCAGAAGAGTACTTCAGATTTTGGCAAGAAGAACTAAAAACAACCCAATTCTACTCGGCGAGCCGGGTGTGGGTAAGACGGCAATTGTAGAAGGCCTGGCGCAAAGAATAGTTTCTGGTGATGTGCCTGAAAACCTAAAGTCAAAGACATTGATTTCTTTGGATATGGGTTTACTGGTGGCAGGCGCCAAATACAAAGGAGAGTTTGAGGAGAGATTGAAGGCTGTCATAAAAGAAGTGACCGATGCCGAAGGAGAGATCATTTTATTCATCGATGAGATTCATACGCTCATTGGTGCAGGCGGAGGTGGAGAAGGAGCGATGGATGCGGCCAACTTGCTGAAACCAGCTTTGGCTCGTGGAGAACTTCATGCAATCGGTGCTACTACGCTAAAAGAGTATCAGAAATACATCGAAAAAGATAAGGCTCTGGAGAGAAGATTTCAGGCTGTAATCGTAGACGAACCTGATGCTGCCGATGCGATTTCCATCCTTCGAGGAATCAAGGATAAATATGAATTACACCACGGAGTACGTATCAAAGATGACGCTGTGATAGCCGCAGTTGAACTTTCTCAGCGATACATTTCAGATCGTTTCTTGCCGGATAAGGCAATTGACTTGATGGATGAAGCTGGCGCTAAATTGAGAATGGAAATTGATTCATTGCCTCAGGAATTGGATGAGTTAAATCGTAGAATCATGCAGCTGGAGATCGAGCGAGAAGCTATCCGTAGGGAAAAGAACAAAGATAAAGAGACAGTTTTGAGCAAAGAACTCGCTGAACTAGCTGAAAAGCGTGACAGTGTCAAAGCGAAGTGGGAAAGTGAAAAAGCTGTTATTACTGGCATCCAAAGAGAAAAAGAACGAATTGACAATTATAAAATTGAAGCTGAGCAGGCTGAACGATCAGGGGATTTTGGTAAAGTCGCTGAAATCAGATATGGAAAGATCGGGGAGGCAGAGCAGAAATTGGAGTCATTCAAAAGCCAGTTGAAAGAAATGCAGGCGGGTTCGCCTTTGCTCAAAGAGGAAGTTGATCAGGAGGATATTGCCGCCGTTGTATCTAAATGGACTGGAATTCCAATGAATAAAATGATCCAATCTGAGCGTGAGAAACTACTGCACTTGGAATTAGAACTTGGACACAGAGTAGCAGGTCAGAAGGAAGCAATCACAGCTTTATCGGATGCTGTGAGAAGAAGTCGTGCCGGATTGCAGGATCCCAAACGCCCGATTGGTAGTTTCATCTTTATGGGGACTACAGGAGTTGGTAAGACTGAGCTTGCTAAAGCCTTAGCGGAATACCTCTTCAATGATGAGAATGCAATGGTCAGAATCGATATGTCTGAGTACCAAGAGAGACATGCGGTAAGCCGTTTGGTGGGAGCACCTCCGGGCTACGTAGGTTATGACGAAGGAGGTCAATTGACTGAAGCGGTGCGTAGAAAACCATATTCTGTGATCCTTTTGGACGAGATCGAAAAGGCGCATCCAGATGTGTTTAATATTCTACTGCAAGTATTGGATGATGGAAGATTGACTGATAATAAAGGTCGAATCGCCAACTTCAAGAATACCATTATCATTTTGACTACCAACATCGGATCTCATTTAATTCAAGAGCGATTCGCAGAAATGGAAGAGTGGAATAAGGATGAAATCTTGGAAAAGACCAAGACGGAAGTTTATGAGTTATTAAAAAAGTCAGTGCGACCTGAGTTCTTGAACCGAATTGATGAGACGATCATGTTTGAACCGTTGAACAAGCAGGTGATTCGTAAGATTGTAGATATACAATGGAGAGAAATTCAAAAAAGGTTATCCGAGTCGGGAATTGAAATAGAGGCTACGAAGGAAGTGCTGGATTATTTAGGTGAGATTGGTTTTGATGCGAATTTCGGGGCCAGACCGCTGAAGAGAACTATGCAGCGATTGGTGCTCAATGAGCTTTCCAAGCAGATCTTGTCTGGTTATATCAAAAATGATTCGGCCGTGATGGTGGATCTGGATGCAGATAAGCAAGTCTACTTTAAAAATGTGGGCTCAGAAATAGAAGTATAATTTAGGTTAGTGGTTATGGTTAAAACCTCGGAGCGAATGTGCTTCGAGGTTTTTTTGTGGGAGAATTTTTTTACCACGGTGGGCACGGAGGACTACCCAGAGGGCGCAACTATCCAGCACTAATTTTTAGAAATAGCAATTATTAGGATCGATCAGTGAGGAAAATTGCTTTTAGACTGACTCAATTAATGTGAATTCCGTCAGTTGAAGCGTATTGTGTATTTGATTACCTTGGAGAATGCTCGAGTACTACTTCCAATGTCCATACTGTCTTGCAGAGATCTCAATGCTGATAGATCCTACTATTTCGTCACAGAAGTATATCGAAGACTGTGAAGTTTGCTGCAACCCAATAGAAATTCAACTTCTATTGGAAGAAGGAGAGCTTGTTTCTTTTGAGGCAAAATCAATCGAGCAATAACTTATTTAGCTTCCTTTTTTAAGGTGATTTTACCCAAGTCCTTGGGTAATTTCTTGGTGTTAACCATTATCTCTGTGGATTCGTAATCAATCATTGAGATTTTTAAGGTTATAGTCTCTTGATTAAATTTTTCCAAATCCAACCAAAAATTACCTTCTATATCCGTAACTGTTCCAGTGGTTGTCTCTTTGACGAGGATGACGGCGCCTGGAATTGGTTTCTTATCTGGAGAAAGAATGAGACCCTTGACAGTTTTTTTGTCAAGTAGTTCTTCCGTATCAGCGGTAGATGTAAGTTTGGAAATAGAAAATGCAAAACCTCCAATAAATAAGAAAAGTGCCGTGAGAAAACCAATCTTTACCTTTCTCTGGTAGCGCTTGTGGGAATTAGTCAATGTATTTTTCATAGTTCTACTAAATTTTAATAGTAAGAAAAATAAAATAGTTCGTAATTCCTAATTATTTGATTTTTAATTGACTGGCGTGTGTGTTGTTAAATAATTGGTCAACAAAGTATACAAATGCAGACTTGTTCCTTCTCCCTCGTAGATACCATGAGAGCGATTAGGATATGGCATCATCTGGAACTGCTTGTTATGTTTGATCAGTTCATTCATGAGCATTTCGGCACCTTGGTAGTGGACATTGTCATCGCCTGTCCCATGCACGATCAATAGGTTTCCTTCTAAGTTTTTAGCATAGGTGATAGGAGATCCTTTTACAAAGTCCTCCATATTTTCCTGAGGAAGTCCCATGTAGCGTTCCTGATAGATGTTGTCATAGATTAGCTGGTTAGATACTGCAGCTACAGACATACCTGTCTGATAGACCTCAGGAAATTTGAACATCAGGTTTAGTGTCATCGAACCGCCACCACTCCAGCCCCAAACTGCAACTCGGCTTTTATCCAGATAAGGAAGCTTCAATAATTCCTGAGCTGCCAAACCTTGATCTTGCGCATTGATCACACCGATTTTTCTGTAGATGCTCTTTCTCCATTTGCTTCCTTTCAAAGCCGGTGTTCCCCGATTATCCATATCGATAACAAAGTATCCTTTTTGCGCTAGCATAATATTATAAAGCCCAACTTGTGTGTCTGTGGCAACAGTGCTCCATGGTTCACCATACACATGAAACAGGACCGGATACTTTTTTGATTCATCAAAATCAATTGGGTAAATAACCCGTGCATCAAGCGTGACTCCTTCTGATGTTGTGACTGTGGTGAATTCAATTTCCGGAATTTTAAGGGATGCTAGTTTATGCTTGAACTCCTCATTTTCCACCAATGACTTGAGTACATTATGCTTAGGTAGTGACACCAGTCTGACTGTCAGCGGATCTTCAGTGCTTTGATGATTATGAATTGCCGTCTGCCCATTTGGGGCAATGTCGTACGTATTTACACCTTCAAAAGCTTCTGGAGTCACGCGTCGAAGTTTCCCTTTTCCTTCCAAGTCAATCGCATAGAGGTAGCGCTGCGTTGCATTGACAGGTGAAGCGATAAAGTAAACTTCTTTGTCTGTAACCCCGCCAAAAGAGGCTACATCAAACTCTCCTGGCGTAATCAAGGTTTTATTGCCCGTGGCGATATCAATTTTATAGATATGTCTCCATCCATCATTTTCGGTCATTCGTAGAAATGCTTTTCCGGTATCGACTAATGGTAAACTATTGTCGCTCCAGCCATTTTTGGAAAGATCCGGATAGGCCAAATCCACCCAAGTTTCTTCAGATTCAGTATAAATCTTCTTCAGCTCAGAAGTGGAAGGTTTGAAAGTCCAAATGGTCAGTAAGTTTTGCTTTCGATTCATCTGCTGGATGAGGAGTAAATCTTCATTGATCCATTGCATTCCGGGCAAGTAATTTTCTTTTTCGGCTCCAGGAATAGGGATCCAAATTTTGTCTTTGGAAGCCAAATTAATCAGGCCGATTTTTGCGCCAGCAGGCTCTTGACCTACCTTAGGATATTGAAGCGGAATAGGCTTGGAATAGACAGAGTCCGTATTATTGATCATGTAAAAAGTGCCAATTTGGGAAGCATCTATCTGCCAAAAAGAAATGTATTTCGCATCTGGGCTCCAAGCGAAACCATCCCTTTTACCAAACTCCTCCTCATAGGCCCAATCAAATGTGCCGTTGATGATTTTATCAGTTCCGTCAGAAGTTAACTGAATGATTTCGCCTGTTTTGAAATTTTCCTGATACAAATTGAATTTTTGCACATAAGCGATATACTCATTATCATCAGAAAATTTAGCGAACATCAAGGAAGAGGGTTCGAACTTGCGGCCGAGCTGTTTCAGTTGCTTTGACTCAAGATCATATACAAAGTAGTCGCCTTTGGTATTTGACCTCCATACACGACTTGAGTTGGTGAAAATTAGAACTTTCGTACCATCGTCAGACAAACTGAACGATTCGATCTGGATTGGTTTACCACTGCTTTGCACTGCTGAGCCAGGAACAAAGACACTTCTATCCAAACTCTTGCTGTCCCATCTCACCAGTTCATTCCCGTTCTCCACAGTCACATAAGCGGCTCCATCTTCGATCCATTGAATTGGCTGAAGCCTCTCCTGAGCAAACTCCCTTGAATTATAAACTCTTTCTAGGGTTAAGAGAGAAGAGTCTTGAGCTAAAGTTTCACCAATGGCGAAAAATGCCACAAGTAGGAGGGACAAGTGTTTGATTCTGCTATTCATGTTTCTGGGGGATATTCTGAAAGATAAAGTTAACCCATATCTTCAAATCGAAGCCATAGTGTTAATATTCCAGAAGAATCCATCAAAATGAAAGGGATTTGAATGCTAGAGATTCCACCAATAGGTGAATTTCAGTACCAGAGAGCGGTTTTTAGTATAAAAGGGAGCAGGTAAGTAATTGTCTGTGTAAACCAAAAACAAATCTGAAGCTGGCTTGAATCGCCATTGAAAGCGAGTATTTAAATTGATGTTTTCTATCTGCTCGTTATATTGGACAAAGGCCGTGAAGAAAAGGGTATTCGTCATCGTTACATCTACACGTGGTCCGACCAACCAAAAGCTAGTGGTGTTCCAAGGTTCTGGAAGAAGGATTTCATTGTACGCTGCCGTCATCGCTAGACTTACATAGGGCTGAAACCTGTAGCCTAGTTCGGCTGTCGCGTTGTAGCGATGTCCATCCGCATAATAACCTCCAAGTCTAGTGGTAAAAGCGTAGGTGAACACACTTTGAGGTTTGGAGGTGTATTCCGCACCGATTGCGTACCACTGATGCTCGGTGCCAGTTGCAAGGGTGTCTCCGCTATAGTTAGTCGGGTCAAAAGGGCGCTGAAGTTTCACATAATCTGTACTCGTCCACAGCATAAAAGTGCTTTGACTTCTCCACTTTAGATTGTAGGCGAGAAAAGTTGTATTATCAGTTTTCTCTCCGTCTTTATTGAAAAAGAAAGTTGTACTTACATCAGGTCCATGGCTCAAGATTTTTTCGCTTTTTGGAAACCAGCGGTAGCCGACCTGGGGGTTGATTTTATAAAACCCTCTTCTCGGAACGTATCCTACTTCTGCGGTGTAATTCTCCGAGACATATTCATGTTGCCAATTCCAAGTTAGATTTCCTGCTGTGTATTTTAGATTGGCAGCATGGACAAAACCATTCCCGACATTGTCTGGACCAAAACTTTGGAGTACCATTGCCTTACCTGTCCAGAGATTATTTGAGGAAGCGAGATTATATTCCAAACCCACGTTTCGGTTGAATTGGGAATAAATTGGCGCTTCAGCATCTGGATCAGGATTGTAATTCAGTGATTGCTTGTTGATAAAAAGTCCAGTAATATTTGAGCGAGCCCCTACTTGTCGCTGCAGGGCTAATACGGTGAAGTTCTGTGAAGGCAACTCGTCTTCATCCACTTTGCCGGTCTGCATATTCATTGCTCCGACCCGCCAGTTTTTGTTGATTTTTCCACTGAGTCTTGCTCCAAATTGTATAGGAGCATTGAGGCCAATCCTTCTGGAGAAAAATGGTCGGATTGTGCTGTATCCGAAGCTTGCAAATAAGTCTCCATTTTCCAGAAAAAACTGTCGTCTTTCGGGGAAAAACAATTCAAATCGGTCAAGATTTGTGACCTGCCTATCCACTTCCACTTGGGAGAAATCAGGATTGACGGTTAAGTCCAGATTAAGAGAAGATGTCAATCCAATTTTAGCATCCATTCCTATTTCTTTTCTATATTCTGTAGGGCCTCCCTCCGAAACTTCTTTACTGAATCCGCCCAAAGCATAAGGGATCACAGAGATATTTGCACCAGTTTGTGGAGGTGCTTCATCCCAAACAAGTATTCCCGTATAGGCTAAAGATGCGGAAGGGAATTGGCGGGGAACAGGAGCCCAGCCTGATTTCTCGGTTGTTTTTAAATCAAGTCGTGAAAAGTTGATTCCCCATTCCGTGATTCCTTTTTTATATCGAATGGATTTGAAAGGGATTTTTGCTTCAAAGACCCATTTGTCATTGTAATTCGTGACTTTGGAAGTCCACTTGTTATCCCAGCTGAGATCTACGCTTCCGCCGTTGTACATGATGCCATCCCATTGTGCTCCTGCTGCATTAGCTCCAAAAGAAAACCCGTTTGTTTGATCATCAAATGGGTCCATAAAAAGCAGGAAGTTGTCATTCTTTCCAAAAGAGAAATCCCTTCTCAGTGATTCCACCATATAAGGTCCGTCGACTGCATGGAAATTTTCTACCAGCAAGTAAAGGTTCTCCTCATCGTAGGTCATTCTTACATCAGTTCTGACTTTTGCAAAGCTGGTGTCCATCGGGGTGATCATGAAGAAATCTGTTGCAATCTCCGCATCTAGCCAAGCTTGCTCGTCCACAGCTCCGTCAATTAAGATTTCTGAACTTGCTTTTTGTATATGAAGGCGGTAAGAGTCATTGATTTTCTGCGCAAAAAGGACTGAGCATGCTCCCAAAATAAAAAGGGCAGTTAGTATAGGTTTTCTCATGTCCTCATTGGGCAAATAGGTAATTCTTGATTTGGAAGTGCTATTCCCGATTTCATTATTGCTTTAATCTATAGCTTAAAGTCAATATCAATTGTCGGCGCTGGAATTGGGAGTCTCCTTCTGTGTAGAAGTTTGTCCCTTCGCTGATGAATCTATTTCTCCGCGAGTTGAAAATATCTGTGACATTGAAAATCAGATTTCCTCGGTCTTGGAACACACTTTTACTTGCCGATAGATCTAAGAAGAATATTCCTTTTCTAATTCCCTGGACTGTTTTTTGTCTTGCATCATAATTTGCTCGCAGCTGAATATCCAATCCATTAGCAATTGTGAATCGAGAGGTCTGGCGAAATAGCCAAGAAGTAGTCTTCGTTTTGTAGCCATTTTGGATGTTTGTCCCATCGATGTTGGCATGGAAGAAATTGACATTGAAGTCCAGTTTCCACCAGTCGTATAGCTGGTAATCGCTACTGATTTCTACTCCAAAGGAATTTTCTCCATTGAGGTTATAAGGCAAAGTTCTTGAGAATCCTTGATTATCCACAGAGCGTAACCGTTCTATTTTGTCGTCTGTGCTTCGATAATAGACGGTGGTGAATAGTGTCCCTTTGTCAAAATACTTGATATGTCCCAATTCAAATGCATTGGTGTATTCTGGGTTCAAATCAGGATTTCCACTGAAGAAATTCCGCGAATCTGAAAGGGTTACGTAAGGACTGAGATCATTATACACTGGTCTCCTAATTCGACGACTATAAGAAAGCTGGAATGCATTTTCCTCAGAAATATTATAAGTCAGGTGAGCGCTGGGGAAGAAATTGGTATACTTTCTTGGGTTCTCCTCATTTGTCTCTTCTAATATTGTTTTTACGTCTGTGTTCTCCACACGCAGACCCGCTTGATAACTCCAATCATTCGTTTTGTTTCCTACAATCCCGTAAGCGGCCATGATATTTTCATTGTAAAGGAAGACATTGTCTAAGCCAGGAATTGGAGCAAACTGCCCATCATCACCTTCTTCTTGAACTAGGTAGTCATTTTTCATTCGACGAAAACTAGTCCGGAAACCAGCTTCAAATTTCCCTTCTTTGGAAAATGGCCTAACATAATCAAGCATGGCTAAGTATTGATTTTCGTATTCGTCATTCAGCGAAGTTTGGACTTGTTCTAAGTCGGGATTTTCTATGCCTTCCGGGGAAAAAGTTTCTTGGGTGAAAATCTGATCTGAATTCTCCCAGTAGTTCAGGTAGGTGAATGTGGAGGTTAATTCATGGCCTTTTTCATCGAATGTTTTCTTATAGTTAGCGCTGATTTCTGAATTCGGCTCCTGCTCAGTTTCATCCTGTCTCCTGAGCGTATAGCTCTGTAGGTTATCAATGGTGTTCCAGGAGTCTTCGTATCTGATATCGGTGATTCGGTGTGCATCGCTGCGCCTCCAGAGATAAGATAAAGTCAAGATGCTGTTTTCGCTAAAATAATAATCTAATCCGCCACGGATATTGTTATTGAGGCTTTTCACAAACCCATCGCGGGTTTGATTTAGAATAAAAGTAGTGTCTACACCATAGGTTTCTTGGTAAAGTTCACCCACATTTGGAGAGCGGCGATGAGTCAACCCATAGTTTATAAACCAATTTATTTTTTTGTGTCTGTAGTTTAAGTTAGCAGTGAATCCTAAGTTCGTAGGCACTCCTCCCACCACCTCAAAGGAACCGTTGAAACCTTGGTTATTGTCTTTTTTCAGGATGATATTTATTACTCCAGCCATACCTTCAGCTTCGTAGCGTGCGGATGGGTTGGTGATCACTTCAACCCGCTCAATCATATTGGCTGGTAACTGTCTGAGTCCGGCACTGCCTTTGAAACTCACCAAGCCTGATGGTTTTCCGTCAATCAAAATTCTCACATTTGCCGAACCACGCAGCCGAACATTCCCTTCTGGGTCTACAGCAATTGACGGTAAGTTCATCAGAATGTCACTTGCAGTTCCTCCTGCATTTGCCAAGTCTTTACCCACATTAAAAATCCGCTTGTCAAGCGAAAGCTCCATAATGGTTTTTTCACCTTGGACTATGACTTCATCCAAATCGCCAGCAGTTGTTTTTAATTTTATTTGGCCAAAATCCTTTGAGGGAGATTCTTTGGAAATGGTGAAAAGCTCCGACTTATAAGGTTCATATCCCATGAATTCCACTAAAGCATAGAATTGCCCATTGCTTAGCTCAATTTCAAAAGAACCAGCATCATCAGAAAGCCCGCCTGAAACCAGACTGTCGAGACCCGAATAGATGCCGACAGTCGCAAAGGGAAGAGGTGAATTGGAGCCGTCTTCAATAATAATCCCTGTAAGAGTTCCTTTTTTGGAAGCTTGCTGTCCAAAGAGTTGCGTTTGTATAGTAAGAGTTAGGCACAGCAGGATGTAAATCTTTCCTGAATAGCGAGTTAAGTCTACAGACATTAGATGTCAAATTAGGTTTTGGGGTTTTTCGATTTTATTCCAAAGTAAATCCTGTTAGAATTTAAAATCTGCAAAAGATATTCTGAATATGTTGTATATCCAGTTAAAAATTGATCAAAGGTCGAATTGCCTAGATGGGAAGAAAATACTAGATAAAGCGATTTTAAGATTTGTGAGTTAGCATGAGCAACGTCAAGCCTATTGTTTTCCAGTAAGAATTCCAATATTAAAGCCTAAAGTGGGTTGTGGCACAGCATCCCATCCTTCAAATCGATACCTGTCAGGGAAATAAAATCCATTGTTTCAATAAACTCTAGATCTTGGATTTAGAGAGGCTTTCAATACCTCCAGGTCTCTGTAGCGCCTCCTATTCCCAGACCTACAAATGAATCAAGAAGTATGTTTTCAGACTCAAAAACCTCCTTGCCAAATTTCAATCCAGTTCCATAGACCTGAAATTTAATTCTTGCTTGATCATACCAGAAATCACTTTCGAATCACGTATAAGAATCGTCCTCTCTTAAAAAGTTTTTGTCCGTATAGAAAAGCTCAAGTGCCCAATAATGTCTTTTGGTGTGGAATTTCAGCTCGTTTTAAATTTTCCGAAGTGAAAAATCTTTGTTTTTATTTCGTTCAAATGAATTACAATGATGCCGCCATTTATCGCTAATTCTGTCTAAACACTGAATTTTGGGTTGAAAAAATAATCAAAACTTCCTGGAACAACTATAGTTTCTGATTCTAATAATGCAAGTGGCGAACCTTAATTAAGAGTTGTTTTTCAAATTCCAAGCTCTGTTGGCAAAATGCTTCAGATGTAAAAATGACGCTAAACCAGAAAACATAAAAAGCTGAATTGTTCTATCAAACACGATACAATTGAAATTTAAAGTAAAACATGTTGATTCATTTTCTCTTAAGCAATTGCGAAATAGTTCTTCCCATCCAATCTAATTTTTCGATTGGTCCAATTAGCGACCCATGTATCATGTCCATTACTGGTTGACCAGTCGCTTTAGGCTGATTTGGATATATCAGGATAAAGCTGTGCTTGGTTAGGTAAGTATTAATCAAGTGGGGTACGCGCTCGAGCCTAGGGTGGTAAGAAGCGGTTCCTTTTCTACTAAGTACCATGATCAAATTATCATCCGGCTTGAGTAGAAAGTTAAGATTTGCCATTTCATCCCATTCGGGAAAAGGCCTGAAATCTACTCGAATAGGGTGCTTTTGCAGGATATCTAACAGGCATACTTTTGTTTCTTCTTCAGTATAAAAGATCATTCTGGCACCAGTATTTCTAGCGATATTCCAGATTTTTACCAGCCAAAAAGGAAAGCCAAGTTCCTTTTCTGCATTTGGAGGGATAAAAACCAAATGTCGTTTGTGAGTATCAAAAGGTTGACTGGACTTGTAAATAAAGGTGCTTGTATTACACTTGCTGAGAAGCCCTTCAGTAAGATCTCCTAAGAAACTGTCTCCAATTTCAGTTTTTTCATGTAACCCAAGCACAAGATCTGTAATCTTATTTTCATGAATGACGGATGAAATACCATGCTCCACATTCGTGTCGTACCTGAGTAATTCATAGAGAAAATGGTCGGTAGCACTAGCTGTCTTACTTGCTTGATTGAGTGTTTTTTGAGCTTTCATCTCAGCATTTGCATCCTCCAGAGCTGGATTAATTATGCTGAGTGCATAGAGATTTGATTGCTTTTGAGGTGATTTTATCATAATACTCAAATGAATCAATTCATCCGAAGTCTCTTGATTGCGAACTGGGATCAAAATTCGCTCTGCGAAATCTTCATTTGAATCCAAATCTAGGGGA
This sequence comes from uncultured Algoriphagus sp., assembly GCF_963974365.1. Taxonomy (GTDB): domain Bacteria; phylum Bacteroidota; class Bacteroidia; order Cytophagales; family Cyclobacteriaceae; genus Algoriphagus. Next base: position 74,419 of record NZ_CAXBBX010000009.1, on the reverse strand, counting down.
GAATCTGCTAGAGCAATCCCCGCGGCTCCTTTTTGTGCCTCAAACGAAGCAATCGTGCAAGTGACCAAAATCATGACGATCGTCCCATTTAGTACATATTCTGAGAGCAATCGGACAGGTTCACCATTTGCATCAGTGCCGGTGATGATATTAAACCCAACTAACACAGCGGCAAGTGTAGCGGCTGCTTGAGCATTACTTAGACCGAAAATGATTCTGCGTTCGTCCTTAGTGAACTTGAATGTTTTTTGCGTGGCCAGCGCAGCAAGGTATTTAGCTGTAGTAGCGACCATCGTCATAACTATCGCTACGAAAACTGTTTCCCAACTTTGAAAAAAGCTACCAAAGTCTACTAACATCCCGACGCCAATCAGAAAGAATGGGATAAAAATGGCATTGCCCACAAATTCAATCCTATTCATCAACGGAGAAGAATGAGAAATCAGTGGATTAATTGCTAATCCTACTAGAAAAGCTCCAATAATTGCTTCCACGCCTGCGGCTTCTGCCATGACCGCACCTGCAAATACCAAGACCAAAATGAAGATGTATTGGGAGACATTATCTTCGTGTTTCTTTAAAAACCACCTGGCTATTTTTGGTAGAATCAGGATGACAACCAGAGCAAAAGTAATCAGCGATAAGATTAATTTGACCCAAAAGAAAAGCGTTACTTCTCCTTTGGACATGCCCACAATTACCGCAAGAACTAGAAGTGCAAGGGTGTCGGTGATCAATGTGCCTCCCACAGTTATATTTACTGCTCTATTTTTTGCGACGCCCATTTTTGAAATCAATGGATATGCAATCAGCGTGTGAGAGGCAAACATACTAGCTAACAAAATAGAAGTAGCCCAGCCAAAATCCAGTAAAAATAAACCTGCAACAATCCCTAAAGTCATAGGAATTAAAAAAGTGTACATCCCAAAAATGAAGCTCTTTTTACTGTTCTTTTTGAAGTCGATAAGGTCGATTTCCAGGCCTGCCAAAAACATAATGTAGAGAAGCCCTGCTGTGCCAGACAAAATGATTCCATTGTCTCTTTCGATTATATCTAATCCATTGGGGCCAACAACCGCTCCCGCGAGAATTAAACCGAGTAATGGGGGGATTTTTACTTTATTTAGTAGAAGAGGTGCGAGTAGTATGATCAGTAGTATCAATAGGAATTTGATCACCGGATTGGTAAGAGGCAATTCCGAAGGAAATATAAACTCCATGATCATCTGGCTATCTTTTACTATCAAACTTCCATACTAACTAAATATGTGGTATATCCTAAATAGGCAATTAGGAGTATCGCAGCTTCCCATCGATCTAATTTTTTCTTTTTACCCGTGAACATGGCAACGAAAAGGAAAATTGTCCCACCAATGAGGATGTAAATATCTAAGTTGAATGCTTCTTTGAATGCTAGTGGACTAATTATCGAACTAACTCCAAGAATTAAGAAAATATTGAAGATGTTTGAGCCGATGATATTACCTATGGCGATATCGTTGTTCTTTTTCATAGATGCAACTACTGAAGTGGCGAGTTCAGGTAAGGACGTTCCTGCGGCGACTATTGTCAAACCTATTATTTTCTCACTAACGCCTAGTGATTGAGCCATTGCCACAGCATTGTCTACTACAAGTTTTCCACCTATTACCAAACTGGCAAGGCCGATCAAAATTAAACCCCATATTTTTGCGTTGGAATAGTCTTTTTGCTCGATTATTTCCCCAGTAGGATCAGCTTTAAGCTGTGTAAAAACATAGAAAAGGAAGGCCGCAAAAAATATAAGTAAGATTATCCCATCAATGATAGAGAGCCCACGCTCGTTATTCTCAAGGTAGTTATTGGCAAGAAACAATAGAATTATGGCTGCTAGCAGGGAAAATGGAATCTCTTTCCATACAGAACTTGACTGAACTGTTAGCGGAGTAATTAAACCTGCAATTCCGAGTATAATGAAAAGATTGAAATTATTTGATCCAATCACATTTCCAAAAACAATGTCTGGATAGCCTTGTGTAGAAGCTACTGAATTGACAACCAATTCTGGAGCAGATGTACCAAAAGCAACAATTGTTAGTCCGATTGCTAGATCAGAGACATTGTGTTTTTTTGCTAAAACGGAAGCTCCATCAACAAGCCAATCTGCTCCCTTAACCAATAAAAGAAGTCCTGCAATAAGGATGATACCTTGAAGAATCATAGAATATAAGACTTCTGGTTATAGCCGATTGGCTCTCAGAAATCCACCAAAAGTAAATTGAAATTTGCGATGAATTTCTAGATCACTGCATAATTATTTTTCCAATGAAATATAAGTTATTCCCAATTAGCTTTTATTTTTTAAATTTCAGAAGCCACTCAAAATCAACATTATGAAACGTCTTTTTATTCAGTTAACTCTGCTTTTCTTTTGTTCCACTTCCATAGTCTGTGCCCAGAATGAGATGCCAAACCATATCAAGGACAAAATCACGTATCCGGTATTGGATTTTCACCCTTGGGTTGGAGTCATTCCGATATCAAATCCCGTTTTATCTTATGATAGCTCAATAGACTACAAAGTTGCTTTAGATCTTTATGGTAGAGTTAAAGATTCTACGGCCATTCACCCAGTTATTTTAGAAGTTGCCCGGACATACAATCTCCATGTGGAAAATGGAGTACCTGCAGAGAAGATTCAAATCGCAGCAGTAATTCATGGCGGATTAGTCCAGGCTATTCTTTCTGAAGAGGAATATCAGAAAAAATATCAGACAGGCAATCCTAATCTGGTTGCTTTAAAGGCTTTGGATGGGGTAGGTGTTAAGTTTTATGTTTGTGGCCAAAGCATGGGGTTCTATAATCTTTTGCAAGAGCATATTACCCCATTGGTAAAGCTGGCAGTCTCAGCCAAAACGGCTTTTGTTACCTTAGATCAGAAGGGGTTCACGTATCTAGATGTAAGTGCAGATTAGTTTTTACTGTTCTAAAATTTGCAAAGTGGGGGGGATCTCGATTTTGCATGATTTGAGCTTTTATACGGTGAAATGGTAGCAAAGATGAATAAGTGGACATGCCGTAATCCAGCACTTGTCAAAAAGTGAAGACCAAGAAAATCAGGTAACTAAGTTCAGAATTACAATTCAATGGAGATTTGGCTTTAAGTTAAGCCTATAATTGGAGGTGATTTTTTTGGGTTTAGCCTTACTGTCCTTCTTTGGCTGAGCTACGGAGGGATTTATTATGGGCAGCTTCAAGACTGATGAGGTCTCGTAAAGTTGATTAAATCAAAGTTGTTTTCTTTAGAGAACCGATTAAAAAATAAAAGGGCTCGAAATTAATCGAGCCCTTTCAATAGTATAAAGCTTGAGAGTTATACTTACTTCACTTCGAAGCTTGCTCTTCTAGCCATTTGTCTTGCGTCAGCAGAGGACTTGTCTACACTTGTGTCTTCGCCATAACCTTTGTACGAAAGTCTAGAAGCATCTACTCCTGAAGCTACAAGAAGGTCGTATACTGATTTTGCTCTTCTTTCAGAAAGTTTCATGTTGTAATCTTCTGGGCCTAATTCGTCAGCATAACCTTTGATTTCAACATTTACTCCTGGATTCTTTTTCATGAAGTTAGCTACATAGTTTGCAGAACTCGTTGAGTATCCAAGTGGCTTAGAGCTATCGAATGCATAGTAAACGTTCACGTAACCATCATTGATTGCTTTCTTGAAGAAGTCAAGTTGTTCTTTTACTTCTTCAACTGGACATCCATTTGTAGATGCTGGGCCAGGAAGGAATGGACATTTATCCATGTGATCTGGAGTACCATCGCCGTCAGAATCCAACGTCATACCTGCAGAATTAACTCTAGCTCCAGCTGGTGTGTTAGGCTCTTTATCCAAGTAATCTGGTACACCATCACCATCAGAGTCTTTCAACATATCTTTGATACCATTGATCTGAGTAGCAAGCTCTTCTTTAGTTGCATATTTGTCAGCAGCAATATACCAGTCAGCGTGCTCTTCATTTTTACCTAGGTAAAACTGTAGGCCAATGGAACCAGTCCACCAAACTCCGTTAGCTCCATGGAATCCAGGATCACCAGGTCGTATTGCAGTTGAACCATCCCAGGTAACAGTTTGTCTACCGTTGATAATGGTACTGATATCACCTACTAAAGCGATGCTCTTACCTAGTTTCAACTGAGGAGTTACACCTACAATGAAATTATATACATCATCAGTATAATCATTGTAAAGATTTTCCTGAGGATTTACATTACCAATACCAGCTCCGAAGTGGCCCAAAAGACCAAGTGATCTAGTAAAAGATTCGAAATTCATGATTCTTCCGAGGTTTGTAACAGCCTGAAGATCTAAGCGATAATACTTGGTGTCAAAAGTACCAGTAGTAGCATCGTCAGCTCTTGCTTCTCTCATTGAACCGAAACCGTAATCCAGTTTCAAACCAAATTTCTCGTTAAACATGTACCTAGCTCCAAACTCAACATGTCCAAGATTGAACGATGGTGAAAGGAAGTCCTTACCAATAGGCGCCATAGGTTTGTTAAAACCTCCGCCCACTTCAAGGGAGAATTTGTCGAATTCTTGTGCATTCGCTCCGAGTGACAAAGCTCCTGCAATAATTGTTGATAGTATTAGTTTTTTCATAACAAAAAATTTTTGTTCAAATTTTAAGTGTTGATTGATGTGAATACAAATTTATAAACTTTTAATTTACTACAAATCTAGATGAATTATTTAAAACCCAATTCAGGAAAAAAAATAATTCCTGACTTTTTTCAAATTTTACAATGAAATATTAACATAATTTATGCCAAAATGAAATTTTTATTCGAAATCCTTAAACAACATAGTGTTTCTGGTGATGAATCTAAAACGTCAGAATTTATCCTGCAATATATAAACCAACGAAAGAATAAATGGAATAGTATACCAGAAATCTACTCTGGTGAAGAATTCCATGATTGTGTTTTATTGAAGTTCGGAAAGCCTAGAACTGCTGTTTTTGCTCATATAGACACGATTGGATTTATGTCAAGGTATAATAATCAGCTAATTAGCATAGGTGGGCCTGAGATTATTGAAGGGACAAAATTGGAAGGGAGAGACTCGCTAGGAGAAATATCTTGCGCAATTGTTGGCGACGAAAATAATTTTTCTCATGATTTCCCAAGGGGAATTGACCCTGGTACACGTCTTTCTTTCGCCCAAAACATCCGAATTACCGAAGAATTTATTCAAGCTGCTTACCTAGATAATAGACTAGGTATCTATACCGCCTTGCAACTATGCGAAACAATTACCGATGGTTGGGTAGTTTTTTCTACATATGAGGAACATGGTGGGGGAAGCATGCCATTTCTTCTCAAATTCATTCAGAGTACAGCACCGATCAAGCAAGCTTTGATCGCAGATATTACTTGGATTACTGAAGGTGTTGAATTCCACAATGGGGTAGTGATTTCGATCCGAGACAAATTTATCCCACGAAAGAAGTTTATAGATAGGGTAACAAAACTTGTAAAAGAAAGCGGAATTCCCTTTCAGTTGGAGGTAGAAGAATATGGAGGCAGTGATGGTAGGGAGGTTCAGTTTTCTCCTTATGCCATTGATTGGTGTTTTATTGGAGCTGCAGAAGAGAATGTACATACGCCTGATGAGAAAGTGTCATTAGCAGACCTGGATGCGATGTTGAGGGTCTATCCTTATTTAATGAGCAGACTTTAAAAGAATAAGTATGAACGTAACAATTAAAGATAAAGAATTTGAAATTTACCTTTCTGCTGAGGAAATTAGTAATCGAAGTTCGCAACTAGGAAAAGAAATCACTCAAGATTTCTCTGGAGAGGAGTTAGTAGTCCTTGGAATATTGAATGGATCTTTTGTCTTCATGGCCGATCTTTGCAGGTACATAGACTTACCTATTTCTACCTCTTTTATAAAGGTGAGTAGTTATTCTGGGACAGAAACTACAGGAAAAGTGAGGACGGTGCTGGGGTTGTAAGAAAAAATTGAAGGGAAAAATGTTCTCATCGTAGAGGATATCGTTGACACTGGAATCAGCATGGATTATTTGTTAAAGGCACTTTCTGAATTCAAACCGGCTAGACTTTCCATCATTACTCTCCTTCATAAACCTGAGGCTTTCCAGTTTAATTATGCCTTGGATTATGTCGGTTTTGAAATTCCCAATAAATTTGTCGTCGGTTACGGCCTTGATTACGATGGTTTCGGTAGGAATCTCCCGAATATTTATCAACTCAGTACTCCTTAAAATAATAGACTTACGAATGTATAATATTGTATTATTTGGCCCTCCGGGTGCAGGCAAAGGCACTCAAAGTGAAAAACTAATCGAGAAATACGGGCTCACACATTTATCAACCGGTGATCTTTTCAGGAAACATCTGGGAGAAGGTACTGAACTCGGTAAGCTCGCAAAAAAATACATGAATGAAGGTAGACTAGTTCCTGATGAAGTAGTTATTGGGATGGTTGAGGATAAAATCAATGAGACAAAAGATGCTCGTGGATTTATTTTTGATGGTTTTCCAAGAACTACTGCACAAGCAGAAGCTTTGGACGAAATGCTTTCTCATCATAATCTTGAAATCAATGGTATGATTGCTCTTGACGTTCCTGAGGAAGTATTACGAGTTCGTATCAAAGAGCGTGGTAAAACTTCAAATCGAGTGGATGATCAAGACGATGAAAAAATCAATACACGTATTAAAGTGTACTTAGATGAGACGCTTCCAGTGGCAGATTACTACGCTTCTCAAAATAAACTTCAGAAAATCAATGGGGTAGGAGAGATCAATCAAATCTTTGCAGACATCACTTCAGTGATCGATAGCTACTGATTGCCTTTATTTTCTTAATTTTGCATTTCATATTTGGCTAGGCTTTTAAGCTTAGCCTTTTTCTTTATCAAAAAATGGCTGATTCAAATTTCATAGATTATGTAAAGTTCTGTTCCAGATCTGGGGCAGGTGGACCTGGATCTACGCATTTTCGGAGAGAAAAACATGTGCCCAAAGGAGGGCCAGATGGAGGCGATGGGGGCAGAGGGGGACACATTATAGTAAGAGGTACGACTCAAGTATGGACTTTGCTTCACTTGAAATATAAAAAGCATGTGATTGCCGAAGCTGGTAAAAGCGGTGAAGGAGGAAGAAGAACTGGTGCAGACGGTAAGGATATAATTTTGGAAGTGCCACTTGGCACTATTGCAAAAGATGCTGAGACAGGTGAGAAACGTTTTGAGATAACCGAAATCGGGCAGGAAGTAATCCTTACTAAAGGAGGGAGAGGTGGACTGGGAAATGACCATTTCAAAACATCTACGAATCAAGCTCCTCATTATTCTCAGCCTGGAGAAGAAGGAATCGAAGAGTGGATTATTTTAGAGTTGAAGCTTCTGGCGGATGTAGGTTTGGTAGGATTTCCAAATGCGGGTAAATCGACCCTGCTTTCTTCCATTTCCGCAGCTAGACCTGAGATTGGAGATTATCCATTTACTACGCTTGTACCAAATCTCGGTGTGGTAGCCTACAGAGGAGATCAGTCTTTTGTAATGGCAGACATTCCAGGGATCATCGAAGGAGCTGCAGAAGGCAAAGGACTTGGAATTCGATTCCTTAGACATATAGAGCGAAACTCTATTTTACTTTTCATGGTACCTGCTGATGCGTCAGATATTGGAGAGCAATACCGAATTTTGCTGGGTGAGCTAGAAAAATATAATCCAGAGCTTTTAGACAAGAGAAGGCTGCTTGCTATTTCTAAAGCAGATATGCTGGATGAAGAACTTGTCAAAGAAATGGAAAAAGAAGTGCCACAAGGAATTCCTTATGTTTTCATCTCTTCTGTCTCACAATACAATCTTGACAGGCTCAAGGATCTAATCTGGCAGGCAATTCACGAAGGGTAAGGTGTCAGTTTGTCAGACATCGCGCAATGGCAACAATATTGTTAACCCCATAATGCCAACTATTGTCTATTTCAATTATGAATAATAAAGAACAAGTGGATCAAGAAATGAATCTTAAGGACGAGAATATCAACGAAGAAACAGTTGAAAACAATTCTTCTGAAGTTGATTTGGAAGGTAAAGAGCCTCAGTCAGAAGCTAGCAAGTTAGAATACGAAGTTGCAGACCTGAAAGATAAATACCTTCGCCTGTACTCAGATTTTGAAAACTACAGAAAAAGAACAGCTAAGGAACGATTGGATTTAATATCCACCGCTTCGGAGGAAGTGATAAAGGATCTGATTCCTGTAGTTGATAATTTCGAACGAGCTTTCAAAGCAAGTGAAAACGAAGAAGATGCTTCAAAAGTACGGGAAGGAAATCTTTTGATTTTCCAGATTTTAATGAGAGTGCTTGATAGCAAAGGGCTTAAGCCAATGTCTGACCTCGTTGGTAAGCCATTCGATCCAGAAACACAAGAGGCAATTACGCAAATCCCTGCACCGAGCGAAGAGCTGAAAGGAAAAGTTGTAGACGTGATCGAGAAAGGATATGTGTTAGGAGATAAAGTAGTACGCTACGCGAAAGTGGTGACAGGAGCATAATATTATGGCAAAAAGAGACTATTACGAAGTATTAGGAGTATCGAAGTCTGCATCAGCGGATGAAATAAAGAAGGCCTACAGGAAATTGGCGATTCAATATCACCCAGATAAGAATCCAGATAATCCTGAAGCCGAAGATAAATTCAAGGAAGCTGCAGAAGCTTACGAGGTTTTAAGTAATCCTGAGAAAAAGCAACGTTACGATCAATTTGGTCATCAAGGTGTTGGTGGAGCTGGAGGTTTTGGCGGCGGTGGAATGAACATGGATGACATCTTTTCCCAATTCGGCGATATTTTCGGCGGAGGAGGCGGAGGCGGTTTCGGTTCATTTTTCGGCGGAGGCGGCGGTGGCCGTCGCACCAAAAAAGGAACGAATCTTCGCGTAAAGATGAAGTTAACTCTTGCTGAGATTGCTAATGGCGTGGAGAAAAAGATTAAAGTGAAACGCCATCTTATAGCTGATGGAGTCACTTTCAAATCTTGTTCAGCATGCCAAGGATCTGGCCAGGTTAAGAAAGTAGTGAATACGATGTTGGGCCAAATGGTTTCAGCTAGCACCTGCGGTGTTTGTGGGGGAAGTGGTCAGATTGTAGATAAAAAACCTGCTGATGCTGACGCAAGAGGTCTAGTGGTGAAAGAGGAAGTGATTTCTATCAATATCCCTGGCGGGGTAGCTGAAGGAATGCAGCTAAGTATGTCTGGCAAAGGGAATGAGATTCCTGGTGGAATTGCCGGAGATCTTCTTATAGTTATAGAGGAAATTGAAGATAAAGTACTTCAACGTGATGGGAATAATGTGATCTATGATCTATACGTTTCCTTTGTAGATGCAGCACTTGGTGCTTCTATAGAGGTGCCAACCATAGAAGGAAAAGTAAAAATCAAAATTGAGCAAGGAACTCAAAGTGGTAAAATGCTCCGTTTGAAAGGAAAGGGTATTAAAGATATAAATGGATATACCAAAGGTGATCAATTGATCATGGTCAATGTGTGGACGCCTACCCATCTATCCAAAGATGAAAAAGAAGCGTTAGAAGGACTGAGATACTCAGACAACTTCAAACCAGATCCAGGAAACAGCGAGAAATCCTTCTTTGATAAAATGAAAGAGTTCTTTTAATACAATAAAGCCAGAAGCAATTCTGGCTTTTTTTATATTTTTAAAAAACCTTTTTAAAGTCGCCTCGTAACCTTACCGTATGCTTAAAAGATTGTGTCTGCTTTTTCTGATGATGATTGGATGGGTAGCTGTGGGTAAGGCGCAACTAGTCAAAGAGTTCAAGGCGACAGAAAAAGACGGTTTTGATATGGTTGCTTTGGAGTTCACCTCCTACAAGAGTACCACGCAGCTGAAGAGAACCAAATCTTCTGATCCTGTCTATATCCATGGGCATCTCGATCAAACGAATATCCTTCCGGTATTTTCTCAGAAAGTATCAAATAATATACTTCAGACCACATTGGTTCATAAGAACGTGGAGTCCGAAAATCTCGGTAAAAGTATCACATCCAAACTCTTTTCGGGATCTTCAGATGATTTTGATCACAGCTGGAATGTAGGTTTAAGTACCAATTATCTTTATCATCTAGATTTTAATTTGGGAATGGGCAAGTCAGACTTTGACCTTGCCAATCTAACCATCAGTCAGCTGAAAGTGAAAAGTGCCAGTGCTGATGTGGCTATCCGCTATAGTAGCGACTCTCCAAATCAAGTTCAGATGGATACCCTTTTGGTAACCCTAAATATGGGGACCGTAGTGGTAAATGATGCCAATTTCACCAATGCCAAGAGAATGATATTCGAAGTTAACTATGGCAAAATCGATTTGGATTTCTCAGATGGCATGCATAATGCCAGCCATATTATTGCTGCAGTTGGTGCAGGAACACTTCACGTGCGTTTGCCTTCTGACTCTTTTCCCATCAAAATAAAAATGAGAACTACGGCTATGTGTAAAACCTCCATGCCTAAGTATTTAAAGACTTTAGAAAAAGGGACTTACGTTACAAAAGGCTATAAACCCAATGATCCAAGACTGATGGAATTGATCATTGATGTAGGAGTGGGTTCTTTAACAGTGGAATAATTCCTATTTTTTCAGATATGCTAAAAATCGAAAAGCTTAATAAATCCTATGAGGCCAATAAGGCGCTAACAGATGTGGATTTAAATGTATCGGAAGGAGTGGTTTTTGGACTTCTCGGGCCTAATGGAGCGGGTAAAACCACGCTGATTCGGATTATCAATCAGATTATAGATAGCGATAGCGGTGAAGTTTACATTGGGGGTGAGCTTTTGGCACCTAAGCATATTGGACTGATTGGCTACTTGCCAGAAGAGCGTGGGCTTTATAAGAAAATGAAGGTCTGGGATCAGATGCTTTATTTCGCGAGATTAAAAGGACTTAGTCCTCATGAGGCTAAACTGAAGATCAAATACTGGCTGGAAAAGCTGGAAATGGAGACTTGGAAGGACAAGAAGATTGAAGATCTATCCAAAGGCATGGCGCAGAAAGTCCAGTTTATCTCCACAATAATTCATAATCCTCCGCTCTTGATCCTCGATGAACCTTTCTCAGGTTTTGATCCAGTAAATGCAGAAATTATCAAAAATGAGATTTTGGAACTCAAGGAGAAAGGCACCACAGTGATCCTCAGTACTCACAGAATGGAGTCTGTAGAGCTGCTGTGTGACCAGGTCGCAATGATCAATCGCTCGAAGAAAATCTTGGATGGTACAATCAAGCAGGTGAAATCCATCTATAGACCGGAAGTCTATACGATAACTCTTGATCACCTTACTAGAGATTTGCCGACAGAGTGGATATCCAAACAAGACGAAGGAAGCTACAGCTTTACGCTACCTCTTAGTGGGAAATTGCCAAATGAACTTCTCAATGAGTTAATGCAATATGGTCAAGTGAGCCAGTTTCAAGAACTGATTCCAAGTATGGAAGAAATTTTTATTCACCAGGTAAAGTCAACAGAAAATGGATAAAATCTGGTTAGTAATTCAGCGTGAATATGTCGCTCGAGTTAAAAAGAAATCGTTTTTGCTTGTCACCTTATTGACTCCTTTGATTTTCCCAGCCATCATGGGGATTTTCGTGTGGATCGCTTTAGAAGAGGAAGACAATCAAGCGCTGAGAATCATCGAGGTGGTAGATGACAATAAGCTGTTTTTCTTGGAAAGTTCTGAGCAGTATGCTTTTTCCTTTTCGGATATAAACTCTGAAGAAGCCAAGAAATTAGTACAGGATGGAGACCGTTACGGCTTTCTGCATATCCCTAAGTTTGATATAAAAGATCCAACGGGGATTTCTTTTTATGGAGAAGAAAATCCAAGTATGAGTCTGATCAGCTATTTGGAGAATAATCTGCGGAAGAAAATCGAGGAACAACGGCTTTTTGAAAGTGGAATTGATCCAAAAATTATAAATGATGTCCGGACAAAAGTGGCGATCAAATCCATTACGCTAGATGAAGAAGGGACAGAAACTGTAAGTGATGCAACTGTGAATTATGCGATTGGCTTTGTAGCTGGGATTTTGATTTACATGTTCATTTTCATCTATGGCAATCAGATTATGCAAGGTGTGATTGAAGAAAAGTCCAGTAGGATCGTGGAGATATTGGTTTCTTCACTCAAACCATTTCAGTTGATGCTGGGGAAAATCATTGGCATTGCTGGAGTAGGCTTAACTCAGCTTCTAATTTGGATCGTGCTAGTGGGAACGTTGACGACTATTGTGACGGGCTTTCTGGGGATGCAAATGCCCCAGCAACAGGCGATGGAATTGGCCAATCCTGAATTGGCTCAAGGACTAGCTCAAAACACAGAAATGGGTGAAATACTGCAAGTGATCGCAGGAATTAATTACATGCAGATAGCTTTAAGTTTTGTTTTTTACTTCTTGGGAGGGTACCTCTTATATGGAGCTTTGTTTGCTGCAATTGGATCTGCGGTGGATGCACCTTCGGACGCGCAGCAGTTTATGTTACCCGTGACTATTCCTTTGATTGTAGCCTACATGGGTTTGTTTGTTTTTGTACTGAATGATCCTACCAGCACTACGTCATTTTGGCTATCAGTAGTTCCGCTGACTTCGCCGATTGCGATGATGGGTAGGGTAAGTTATGGCGTGCCATTTTGGGAGCTAGCTTTATCTATGGGGCTTTTAATCGTTGGCTTTTTATTTACTACTTGGGTAGCGGGTAAGATCTACCGAATAGGAATTCTGATGCATGGAACAAAGCCAAGCTATAAGACACTTTGGAAGTGGATCAAGACGAATAATTGATAAGCTAAAATCTTAGTATTAAGTAGCAAGATAGAAATATCAAGGTGGTAGAGCTAAATACCAATAAATCAAGAGTCAGGAAAAAAGAGTCAAGAAGTAGCAATTTTTGATAGAAAAAAATCCCGATCAGTTGCTGGTCGGGATTTTAGTTTAGGCGTTATTGGGGGAAGATCATTCTTGTTATCTCAAATACGCAGAAAGCATCCATACTACTTTTTCTTTTGCAGTAATGTAGTCACTCATCAGGGAAGCAGTTCCCTCATCGCCTGATGCTCCTGCTGCTTCGAGGGTTTCTCTTTCGAGTTGCAAAAGGGTGTTCATATTTGACTTGATTATCTCCACCATTTTCATGGGATCCGTAATCTCTTTTGCCTCTTTGATAGAAGCGGTGTCAATGTATTCCTGATATGAAGAAAGTGGTCTGGCCCCTAAAGTCAAAATTCGTTCTGCAGTTTCGTCTACTGCCAAGTTCGCAGCATTGTAAAGTTCTTCAAATTTGGCATGAAGCTCAAAGAAATTTGGGCCTGATACATTCCAATGAAAATTCCTCAAATTCTGGTAGTAAATCTGATAATTAGCTAGTAGGTCATTAAGTTTTTCTACCAATACCTTACTTTCTTTGATTTCTAATCCAATGTCGTTCGTTTTCATATGCTTTTTGTTTGTTTTTCTAGTGTCATATGGAATCTCGCATGCGATATAACTATCCCGTTTTGTGATGCCGGAGGGATGCTCGATTTCATATTTAAGTTGTTTAATTTTCTCTGCTTGAATTAAAGTATAAATTTACTCCATAGGTCGATACCTTCCCAACTGATAAATTCTATCTTCAAGTCATACTATCTATGTGATTGGGAAGTTAGTAACGGTAGTAATTCAAGTTTGATTAATGAAAAAAAGATTTCAAGACCTTACCTCTTTAGATTTTTATACAAATAAGAAGCAAGTCAAATGGCTTGTCGTTGCGGCCTCTCTAATCATAGGAGCAGGTTCGATTTGGTATACTAATAGTCTGGTGGAGGAATTGCGCGAGCGGGAAAGGAGGCAGATCGAATTGCTGTCCAGTGCGCTGGAGTATGCAGCTACTACGATGGAGAATCTCACGTTTATCAATCAGGAGATCATCCAACAGAATTATTCCATTCCGATCATTATGGTGGATGATTCGGCCAATCCTATTGAATTTAGAAATATACCTTTTAAGAATAATGCAAGTGCTGCCGATTCTGCAGAAACGCTGCAAAAGGAGCTGGCAGAGATGCGAGCGGAGTACGAACCTATTTTGCTTCCAGAGGCAGATATTCTGGTTTATTACAGGAACTCTGAGTTGCTGATTAATCTAAAGTATTATCCTTACGTGCAATTAGGAATCATTCTGATTTTTGGGGTATTGGCTTATGCTCTTTTCAACCAAAGTAAAATTGCCGAGCAAAACCGCGTGTGGGCTGGTCTTACTAAAGAAACTGCACATCAATTGGGAACGCCGATCGCTTCTTTGATGGCTTGGATTGATTACCTGCGAAACTCTCCAGTCTGGGAGGAAAATAAGGAAATCATCACCGAAATGGATAAGGACGTGGTGAAGCTGAGGATGGTGACGGAGCGATTTAGCAGTATTGGCAGTAAGCCCGTGATCCAATCAGGGAATGTCTACGAAGCAATTGACGAAACAATTAATTACCTCCGTCCGAGAATATCTACCAAAGTGGATTTGAATATTCATGCAGACACTAAGGATCTCGATGCGATGATGAATAAGCCACTGTTTGAGTGGGTGATAGAAAATATCTGTAAAAATGCTGTAGATGCGATGAAGGGTAAAGGGCAGATTGATATTACCATTCTACAGGATAGTGATAAGTATGTGATTATAGATATCACAGACACCGGGAAGGGTATGGAAAAGCGAATGTACAAACGTGTATTTAATCCAGGATTCTCTACCCGTCAAAGAGGTTGGGGGCTGGGTTTGACACTCGCAAAAAGAATCGTGGAAGGATATCATGGCGGGAGGATTTTTGTCAAAAACTCAGAAGTTGGAGTAGGGACCACCTTTAGGATATTGCTGCACGGAAATCATGAAGGGGCCTCACAGTTTATAACCGAGGGAATCTTGGAGTATTAGGATTTACGATTGTTGAATTACGATTTACGAGGCAATTTGGACTTCATTCTTTACTTCCTACAGTAAACCCTTTCGATTTTTCAATGATGAATGTCGAATGAAGAATATCCAATGATGAAGTTTAGAGGGGTATGATCCTTTTCCTGTTGATTCTCTTTTCACTTTTCAAATATGTTCAAAATTGTAGATGGATTTTAACTCTATCGGGGATCTCGTAAATCGTATTTCGTAAATCTAAAATTTATCTGAAGCTCTCATTTTTTCTCCTAAGTGCGACTTTAAAATTGCGTCCTCATTTTTAGCGGTTTTTCCCTACCTTTGCAGCCTTAATTTGATGTCCCCCATGAGTTTGAAAGAAGAAATCCAGAAGCGTAGAACCTTTGCAATTATTGCTCACCCTGATGCAGGAAAGACTACTTTGACTGAAAAGTTGTTGCTTTTTGGTGGTGCGATACAGACAGCGGGTGCGGTGAAATCCAATAAAATCGACACAGGAACCAAGTCGGATTGGATGGCAATAGAGAAGCAAAGAGGGATTTCCGTGGCTACTTCTGTCATGGGCTTTGAATATAAAGACATCAAAATCAACCTGCTTGATACGCCTGGTCACCAAGATTTTGCTGAGGATACTTACCGCACATTGACGGCGGTCGATTCAGTTATCATGGTGATAGACTGTGTGAAAGGGGTGGAGATTCAGACGGAGAAACTGATGGAAGTTTGCCGGATGAGAAATACCCCAGTAATCTGCTTTATCAACAAACTCGATAGAGAGGGCCGTGATCCATACGAGCTGATTGAAGAAGTTGAGCAAAAGCTGAATATACAGTGCCGTCCGCTTTCCTGGCCTATCGGCATGGGAAAGACATTCAAAGGTGTTTACAATCTATTTGATCATAAGCTCAATCTATTCACCCCATCTCAACGAAAACTCAGCGATGTTCGCCAATCTTTTGAAGACGTGAATGATCCTGAATTGGAAGAATTAATCGGGAAAAACTACGCTAATCAGCTTCGTGAAGATGTGGAATTGATCGAGGGAGTATATCCTGATTTTGATCCAACAGAATATTTGGAAGGCAAAGTGGCACCGGTATTCTTTGGCTCAGCAGTGAATAACTTCGGCATCAATGAGATGTTGGATACGTTTATCAAAATTGCACCAGCACCGAAAAGCCGAAGAACCGAGGAACGTGAGGTGAAGCCTGATGAGAAGAAATTCTCTGGCTTTGTATTTAAGATTCACGCCAACATGGATCCAAATCACCGAAACAGGATTGCATTCTTGAGAATATGCTCAGGGACTTTTGAGCGGAACAAACCTTACAATCACGTGCGTGGACCAAAGCCATTGCGCTTTTCCAATGTGACTCAGTTTATGGCGCAGGATAAGGAAATGATAGATGAGGCATTCCCAGGTGATATTGTGGGATTGTACGATACGGGAAACCTGAAAATCGGGGATACGCTGACAGATGGAGAAGACATGCAGTTTGTTGGGATTCCGAGTTTCTCCCCGGAGATTTTCCGTGAGGTGGTGAACAAGGATGCCATGAAAACCAAGCAACTTGAGAAAGGCTTGAAGCAACTGATGGAAGAAGGAGTAGCGCAGCTTTTTACCTTCGATATGGGTTCTAGAAAAGTAGTCGGGACAGTCGGGCAGCTTCAGTTTGAAGTAATCCAGTTCCGATTGAAAAACGAATACAATGCCACGGTAGAGTTTCATCCTATGAACCTGTACAAAGCCTGCTGGATCACCAGCAAGGACAAGAAGCAGCTGGAGGAATTTGTCCGCTCCAAAAACCGTCACATTGCCCATGACAAAGACGGCAAGCTGGTCTTTATGGCCGAGTCAAAAGCCTGGCTTCAGATGGTAATGGATAACTATCCTGAGATAGAGTTTCACTTTACTTCGGATATTTGATAATAAACCCTCCAGATTTTTTGGAAACTGGAGGGGTTATACTTTATTCTCCACCTAGCTTGTAGCGAGTCAAGTTGGGCTTCCCGTTGTCATGATAGGATATTAGAAATTCATCATTTGGAGAAACTGCTATCTGATTTACTTCCTGATCAAGTAGAAATTTTTTAATTGGATTCCCATCCCAATCATATACCCATACTTGGTTTGAATATTTTTCCTCGCCTTGGTTTCGCGTTTTTCCTGAATAAAGCAGATAAATAAAATTGTCAGTAGTGCTGCTACTGATGAAGCCATTGATATTTTCATCAGTCATTACTGCGCTCATTGATTTCGGACTGTTTGAGCCTATGAAGTCAGGAGCTTCTCCTTCCATTCGGAATTTTAAAGTGATGTTGTTATTCTCTATTTCCAGAATGTCAAAAAATGGATTTGAACTATGAGTAAATAATATGCTCTTCCCACCAGGCTTGATCCTAAATTTTCCTTGCTGGGACATAGGGATTGAATTCGGTACAGATTTCATCTCTGCAGACAAGTAAGGATAATCAATAGCTAGTTCTTCATAACTCTGTTCACCTATTTTGAAAGAGGCATATTTTTTTTGAAAAATACCTGTTCCTATAAATAATGAGTCAGCTACCTTGACATAATTCATGAAATCGAATGCGATCTTTTCTATCCCATTATTGCAATTCGATTCCTCGGATTTATCAAATGACACCAACGACATCTCTTGATATCCGAAATTTGATTTGAGTACAAGTCCAATGTCATCAAAATTATTGGGCACTGCTTGTAAGTAAGTTGGAAACCCTATTTCACAGGGTCCTTCTCCTATTTTTCCGAGATCTCCTTCGAATTTTTCTTCCAAGATATTGAAGACCTTAAAGTAATATTCATCATCCTTATCAGCTATGACCATTTTGTCATTGATAATGATCATGTCCGACGATCTATTTATTTCATCAGATAGTGATAGGCGCTCTCCATTGTTTAGCGAAATGCTTTTGTCAAAACCTAAATCTGATTGCTCTCCAACTGACTTTTGAGAACAAGAGAAAAAGAACAAGTGAAATACTGAAAAAACTATTATGCCTCTTTTGTACATATTGAGATGGTAAGTGATCAGTGTGGGTGTTTAGTTTCAATATATGGGAAAATTCGGAATTGGACTCCGAAGTTTTCACTTATCAAATTACCATAAGCACAAGCAGCACTACGTTTATGATAACTCTAATCATGAAAGCCGTCATGTTTTTACGAAAGCCATTAATTTTTTCCTTGTGTTTGACGGTCTGAAAAAGGAAATAGCTTGAAACGGCAATCGTCAAGGAAACAACGATTATTAAAGGAATAGTCAAGAATTCCAGCGAATTCATTCTACTCACAAATACATTTAGGATAAAAGATATCATAGTCACCACAGATCCAATGGACTGGGCTTTCTGGATTCGATCTAGACTATTGACGTTCGTGTTTTTCATGATTAAATTCTTCACTTTTTTGAAAGGATCGAAGGAAAAGTGTCTTAGAGAGAGCTTCACTTTTTAGGCTACTTCTGTCTCCCGTCTTCTGTCTTCCGTCTATCCAAAAAACACCTCCTCAAACTCAAACTTCTGCCCATTAAACAATCCCTTGTCACTTAGCTTCAAATCTGGAATCACCAGTAAAGCCATAAAGCTTAATGTCATAAAAGGAGAGTTCAGCGTGGCTCCCATTTCCTTGGCAAGTTTATCGATGCTCGTGTAAGCAGCTGCTACTTCATACCCATCCGAAGCAGACATAATTCCTCCTACTGGAAGTGGAAGTATTCCTTCCTGATTTTCAGAAACGGCAGAAACTCCACCTTTTGCTTCGATTATTAGATTTACCGCTTTGCATATGGATTCGTCATCGATTCCTACCGCGATAATATTATGGGAGTCATGACCAACTGAGGAAGCGATGGCACCGGTTTTCAACCCAAAGTTCTTGATAAAAGCCACAGCTGGAGGAGCATCTTGGTAGCGGTTGACCACGGTGATTTTTAAGATGTCTCCGTCTGGATTCGATTCCGCAAAGCCGTCTTGGATGAGTATTTCACCGGAGATTTCCGGAGTGATTAATTGCCCATCCAAAGCTTCGATTACTCTTACTTTTGATCCATGGGCTTTGAGCTGAAAGTCTTCAGGGGTTTTCAGAGAAGTCTTAAAATTATTGATGACCTCATTTTTGATTGGCTGAATCAGCGTCTTTCCATTCTCCGCTACCTTCTCTCCATCTATATAAGTGCTGATAATTTTAAAATCTATCAAGTCTTTCACCAGAATAAAATCTGCAGGATCTCCCTCTCTCAATTGTCCTACATTCATGGAATAGTGAGCAATTGGATTTAAGCAAGCAGCTCGAAGAACATTGAACACATCTTTGCCTTTTGCGACAGCTCGAGCTGCTAGTTCATTGATATGAGAAATAGCTAGATTATCTGGATGCTTATCATCCGAGCAAAACATAATCATCTCAGGATAATCATCGATCAGGTCTATAAGGGCTTCGAAGTTTTTGGCAGCAGAACCCTCACGGATGGCGATTTTCATTCCCAGCTTTAATTTCCCCAAAGCCTCCTCAGCCGTAAAGCATTCATGATCGGTGCTAGGGCCAGCGCTTACATATTTTTCAGCCAATTCGCCTTTTAGTCCTGGCGCATGTCCATCGATAGGTTTACCGTATTTCTTTGAGATTCGGATTTTCTCCATCACCTGCTCATCTCGATTCACCGTTCCAGGCCAGTTCATCATTTCTGCTAGGTAATGAATCTCTGGGCGGGACATCAGGTTTTCAATGTCAGCGGCATTGATTTCTCCACCCGTTGTTTCAAAAGGTGTGGCAGGAACACAAGAGGGTGCGCCGAAGTAAAATTTAAAAGGAACCTGTTTCCCATTCTCGATCATGTATTCCACGCCTTCCATTCCACAGACATTGGCGATTTCGTGCGGATCGGAGACTGTTGCTAGAGTTCCATGAACTACGGCAAGTCTGGCAAATTCGGAAGGTACAAGCATGGAACTCTCTACATGTACATGCGCGTCGATGAACCCAGGCATCAAATAAGGCAAAGAAGAATCTTCATCTATTTTTTCCAGCTTTACTATTTTTCCATGGGCTACACTGAGAGAAACAGCATAAATTTCACGGTTTGGAATGTCTACGAATTGACCTAGGATTTGCATAAAAATGTGGGAGAAATTAATTGGAGAGAATCTGTATAAGCGATTCGATTCCAAGGTTTGGGGATTGGTTTAGATTAAAACTACTATATTTGCGCAGTAATAAAAAAACGAATTAAGCGGGTTTTTTGAATGAATAAAATCGTCATCGCCATCGATGGATATTCGGGATGTGGGAAGAGCTCCACTGCCAAAGCAGTTGCAAAGGATTTGGGATATACTTACATCGATTCCGGAGCTATGTATAGAGCGGCGACGCTACACTTTTTGAACAACTTCCTTTCTCCAGCCAATCCACATGATGTGGAAAAGGGACTGAAATCACTAGAAATTTCTTTTCACCTCAATCCGGATACGCTCAAGCAAGAGACTTATTTGAACGGATTGAATGTGGAAAAGGAGATCCGTACTATGCGGATTTCAAATAAAGTGAGTGAAATCGCGACTGTAGCTGCCATCAGAAAAGAGCTTGTTGCGCAGCAGCAACGACTTGGAAAGAAAAAAGGGGTTGTCATGGATGGTCGAGATATCGGCTCAGTTGTATTTCCTGATGCAGACCTGAAAATATTTATGACTGCGGATTTGGATACCCGTTCAGTTAGACGTCAGGAAGAGTTGTTGGAGAAAGGCGAGTTGGTTGAATTGGAGGCAATTAAAACCAATTTGGCCGAAAGAGATCGCGTAGATTCTTCCCGTGCGGAAAGTCCGCTCAAGAAAATGCCAGATGCAGTGGAGGTAGATACAAGTAACATTACCTTTGCTGAGCAAGTGGGGAAAATTGTCCATGCAGCAAGACAGATTATAGATAAAAAAGAGAGCTATGCAGGTAACCATTGATAAAAACTCTGGGTACTGCTTCGGCGTCGAATTTGCCATCAAAATGGCAGAGGACGAGATGGAGCAAAGCGACCAGCTGTATTGCCTAGGTGATATTGTGCATAATGATATGGAGGTTTCGCGTCTTAGCGCGAAAGGCCTAGTAGTGATCGACCGTGAGCAACTTTCAGAATTGCATGATTGCAAGGTGTTGATTCGCGCACATGGCGAACCGCCTGAGACCTATAGAACGGCTATAGAAAACAATATTGAACTAATTGATGCTTCTTGCCCAGTAGTATTGAAGCTCCAGCATCGGGTGAAAAGTGCCTTTGATAAAATGGAGCGTGAGGAAGGTCAGATTGTCATTTATGGCAAAAAAGGCCATGCTGAAGTGATCGGATTGACAGGTCAGACGCTGGAAAAAGCTATTGTAGTGATGGAAGATTCTGATTTGGAAAAGATAGATTTTACCAGACCAGTGACGTTGTTCAGTCAGACAACTAAAAGTACCAAGGGATTCTACGAAATTTCTCAAAAGATTGAGGATAGAATCCAGGCCGCTAAGCAAGAGCTTACTCGAGAGACGTTCAATGCAAATGATTCGATTTGTCGGCAGGTGTCCAATCGTGAGCCGCAGCTACATCGTTTTTCCCAGGAAAATGATGTGATCTTATTTGTGTCTGGGAAAAAAAGCTCCAATGGAAAAGCCTTGTATCAAGTATGCCTGGCGGAAAACGAGAGAAGTTACTTCATCGAAAATGAGTCAGAAATTAACCCAAACTGGTTCCAAAAAGATGAGAAAGTAGGGATTTGTGGAGCGACATCTACGCCTATGTGGTTGATGGAGCAAGTGAAATCCTACGTAGAATCACTCGAAGAAGGAGTGCTTTCAGTTTAAAATAGAGTTATTTAAAAACTTAGGAAGCCATTCTTCCAAAAGTTCAAACATTAAAGTTCATATACCCTCAAATTAAAAAGGTTATTTATTAGATTTGGGGCGTTTTTCAAAAGCTCATAGTTCAAAAACAGATATGTCTAAAATAGTGAAGCTTAAGAAAGGTTTTGACATCAATATGGTGGGAAAGGCTAAGCAAGAGCTTGCTGATTTCGCCCCGGCGCAAACCTTCGCAATTAAGCCGACAGACTTTATCGGGCTCCAGCGCCCTAAAGTTCTTGTCAATGAAGGAGATACCGTAAAGGCAGGTACTCCAATCCTGATCGACAAAGCATTGGATCAAGTAATTTATGCGGCTCCTGTTTCCGGCAAAATTGTCGAAGTGAAGCGTGGGGATCGCAGGAAATTGCTTGAAATCAGTATTTTGGCGGATGCTACCATCGTCCTCGAGCAACTAGGTGCTGTAAATATTGCTTCTCTGGATAGAGATGCTTTGGCAGCAAAACTGGCAGCGAGTGGTGTTTGGCCAAACATCATCCAAAGACCTTATGGTATAGTCGCAAATCCAGCGGATACTCCAAAGAGTATTTTCATATCTGCTTTTGATACGCATCCATTGGCTCCAGACTATGCTTTCGCATTGCAGGGCCAAGAGAAATATCTTCAGGCAGGAATTGAAGCTTTGGCTAAACTGACAAGTGGCAAAGTTCACTTGAACGTGGATGGTTCTAAATCCACTCCAGCTCCATTTGCAGATTTGAAAGGTGCCCAAGTGAACAAGTTCTCTGGTCCACATCCAGCAGGTAATGTCGGCGTACAGATTCATCACGTTGACCCTATCAATAAAGGTGAGATTGTATGGACTGTCACTCCTTATGGAGTAGCGCAGATCGGTAAGTTCATTTTGGAAGGTGTGTACGATGCTTCTAAAGTCATCGCGGTAACCGGATCCGAATTGACTAAAGCAGCTTATGTGAAAACCTACAGTGGAGCTAATGTCTCTACTTTTGTAAAAGGAAACCTTAATTCAGGACACGTTAGAGTGGTTTCTGGGAATGTGCTTACCGGAGAGAAAATTTCTCTGGAAGGTTTCGTTGGTTTCTACCATAACCAAATCACCGTGATCCCAGAAGGTGATTACTATGAATTTATGGGTTGGGCAAAGCCTACCACCCGATTGAGCTATCATAGAGCACTTGGATTGCTTTCCTTCCTTTCTCCGAAAAAAGAGCATGTGATGGATTCCAATGCACGTGGTGAGGAGAGAGCATTTGTACAGACTGGTGTTTTTGAATCAGTAACGCCAATGGATATTCTGCCGGTTTATCTTTTGAAAGCCATTATGGCGGAAGATTTTGATGAAATCGAAGAATTGGGGATCTATGAGATCGTGGAAGAAGATTTAGCTCTTTGCGAGTTTGTGGATGTGTCAAAGCATCCTGTGCAGGAGTTGGTGAGAAAAGGAATTGAATTAATCCAATACAGTTAATCCATATGAAGTTTCTAAGAGATTTATTGGACAAGCAGAAGCCACTTTTCGAAAAAGGTGGAAAGCTTGAAAGTCTATATTATGCGTTTGAGGCAGGGGAGACATTTATGTTCAGCCCTAAGCATACTACCGGCATCAAAGGTGCTCAGGTAAAGGATGCTATCGATTTGAAGCGAATGATGATCACAGTGGTAATCGCTATGATTCCTTGTTTGCTTTTTGGTATGTACAATACAGGTCATCAGCATTTACTCGCAACTGGCGGAACAGCTGGATTGTGGGAGAATTTTGGTGAGAAGTTAGGCATTGGAGCAATGCTCGTACTTCCACTTGTATTAGTCGCTTATACTGCTGGTGGTGTCGTAGAAGCAATTTTTGCAATTGTGCGCAAGCACCCAATCAACGAAGGCTTCCTGGTAACAGGGATGCTTATTCCTTTGGTAGTTCCTGCAACTACGCCATTGTGGCAAGTTGCATTGGCAACGGTATTCGCAGTAGTGATTGCAAAGGAAGTGTTCGGCGGTACTGGTATGAACGTGTTAAACGTGGCCATGACAGCAAGAGCATTTTTGTATTTCGCTTACCCGGCACAGATTTCTGGTGACCAGGTTTGGACTTATTTAGGTGATAAGATGCCAGTTGACGGTTTCTCAGGAGCTACCGCTCTTTCAGTAGTTTACAATGCCGGAGTAGAAGGCACGCAGTCAGCCGTAGAGGCTTTAGCTGCACACAATACAGTTTTGGGATCAGGACTATACGAATTTGCAAATCTATTCATGGGTTGGATTCCCGGCTCAATCGGAGAGACTTCTACTTTGATGGCTTTGGTAGGGGCATTGATTCTTATCGCTACTGGAGTAGCTAGCTGGAAGATTATTTTCTCTGGTTTTGCTGGAGCTTACATTATGGGCTTTGTAATGAATCTTTTTGCTGTGAATGAATACATGGCTTTGCCACCTCAGTATCACTGGGTAATGGGTGGTTTAGCATTCGGTTTAGTCTTTATGGCTACTGATCCGGTATCAGCTTCTCAGACAGAAACAGGTAAATGGATATACGGTCTTTTAATAGGTATGCTTACAGTGATCATTCGAGTGACTAACCCTGCATACCCTGAAGGGATTATGCTTGCGGTTCTGTTCATGAACGTGTTCGCTCCATTGATCGATTATTATGTAGTTAAGGCAAATAAAACAAGGAGGTTACAACGTGCAACAGTCTAACACTTATATTATTACATTCTCCGTCATCCTGACGGTAGTTTTAGGATTACTTCTTTCTGGTACTTCTCAGGTCTTAGGTCCTTTGCAGAAAGAGGCTATTGCCTTAGATAACAAGAAGCAGATTTTAGGTGCCGTTATTTCAGGTGATGAAATCGCCGCAATGACTCCTAAAGAGATCAATTCTTATTATGAAAGTAGAATTGCTTCTATTGTAGTAGACATCGACGGAAAAGAAGTAACTGAGCAAGACGGTGTAGCAGTAACTGCTGAAACTGTAGATATTGCTAAGAACTACAAGAAACCAAAAGAGGAGAGATTATTCCCTGTTTACATCTACCATGCTGAGGGCAATGCTGATGATGTTGCTAATTATGTACTACCACTTTATGGTGCAGGACTTTGGGATGCAATCTGGGGTTATATTGCTTTGGATACAGATATGAACACAGTTGGAGGTATTACTTTGGCTCACGCTGGAGAAACTCCTGGTCTTGGTGCAAGAATTACTGAGCCTGAAGTACAGTCGAGATATGTTGGCAAGACTATCTTCGATGAGTCAGGTGATCTAGTAGCAGTTCAAATGCAAAAAGGTGAAGGTAAAGACTACTCTGATAATCCTCATCAAGTAGATGGTATGTCTGGAGCTACTATTACTGGCAAAGGAGTAAATAATATGCTTTATAATTACCTCAACTATTATCAGGCATACATAGAATCTAAAAAGTCATCTACTTCTGTAGCTGCACTTTAATCTAATTATCAACTCAAGAATTTTATAAACATGAGTGCTGAAACTGTAGAAAAAGCGATTGAGAAAAAGCCTGCTGAGGCTTTACTATCCAAGCGTCGCAAGAAGTTAATATCAGATCCTTTAGTAGATGATAACCCAGTAACAATTCAGGTATTGGGCATTTGTTCTGCTTTGGCAGTAACTACCCAAATGAAGCCTACGCTAGTGATGGCGATCGCGGTAATCTTTGTGGTAGTAATGTCCAACTTTGTTATTTCTTTGATGAGAAACACGGTTCCTGGGCGTGTTAGAATCATCGTACAGCTAGCTGTAGTAGCGACTTTGGTTACTTTGGTAAACGAAGTATTGAAAGCCTTTGCTTATGACATGTACAAAGAGCTTTCTGTATTTGTAGGTTTGATCATTACCAACTGTATTGTAATGGGTAGATTGGAAGCATTTGCTATGGGCAACAAACCATACGATTCAGTATTGGATGGATTTGGTTCTGCTTTAGGTTATTCCTGGATTATTTTGGCAGTTGCCTTCTTCCGTGAATTATTCGGTTCAGGTGCTGTATTTGGTATTCCGGTTTATGATTATATCTCAGGTTTATTTGGTCCTGATTTCACATTAGCAACTAATGGATTGATGGTATCACCTGTAGGAGCATTTATGATTTTGGGTATCATCATCTGGGTACAGCGTACCAAGACAGGTTATGTTGAACACTAATTAATTAGCGAAAAAATGGATTTATTTAATTTAGGTATTCGGTCGATCTTTATCGACAATATGATTTTCGCTTACTTCCTTGGAATGTGTTCTTTCTTGGCCGTTTCCAAAAAAGTAAGTACTGCAATGGGTCTAGGTGCTGCTGTAATCTTCGTATTGACAGTAACAGTACCGACTAACTGGATGCTAAACGAGTATGTATTGAAAGAAGGAGCTCTTGCTTGGATTAGCCCAGGTTTGGCTGATATTGATCTTTCATTCTTGAGATTCATCATGTTCATCGCCATCATTGCTGCCATGGTACAATTGGTAGAGATGATTGTTGAGAAATTTGCTCCTGCTCTATACGGTGCCTTGGGTATTTTCCTTCCATTGATCGCGGTGAACTGTGCTATCCTAGGTGGTTCACTTTTCATGGCTCAAAGAGATTACACGTTAGCTGAATCTGCAGTTTATGGTTTCGGTTCAGGTGTTGGATGGTTACTTGCAATTATTGCTTTGGCTGCTATTCGTGAAAAATTGAAATACTCCCATGTGCCAAATGGCTTGAAAGGTTTGGGTATTACGATGCTTTTGACAGGTTTGATGGGCTTGGCATTTATGTCCTTTATGGGGATTGATTTGTAAGCAAAAAATTTGAAAAGAATATATACAAAGCTCCGGGATAGTATCTCGGAGCTTTTGTTTTTAGCGGTAATTGATTTTTATCAATTAGCTCGTAACTTTTCACCTGAAAACTTATTTATTCAATAACCCTGACTCTTATGAGAACCCTATTAGCATTCTGCTGCTTTTTAGCACTTACATTTTCGGCTACCGCGCAAAGCAGCGGAGATTGGATTGAACTATTCAATGGTAAAAACCTTGATGGCTGGAAAATATCTGAAAAGTCCCAATCTTTCCAAGTGGAAGATGGAGTGATTAAAGTAGCTGGTCCACGTGGACATGCTTTTTACAATGGTGATGTTGCAAATCACGACTTCAATAACTTTGAAGTAATTGCTGAAGTGAAAACAATGCCAGGAGCTAATTCAGGTATTTTTATTCATACAGAATACCAAGAAGATGGCTGGCCAAATGTTGGTTATGAAATTCAGGTGAACCAAAGCCATTCTGATTGGAGAAAAACAGGTAGTGTCTATTCTTTCCAAGACGTGAAAGATGTCTATGTAAAAGATGGCGAATGGTACACTGAGCATATCATCGTACAAGGAGATGTAGTAACTGTGAAAATCAACGGTGAAACAGTCAATGTATACGATCAGTCCAAAGATGAAAACCGTAAAGGTGATCTAGGTACTAAAAAAGTTGATCACGGTACCATTGCTCTCCAGGCGCACGATCCTAAGTCTGTAATCTATTACAAAAGTGTAAAAGTGAGAGTCCTACCAGATTAATCTGACAGAAAATCAGACATAAAATATCTTCAAGTACAAATCCTGATTATTATTGAGTAATAATCAGGATTTTCATTTTCTAGCCATGTCATTTACCTACAAGCGCGTAATTTCTTATTTCCTAAGAGGGTTGCTTTTCATTACCCCGATAGCAGTTACACTTTATATTATCTATCAAACCATTCTTTTTCTAGATAACTTAATTCCAGTGCCTTTACCTGGAATTGGAATCTTAATGGTATTGGCTTTGATCACTTTCGTAGGATATCTCGCCAGTCTCTTCTTTGCAAAACCTATTTTTGATTGGTTTGAAAGGGGACTGATCAAGATCCCTTTGGTGAATTTGATCTATACCAGTATCAAAGATCTGATGGGAGCTTTTGTGGGTGACAAAAAGAAATTTTCATCCCCGGTCAAAGTTCAGCTTAGTGATACATTTATCCGATTGGGCTTCATTACCCAAGAGGATATGTCGATCGTTGGTGAGCCTGACATGGTAGCTGTTTACTTCCCTCATAGCTACAACGTCTCTGGGAATGTATTCTTGGTGCCCAAGGAAAAGGTGACTCCGCTAATAGGCGTGAAAAGTTCTGATGTGATGAAATTTATGGTGTCGGGAGGGGTGTCTCCACTTATTTGATCAAGGTTTGTGATAAACTACAAATGAGATCCAGTCTCCATCCGGTGACCAACTATGAACATTGATCGTGCCTTGACCTCCGTAGAATACAGGAGTTAAATCTTTGATTTCTTTTGTTTCTACATCCAGCAGACGGAGCTTAACATCTTTACCAAAAGGATGAGAACCTTTTTGATCTTCCAAGTAGGAAATAATTACTGCTGATTTATTATCCGGAGATGGGTGTGGAAACCAATTGTCCATCGAATCATCTGTGAGTTGCTCTGCACCAGATCCATCAGGCTTCATTCTGTAAGCATGCATTCTTCCAGTTCGGTTGGAATTAAAATAGATCCATTTTCCGTCATAGGAATACTCTGGACCATCATCAAGACCCTCAGCTGTGGTAATTCTCTTCTCAGTTCCTCCAGCAGTTGGGATAGCATAAATATCCCATGCACCCTCTCGCTCGGCGCAATAGACCAAAGTTTTGCCGTCAGGACTGATTCCATGCCAGTAGCTTGGGTAATTTGGTGTAATTAATTTGGGTTCACCACCTGCCAACGGCATGGTATAGATGCGGGAACTTGTACCCTCATCACTTTTGCTGATGACAAGTAGTTTTCCGTCAAAGCTTAGTCCGTGGTCATTGTTTGCACGAGTGATTTTATCAGGCTGAATTTGCCCTAATTTATTTCCGTCTAAATCAACTCGCTCTAAATGACCTCCGGAATTAATAAGTAAAAACTTCCCGTCCCTCGACCAATTTGGAGCTTCAAAATGTCTGATTTCTTTTAAGACTGTTTTCCGCTCTCCTGTTTTAACGTTTAGGATCACAAGTTCGCTTGTTGTTCCTTCTGGCGCCTGCTGAGCGTAAAGCGAAATGGAAAAGGACAGTAGGAATACAGTGATGAGGTTTTTTAGGCTTAACATGATTGGGTTAGATTGTTTCACATTAAGATAAGAAACTAAAATCTATCTTATTGCTTTACTTCCACCACATGCTCATTTCTTTCTGTGAAGCTGCCAATTTCCCAAATAACCTGATTTTGCTGCTTCATAGAATTTTCAAACCATGACTTATTTTCAGGGTCTACGGCTAGCATCAGTCCTCCACTTGTTTGTGGATCACAAAGTTTGACCAAGTCCATTCCTACCACACCTATCGTCTTTGCGCTGTAGGCATTCCAATTGCGATAGGTATTGTCAGGGAAAATAAACTGGTTGATGTATTCTTGTACCCCTTCTATCATTGGCAAACGAAAGAGATCGATTTCTGCTGAAAGTTCTGATCCTTCACACATTTCTATCAAATGGCCAAGTAAGCCGAAACCAGTCACATCCGTCATGGCATGTACTTCCTCATGATTGCCAATTATTTCTCCAATTGAATTCAATCTACAAGCGGTATCAAGCAAGCTCAGGTAATCTTTGTCAGATATCTTTTGACGCTTTAGTGCAGTGGCTAAAACCCCAACTCCGAGAGGTTTTGTCAGGTAAATGATGTCTCCAACTTTAGCACCTTGATTCTTTTTGATTTTGTGGGGATGGACAACCCCGTTTACTGAAAGGCCAAAAATTGGATCTTTTGCAGCAATGGAATGCCCACCAGCCAATTCAATACCTGCCGTTTTGCAAATATTTTTCGCACCTTCCATAACTTTAGCTGCAAGTTCTGGCGCTAGCTTTTCCACCGGCCAACTGAGTATAGCATTTGCAAAAATTGGTTTACCACCCATCGCATAAACATCTGAAAGTGCATTTGCCGCAGCAATTCTTCCAAAATCATAAGGATCGTCCACGATCGGAGTGAAAAAATCAACTGTATTTATAACAGCTAAATCTTCTGAAACTTGATATACTGCAGCGTCATCCTTTCCTGAATTTCCAACCAAAAGTTTTGGGTCTGATTGAGTAAATGAGCCACTTGAACTTAGTATTTGGTCTAATATTGCCGGTGCAATTTTGCATCCGCAGCCAGAGCCTTCACTCCATTCAGTCAGTCGAGTCGGTGTATTTTCCATACAATTGAGATTTTGCTTCTAGTAGTTTTTTGGTAGATGTGTCCTCGTCGATACCCGAAAGGTCTAATTGGATCGTTTTTCCAACAGCGTGTTTATCAAGATCAAAATTGTAAGCCTTGTCATAATAGATCAGCATATTTGAGATCCAATCTGAGTGGTTCCCTTCCACAATTGCCTGTATCGCTTGCGAGGTTCTTAAGCCTCCAAGCCTCTTTTTGATTCGTAATACAGCCAGAATTAAATCGTCCTGAGGTAAACTCGCGTATTCCTTGACTATCAAATTGATTCGCTCTTTCTCTGTCTTATAAATATCTATGAACGGAGAGGCTAGCATTTGTTGGTAGAAATTGTCAGGGAGAATCAATCTTCCGATTTTTCGGCTTTCATTTTCTACCCAACTTGGTTTTGCAGGATTGAGGCTTTGTAAAGTTTCCGCAAATATATTTTCAAACTGTTCTACTGAAGGCTGTGCTGGCTGTCCAATAGCCCCAAAGGAAGATCCTTTGTGATTAGCAAGTCTTTCCAGATCGATGATTTGCTCTCCGGAATCCTGAAGCTTTTTAAGCAACCTTGTTTTACCAGTCCCTGTTTTTCCTCCTAGCACAATAAGATTCCAGTCTTTTCTGACTAAATCAAATGTATAAGTTCTATAGGTTTTATAACCTCCAATAAGGCGGAATATTTCAAAGCCAACCATACCTAATAGCCAAGCAAGAATATGACTTCGCATTCCACCACGCCAACAGTAGATGATTATTTTTTTCTCAGGAAAGCGCTTAAGGACGTCTTTTAGGATTAAATGAAACCTAGGTCCCACTAATTCGAACCCTTTGATAGTTGCTTCTTCAGGGCCTCGTTCTTTATAAAGTGTTCCAACTTGAATTCGCTCTGTATTATTAAGAATGGGAATGTTAAAAGAGCCTGGTATATGGCTTTGATCAAATTCTTTTTCGCTACGGGCATCGATCACTGGAATCTGATCTCTCAAACTCCAAAACTCATCTAAAGAAATTAATTGCTCCGCCATAAAGTTTGAAGATAAAAAAAGCCGCAAGGATTTCCTTGCGGCTCTGAAAGTAATATAGTCAACTAATTAAAGTTGAGCATCTAGTTTTTGAGATAAAACAGATTTTGGAACTGCTCCAACCTGCTTGTCTACGATTTCTCCACCTTTGAAGAATAGGAGTGTTGGGATAGATCTGATTCCGAACGCTTGAGCTACACCTGGATTTGCATCCACGTCTACTTTACCTACGACAGCTTTGCCATCATAATCTCCAGCTAGTTCTTCCACCACTGGACCGATCATTTTACAAGGTCCGCACCACTCAGCCCAAAAATCCACTAGGATTGGCTGCTCAGATTTGATGATTTCTTCAAAGTTTGCGTCAGTAATTTCTATTGCTTTTGACATTGTATGTTTGGTTTTTGATTTCTAAATTTCAAATATATGTGCAAAAGCCAATAGCGTATTAATAAGTTCCGAGGGATTTAATTTTTTTGTCAATGAATGATTGACAAAAACGATGATTGTAATGGTTTTAATTTCTTTCCTATATCTAATTGAGAGTAGTTTTGAATTGAAATCACTGAGGTAAACCTTAATGTGGACACCGGTCATCGGTCATCAAACATCGGTCTTACTTTTTAAACCACCTTATACATCACCTCAGGAATTTGCTTTAATTCAGTAATCATTTCTGAACTTGGATTGATGGAGAATCTCTTCGAGAAAAGCTCCAGCGCAATATTTTCCTTACGGTCAATCACATCAAAGTAAAGCTTGGCATCTCCCTTATACTTCTCGGAAATTGCCTGCAGTTTTTCCATCAAATCCAGTGTGAGATCATCCAGATCTATGTTCACACGAAGTCCCTTTACCATTTTGCCACGGATCTCGTCCAGCAAAGTGATGCTACTAATTTTAAATTCCAGCTCATTCTCCGCCCAGCGCTTACCTGCAACCGTCCCGCTGATGAACAAAAACCAGCCTGGCATAAAGTATTCTTTGAACCTCACGTAATCATCTCCAAATAGGAAAAAAGTAAATGCTCCCTGATAATCTTCCAGAGTTAGCGTGCCAAAGGGCTTTCCATTTTTGGTGGTACGGTGTGCAAATGTTGAAACTGATCCAGCCAATTTGATATCGCTTTTACTTTTCAAACTTTCCAAATCATTTAGATCAGGCAAAGAAGCATTGGTGAACGACTCAATTTCCAATCGGAATTGGTCGAGTGGGTGACCAGAAATATAAAGTCCAACCACTTCTTTTTCGATGTTTAATTGCTGCAATTGGGTAAAAGGCTCCATCGGTGCAATGGTTGGAAGTGGTACTTCCATATTTCCTGCACCTCCGCCGAAAAGACTAACCTGATTGCTTTCTTCTTCCTGCTGGACTTTTTGAGCATACTTTGTCGCTTTCTCGATCAAATTCAAATCTCCATCTGCAGCTTCTAAATATTGTCTTCTATGATGCTGTGGAAAGCAATCAAATCCACCAGCCATCGCTAGGGCTTCCATTGTTTTCTTATTCAAAGCCTTGGAACTTACCCGCTTTGCAAAGTCAAAGATGTTTTTATAAGGTCCGTTTTTCTCTCGCTCTTCAATAATCGCATCGACTGCTGCCGAGCCAGCCCCTTTGATTGCAGCCATTCCGAATCGGATTTCCCCAGCCTGGTTTACGGTAAATCCATTTTTGGATTCATTCACATCCGGCCCTAAAACTGGGATTCCGGCACGCTTACATTCCTCCATGAAAAACGTCACCTGAGTGATGTCATTCATGTTGTTGCTCAGTACGGAAGCAAGATATTCGGCTGGGTAATGAGCTTTTAGATACGCCGTTTGATAAGCGATCCATGCATAGCAAGTTGAGTGGGATTTGTTAAATGCATAGGATGCAAATGCTTCCCAGTCAGTCCAAATCTTTGAAAGTTTCTTTGCATCATGACCTTTTGCCGAAGCCTGCTCGACAAACTTCGGTTTCATTTTGTCGAGTACATCTTTCTGCTTTTTACCCATCGCCTTACGCAAAACATCCGCCTCACCTTTAGTGAATCCAGCAAGTTTTTGGGACAAAAGCATCACTTGTTCTTGGTAAACTGTAATTCCGTATGTTTCCTCCAAGTATTCCTGCATGTCGTCCAGATCATATTCGATCGCTTCAGTTCCATGCTTTCTTTTAATAAAAGAAGGGATATATGCCAAAGGCCCCGGTCTATACAAGGCATTCATAGCAATCAAATCTGCAAAAACCGTAGGTTTTAGTTCGCGCATGTATTTCTGCATTCCGGCAGATTCATACTGGAAAATACCGACGGTTTCACCACGTTGGAAAAGCTCGTAGGTTTTAGCATCGTCAATTGGGAAATGGTCCGCATCCAACTCGATTCCGTGACGTTCTTTTACAATCCGAACGGCGGTTTTAATCAGTGTCAGGGTTTTTAGACCCAAAAAGTCCATCTTCAACAGTCCTGCAGATTCTACTACGGAGTTATCAAACTGCGTACAAACCATGTCAGAATCCTTCGCTAGTGCTACCGGTACATAATTCGTAATATCTGCGGGCGTAATGATGACACCACAGGCATGGATTCCAAGGTTTCGAACAGAACCTTCGAGCATGGTTGCCTGATTGATCGTTTTCGCAGAATCATCCTGTCCTTTGGAAATCCGGATCAATTCGTCTGCTTTGGCGATCATTTCACCTTGCCCTTTTAGCTTATCAGAAAGTGCAGCCCGATTTCCAGCTAAGCCAAACAGCGCTTTTAGCTTGATATCTGGTACCAAACCGGCAAGTCTTCCAGCTTCAGGAAGAGGTAAATTTAAAACTCGTGCTGTATCACGGATGGCGGACTTAGCTGCCATAGTACCATAGGTGATGATTTGTGCAACTTGATTGGAACCGTATTTTTTGATCACATAATCGATCACGGAACCCCGGCCTTCATCGTCAAAGTCAATATCAATATCGGGAAGCGAAACTCGATCCGGATTCAGGAATCTCTCAAAAAGTAGATTGTATGCTATGGGGTCTATGTTAGTGATACCTGTGCAATAAGCAACAGCAGAACCAGCTGCAGATCCACGGCCAGGGCCTACAGATACACCCATTTTTCTAGCCTCAACAATAAAATCCTGAACAATCAGGAAGTAGCCTGGATATCCTGTATTCTCAATTGTCGCCAATTCAAAATCCAGACGTTCTGTTATCTTTGGTGTGATTTCAGGGTAGCGTTTTTTTGCTCCTTCGTAAGTCAGATGTCTTAAGAAGGCATTTTCTCCTCGTTTTCCGCCGTCCACTTCATCTTCTGCATGTTTGAATTCATCAGGGATCTCAAAAGCTGGAAGAAGTACTTCTCTGGCTAATTTATAGGTTTCGATTTTCTCGGTAATCTCATTGGTACACTCGATGGCTTCCGGCAAATCCGCGAAGAGCTTTTTCATCTCATCGGGAGTCTTGATGTAGAATTCATCATTTGGGAAGCCATAGCGGAATTCTCTTCCACGCTTTCCAATGTATTTTTTTGGCTTGTCGTAAAGCTCACCGTCTTTCACACAAAGCAATACATCGTGCGCTTTTGCATCAGTTTTTTCACTGTAATAGGAATTGTTTGCTGCGAAATACTTCACGTCATACTTCTTCGCAAATTCCAAGAGCACTTCATTCACTTTTTCCTCTTCTGGTATTCCATGTCGATTGAGCTCCACATAGAAGTCTTCTCCAAACTGCTCTTTATACCAGACGAAAGCTTCCTCAGCTTGTGTTTCGCCGACGTTCAAAATCAAAAAAGGAATCTCTCCCCAAAGCCCGCCGGTTGTTGCGATGAGGTCTCCTTTGTATTGGACCAAAAGCTCCTTGTCGATTCTGGGTAAATAGTAAAATCCTTCGATATTGGCGTAGGAGGCTAGTTTTGCCAAGTTGTGATAGCCTGCTTTATTTTTTGCAAGAAGGACAGTTTGATAGCCATCATCCTTATTTGATTTGTTTTTTCTGTCTCGACACAGGTTGAATTCGCAACCTAAAATTGGTTTAATGTCTTTGCCTAACGCTTCTTTTACAAAGTGGAAAGCACCCATCATATTTCCGTGATCGGTCATTGCAATTGCAGGCATTCCCAACTCTTTTGCCCGTGCTATCATCGCAGGAATCTCACAAGTTGCCTGAAGTACCGAGTATTGACTGTGCACATGCAAGTGTGTGAATGGAATGTCGGTAAGGTCCGAGATGTCAGCTTTGCCGGCTTGCTTCAGGACATCTTTAGCAGCAGCCTTTTGCGCGTCTTTTGCTTGCGCAAAGTTTGCTTCCTCTAATTTCGGAGCTTCGTAGATGACTTCAGCGATGGAAATTCCAGCTTCTGGAGCTTGGACGCCTTGATTAATCAACCCAAAGAAACAGCGTGCAGTAGCATCCACATCATAGGCAGCATCGTGTGCGTCACCGAAGCCTTTGCCGAAAAGTTTTTGGTGGAGTTCAGTAAGTGTTGGCCATTTATATTTGCCACCTCGACCGCCAGGAAGTGCACAGAAATCAGTTGATATATCTTTTGTATCAAGTTGCTGCGCAGTCAGCGGCATGGTGGCTTCTGCGCGGTAATATTCCGAACCGGTTACATTGACATCAAACTCCACATTGTGTCCAACCAAATACTTGGCTTGCTTCACATCACCTTCAAAAATCCCAAGGATTTGCTTCAGGTCATGACCCTCTGCTAAGGCGCGCTTGGTAGAAATTCCATGGACTTTTTCCGCATTGTAAGGAATGGTAAATCCTTCCGGTCGGATGATGTAATTATGATTTGAAATTAGATTTCCATTTGCATCATGCAGTTGCCAGGCCAGCTGAACCAGTCTTGGCCAATTGTCCACATCGGACATAGGAGCATTGTAATCGCGAGGAAGACCGGTGGTCTCCGTATCAAAAATTAAATACATACAGCTTGGGTAATTGAGACTTCAAATTAGGGCTAATCTCCGAAAGGAGGCAAGTGAAGCGGAGGTAATTGTCGGGGAATTTTGCGAAAGTTTTTTATACTACGATGAACACGGAGGTTTGCGCAAAGGAAAGCACAGGATATAGTAAATGTACTGCTTCTTTAGAGTCAGGCTGAATCTCTATTTTGAAATTGTAAAACTTAATCTTCTAAAAAGTGGAGCGAAACGCTCACTCTTAATATAAGAACCCTAACAAATAAAGTGGGATCTGCTTTCCCCAGCCTATTTCTAATTCATCCGAAAAAACGAAGTGATTTTCATGGTGAGCTACTTGGGTTAAAGCTTTGTTTTTTCCTCCAATTTCTAATAGAACTTCTTCATTAAGCAAAAAGTCACCTTTTGAAGGATGGGTGATAGTTAAGCCAGCATTCTGAAGTTGATCGAGTGCAAAGGTTTCTCTGATGTTTCCAGAGTTCCAGCCCTTTTCGGATAGTGATTTAACTAGATTTGCATTTGAGAGTAGTATTTTTTCTGGCTTATTCATCAGACTGATTCCTTTCGTTGCAGACCTTAGATTGCGTATTAGCCTAGCTTCTTCCAATATATGAAGCATTTCAAGTAGAATGGGACGTGTTGTTTCTATTTGTGTTGCGAGCTTAGACACATTTGGCGTAAAAGGAACCAATTCAGAAATCACATAAAGAAGTTTTTTTAGTTTGTTCTGTGTACTGACCGATATGTCCTTTGCTTCAGGAAGATCATAATCGATTATGAAATTAAGTATTTGTTGTAATCTGTAGCTATATTCTTCAAGGCCTTCATTGAAAAAAGGATAGGATCCGTATGACAGGAATTCTTGGAAATAGGGGAGCGGAGATTCAAGTAGTTGTTTTATGCTCCTTGCTATCTCTATATGGTTGCTTTGGATTTCTTCGAAAGTGTAAGCAGGCAAATCAAAGCCATATTTTAATTTGAGAAATTCACTGAAGGATAAAGCAGTGAGCTCATAAAAAAGAACTCTTCGACTTAGATCAACACTCGATTTTTGAAGTTCAAGAATCGATGAGCCTGAAAAGGCCAGTTGAAGATCAGGGTAGAAATCGTATAAGTTTTTCACTTCCCGATGCCAGTCGGGGTACTTGTGAACTTCATCTAAAAAAAGCTTTCTACCACCTGCTCTATAGAAGCTTTCCCCAGTTTCTAGGAGTGTGGAGTTTTTGAAATACAGATCATCGAGTGAGAAATATATAGCCTTTTCGCCATAATTTGAAGCCTTGAGGTGCTGAAGCAATAGGGTTGATTTTCCAGTTCCACGCGCACCTTTTATACCTATAGCACGAGCATCCCAGTTGATTTTAGTCAAAAGGGAACGCTCGAATTTCAGATCAATTCCCGTAATTAAGCTTTGATATCTTCGAATTAGCTCTTTCATTGTATCTTCAAAGATACAATATATACAGATAGTTGTATCTTTGAAGATACATTTATTGTAAAAAAGTGTATTTTCTAAAGTGCATTATTGAGAGCTTTTTCATAGTTCATCCGACTTCCAGCACCCAACAACCAATTTACCTTTTATCCTCCCAAGGCATGTAAATCACTTTTTTGGTCTCGAAAAATTCTTCTTTGAAGTAGTCTTCCAAGTGATATACCACGTAAGATTTCCCTAATTCTTCCATTTCCTCATCCACTTCTCCCCCCTTCAAGTAAAGAATTCCATTTGGATATTCGTTGATATCTTCCTTACGGATTTTGTTTTTCACCCAAGGGTAAAAATTGATCATTCGGGTAACCGCCCGACTGATTACAAAGTCATATTTACGGACAAGCTGCTCTGCTCTAGCTTGCTGTGCTTCCACGTTTGTCAGCTTCAATTGTTTGACCACATCTTTGACCACAGTGATCTTTTTCCCGATAGAATCTACCAGATGAAAATGAGTCTCAGGAAACATAATCGCCAAAGGAATTCCTGGAAATCCACCACCAGTACCGATATCTAATATCTTCGTCCCAGGCTCGAAAGGCATCACCTTTACTATCCCAAGGGAATGAAGGACATGATGCACATAGAATTGCTCCATGTCCTTACGGGAAATGACGTTGATTTTTGAATTCCAATCCTCATATAGCTCCTGAAGTTTGTCAAATTGTGAAAGCTGACCTTCTGTAAGATCAGGGAAATAAGACTGGATGAGCTGGGTGCCTGAATTCATCAAATGTGTTTTTCTTTGCCTGAGGCAATTTCGTAAAGTAATTCTCTAGATCTATGAAGTTGTGCCTTCACAGTTCCAAGTGGTTTTTCAAGCTCCTGAGCGATTTCCTCATACGAAAGCTCGTCGAAATAGCGTAGCTGTACAAGCTTGCGGTATTTCGCAGGTAGTTTGTCGACAAAAATTCGAACCATCTCGATCCGCTGGGTACGGATGAATTCGTCCTGAGGATTATTGTCATCGTCTTCCACGTCGATAGTAACCGAATTTCCTCCATCATCAGACATCGTAGTATTCAAACTCATCGTCTTGAGCTTTTTCTTCCGGATGAAATCAATGGTATTATTGGTAGCGATACGAAAAAGCCATGTAGAAAACGTGTAGTCTTTTTTGAAACGATGCAGGTTCTTGAATGCCTTGGCAAAAGCCTCCATCGTAAGATCCTCTGCATCATCTGCATCTCGGATCATTTTCAATATCATGTAATAAACGGCCTTTTTATAGCGCTTCATCAAAGAGGCGAAGGCTTGCTGATCTTCATGATTTACTGCCTGATCGATCAGCTCAAAGTCCTCGAGTGCTTTCTTAGAAAAACCGCGTTCGTTTATTTCCATTGGATGTCTTTTGCCTGGTGGGAAATGGTGCCTAAAATCCAAAAATAACCTAAATACAAGAAGTCAAGCATCCAGATATTTTTCGGAGGTTTAGTTCCTTGGATCTTTTTCTCAGCAGCTTTGAATATTAGCGTTACAAGAAAAGACCTTAATAGGATAATACCGAAAACAACGGAAAAATGTTCCCAGCTTTGAGCTATTCCGGCATAAATAAGTAATCCAAACCCGCTAAGCCAGAATAATGCATGGGAAAAGGAGTATAATCCAATCTTTCTCTTATCTGCTGCATCGTAATATTTGCCAGCATGAAGGTGTCTTTTCTTCTGGATAAAATAGTCTTTTCGATTTTCTTTTGGTTTAGAAATAGTGTTCGCTGCTGGATCCAATACAATTTCTGTATTTCTTCCATTTGTGTAGAGGTTGACAAAAAGGTCGTCATCACCACCTTCTATATGCCATAAGTTTTTGAAAGCTTTCACCTCCATGAAAAAGCTTTTACGATAGCAGAGATTTCTACCGATGGCCATAAAGGGTTTTTTCCAAAGTCCAAATGAAATGTAGTAAAGGCCTGTAAGCAAAGTTTCAAATTGAATCCAATTATTCAAAAAGCCTGGCTTTTGTTCATATCCAGAAAATCCCACAGCAAATGTTTTGTCTTGATTTCTCACCGGATCAGTCATTTTTCTGATCC
The DNA here is from genome assembly GCF_963974365.1 of uncultured Algoriphagus sp. GTDB lineage: Bacteria > Bacteroidota > Bacteroidia > Cytophagales > Cyclobacteriaceae > Algoriphagus. The sequence continues at coordinate 34,911 of NZ_CAXBBX010000009.1, read as the reverse complement.
ATTGGTCGGTTTCTGGTAGGCAATCTGCATCTGTCAAAAGTAGGACGTCATATTTGGCTACTTTGATACCGAGCGTTAAGGCATATTTTTTGGCAGTGACGTGAGGCGGTGTGTACTTGATGGTGACAGATCGAAGTTTAGGATAACTCTCCATCATTTTCTCCAAAAGTCTTTTGGTACGATCCGAAGATCTGTCGTTCACGATCATGACATCGAATACAGGGTAGTCCTGTTCGAAGAGCTTAGGAATGAGGGTTTTGAGGTTTGAAAACTCATTGTGAGCACAAATGACTACAGTCACTCCCTCTTCATTTTTAGCTGTAGATTGTGACTTGTTGCCAGAGTAAAAGGCAGCTTTTCCAAAAATAACCAAGAGGTAACTTGCTTGGATAAGTATTCCAACACCGAAGAAAAACCAAAGTAAAAATAGGCCCATAGGTCGCTTTTGCTGCGCAAATATAAAATCAAATTCAGCAAACCGTTTAAGAATAAGCGTATATTTTTGTAGGCTGAACGGGACAATATGTAGAATGTCTCACCAGCAACCAATTATCTATATGAAGTTTACCTTAGCCCATCAAGATTCCAAAAGTAAAGCCAGAGCAGGTGTAGTGAAAACTGACCATGGCGAGATTCAAACACCTATTTTTATGCCTGTAGGGACTGCTGGTTCTGTCAAGGCAGTTCATCAGCGGGAATTGGATCAGGATATCAAAGCTCAAATCATCCTTGGAAACACCTATCATTTGTACCTGAGACCGGGGCTCGACGTGCTGGAAAAGGCTGGTGGGTTGCACAAATTCAACGGCTGGCAGAAACCAATCTTGACAGATAGCGGAGGGTATCAGGTTTTTTCGCTATCCGGCACCCGCAAAATCAAGGAAGATGGCGTGATGTTTAAATCACACATCGATGGCTCAAAGCATCACTTCACTCCAGAAAATGTCATGGATATTCAACGGACTATAGGTGCTGATATCGTTATGGCGTTTGATGAATGTACGCCTTACCCATGTGAATATGGCTATGCTCGAAATTCCATGGAGATGACCCATCGTTGGTTGACTCGTTGCATTGAAAGATTTGATGAGACTGAAGGGAAATATGGTTATAGTCAAGCGCTTTTTCCGATTGTGCAAGGCTCAGTATACAAGGATTTGCGTAAGCAAAGTGCAGAATTCATTGCCTCTACCAATCAGCAAGGAAATGCTATTGGCGGGCTTTCCGTAGGGGAGCCTGCAGAAATGATGTACGAGATGACTGAGTTGGTGACAGATATTTTGCCTCAGGATAAACCTCGTTACTTAATGGGAGTTGGGACTCCAGCAAATATTCTTGAATGCATTGCACTTGGGGTTGACATGTTTGATTGTGTGATGCCTACACGAAATGCACGAAATGGCATGCTTTTCACCTCAGAGGGATTCATCAATATCAGAAATGAAAAGTGGAAGGAAGATTTCACAGGAATAGACCCAGCTATCGGCGGATATGTAAGTACTTTCTATTCTAAAGCCTATTTAAGGCATTTGACGATCAGCAAGGAGATTTTGGCTGCGCAAATTGCAAGTATTCATAACCTAAGTTTTTATCTTTGGCTAGTGGGCCAAGCTAGAGAACATATCCTAGCAGGTGATTTTGCCGTTTGGAAAGATCAAATGGTGAAAAAAGTGAGCACCAGACTGTAATCATGAAGCTACTCGATAAACTGATCATCAAGGATTTTCTCAAGACCTACTTTTTCGTAGTGGTCATGTTAGTTCTTGTTGTCTTAGTTTTAGATTTTACCGAAAAGAACGACACCTACATCAGGAATGATGTTCCTTCGAGAGAAATATTTAAGTACATGGCGAATTATGGCTTGTATTTGAATAATCTCTTGACCCCGATTACAGTTTTTATATCGGTTATTTTCATCACTTCCAAAATGGCCGGCAGAACGGAAATAATCGCAATATTAAGTAGCGGTGTGAGTTTCATGAGGATGCTGAGGCCATTCCTTTTTGCTGCTAGCATGATTGGTGGAGCTAGTTTTTTATTAAATGGATGGGTATTGCCAGGAGCGACTGAAGGAGTGACCAAATTCAGGATGAACTATCTAGACAAAGAGGTAACCTCCTCCGAATCCAATGTCCATCTTCAAGTGGGAGCGAATTCCCTTGCCTACATCAGCCGATTTTATAAAACAGGAAACACAGGGTATTTTTTTACTTTGGAGACGATCAAAGATGGAGAGATGCTAGCGAAGCTATCTGCAGATAACATTGAGTGGGATACAGCCAAACAGGTTTGGACTTTGAATAAGTGGAAACTCCGAGTACTCAATGAGCATGGCGAAGATTACACGTCTGGAGAGGCTCTGGATACGGTACTTTCCATTCGTCCGGAGGATTTTAACTTGCCGGAAAAACATCAAGAGACGTTGAAACTTCCTGAATTGGGAAGGCAAATTAAGATCTTGGAAGAACGCGGTGCGGATAATGTCGGGTTTTATAAAATTGAACGATATGTACGATTCATGTCTCCTTTTGCTGCGATAATCTTAACCTTTATAGGTGTGATCATGTCCGCCCGAAAAACTCGTGGAGGTTCGGGTTTTCAGATTGCTATGGGTTTTTTGCTCGCATTTGTATACATCATTTTGTTTATCCTTTCCCGGACCTTTGCCGAAAATGGGGCAACGTATCCAATTTTCGCTGTCTGGCTTCCTAATATCATTTTTGGAGCCACAGGTCTACTGCTTTATAAGACTGTCCCCCGCTAGATGAACGCAACGATCAAGGATTACTTGATGCTTCATTTGATAGTACTCATTTGGGGCTTTACTGCTATTCTGGGTTTACTCATTAGCTTGCCTGCGATTGAGCTGGTGTTTTATAGAACCTTGATTGCTTCTATAGGTGTCGCTGGTCTTTTCTTACTGAAAAAGAAAAATCTGCTGATGCCATTACCTGATATGATAAAAGTCACTGGAGTTGGCTTTGTGATAGCGATGCACTGGATTTTATTTTTCTGGTCAGCTCGTGTTTCTACAGCTTCAGTATGCTTAGCTGGGATGGCGACTACTTCACTTTGGACTGCATTCGTGGAACCCTTGTTCAATCGCACTAAAATCAAATGGTATGAAGTAGGACTCGGTTTGATGGTGATTTCTGGCCTGTTGGTGATTTTCAGTTTCGAGACAGGTTATTGGCTTGGGTTAAGTATGGCTTTAGCCTCATCATTTTTGGCAGCTGTTTTCTCAGTCTTAAATGGTAAGCTAGCCCACAAGCACAATCCTTATCAGATCACTTTCTTCGAAATGGCAGGTGCTTGCTTGTTTACACTACTCTTTATGCCGATCTATTCCAGCTTCATGACAGAAGGAGGTTTGCAGCTTACTTGGGTAGGTTACGATTGGTTTTGGCTATTTATCCTAGGAGGAATTTGCACCGTTTACGCATTCTCAGTTTCTGTAGAATTGATGAAGAGACTTTCAGTTTTTTCAATCAATTTGACTGTTAACTTAGAACCTGTTTACGGTATTATTCTGGCTGTATTGATTTTTGGGGAAAGCGAAAAAATGACTCCTCAATTTTATGTAGGGACGGCGATAATCCTGGTATCGGTGCTTACTTACCCTGTTCTGAATTACTTGAATAAAAGGAGGAAACCAGTACGGCCACTGGGGTGAATTATTCATCGGGATCATCTATTTGCCTTAGATAATTATCCAGACCTTCATCCGCGATTGATACCACATTCTTTTGATCTGTAGCTTGGTCAAATGAGATAACATATAGCTTTCTCTTAAAGTCCTGATCACTAAAATCAGAATTTGCTTTATTATGGTCTTGCTTTTTAGCTTTTGAAAAAGCCTTATTGAAGCGCTTTACTTGATTAATAGAGTCTAGTTTTTGACTTGCTTCGAAGACGTAATTGTTTAGAATACAGTGCTATACCAGCTGACTTTCAAATACAAAGAGCTTGTTGTCCCAATCAATTTGAGTTGGTTTTTCCTCAAATAAGCCAAAAACAGAAGAACCTGAGCCGGACATAGCTGCGTAATAAGCCCCATTTTCATACAGTTTATCTTTTATCCTCGCAATTTCGGGATGATTGGGGAATATGCTCGCTTCAAAGTCATTTACAAGTTCATCTTTCCATCGTCTCTTATCAGCCAGAACTTCTTCGAGTTTCACTTTTGGTGTACTTGGAGTGACACCAGCGTAGGCTTCTTTGGTGCCGATATGAATTCCAGGATTTATTAAAACCAAATGAGTTCCTTTCAAATTTAGCGCTATAGGTTCCAGAATTTCGCCTCTCCCAGTCGCAATTTTTGGTGTGTTTTCAATGAAAAATGCACAATCACTTCCAAGTTGCGCAGCATATTCTTCCAAAAAGAAATCATCAAGAATCAGATCAAAAAGATTATTCATTAAGGTCAAAGCAAATGCTGCATCTGCAGATCCTCCCCCAAGGCCAGCTCCCATCGGGATATTTTTGTGCAGATGAATACTTAAGTGAGGCAGATTAGGGAAGTCCTTCTTTAATAGCTGATAGGCCTTGAGAATAAGATTATCCTTTGTTTCGCCGGGAATGTTGAGACCAGAGCTTTCGAAAGTTGTTTTCTTATTTTCAATAATCATTTCCAGGGCATCAGAAAGCGGAATTGGGATCATACAGGTCTCAATATCATGGTATCCATCTTTTCTTTTGGAGGTAATGTGAAGCCCTAGGTTAATCTTAGCGTTTGGAAATGAAATCATTGGAATTTACGTTTGGTCAAAATTAGAATAAATTTCAGAGGGTAAAGACTTTTCCTTTATTGAGAATTCGGTAAAAAATTTAGCATTTATTGAAGTAATTATGATATATCATTTTTCTTATTAAAAAAAAGAGAATAACTTTTGATAAATATTGAAGAAATCGGAAATCAGTACAAAATTTTGAAAATCGAAATTTTCAACAAATCATTTGCTGAAATACAGGGGCAAAGTGAGGGTTTTGAAATTTTATATTTTGAAAAAATAAATTTTGCATACATTTTTCAACTGGGATAGATGAAAATTGTAAAATTAAATATTGTAAGTCTCAAAATTCGGTTTTAAGTTTGTCCTACACTTCAACATAGAGTTGGGGGAAGTCTCGAAAAATAGTATGTATAAAGTAGTCATTTTGCTAAGCGTCATTATTCTCATTAGATTTTAATGTGAGGCACTAGACTATTATTTATAATGAAATAAAAAACATCTAAAGTGCCTCACTAAGCTGAGGCACTTTTTTTTATACCCGTTAAAATATGACCCTGAAAAAATACAGTTGGGAGATAAGTGACAATCCTGAGCATCCGGCAGGAATGGCAATGTTGTATGCCACTGGGATGAGTGATAAAAAGATGAAACAGCCTTTTGTAGGGGTGGCCAGTTGTGGCTATGAAAGTAACCCCTGCAATATGCACCTGAACGACTTTGCCGGTCTGATCAAGGAGTCTTCTCAAGACCATGATCTGACCGGTTTGGTTTTTAATACCATTGGGATTTCTGACGGAACTTCTATGGGGACGCTAGGAATGCGCTATTCCTTGGTGTCTAGGGAGATAATTGCGGATTCCATTGAGTCTTTTATTCTTGGGCACTCTTTCGACGGCTGTGTGGCAGTGGCTGGTTGCGACAAGAATATGCCAGGCGCTGTGATGGGAATGCTTCGTATAGACAGACCTTCTATTATGGTGTATGGTGGCACTATAGCTTCAGGTAATTATAAAGGAGAAAAACTGAATATCGTTTCCGCTTTCGAAGCTTTTGGCAAACGAGTGAACGGAAATATCTCGGACGAAGATTATGACGGCGTAATCCGTAATGCTTGTCCGGGTGCTGGTGCTTGTGGAGGAATGTACACTGCCAATACCATGTCATCGGCCATCGAAGCGCTAGGAATGTCTTTGCCTTATTCGGCATCCAATCCGGCAAACTCTCCTGAGAAACTTCAGGAATGCAGAGATGTCAATAAATACATGAGGATCCTTTTGGAAAAGGATATCAAACCAAGTGATATCGTCACCAGAAAAAGTATAGAGAATGCTGTCACTGTTGCAATTGCACTGGGTGGAAGTACCAATGCGGTGATGCATATCATTGCGATAGCGAGAACTGCTGGCGTTGACTTTACGATTGAGGACTTCAAAGCGATCAATGCTAAGACTCCAATGATCGGTGACTTCAAGCCATCAGGTAAATTCATGATGGAAGATCTTCATGAGCAAGGTGGAGTTCCTGCATTTATGAAGTACATGTTGCAAAACGGCTTCATTCATGGCGATTGCCTTACGGTGACTGGAGAAACTGTAGCTGAAAATTTAAAAGATATCGAACCCGTAACCGTTTCTATGGTGAATGTGATTCATCCTTTGGAAACTCCTATAAAAGCAACTGGGCACCTTTGCATACTTGATGGAAATTTGGCGCCAGAAGGAGCTGTAGCAAAAATCACAGGAAAAGAAGGAAGTTCATTTACCGGCCCTGCGCACGTGTTTGATTCTGAGCAAGAAGCAAATGATGCGATTCGTGATCATGCAGTTCAAAAAGGTGAAGTGCTCGTCATTAGAAATATTGGTCCAAAGGGTGGGCCCGGAATGCCTGAAATGCTGAAACCAACTTCCATGATTATTGGAGCTGGTTTGGGATCGGATGTGGCGCTGATCACAGACGGAAGATTCTCAGGAGGTACGCACGGTTTTGTCGTCGGACACGTGACTCCAGAAGCGTGGTCAGGTGGTCCAATTGGACTCGTCCAAAATGGAGATATTATTACAATTGACGCAGACGGGCTCAAGCTCAGCGTCGCTGTTTCTGATGAAGAATTAGCAGAGAGAAAAAAATCCTGGAAGCAGAAAGAGATGCCTGAATTACAGGGAACATTAAAGAAATACAACAAACTAGTTTCAACCGCATCTGAAGGATGCGTTACAGACAAATTCTAAGCCCATGAAGGAATCAATGATAAGAGGAGCTGACATCGTTGTTAGGTCACTCATTGCCGAGAATGCGGAAATAATCTTCGGGTATCCCGGAGGGGCAATCATGCCCGTTTACGACGCATTACATGATTATCATGATGAGCTGAGGCATGTACTCACCCGCCACGAACAAGGCGCGATCCATGCAGCTCAAGGTTATGCCAGAGTCTCTGGCAAAGTCGGCGTCTGTATAGCTACATCAGGCCCTGGTGCTACGAATTTGATTACTGGTCTGGCAGATGCACAGATCGATAGTACTCCTTTGGTATGTATTACCGGTCAGGTTGCTTCACATTTGTTAGGAACAGATGCTTTTCAGGAGACTGATGTAGTAGGAATTTCCATGCCTGGAACTAAATGGAACATCCAAGTGAGAAGAGTTGAAGATATCGCTCCAGCTATCGCGAAAGGCTTTTATATTGCTAAATCAGGAAGGCCAGGGCCAGTTTTGATTGATATCACAAAGGATGCACAGACAAACTTCGGTGAATTCAATTACAGCAAGTGTCTTGGATTCAGATCTTACAAAACTCATATCCCAGTAGAGAAAACTGCGATTCAGGAAGCTTCTTTCTTGATCAATATGGCCAAAAGACCTTATGTGCTTTTTGGTCAGGGAGTTGTCTTGGGTCAAGCTGAAGCAGAATTGAAAGCCTTTTTGGAGAAATCAGGTATTCCTGCTGCTTGTACACTTTTAGGTTCTGGAGCTTTGTCAGAAGATCATCCCAACTATGTAGGTAAACTTGGTATGCATGGGAATTATGCGCCAAATTTATTGACAAATCAGTGCGACGTGTTGATCGCGGTGGGAATGAGATTCGATGACCGGGTAACTGGAGATTTGAAGCGATACGCGAAGCAAGCTAAAGTGATCCATTTGGAACTTGATCCGGCAGAAATCAATAAAAATGTAAAATGTGAAGTTGCTGTACTAGGCAGCTGTAAGGATAGCTTGGCGTTATTAACTGAAGCTGTTAAGAAAAATACCTATCCGGATTGGATGGCGAAATTCAAAGAATTGGCGGATCAGGAGAAAGCAACAGTCATCGATCCTGATTTGACACCGACCAAGCCTGGATTGACCATGGGTGAAGTAATACATCAGGTTAATAAATACAAAGCTGATGATGCGATCCTAGTAACTGACGTAGGCCAGCACCAAATGATATCTTGGAGATATTTCAATTACAAGAAACCACGAACACAAGTGACTTCTGGTGGCTTAGGAACTATGGGTTTTGCACTTCCGGCAGCTCTGGGAGCTCAGATGTATGATTTCTCCAGGCAGGTAATCTGTGTAGTAGGAGATGGTGGTATTCAGATGACGATCCAGGAATTGGGTACCATTATGCAGACCAAGGCTCCAGTGAAAATTGTGTTACTTAACAATAATTTCCTTGGAATGGTGAGACAGTGGCAGCAAATGTTCTTTGACAAACGCTATTCATTTACCGAACTTGACAATCCTGATTTTATCAAAATAGCTGAGGCATATAATATTCAAGCTCAAAAAGTCACCGAGCGAGGTGATTTGCAGGAAGCGATTGAAGATATGCTGATTCACGATGGACCTTATTTCCTCGAAGTAGTGGTGGAAAAAGAAGACAATGTATTCCCAATGATTGCCACTGGCTGTTCAGTGGAAGAGGTTAGACTTAGCTAAACCAACCCTAAATGAAACGATATACCATATTCGTTATTACCGAGAATTTCATCGGTATTCTTAACCGCATCACCATTATTTTTACCCGTAGAGGTATTAATATCGATGCACTTACGGCCTCTGAAAGCCGCTTGGAAGGGATTCACAGAATCACAATCGAGGTGACTGCATCTGAAGACACGGTAGTCCAGCTGGTCAATCAGATTGAGAAAATCATCGATGTGATCAAGGCATTTTACCATGAAGATGAAAGCGTTGTATATCAGGAGATCGCTTTATATAAGATTCCTGTATCGAGGTTGGATGGTGGATTGGAAACGATTATTCGTCAGCACAATGCAAAAATCATCGCTGCAGAACCAGACTTTGTAGTGTTGGAACTAACCGGTCACAAGGAACAGACGCAGGAGTTACTTGAGATCTTAAAAGGTTATGGTCTTCTGGAATTTGCAAGATCAGGTAGGGTCGCTATAGCAAAGAGAATGCTCACAATTGACAGTTTTGTCAAATAATAATAAACCAATAAAAAGGCTTCCTCTGGAACCTATTAAACACTAGTAATAAATAAAAAAACAGATGAAATTAAAATTCGGCTCAACAGAAGAAAACGTAGTAACTAGGGAAGAATTTCCACTGGAAAAAGCAAGAGAAGTACTCAAAGACGAAGTGATCGCGGTTTTGGGTTACGGTGTACAAGGTCCAGGTCAGGCACTTAACTTGAAAGACAACGGTTTCAACGTGATTGTAGGTCAGCGTAAAGGCTCCAAGACTTGGGACAAAGCCGTAGCTGATGGCTGGGTTCCTGGCGAAACACTTTTCGAATTGGAAGAAGCATGCGAAAAAGGCACTATCCTTCAGTTTCTACTTTCTGATGCAGGGCAGATTGCTCTTTGGCCAACAGTAAAGAAACACCTTACTCCAGGCAAAGCGTTGTATTTCTCTCACGGCTTCGGTGTGACTTACAAAGACAAAACTGGTATCGTTCCTCCTGCTGACGTAGACGTGATCTTGGTAGCACCTAAAGGATCCGGTACTTCTTTGAGAAGAATGTTTGTGGAAGGTAGAGGCTTGAACTCATCCTATGCAATTTATCAAGATGGAACTGGCAAAGCGAAAGATCGTGTTGTTGCACTTGGTATCGGTGTAGGATCAGGATATTTGTTCGAAACGGACTTTTATCGTGAAGTAACTTCTGATTTGACTGGCGAAAGAGGTACGCTAATGGGAGCAATTCAGGGTATATTTGCAGCTCAGTACGAAGTGTTGAGATCAAATGGTCACACTCCTTCTGAAGCATTCAACGAAACTGTGGAAGAATTGACGCAGTCATTGATGCCACTGGTAGCTGAAAACGGAATGGACTGGATGTATGCTAACTGCTCTACTACAGCTCAAAGAGGTGCTTTGGATTGGTGGAAGCCTTTCAGAGATGCTACTAAGCCTGTATTTGAAGAACTATATAACAGTGTAAAAACTGGTCAAGAGGCTCAGAAGTCTATTGACTCTAACTCTAAAGAAGATTACCGAGTAAAACTGGAAGCTGAATTGAAAGAATTGAGAGATTCTGAAATGTGGCAGGCAGGTGCTGTCGTCCGTCAGTTGAGACCAGAAAATAACTAATACAAAACCCCCAAGAATTATGAGTGAGAAGCTATGGATATTTGACACTACCCTGAGAGATGGGGAGCAAGTACCCGGGTGTCAGCTGAATACCCAGGAGAAAATTGTGGTAGCAAAAGCGCTGGAAGAACTAGGTGTAGATATTATCGAAGCCGGCTTTCCAATTTCAAGTCCAGGAGATTTCAATTCTGTACTTGAGATTTCAAAGGCAGTTTCTAACCCGATTATCTGTGCCCTCTCCAGAGCTGTAGAAAAGGATATTGAAGTAGCGGCTCAGTCCCTCAAATTCGCTAAAAAAGGTCGTATTCACACGGGTATAGGTGTTTCACCATACCACATTCAATATAAACTGCGCTCCACTCCCGAGGATATTATTGCTCGGGGTGTAGCTGCAGTGAAGTTTGCTAGAAGGTTTGTAGACGATGTGGAGTTTTACGCTGAAGATGCCGGTAGAGCTGACCCTGATTTCTTGAATAAAATAATCGAGGAGGTGATCAAAGCAGGAGCTACAGTGGTGAATATTCCTGATACTACAGGATATACCCTACCAGAGCAATACGGTGCTATTATCGCTAGTTTGAAGAATAATGTGCCAAATATTGATAAAGCAATTATTGCTACACATTGTCACAATGACCTTGGTATGGCTACTGCTAACACTGTTTCAGGTGTTCAGCATGGAGCGCGTCAGGTGGAAGTAACTATCAATGGTATTGGTGAGCGTGCGGGAAATACTTCTTTGGAAGAAGTAGTGATGGCAATCAAATGCCACAAATCTATTCCTGTACACACTGAAATTGTCACTCCAAGAATTTACAATACAAGCCGTCTGATTTCCAAATTGATGAATATGCCAGTCCAGCCAAATAAGGCTATTGTAGGCAGAAATGCATTTGCGCATTCATCTGGAATTCACCAGGATGGTGTCTTGAAGCACAGAGAAAATTACGAAATCATTGATCCTAAAGATGTGGGTGTCGGTGAGTCCACTATCGTCTTGACAGCAAGATCCGGAAGAGCTGCTTTGAAGCATCACTTGGATGCTTTGGGAGTAGAATTGGAAGGGGAAGCACTTCGTGAGGTTTACGAAGAGTTCTTGATTTTGGCAGATAGTAAGCGTGATATCGGTCGCAAAGACCTGATGGGCTTGGTTGGTAAGTTTGTGACTGATTCCAGTTTTATTGAATTGGGTAAAGTCACTTATTCATCCAATGGCTCAATTCAAGCTCAGGTGGAAATGAAAATCGGGGACGAATCCCATACTTCTACTGCAAGCGGAAATGGCCCTGTAGATGCAGTTCTGAAAGCTATTGACAAAATAGCTAAACCAGCCGTGGAATTGGAAGAATTCCTAATCCAAGCCATCACTCACGGTAGTGATGATGTGGCAAAAGTTCACATGAGATTAATCAAAGGAGACAAGCCATACTATGGTTTTGCTTCACATACAGACATCGTTTTGGCATCAGCTCAGGCTTTTGTCGATGCGCTCAATAAAATACCGGTCAAAGAATACGCGACCGCATAATTATGGAAAAGACAACATTATTTGATAAAATCTGGGATGCTCACGTAGTGAAATCCGTTCCAGCTGGTCCAGATGTATTCTTCATCGATAAGCATTTTATCCATGAAGTAACTTCTCCAGTCGCTTTTCTAAATTTGGAAAAGCGTGGAATAGGGGTGAAAAACCCAAGTAGAACAGTTGCAACACCTGATCACAACGTACCTACGGTCGATCAGGATAAAACAATTAAGGATAAGCTTTCACGCATGCAGGTAGAAAGACTTCGTGAGAACTGTGCCAAATACGGCATCGAACTACACGATTTGGGTTCTGCTCATCATGGGATTGTTCACGTGATTGGTCCAGAATTGGGTATCACTCAGCCAGGAATGACTATCGTGTGTGGTGATAGCCATACTTCTACCCACGGCGCTTTCGGAGCAATTGCTTTCGGGATCGGTACTTCCGAGGTAGAAATGGTTTTGGCTACGCAATGTATCATGCAGTCCAAGGCTAAGAAAATGAGAATCACGATCGATGGCGTAGCTGGACCTGGCGTAACTTCCAAAGACTTGATACTCTATGTCATCGCGCAGATTTCAGCTGCAGGTGCCACTGGATACTTTGTGGAGTATGCAGGATCTGCTATCCAAAGTCTTTCTATGGAAGCTAGAATGACGGTGTGTAACATGTCTATCGAAATGGGTGCTCGTGGAGGTTTGATTGCTCCTGATGAAACTACTTTCGAATACTTGAAAGGGAAAGAATACGCTCCAAAAGGCGAAGATTGGGACAAAGCTGTTGCTCACTGGAAAACTCTGAAAACAGACGAAGGTGCGGTTTTCGATAAGGAATATCACTTCGATGCTGCGGATATCGAACCGATGATCACTTACGGTACCAATCCGGGTATGGGAATCAAAGTGAAGGGAAATATTCCTACCACTGAAGGCATGGAAGGAAGCAATAAATCTTCTTACCTGAAGTCTTTGGCTTACATGGGCTTTGAGCCAGGTGAAGCTATCGAGGGTAAAAAAGTTGATTTCGTATTCGTAGGTTCTTGTACCAATGGACGCATCGAGGATATTCGTTCTGTGGCATCGTATGTAAAAGGACACAAAAAAGCAGATAACATTACCGCTTGGATCGTTCCAGGTTCTCGCGAAGTTGAGAAAATGGCACATGAAGAAGGTTTGGTTAAAATCTTGGAAGAAGCTGGATTCGAACTACGTCAGCCAGGCTGTTCTGCTTGCCTAGCCATGAACGATGACAAGATTCCTTCTGGAAAATATGCAGTCTCTACTTCTAATAGAAACTTCGAAGGTCGTCAAGGACCAGGGGCAAGAACCATGCTCGCATCTCCTTTGACAGTAGCAGCAGTAGCCATTGCCGGTGAAATCTGCGATCCAAGAGAAGTTTTTCAAAATTAAAAATACGAAGTCAGAAATGGGAAGTACCTGTTTGCACCGAGCAAACCATTCAACTTTCCAACTTTCCAACCTTTGAACTAATTAAAAAATGGCTTACGATAAATTTACTGTTCTCACGAGCACTGCGGTTCCATTACCGACAGACAATGTGGATACAGATCAGATCATCCCAGCTCGATTCCTAAAGGCTACAGAGCGTGAAGGTTTCGGCGACAATCTTTTCCGTGACTGGAGATATGATGTGGAGGGCAACCCTAAAAAGGATTTTGTCCTGAACGATCCTACTTACAGCGGTAAAATCTTGGTTTCAGGAAGGAACTTCGGTTCTGGATCCAGCCGGGAACATGCTGTTTGGGCATTGTATGATTACGGGTTCAGATGTGTAGTTTCAAGCTTTTTCGCCGACATCTTCAAAAATAACTGTCTAAATATCGGTGTTTTGCCAGTGACAGTTTCCCCGGAATTTGCCGATAAATTACTGGAAACCATCACTGCAAATCCTGAAACTACGATTACTGTAGACATTCCTAGTCAGAAGATTACTTTGGACTCCACTGGAGAATCCGAATCTTTTGACATCAATGAATACAAAAAAGACAACATGCAAAATGGCTTCGACGATATCGACTACTTATTAAGTATGTCAGACGAAATCGATGCTTTTGCTGCAAATAAATAAGTGAAAATGGCCGCAGGGAAGCGCATTGAAATAATGGATACTACGCTGAGGGATGGTGAACAGACCTCTAGCGTTTCCTTCTTGCCTTCTGAAAAGCTGCAGATCGCTAAGCTTTTGCTGGATGAATTGAAGGTAGATCGAATAGAGGTTGCTTCAGCTAGAGTTTCAGATGGGGAATTGGAAGGGGTGCAAAAAATCACACACTGGGCAGCTGAGAAAGGCTATCTGGATAGGGTTGAGGTTTTAGGTTTTGTGGATACTCCCGCTTCGGTGGATTGGCTGTTGAAGGCTGGTGCCAAAGTGATGAATCTGCTTACAAAAGGTTCCCTTAATCACCTTGTGCATCAATTGAAAAAAACTCAGGATGAGCATTTTGCAGACATCCAAAAGAGCATTGAATATGCTCAGGAAAATGGGATTGATGTAAATGTGTATCTGGAAGATTGGTCGAATGGTATGCGGAATTCTCAGGAATACACGTTAGCCTTGATCGGATTTCTGACGACTCTTCCTGTGAAGAGAATTATGCTTCCAGATACGTTGGGACTGCTTTCTCCGGAAGAGACAAAGGCATTTTTCATCCAAATATCTACCAAATTCCCGAACGCCCATTTTGATTTCCATGCGCATAATGACTACGATCTTTCTGTAGCCAACGTCATGGAAGCCATCATGTACGGAGCTTCTGGAATTCATACTACGATCAATGGGCTTGGAGAAAGAGCTGGAAATGCTCCATTGGAGTCAGTGATCGCAGTGATCAAAGATTTCACTGATCTTCAGATCAATGTGCAGGAGCAGAAAATCTACCGAGTAAGTAAGTTGGTAGAGCAGTTTTCCGGACAGCATATTCCTGCAAATAAGCCTGTAGTTGGCGAAAATGTCTTTACTCAAACTGCAGGAATTCACGCTGACGGGGACAATAAAAAGAATCTCTATTTCAACGATTTGCTTCCAGAGCGATTTGGTCGCCAGCGGAAATATGCCCTTGGCAAAACTTCCGGCAAAGCCAATATTCTAAAGAATTTGGAAGAGTTGGGGATTTCTTTAGAAAAAGAGGAACTGACGAAAGTGACTCAGCGAATCATCGAACTTGGTGATAAAAAAGAGCGGGTCACTACGGAAGATCTGCCTTACATCATTTCCGATGTGTTGCAGAATAACTCTATTTCCAAAAATATTTTCATCGAAGGCTACCATATGACCCATTCTCAAGGTCTAAAACCTTCTGTGCAACTTCGCTTAAACATTTACGGAAAATCATATGACGCACATGCATCTGGAGATGGGCAATATGATGCATTTATGCGTGCAGTAAAAGAAATTTACAAATCCCGAAAAAGACAACTTCCCAAGTTGATCGATTACCACGTTTCGATTCCTCCTGGAGGCAAAACAGATGCTTTTGTGGAGACAGTTGTGACTTGGGATTATGGAAAAATATTTAAAACGAAAGGGCTAGATCCCGATCAAACAGTGGCTGCGATGATGGCCACAGAGAAAATGCTGAACATCGTCGAATCATTCAATCAAACACCAACGAAAGAAGAATCCAAGTTTTATGGAAATGAATATCGCGCTGTTGCCGGGTGATGGCATCGGACCTGAAGTAATCGACCAGGCTGTGAAAGTAGTGAAAGCTATTGGCCAGAAATTCGGACACAAAATCACTTTTACAGAAGCAGTAGTAGGAGCCGCAGCAATTGATGCGACCGGTGAACCTTATCCAGATTCAACTCACGAAGTAGCTGCTGCATCAGATGCAGTGCTTTTCGGAGCAATCGGTGATCCTAAGTATGACAATGATCCGAAAGCTAAGGTTCGTCCAGAGCAAGGCTTGCTATTGATGCGTCAGAAATTAGGCTTGTTTGCCAATGTTCGTCCTACATTCACCTTCCCTTCTTTGGTGCACAAATCTCCCTTGAAATTGGATCGTGTAGATGGGGTTGACTTTGTTTTCTTCAGAGAATTGACTGGCGGGATCTACTTCGGCGAGCCAAGAGGAAGAAATGAGCAAGGAACCAAAGCTTTTGATACCAATGTGTATAGCAAGCATGAGATTGTACGTTTGGCGAGAATGGGTTTCGAAGCTGCGCAAAAAAGAAGAAAACTCCTGACTTGCGTGGATAAGGCAAATGTGATGGCTACTTCTAGACTTTGGAGAGAAACCGTACAAGAACTTGCTCCGGAATATCCAGATGTGAAAGTAGAATATGAATTCGTAGATGCAGTAGCGATGCGATTGATTCAATGGCCAAAAGCATACGATGTCTTGATTACTGAAAATTTATTTGGCGATATCTTAACAGATGAGGCTTCGGTAATTTCAGGTTCTATGGGCTTAATGCCATCTGCTTCTTTGGGAACTTCCATCAAATTGTTCGAACCAATTCACGGTTCTTATCCACAAGCCGCTGGAAAAGACATTGCAAACCCATTGGCCACAGTTCTATCTGCTGCGATGATGTTTGATTATGCATTTGAACTGAAAGAAGAAGCTAAACTAATTTCTGATGTAGTCAATCTTTCACTTGATGAAGGATATGTAACCGAAGATATTGCTGATGGCGGTACATCCTACAAAACTTCTGAAGTTGGCGATTGGTTGGCGAAGAGGATTTTAGGGTAATAGAAAGTCAATAGAAACGCTGTTTGAGATTTGTAATCTCGAACTTCCTAAAACCACCTTGAGAGAGGTGGTTTTTTTATGCGTACATTGGAGAAACATGTTGATTGAGTTAAATTTAATAATCTTTCATGTTATGGAAACCTCAATTCTTAAAGAAAAGCTCCACCTCATAGTCGATTCTGCAGACGAAAACCTGTTGGAGATTTTGCATACAGTAGCCAGTGAATTTGAACAATCAAATTTTGATTTAACTCCTGAGCAACTGTTAGAATTGAAAAAAAGGCTTGAATTGTTTGACTCTGGAAAAATGTCTTTTAGTACTTGGGATGAAATGATTTCAAGAATTGAGAGCAAGTAATGTCTTGGTCGATTAGCTATTCTAGTTAAGCAGAAGATGATGTCAGATCAGCCTTCATTTACTATAACAGAGTAAGTCCCTCATTAGGTAAGTATTTCCTGAGCTCACTCAAGTATGCGGAAGGTGTGATTCTTAAATCCCCAGAAGGCTATCAAATCAGGTATTTCGATAGAGTTAGGGGATATCCACTTAAAAAATTTCCATTCTTTATTCTTTACCTTCTGGATAATAATTCTGTATATGTTGTGGCAGTTTTCAATACAAATCAGAACCCTGAGCTTATAGAAGCTAGATTCAAATCAGTATAAATGAAATTATAATTACTCAAAGTCCAACAAGAAACCACCTCAGGAATGGGGTGGTTTTTTTATGGATTTTAGAGATAAGTAAGTTTTTTTCTTCATTTAATTTGTTTTTTAATTCGGGGGGGTATTTTTAGTTGTCAGACAATCTTTTCAAAGTACTTTGTGATATTTTCAAACTTCAAATTTTAGGTCATTATGAAAACAAAGATTTCTCTTTTCATTGCATTTCTGTTGATTAGTAGTTTCGCGCTGCTAAGTTTACAGCAATTAAATGCACAAACCACAGTGCCATGTGGAAATGCTATTATCGATTATAAGAAAAAGTGGTTTAGTACTAATTGTAAGGTGAGTCCGGGTGAAACATGCCTACTGAGATGTACTGGGCCTCAACCTCCTGATATTAGCATCTAAAAATTATTAGGCGGGGGAAATCCCCTGCCTTAAATTCTATTCCAAATATGAAATATTATTATTTTTTAGTAGTGGTGTTGATTTGTGCTTGCAAAGGTGGTAGCCAAAACGTAATTGAATTTTATGATGCAAATATAGGATCAAATGACTTGTCTCAAATTTTTGAGGTTAAATCATTTGTCCCACTTAGTATTCCAGACTCAATAAACTTTGGAATAATTCAGGATGTTCAATATACCAACGACGAAATTATTGTCTTAGAGAATGGGTTGAATAATTCAATTTTGTTTTTTGATTCACTGGGTCATTTTACTCGCCAGCTTTCAAAATTGGGAAATGGTCCTGGGGAATATATTGAAATTGAATTCTTCACAATGACAGGCACTAGTGTGGTTCTGTATGATAGAAATCAGTCTAAGCTGATTTATTATGATTTGAGAACATTGAACTATATATCAGAAACCAAGCTAGATTTTTTATTGGTTGGGGGATTAGGACTTACAGATGATCAACTACTTTTGATTTCAGATTCTCAAGAAAAAACAGGATATATCTTTTATCAAGCTTCGACTGATTCCTTCGATCATTTTCCGCAATCACCAGGAGTGATAGAAGGTTATATCCCACAAGCAATATCAACAGATTTGTTGGGACAAGGATATTTGACCCAAGCATTTACAGAGCAAGTTTATAAAATAAGAAACAATGCATTGGCCTTGGAGTTTCGAATAGACTTTGGTTCAAAGAGCATTCCCACTACAGTCCTTGAAACAAGTGACGCCAATGATTTCTATGATATTTTAAGTTCTGGTGCCTATTATTTTGCTGCTCATAATATATTAAAGAACGAGAACTTTGTTGCTTTCAATTTTTTCAATGAGAATATAGAGAATGTAGAGTTGGGGTTGGTTGATTTGAATTCTGGAGAAACTTTGAGGTATAGTCCGGATTCTCACTTTGATTATGTGATTATGAGACCATTAAGTGTCCGGAGAGGAGAATTTCAGACGGTACTTTTACCCGAGGAGGTTGATCCTTCCTCATTGTTGAATTTAGGAATTAAGATTCAAGCTACAGAGTACCCAATTTTAGTAAGCTATGTGCCTAAAAACTGAAACATTGAAGAGAGTTTCCGCGATAGTATTTCTGATGACAGCATTTCAGGTATTTAATCTGTCTGCCCAAGGTTCTGTACAGTGGGAATTAAGAGATGCAATCAATAAAGATCCCATACCCTATCTTAAATTTGAAATACTTCCTTCGTCCAAGGTATATTCTTCTGACAAAGCTGGGAATGTTAAGGTTCCTTCTTATTCACTGAATGATTGGGATGCTGTGCTTATTTCAGGTTATTCGATCAATGATACTATAATTGATAGGGAATCATTGCAGGTATCAGAAACTATTTTCCTGAATACCAAAACATATGATTTACCAGAAATTATTGTGTCCTCAGCTCATTATAAATTAATCCAAATCGGTTCGAAAGAGGATGAAATATACGATTCTAAACAGCCTATTCGAGCGTATAATACTCAAGGTAGCTTTAGATATACAGCTTTTATTGATTTGCCGAGGAAAAGGGATAGAGATTTATATAAACTTAGTTTTTTGATATCTGATGTATTGAAGGAATCGGCACTGGTGTCGATCAGGATTTTGGCTTCTACTAGCAATGAGAAATTGAATCCGGGTAAGAATTATCCAATTAATGATTTTGTTGAGTTGGCAGCTGCACCGATTGTGGAAGAAGTTAAAAGCTCGGGATGGTTTACGGTGGACTTTCCAGAAGGAATTTCTGTCCCATCTCAATTTGATAGCATATTTGTAGTTTTTGATCTTTTAGATCAAAGAGATTCTTTTTTTCATATTCCTATGCAGAAGTCTAAATCCCCAATAGAACTGGGGTTTTATATTACTCCTGGAGTTTTGGGTGTATTCCATCACAATTTGGAACACCCAGCGATTGTGTTAGATCTTGGAGTGGCAGATAAATGAATTTAATCTGTTAATTCTTTAGTATGTTCCTACTATGCGTACATTGGGATTTAAAGTAGCATATCCTGTGCAATCCCGACCATATTCCTATCTTTTTTCCATTTCCTATTTCGGCGCTCGATACAAAGGTTGGGCTCCTCAGCCCAATCAGCCAACCGTTCAGCGTAGGTTGGAGCGGGTGATTAGACATGTGTTAGGACATGAAGATTTTTCTCTGATTGGATCAAGCAGAACAGACTCTGGAGTTTCCTGTGTTGGAGGGTATGTGCAGATTTTCCTTCGGGAAAAAGTTGAAATGAATTCACTCTTACCCGAATTGAATGATCACTTGCCGCAGGATATTCAGTTGAATTCCGTGCAGGAAGTCGCCACCAATTTTAATTTGATCCAATCCGTAAAGCAGAAAACTTACCGCTATTATTTTTCTAACTCAATAGATTTCCATCCTTTCGCTTCAGCTTTTCTAGTCAATATAAAGGAGAATCTGAATTGGGAAGCGATGAAAGAAGCTTGCCAATTGTTTAAAGGGAAGCATGATTTTAAAGGCTTTTGCAAACCTTCAGAAAACAAAACTGACTATGTCCGAGAAGTTCTTTCTTCTGGGATTTACACTTCCAATGAATTTCTAGGACAGTTTTTTCCGCAGGATATTTATTACTTCGAGATCACTGGCTCTGGTTTTCTTCATCATCAAGTGCGTATGATGATGTCTGCTGTTTGGCAGATAGGAAAGGGTGAAATGGATTTGTCGGAAATTGAAACTCGATTCGAGACTTCGGATAAATTTGAAAAGCTCCCACCAGCTCCAGCCAATGGGCTGGTCCTTTGGGAGACTATTCTGAATAACCTTTGAGGTGTCATTTCGAAGGAGGAACGACTGAGAAATCTCCTCGAAGGTTTAAGTTTTTATTTTAAACCTTCGAGGTCAAATAAAGACCTCAAAGGTTACTCAAAGCTTCAACTCAAACACATAATCATCCATCACATAACCACTTCCTATATCTATGACTTCCTCTTTGATATTTACAAAACCCAAGTACTCGTAAAATTCAATAGCACCCGTATTGTACTTGTTTACATTTAGTAGCAGACTCGTTTGCTCATTTTCTAAGGCTATAGCTTTGATAGCCTGAATTAATTTCTTCCCAATTCCTTTTCCCTGAGCTGTAGGCAGAATATAGATCTTGTGGATTTTGGTCTTTCCCGGCACATTGTTGATTTCTATACCAGTAAAGCCAAGTTTTTCCCCACCTTCATTGGCAAGTAAGAAAATATGGCCTTGTCCAATTTGCTCTTTCAAATGATTGATATCGTAGAACCAATTCAGCATGTAATCAATTTGTGCAGGGCTAAGAATAGCTCCAAAAGTATCTGGCCAGGTACGGTGAGCGATGGATTGGACGTGGATCAGGTCTTCGGATTTGGCGGGGATGATGTTAATCATTTTGGTAGAAAGTTTACTTACCTATAAAAGTAACAAAACCGACCTTTTGAGTAAAGAAGTCGGTTTTGATGATTTACAAATTGATCAGTTACCTAAACACTTTTTGGCTCTGGATGCACAAAGCCTTTTCTGTAAGGTCTTTTCAACCGAGCAGTAGCTTCCTTGTCACCAATTACAGTCATAGTCTTTGGATCGTATTTGAGCGTTCTACCACCAAGATCCATCGATATATTTGCCAAAATGCACGAAGCCGTAGAAATATGCCCTTGTTCTATATCTGCAATAGGAAGTATATCCGTCTCAATTGCTTTCAGCCAATTCTGCATATGAAGTCGGGTCGCTGGAGCAGCATTCAATTCTATATCTGGCTCAGTTAGATCTTCTGGATATTTCTCTCTTTCGAAAAGACATTCAAAATGGATTGGCTTTTCATCTTTATCCAATGGCGTGTAATCTGCCTGCATGGTACTTCCGGCCAGCATTCCTTTGTCTCCAAAAATCTTAAATGCCCAAGGATATTCCGCGTCCTCAGGATTTCCCCAGGTTCTATGCTGCCAGACCACATTGAGCTCTGGATATTCAAAAATCGCGGATTGCGTATCTGAAATATTTGACTTTCCATCTTTTTGCACATAGATCCCGCCAGTCGAAGTGATCTGTGTGGGCCAACCCAACTTCAACATCCATCTAACGGTGTCCAGCATATGGACACACATATCACCGGTGATTCCATTTCCATATTCTATAAATGTTCTCCACCAACGCTTGTGAGGTAATCCATCATATGGACGAAGGGGTGCAGGACCAGTCCACAGGTCATAATTGAAAAAGTCTGGAACGGGCTCAACCGGAGGGTTACCGTTTGCACGCATATGGTAATAACAGCAGATTTCTACATGAGAAATTTTGCCCAGTTTCCCTGAATCAATAATCTGTTCCTTTGCATCAATCAAGTGTGGCGTACTTTTTCGTTGGGTTCCAACCTGCACTTTTTTATTGTATTTGCGCGCAGCTGCTATGATGGCCTCACCTTCGATCACATCTACAGAAATTGGCTTTTGCAAATACACATGTGCCCCAGCCTTCAAGCTATCTATTGCTTGCAGGGCATGCCAGTGATCTGGCGAGCCAATGAGTACATATTCTAATTTTTCTTTTGCCAAAAGTTCTTTGTAGTCTTCATAAAGTTTAGGAACAGCACCTGACTTTTGGCGGGTTGCTACCATATCTCCAGCAGCTTTTAGCATGTTTTTGTCTGGATCACAAAGTGCGACTACATTGACATCTGCTACTTGGATTAGGCGAAATAGATCTGATTTTCCATACCAACCAGCTCCAATTAGAGCAACCTGAAGTGGTCCTTCTCGGTCCTTGAAGTCCATTCCTAAAAGTCCAAAACTTGCCAAAGTAGCTAAAGCGGAAGAGCCTTTGAGAAAATCTCTTCGATTAAATGAATTCATAAAGTGAGGATTTGAGGTTTATTGTGTCTCTTAAGATACAAAAACACAAAGCCTTAGCAACTAAAATTTGAAATTTGAGATTTGAAATTTCAAATTAGATTCGGCTCAGGATGAGCATAGCCATCACGATACGGTCTTCTCAAAAGTGCCGTAGCTTCCTCATCACCTTCAACTGTCATCGTTTTTGGATTGTAGCGAAGTGGTCTTCCGTCTAGTTCCATTGACATATTTGCCAAAATACAGGAGGCAGTAGAAATATGACCTTCCAAAACGTCTGCAACAGGCAAAGTGTCATTTTCTATGGCCTTAAGCCAGTCTTTCATTTGCTCACGCGTAGCAGGTGCAGCGTGAACTTCATTGTCTTTTTCGGTAACATCTTCAGGAAATTGTTCCTTTTCCAAAACTACAGGGTAGTGGATCGGCTCTCCATTATTTCTTCCTTCAGGATAAAAATCAGCTCGCATCGGGCTTCCTGCCAGCATCCCATTTTCCCCGTAGATTTTAAAAGCCCAAGGATAATCTTTGTCCACGGGATTACCCCAGGTGCGATGCTGCCAGACTACATTCAACTCGTCAAATTCAAAAAGGGCAGTTTGCGTATCTGAAATATTAGCCACGCTATCTTTCTGTACATAAATCCCACCGGTAGAAGTCACTTGTATAGGCCATCCCAAATCTAGCATCCAGCGTACCGCATCCAGCATGTGGACACACATATCGCCTACAATGCCATTTCCGTATTCCATAAAAGCTCGCCAGCCACGGTGCAAAATTCCCCTATAAGGAAGCATAGGCGCAGGGCCAGCCCAGAGATCGTAATTCAAATTATCGGGCACCGGGATTACATCTGGATTACTATTATTACGCATATGATAATAGCAGCAAACTTCAGCATGGGAGATTTTTCCTAATTTCCCGGTATCGATAATTTCCTTTTTTGCTTGGACTAAATGTGGGGTGCTTCTACGTTGGGTACCTATTTGAACTTTGCGATCGTATTTTCTGGCTGCTGCCAAAATCGCTTCTCCTTCAATTACATCCACTGAAATCGGTTTTTGTAAATAAACATGAGCTCCGCTTTTCAATGCAGCTATTGCGATCAGTGCATGCCAGTGATCCGGAGTTCCGACGAGTACATATTCAGGTTTTTCTTTGGATAAAAGCTCCTTATAATCCTCGTAAAGAGGCGGGACTTTACCAGACTTTTGTCTGGTGGATACTAATTTTCCAGCTTCGGCCAGTTGCTTGCTATCCACATCACATAGGCCTACTACTTCCACGTCAGCGACTTGAATCAATCGGAAAAGATCGGACTTTCCGTACCAGCCCGTACCGATCAAAGCAACTTGCAGGGGGGCTTCGCGGTCTTTAAAGTCCATGCCAAGCAAGCCAAAACTTGCCAGCGACATCAAGGCAGTACTTCCTTTTAAAAATTCTCTTCGATTTAAGGGATTCATAGGTTATGGGTTTGAGTTAAAAGCGCTTCAAATTACAAAAAGATAGAACATTGGCAAGTGATTTCCTGTTGACTGGCATTTGTCCATGAAGGGTGATTTTCAACAGACATTGACGCGCTTCTACTGCGAAAAAGCTATCTTAGTTTTTACTTTTCTCTACTTAAACTTTTGATACCATGGGACTTGAAAATCAGATTTCTGTGCGGATATCCGACGAGGATATGATTCTTTTGCATGAATACCTGAGCAAATCCACCGAGATTTTGCATAAGTACACCGTGGAGATGTCAGCCAAAGACAGGCAGCGCAAGGACAAATTCGGAGATAAAGCGTCCTTATATGTGAGCAAATGCATTGCTTTTGCAAAGACGAACCCTGAATTTATCCCGGGCTTTATGGAGTTGGAAGAATTGGAAAAAGACTATGATCTGACCAAGCAAATGCGTTCGCTCATCATTAAAGTCATGCAAATCCGTGATTCGCTGACTGCTACACGAGCACTTGCAGGCTTTGAAGCCAATCGTCAGGGAAATCTGTATTATAAAACAGTCAAATCGGCCATGAAAATGGGCATCACCAATGCGATTACGATCTATAATGAGCTGAAATTTCGCTTTGCTGGTATGGGAAAAAGAGCTAAAACGAAGCCTCAGAGCTAGATAACGCAGCTTTCTTTGGAAGTTTGCTTCTATAGGGAAATAATCACTCGTAGTACTTCTCCATTTTTAAGGTAAAAAACATACCTGGAGAATTCCATAGCTGAGTTCAGTCTGTTTTTTCTACAAACAAGTTTGCGAAAAACAGTTCCATTTCTAGTGGAAATATACCCAGTCAACTTATGCAGTTAACTTTTCTACTTTCTAAGTTGGTTATTCTACTCCTAAAGTAGGATATGTCTCAAAAATGCACTGAGGACTACCCCTTTTTGATAGTTAGTTCTATTCGGAGGAGAGCGAGTTAACTTATTGACTAGGATAAGCTACTTAATAGGTTCAATAATCAACTTATTAACTTGAATAACTGACTTCTCAAGTTGATAGACTGGGTAAAATATATAACTGGTTATACTTTGGGAAGGATAAACTGAGAAAAAATACCAGATGAGCTCACAAAATGGCAGGAATTGGCAATTACTCGAACAACGTATTGTGTCGATCTAAGCGCTGGCATGGTAAAAAGTTGTGATTTCTGTACTTGGAAGTGATGTGATTTACGAGCGAGGAGTGAAGGGCCGGCTATTTGGCTACCCAGTCCAGTTGTCGGCCTTCTTCATTGGCTTGTTTATCCTTTGATGACCCTATAGCTATGCCAATGGCCATTCCTATTGGTAGTCCGATTCCCAAAAAAGCTAGATTTCCAAGGGAAATGCCAAATACCACTCCTAGCGGGATCCCGAAAGTAGCCATTCCGAGAACAAGCCATTGGAGTTGATAGTGATTTTGCGGGACAAGCTTCAGTTCTTGATCTAGTAGTTTGATGATACCTGCTTGTGCGGATTTTATTTGCTTTAGCAATTCAGGGTCTGGACCTGGGAAATTATTTACTCCCGAAACAATCTCGTTTATTTTCTGCTCTTGCTCATCAGGAATAGACTTAAACTCAATAGCAGAAAGTAACGTGCTCAGATTATTGGCTGCTTTGGCAAGCTTAGGGTTTTCTTCGAAAGAAGGGCGGGAGGTGAGGGGAGTTAGTGACATGGTTTAAAGTTAAAAAAAGATTTCTAAGAACAGGGTTGGGTAAGATTCAATTGATATCAAGACGATTATTGACCAAAGTATTGAGATTAAAGCCCCAAGTACATTGGTCCATTTAAATGAGTGAGAATTTCGATTATTAATGAAATCGAAAAATGCAGGAATTAAAAATAGATGGACAATTCCTTGAAAAGGAAGAAGTAGCAACCCGAAGGCGAAAGGGCCCCCGCCTGTCAGCAAAATCTCTATTGTTAGAGGTAAGAATAGGGAAAAATTTAAGATTAAAATTATCAAAGACATGATTAGATTAAACCGCTGAATGTTGTTGATTATCATTTTACTTAGGAGCGAACGCTAGAAGCTGTTTTATCTACCCTGGGAGGATTATTAATGTCATAACCGTAATCAATGCTATTCAGATAACGATGGATTCGAAGTCTTTCCTGCCACGTTGAATCTTTATACTCTTTAGCGTATTTAACCTGTTCAGAGGCATTGTTTTCATGAAAAGCAGATCGGTCGAGCTTGAATTTTTTAGGGATGTCGGATCTGTTTGATTTGGATAGGATTCTTTAAAGTTAAAAAAGTTCGGAACTTTTGAATCATTAATAAAAGCTAATTAACAACACCTTATTTAGGCAATTTAGTAGTGCTTATAAATTTGTCACTATTTAAAATACCTACAAGTTGAGAGGGGACCTCTTGATCTCCCCATTTGGTAAGGATATTACTTATACCCCAGGTATATGAATATTGTCCAACTATACCATACTCTGGACAAATTACGATTGCTCCATCTCCATCAAGAGGAGGATTAAAAATTTGATACTTTAATAATTGTAACGTATCAATAGTATTCTCCTCATAGACTAAACCCAACCTATTTCCATAATCGCTAGTAGGGTAGTTTGTGTTAATTTCAATTTGATCATTGTCAGTGATAAGAGAATATGACCTTAAGAGGGTTGTCCCTAAAGAATCATAATAAGAATAGCTCGTTGAATCCTTTGTAAACTGTTTAATCAGGATTTGCTTATGCAATCTGAAAGGTCCATTCTTAAACATGTATTCTGAAAACTCAACCGAAAGAGTATCACTGGTTTTTTTTAAGGAACTAGAATTTTTGCTCCTGCAGGATGAAAAAAATATAAGGAGAAGAATTATAAACCAGTTTTTCATTTCAAACGATATTCTTTTAAACGATCAACGCTATGTAAGGTAGTACGTTCCGCTAACATCGGTCACCCGACATCCAACACCAACAACCCTAAAACTTCACCCCAAAGCGCGCTCCCAATTCAGTCAGATCCTTCACTACAGGATCAAGCAATGGGATTCCATCTTTCATACGAATAGCTTCCAGTTCCCGCTCAGGATCACCTGGTATCAATACCTTTTCATTTCCAGGTGTAGGTTTAGCCGCTCTGAATCTAGTGATCCAATTATCCATATGTGCTTTGAACTCGTCTGCAGGGCGGAAAGCATCCACTCTCATTGCTCCGAAAAAGTGACCTATTCCTTCTCCAACAGGATTAGGATCTGGCTCGAGGAATGCCACAAATGGTGGAACCCAAGGACCGTAATTGGCACCTGAAAGTACTGCCGAGAAAATGTCCACAACTGACCCTAATGCATATCCTTTGTGAGAACCGTGTTCCCGGTCACCTCCAAGAGGTAGTAGCGCTCCACCGTCTTTTACACCATTGGCGGAAGTAGTTGGATTTCCCTCTTTGTCTTGAACCCAGCCAGTTGGCGTGTCCATTCCTTTTCTTTGTAGGATTTCCAATTTCCCATTAGCTGCAGTGGTTGTCGCCAAATCTGCCACAAAAGGAGGCTGGTTTTTAGCAGGGATCGCAACTGCTATGGGATTCGTCCCGAGAAGTCTCTCCTGTGAAAAAGTCGGAGCGACTAGTGGACTTGCATTCGTCAGGGAAATCCCAATCATGTCATGATCCAAAGCTTGCATAGCATGGTAACCTGCAATTCCGTAATGATTTGAATTCTTCACAGAGACCCAACCTGTTCCGGCAATCTTAGCTTTTTCAATAGCAACTTTCATTGCAAATGGAGCTACAACCAGTCCTAATCCTCCATCTCCATCAACGACAGCCGTGGAAGGTGTTTCGTGAACGACATGCACATTTGGCGTAGCATTTATCCTTCCTTTCTCCCACAAACGCACATATCCGGAAAGTCTAGCTACCCCATGACTATCCACACCACGCAGATCTGCGGAAAGTAATACATCCGCTGCAGTTTTAGCTTGGTCTTCCGGACAGCCTATTTTAGTTAGCATGCCTAGCGTAAAAGCGTGAAGTTGTTCGAAGGAATAGGTCATAGGAATAGTGGATTAATCTGGTGAAAAACTACCAGCCAAATATAAGAAATGAAATTTTTCAGAAAGGCTTAAAGAGCTGTCTGCTCCGGAATAAGCAAGGAAGCGATTGCTCCTTCTTTCAATGCATAATGGGAGCAGGTGATGAAATCCACTTCAATATATCGCAAAATAAACTCGATCAAACTTGAAGCGACCACGATCATATCTACTCTCATTGGAATCATACCAGGAATCAGGAGGCGCTCTTCCTTGTTTTTACTCAAAATCATACGATGAATCGCCTCGTATTCTTCTACGGGAAGCTCAAATACATGCCGTCCAGTGAGTTTGCACTGGAGCATTGACTCGAAATAAATGTCCGTCAGCGTGTCAAAAGTACCCGAAGCACCTACCAAGCCCGTTGGCTTGTAAAGCGCTATGGCTTCGACCAGCGGCTGAAGTTTTTCCTCCAAGTACCCTTCAAGCTTTTCAACTTCTTCAGGTAAAATTGGGTCGTGATAATGGAAAAGCTCCAACAGGCGCTGTCCACCGATTTCGAAACTTTGTTTCCAAAGTGATTCCTGACTGTTGCCTATGATGAATTCGACCGAACCACCACCAATATCCATCATCAGATCAGTCTGTCCATTTAGTGAGCCTGACAATCGGATTCCTTGGTAAATCATCTGAGCCTCTTCCTCGCCAGATAATACCTGAATATTTATTCCAATAGTTTCTTTGACAGTTTGGACGAACTCAGGACCATTTTCAGCATTTCGAACTGCACTAGTAGCAAAAGCAAAAACCTGATCTATGTGCTCGCCATCGATCAGGTTTTTGAAATGTTTAAGCGTATGATAAGCTCGTTTTAAAGCGTCTTCTGCAAGATTATTTTGGTTAATTCCACCTTTACCCAATTTGACAGGGATTTTCTCCTTGTAAATTGTTTTAAAAGTTACATTATCTAATTCTACCAATAACAAATGAAATGTATTGGTGCCCATGTCAATTACCGCCGCCTTTCGGGTACTCATACGCTGCCAATTTTAAAGATGGGCGAATATAGAAAGTTATTTGAAATGAGGTCTTTCCATATAAATTTAATTGCCTGATTTTTTTTTAAACACTAGTTCATTACAGCACGCGCTGAGGTTTCACGGAGATGAACAGCGACAACTAGTAGCCTACTGAAGCTGTGCTGGCGAAAGCTTCCTTGGCTATGGATTTTTCTTAACACCTATTACTACTTACTTTTTACAATAGTTACATCTGGAAACATTCCTTTCCATAGCTAACAAAGCCTGCTATATTTGAGCTAGTCTAAAAAATATACTATGAGCAATCAGGATAAACCCAATTATACTTTACCAGGAAAAGAAGGCAAGATAGAGTTGCTGAAAAAGAAAAATGCCGAAGCTCTGCTCGGTGGTGGGGAAAAGCGAATTGCTGCTCAACATAAAAAGGGGAAGCTTACTGCTCGTGAACGTGTGGAATTGCTGATGGACGAAGGATCGTTTCAGGAGATTGACAAATTCGTCATGCATCGGGCAAAGGATTTTGGTCTTGACAAAGAACATTATCTAGGTGATGGTGTGATTACAGGATATGGAGAGGTGAACGGACGATTGGTCTATGTGTTCTCTCAGGATTTCACCGTTTTTGGCGGTTCTCTTTCCGAAACACATGCAGAGAAAATCTGCAAAATCATGGATATGGCTATGAAAAATGGTGCTCCTGTGATTGGATTGAATGATTCTGGGGGAGCTCGGATCCAAGAGGGGGTGAATTCACTTGGGGGATATGCCGATATATTTTATAGAAATACACTTGCTTCTGGAGTTGTACCTCAGATCTCTGCGATCATGGGGCCATGTGCTGGTGGAGCAGTTTATTCCCCTGCGATTACTGACTTTATATTAATGGTGGAAAACACCTCCTATATGTTTGTGACTGGGCCAAATGTGGTTAAAACTGTCACTCAAGAAAATGTTACCGCTGAGGAACTTGGTGGGGCTTCTGCTCACAGCACTAAAAGTGGTGTGACGCATTTTGCTTGCGCAAATGAATTGGAATGTATCCAGCATATCAAAAAGATCTTGAGCTACATGCCTCAGAATTGTGAGGAAATCGCTCCAGTTTATCCTTATGAACTTTTGGAGGATGAAAGCCGAAAGGAGCTCGATAGTTTGATTCCGGATAACCCAAACCAGCCGTATGATATTCGTGATGCTGTTAAAGGAATAGTGGATGAGGATTCATTTTTAGAGGTTCATGAAAACTTTGCTGACAATATTGTTGTTGGTTACGCAAGGATTGCAGGCAGAAGTATAGGTGTTGTTGGTAATCAACCTCAATCAATGGCTGGAGTTTTGGATAACGATGCTTCAGTGAAAGCTGCTCGCTTCGTAAGAACTTGTGACAGTTTCAATGTCCCACTTTTGGTTTTGGTGGATGTCCCTGGGTTTTTGCCTGGCACAGATCAGGAATGGAATGGAATAATCGTTAATGGAGCCAAATTGCTGTATGCTTTTTCAGAAGCGACTGTCCCTAGAATTACGGTGATTACAAGAAAGGCTTACGGGGGCGCTTATGATGTGATGAATTCCAAGCACATAGGAGCTGATTTGAATTTTGCTTGGCCTACTGCAGAGATTGCAGTAATGGGAGCAAAGGGAGCTTCGGAGATTATTTTCAAAAAAGAGATCGCAGAAGCTGAAAATCCCGAAGCTAAGCTGCAGGAAAAAGTAGATGAGTACACGGATAAGTTTGCCAACCCATATCGGGCTGCACATCGAGGATTTATTGATGAAGTGATCATGCCTTCGGAAACTAGGGTCAAACTAATCAAAGCCTTCAAAATGCTGGAAAACAAAGTCGATAAAATCCCAAGAAAGAAGCATGGGAATATTCCGCTTTGAGCTAATAGTTAGAAGACAATAGTCCATAGTTTTACGTTAAATTAGAGTTATGGCATTTAAGTTTGAAAAATTAATTATTTGGCAAAAAGCAATGGATCTTAACGAGGTGATATTTGTTATCACCAAAGGTTTTCCCAGTGATGAGCGATTTAATTTAATCTCGCAAATGAGGAGGGCCGCAGATTCCGTAGCTTTGAATATTGCAGAAGGAAGCACGAGCCAATCCAATCCAGAATACCAACGTTTTTTGAATTACTCAATCCGTTCTATCGTTGAAGTCGTCTCAGCTCTTTTTATCTCAAAGAGGAGAAATTATATTGCAGAAGAAGTATTTCAGTCCACCTATAATCAATGTGAGGAACTGGTGAAAATGATTCAATCTTTAAAGAATAAACTTGTCTCATCGTGAGACGTCTATGGACCATGGACTGAATACTATGGTCTTTAATAATAATTGAAATGACAAAAAAATCAAACGAAACTCAATTTCTATATAAGTACCTCAACAACGCTTCCCCGACTGGTTTTGAAGCTTCAGGTCAGCAGATTTGGTTGGATTACGTCAAGCCTTTTGCGGATGATTATTTCACAGATAATTATGGAACTGCAGTTGCGGTGATCAACCCAGAGGCAGAATATAAGGTCGTGATTGAAGCGCATGCGGATGAGATTAGCTGGTTCGTTAACTACATTAAAGATGACGGCTATATCTATGTGCGCCGCAATGGAGGCTCCGATCATATGATCGCTCCATCCATGCGGGTAAATATTCATACAGATAAAGGTGTGCTTCCTGGAGTATTTGGCTGGCCGGCGATCCATGTGAGAAAAGACGGAAAAGAAGATGCGCCGACTTTAGACAATATCTTCATCGATGTAGGAGCAAGATCCAAAGATGAGGTGGAGGAAATGGGGATCCACGTGGGATGCGTGATCACTTTCAAAGATGAGTTGACTGAATTGAATGGTAAATTCTACTCTGGCAGAGCGCTTGACAATAGAATAGGTGGCTACATGATCGCTCAGGTTGCCAAAAGAATCAAGGAGAATAACATAGAATTACCTTTTGGGCTCTATATAGTAAATGCCGTACAAGAGGAAATTGGTCTTCGTGGCGCTCAAATGATCGCTGCCAAAATCAAGCCTAATGCTGCAATTATTACGGACGTTTGTCATGATACCACCGCTCCTCTATATAATAAGGTGACTAGTGGTGATTACACAGCTGGCAAAGGTCCAGTATTGCCAGTTGGAGCATCTGTTCATAAGAAGTTGCTGGATTTGATTATTGCCACGGCAAGAAAGAAGGAGATTCCTTTCCAGAGAGCTGCGGCATCTAGAGGTACAGGTACGGATACCGATGCTTTTGCCTATTCTAATGAAGGAGTGCCATCGGCATTGATTTCACTCCCTTTGAAATACATGCATACCACCGTAGAAACTGCCAGTAAAGATGACATCGAGCAGGTGATCAACTTGATGTATGAGTTCTTGTTGGATTTTGATCCAACATTTGATTTTCGATATATAAAATAAGTACGGAGTCCACAGCTAAAAACCTGTGGACTTTTTTGCTTTTACATGGAATACCTAGATCAACTTAAGCGAAGAATAGCACTTCCTTCAACTCCTCAACGGATCATTTCACTTGTTCCATCTCAGACTGAACTGTTGGTTGATTTGGGTTTGGAGGAGAGAATTGTAGGTGTGACCAAGTTTTGTGTTCATCCGCTTGAACTCAAAAATCGAAAAACAATTATCGGTGGAACAAAGGACTATCGAATGGATGTTATTGATTCTTTATACCCGGATTTAATTATAGGTAATAAGGAGGAGAATGAGCAGGAAGGGATAGAGGAGCTAATGGGGAAGTACCCTGTTTGGATGAGTGATATCTATACGCTGGCTGATAGTTTGGAGATGATCGAGGGTTTGGGAGAAATGCTAGCTGCGGAAGAGAAAGCTGAAGCAATCATTAAGCAATTGAACTCGGATTTTGAAATACCATTTCATAAGAAAGGCTCTGCCATTTATTTGATTTGGAAGAATCCAATTATGGTAGTAGGAACTGATACCTTTATAAATGAGATGTTGGATTTTGCTGGCTATGAGAATTTAATTCAGACTTCGCGATATCCAGAGCTATCAGAGAAGGAACTGGTTGAATTGAATCCTGAAAACCTATTGCTTAGTTCGGAGCCTTTTCCATTTAAAGAAAGTCATATTGAGTTCTACCAATCCTTATTGCCGAAAGCTAAAATTAGAATAGTAGACGGGGAGATGTTCTCATGGTATGGTAGTAGGCTTTTGAAAGCTAAGTCCTATTTCGAAAATCTTTGAAATTAGTAAAACAACAGCAGGATCCTCTTCTATTTACCGCTTATGAAAAAATTCATTTTCCTGAAGAACTTTATTAAAAAAATCAATTAACTTTTGACTTCAATTAGTTTGTAATAAACCGTACTATGAAAAATACAAAATACGCTTGGGTGGCATTATTAGCCTTTGCTTGGTCATGTGGACCGAAGCCAGCAGAAGATTCTGTTACCGAAACAGTTGTTGAAGAAGTTTTGGTGCCAGAGAACTCACTTACAGAGGAAGAGAAAGCTGATGGCTGGATGTTACTTTTTGACGGAACTAATACCGATGGGTGGAGAGCTTTCAACGGTGATAGCTTCCCTTCAGATGGATGGACAGTAGAGGATGGTGCTTTGAAAGCATTAGGAAAAGGTGGTGATATCGGAGGAGATATTGTTTTTGGTCCTGTGGAATTTGAGCAATTCGAAATGGAGTGGACTTGGAAAATTGCCCCAGGAGGAAATAGCGGAGTACTTTACCATGTAGTGGAAGATCCAAAATATAAGGCTCCATATGAGACAGGACCGGAATATCAGATGATCGATCAGTTGGGATTTGCAGAGCCTTTGGAGAAATGGCAATCGATTGGTGCGGATTATGCAATGACCGAGCCTGATTACGAAGGAGCAGTGAAGCCAGCTGGTGAGTGGAATACTTCCAAAATCATCTTTTCGGAAGAAGGATCCAGTTATTATCTGAATGGACAGAAAACAGTTGAATTTGTCCCTTACTCTGAGGCATGGACTAAAGCCCGTAACTCCGGTAAGTGGAATGACTTCCCTGATTATGCGATTTCAAAAACAGGGTTGATCTCTCTTCAGGATCATGGCGCAGAGACCTGGTTCAAAAATATTAAAATCAGAAAATTGTAAAATCGAAGGGTTCCATGGATAAGAGGACGGTTTTCCCATCCGATTATACATTGGCCCATTGACATTTGAATGATAAATTATAAACATATGAAAAAAGTATTAGTGGTGATGCTCTTGTTAGCATCTGTAAATTTTGCTCAGGCGCAGAAGAAAATTAAACTCTTTAACGGGAAGGACCTTTCCGGCTGGACGATTTATGGTACAGAGAAATGGTACGTGGAGGATGGCTTGTTGATTTCAGAAAGTGGACCTGATAAAGGATATGGTTATTTAGGTACAGATGAAGAGTACGATGATTTTGAAATAACTCTTGAATTCAAGCAAGAGGCCAATGGAAATTCGGGCGTGTTTATCAGATCTACAGTAGAAGGCACAAAAGTTTCTGGGTGGCAAGTAGAAGTTGCGCCTCCAGGTCATGATACTGGCGGGATCTACGAATCTTACGGTAGAGGCTGGTTGGTAAAACCAGATCCTGAAAAAGACAAGAACTTGAAGTTTGGAGAATGGAACAAAATGAAGATTGTTGTAAAAGGAGATAATGTTACTTCTTATTTGAATGGAGTAGAAATGGTCAACTTCTCTGATGCTAAAATAGGAGCAGGAAAAGGTGGTGTTAACCTTCAAATCCACGATGGTGGTGGGATAAAAGTTTATTGGCGAAATATTGTTTTGAAAAAGCTATAATATACCAAAAGTTATATAGAAAATGCCTTGATGATTATGTCATCAGGGCATTTTTATTTTGCGGAAACTTTTCCCCGTCTCTATCAGGAGCTTACCAGAAAAGAGGCTTA
>NZ_CAXBBX010000008.1:0-277286 GCF_963974365.1 uncultured Algoriphagus sp. | reverse complement strand
GATCCTTTTCAACCTTTTTCAGAAATCCCTAATTTAGTCGGACACTAGTGATTTTAAACTTGTCAACTTTTCTCCACCCTTGGAATAGGTTCCGACATTTATACCAGAGGAAACAAATAAAAACCTGTCATCGCTCAATGGCTGGATAGTGGGAGGGTTAAAACCGATAGAATTTGGGCCTTCTTTTGAGAATTGATACCTATCTGTCAATTCCAATTTTTGTAAATCAACCTCGTTTATAGCTGTTTTATTATAGTCAAAATGGTAGAATTTCTGTTCGTCTAATGAAACTGAAGAAAACATCGAACCATTCGAAAGGTCAATAATATTATCTCCCGGATTCACCACCACAGTGTCTACTGAATAAGTCAGATTTTCCAGAATATTTTTAGCCTCAGTCGATTCGGATTCTTTGTCTCCACAGGCAGAAAGTAGAGCGAGAATAGAAATGGTCAGTAACTTTTTCATGGATTTAAAAATCAAAAGTGAACACTGCGAAGCCCAATTCATCCTCCACGTTTACATAAGCCCACAGTTTGCCGTCTTTGAAAAAATGGATAGAAAGATTGTTTTTCATGCCTTCAATCTTGGTTTCTCCTACTACATTGAAGTCTTTGTCATAGGCAAAAAGGTAATACTCATAGGTCTCTGGAGCATCCCTGCTTTCTCCAGAGAATGTCTTCATTCCTAGTCTCAAAAATAAATTCCGTGTCGCATCCCATTCTGGCTTCATATAGGAAATTTGAGATAAAACCTTCCTTATCTCTTCACTAAATTCCTTTTCAGAAGACACATTATTCTTGACTTCTCCAGTCAGGATATTAGGAACTACCTTATGGTTGACCTCAATAAACTTCATGCTGTTGCTCTCCTTATCAAATGAATAAATACTACTCATCGCAGTGCAGGAGATCAAAACCTTACCCTCGTGGGACACGATATCTACCGTCGGTGGGAAAGACATGGTATTACCATTTTCAGAGACTGTGATGGTGTACTTTTCAATAATTCCCATCTCAGGTGCAGGAATTTTCTCGGCGGTTTCAGATGCTACGTCTATTCTGTAAAGATTACTACCTTCCGAAATCTCAGCGCTAGGCCAGGAGAAGAATTGTTTTGCTTTAAAGTCGAAAGAAGCATTCCTGTAGAGCGTAAAAAAATCTTCTGCCAGATTAGTATCTATCCCAGCTGGTTTGGTTTTCAAGGATTCCAGTTTCTTTCCGTTCTTATCAAAAAGTGCAATATCCCCCACTCCCATTGCATATACCTGGTCGCTAGGGCCTATTTCCAAATTGATAACAAACCTGCCAATTCCATTTGGGCCTTCCTCCTCAAATTCAGTTTTACTGATCAACTTGAGGTTTTCCAAATCTACTTCTACAAGTTTCAAAGGTCTATTTTCGAAATAAAATAACCGCTTGTTATCTTCACTCAGATCTTGAGAGCGAAAGCCAGAGCCCATGTTGAATAAATCATCCCCCGGATCCACAACCAGTGTATCCATCGAATAAGTCATGTTTTCGAGGATGTTTCCTGGTTCAGCATTTTCGGAACCGCCTTTTTCACTGCATGCAGCGAAAATCAACAGGCAAAGAATAGTCAGTAGTTTTTTCATAGTTGTTTTTTAAAATCAAAAGTGAAAACCGCGAAGCCTAGCTCGTCTTCGACATTTACTTGGGACCAGAGCTTTCCATCTTTGAAAAAGCCAAATGGGGTTTTGGATAATCCTTTCAATCGAGTCTCACCGATTAGCTCCAAATCTTTGGAATAAGCCATAAAGAATATTTCATAATCCTTTGTCCAGCCTTCTTGATCAAACCCAATAGCTCTACTTGCAAACCTGAAATAGCGCTGAGACTTTTCATCCCAGATGAAGCTCCAGTAGCTGATTTTTTGGGTTAGCTTTTTTAATTCTTCCTCATACTCGGCTCTGCTCCCCACCTTGTTTTTTACCTCTCCTGTTTTTTCTAAGGGCACAAGCTCATGTGGAAATTCCCTATAAAAAAGGCTGTCTATGTCAGGGTCGTAGATGTAAGTGCCATTTCCCACAGTACAGGAAATAAGCACAAGCTCATCAAACTGTTGTAGGTGTAGAAATTCACCTTTTTGCTCGCTATCGCTTCTAACCAGGTATTTGTTAGCCCATTTAAACGCTGTGAGCTCCACCATCTTTTTCCTGTTTTCCAGTGAATCAATTACAGTGAAATAATAGTCTCTTGCTTCAATGTTCATCGGCAAAGAATACAAGTTGAGACGCTTTGAGTCCAGAATTACTCTATTTCCAAGGGAAAAAGGCTCGACAGGAAATCCTTCTACCAATTTGTCTTGATCAAGATTCCAAGTTTTGATTTTCAGGCCTCGGTCAGTAATAATAGAAGGTCGATGAAGGGTTGGGAAAAAGAAGCTACCATCAAAAAGCGCATAAAAGCCAAATGTAGGACCTGGACTATTTGGGCCATCTTTCTCTAGAGAAAAGGAACCTATTAAACTCAGTTGATCCAAATCGATTTTCTGGATTTTAAGGTTATTGGAAAAGTAAAAATAGCGGCCGTCTGGCGATGAAGAGGTATTATAACCGAAGGAAAAATCTAAAATTTCATCTCCACTATCCACCAGCACTGTATCGACCGTAAAGGTCATATTTTCAAGAATATTCTTGGGCTCCTCGATATTAGAAACTACCTCAGATTTAGACTTTTCATCACAGGCTAAAAATAGTGCAAGAGCTGAAATCGTAAGTAGTTTTCTCATGGGTTCAGTAGTTAAAAGTGAATACTGCGAAACCGAGCTCGTCTTCTACATTGACGTAAGACCAGAGCTTGCCGTCTTTGAAGAAACCAGCTTTAGGGATTGTTTCAAGATTATCCAGCTTCGTTTCTCCTTTAAGGGTTAGCTCCTTATCGTAGACGAACATGAAGTATTCATATTTTTTTGGGGAATCAACGTTGGCGCGAGGAATTCCTATGCTGGCAAACCGAAAGTAACGTTCTGTCTTTTCATCCCAATAGAAACCCCAATAGTCTATTTGGGTATGAAACTTTTCTCTTTCGGCTACTAGCTCCTTGGGGCTGTGCACTACATTTTTGACTGTAATGTCTTTCTTTAAGGGAGTTAATTCATGGGGAAACTCCTGAAACCATAAGCTGTCGAGCTCTGGATTGTAGATATAAATACCATTTCCTACGGTAGAGGAAATTAAAACTAGATCGTTTGGTTGCTCAAGTCTTACTTGTTCCCGTCTTCCATCGCCTCCATCTCTACCACTGTTATACTCAACTTTATATTTTTCTAATTTATCAAACTCCGGGAGTTCTACTGTTTTTTCTACATGACCGGAGGAATCTATCACAGCAAAATGTTTCCTCTCCATTTTAAACATAAGTGGCAATGAATAGAACTTATTTCGCTCGAAATCCACTTGAAGCTCATATAAAAGATTTAGACCGAGAGGGAAGTCTTTTAGAAGGTCCTCTTTATTAAACTCAATATTCCGAATTCTCTTTCCGGTCTTGGAAAAAACCGAAGTAGAACCTAATAAATCCTGAACCCAAAAATTTCCATTTGGAAGATTTTTAAAATGATATATGAACCTTCCTGTTCCATCAGGTCCTTCTTCTTCAAATGGATAATTGTTGACCAATTTTAAGGTGTTCAGGTCTATCTCATGAAGGATGAACCTTGAGCGATCAAAGAAGTAAAACAGGTTTTTACTTTGGGAAAGAGAAACATAAGTTGATCCTAAATGCTTCAGATTAATAATCTCATTACCAGGATCCACCACTACAGAATCCACAGAGTAAGTCAGGTTTTCGAGAATATTTTTCTGTTCTGTGGATTCGGATTCTTTCCCACCGCATGATGCAAGTAGGATTAGCAAGGAAATCGTAAGAAGCTTTTTCATTTGCTTAAAAATCAAAAGTGAATACTGCGAAACCGAGCTCGTCTTCTACATTGACATAGGAATAGAGCTTGCCTTCTTTGAAGAAATAGCTTCTGGGGAATTCCTTGTATTCCTCTAAGCGGGATTCTCCTAATAGGTTTAATTTCTCATCATAAACTAAGAGATACACCTCGTATTTTGCTGGATCTTCCCTTCTTTCACCCAAAAGAGACCGGCTTGCCAAACGGTAAAACCTTGAGGTAGATTGATCCCAATTCATTTCCCAATAGCTGATCTGTCCTGCAACTTTTCTATATTCTTCATACCATTCCTGAGATGAACTCACATCATTCTTGATATCACCTGATTTTTTGTTTGGTATAAGCTTATGTGGGAAGTCTAAATAACTAAGACTGTCTATCAATGCATCATACAAGTAAATTCCGCTTCCGACGGTACAAGTAATGATGAATTTATCTTTGAATTTGGTAAGATTATAGATCTCTGTAAAAGCAGCTCCACCATCGCCTTCTATTTGAGTGACGCGAAAATTTTGAGACTTCTCCATTTCCGTTAACGGCAGAATCTGAACAGATTGAGAAGTTGGATTTGTTATCGCAAATTCAAACTTGCCAGTAGTAATATCGCCCGGCAGTGAATAAAGTTTCTCAGTATTAGAATTCCAATTCATCTGATTGAGAATAGCAAAACCGTTGATAGATTCGGCTCCTACTAAATCACTCGGTTTTAGGTTGAAAGAACGAA
Organism: uncultured Algoriphagus sp.; assembly: GCF_963974365.1. Classification (GTDB taxonomy): domain Bacteria; phylum Bacteroidota; class Bacteroidia; order Cytophagales; family Cyclobacteriaceae; genus Algoriphagus. The sequence goes on along the minus strand of NZ_CAXBBX010000008.1, from coordinate 272,641 downwards.
TCTGCTCTCCTTGCAAATTAAAAATTCCCAGATTCTGAAAACTAGTAATTAGAATAGACCCATCAGCTTGTAGTTGAAAAGAATTAACACGGCCGGTTCCATTAGGACCTACCTTCTCGAAAGGATAACTTTCTTTGAGAATCATTTGCTCCAAACCTATTTCTTGAAAAAAACTTCGATCAGAGTCGTACAGAAAAAGTGATTTCCCATCTACTGATCGATCAAAGCCCCCCATCCCATATTTCAGGTTGATAATTTCACCTTTGGAATCCACCACTACAGTATCCAGAGAGTAAGTCAGGTTTTCGAGAATATTGTCTGATTCAACTTTCTCAGAACTGCCTTTTTCAGTGCATGAAAAAAATAAAGGGAGCCAAAACAAAAGAAAGAGTTTTTTCATTCTTTAAAAGTTTAAGAATGAAAAATAAAGAAAATTAAGAATAAAACTTAGTTAAGATTTCTTAACATTTATGCTTTCAGGCACTTGAGTGCCTATGCTGTGCTTCTCTTATGTGTAAATTGCTGATCAGCTTTTTTAATCTGCGAAGATCAATGGAAAGCAATTGGTTAAAAACAACTCTTGTATCGCCCCATTCGGGGCTAAAAAAAATTATCGTTTTTATGCCCCGCACTGCGTACGGGGTCATGAATAGTTAGGCTCCTTCGGAGCTATTTCTAAGAATGGACCACTTTCATTACCTAGATTTGGGTAATACATTAATCGCCGAAATGCTACGTGGAAACTTTATTGTATGCAGTTAGTATAGAAATCAAGAACATTAAAATCAACCGAAATTCTCTTTCTCTTACTAAGGAAAAGATCCGAAGGATCGATACCATTCATAACCCTCGGCATAGCCGGGGGTACACAGATAAAAGCTATAAGGTAGCCCTGAAGGGGCAAAACTAATTTCTATTTCAAAAAGTACTTCTCATCGATCTCAATACCATGTTCAATCAAAATCCTTCGATACTCATCCTCAAAAGTCTCTGTTTTGTGATGCTCCTTTTGGCCCTTGATGTAGGTAATTATTCTATCTTTTTCATGAATAGAACAGGTAAAACATCCATATCCATCTGCCCAACCAGTAAACTTTGGATGTGCTTTTGCTTGCTTGACCCAAGCACTCGAGTACGCTTTTAAATCCTGCATAAAATCTGCAACAGCATTTGAAGGATGGATATCTATCAGCATATGAATATGGTTCTCAATGCCGTTAATTTGATAGAGTTTAGATTTTTTGTTCTTAACTATTCCCCACAAATAATTATAAACATCTTTTGAATCTGGATTCAAAGTAGGCTTATTCATTTTAGTGTGAAAAATGATGTGGTAAAACATCTTCCGGTATGAAGTCATGGTCTAAAAAGTTTATTTTAAGGAAGTTATAGATTTTCATCGAAGTGTCGCCCCATTCAGGGCTAAAAAAATCATCGGTATTCCACCCCGCACTGCGTACGGGGTCATGAATCATTAGGCTCCTTCGAAGCCATTCTTCGAAAGCAAGATTTTCATTCCGCAAAAATCCGAAAGATTGAAACTTTTCTTACGTGTCCACCATAGCGAAACCATCGGTGAAGCCGAGGGCAAGTAATGAATTATGAAGTTGAAATCCCGAACGGGGCGAAACTGATAACAAATGCTTTTAGCTCAATCTACCGACTCCATAAGCGTCCTGAATGGCATTGCTTTCTCCCCATACCTTGCCTGTGTTTCGTAGCGAAGAGCATTGGCAAATCTACTTTCATATTCGATTAATTTCTTAGTATTTTCTGCGAAAAACTGAATACTGTAATTTGTAATACTATCATCTGGGCTATTGAGCAGCCTGAAGAATTTATGCTCAACAAATAGCCCCGTGGCAAAAATAGCGGGGATATGAGTGTCTTTCATCCACTGGACAAAATCCTCTTCTATGTCGTTGGATACGGTAAATGTGATGTTGTAAAGAATCATATCAGGGGATTTTGGCAAGAATTTCGTTTTTTTGCAAACAGAGTTGAGATTCCAAAGTTAGGAATCCCAACACAAAAACTGAATTTCCTTCCAGCAAAGCTTCCCAAAATATGCATAAAATAGCCCAGGCGCCACCAGAGGCTCAGAATAAGCGATTGATTATTGCGAAAATTATAGTGGTCGCCTTATATGCAGTAGGTACGATTGGCTTGAGTCTGCCTGAGTATCGTGACTATTTCCTGATGCTTACTCCCGCCCAGTTGTTGCTGACCTTAGTATTACTCTTGGGATTTCACAAAGGATGGTCTGATGCTTTTCCTATTTTTGCGGCAGCAGCGTTTTGGATTGGCTTTGGAGCAGAACTGATAGGAATCCATACCGGATACATTTTCGGTGATTATGTCTATGGTGCGACGCTGGGACCCATGCTTTGGGAAGTTCCCATTATTATCGGAGTGAATTGGTTCGTGCTCGTTTATCTTACTGGAGCGGTATTTTACAAAGTAACTGACAATGATACTTACGCTGCCCTGCTTGGAGCTACGGCAATGACCGTCATCGACTACATCATGGAACCAGTCGCGGTTGCCTTGGATATGTGGTACTGGAAGTTTGAAATCATTCCTTCAGGCAACTACCTCACTTGGTTTGTAGTCGCATTTTTGATTCATTTGATTTATAGAAAAGGGAATTTTGAAAAGGGAAATCCACTGGCCGCCTTAATGCTAACTGCGATGATCCTTTTTTTCGCGATTCTTAATTTCACTTTGGGTGTTTAATTTTTCTGTAGAAAAAGCCATTTATTTTGATTTATCCTTAAACAAAAATTCACGACTTAGGTTAGTACTATGATGATTGAAGCGATAGGTTTTGGCATTTTGGGATTTGTCTTGATGGAGTTGTCAGGATGGGCAATTCACAAGTATCTAATGCATGGACCTCTTTGGATGATTCACAAAACACATCATGAGCATTCTGATTCATTTTTCGAGTTGAACGACCTGTTTTCACTGCTATTTGGGAGTATCGCCATAGGATTGATATTCGTGGGTGTGGGGGAATTAGATTATAGATTTTGGATGGGTATAGGGATCAGCACCTATGGCATGTTATATTTCTTTCTCCATGACGTATTGATTCACAGAAGATTGAAGTGGCTAAACAGACCAAAAAGTGCATTTTTGAAAGGGATCTTCAAAGCTCATCAAGCACATCATCACAGTAAGAAAAGGGATGGAGCAGTTTCCTTTGGACTTTTTATAGTGCCAAACAAGTATTTTAAAAAGCAAGAACCGTGAGCAACTACTCGATTAAAGACTTAGAGCAACTTTCTGGTATCAAAGCACATACACTTAGAATCTGGGAGCAGCGCTACAACCTACTCAATCCTAAAAGGACTGATACGAATATCCGTTTTTATGATGATGAGAATCTCAAGCTGATCCTGAATATTGCTATGCTGAATAACCATGGCATCAAAATCAGCAAGATAGCTGCCATGAGTAGTATGGAGATCAGCAAAGAGATCATACGCCTCACAGATCAATCCGTTGATCACAACGATCAAATCCAGGCCCTCACCATTTGCATGATAGAGATGGATGAGGATAGATTTGAGAAAGTTCTCACTTCTAGTATTATCAAATTGGGATTCGAAGACACTATTATAAAAGTGGTATATCCATTTCTTACCAAGATTGGGATTCTTTGGATGACTGGAGCCATCAATCCTGCCCAGGAGCACTTCATTTCCAACCTCATTCGCCAAAAGCTGATCGTCGCTATAGACGGGGAAGTAGGAAATAATTTTGGGAAAACCTTTATGCTTTTCCTTCCTGAGGGAGAGCTTCATGAGATTTCGCTTCTTTTTAGTTCTTACCTTATCAAAAAGCATGGCCATAAAGTGATCTATCTGGGACAAAATACGCCTAATGAAGATTTGCTTTCAGTTTATAATATGCAGCAGCCGGATTATTTATTCACCGTAATTACCTCCTCGCCTACACCAGATAAGGTTCAGGATTATTTGAATATGCTCGCTGCAGAATTTTCAAACACAACCGTTTTTGTCACAGGGCTACAAGGCGTAGAAAAAGCCTATTCTATTCCTTCAAACATCTGTTTGCTTACTTATGCCAAAGAAATCAAAAGATTCTTAGTTCGAATGGAAGAAGATATTGTTTAAAAATGAAAGTAAATAATTAAACAAAAGTATTCCTCGTGAATACTTTTTTTATGCCCAAAATTGAGCCAAAATAGCCACCAAACCCCATTTGAAGTTTATTTGACAATTTTTTGTTTATTTTTTCCAAAATTTAATTAAACAAAATCTTGTTATTTTGTTTAAACATTATTAGGTTTGTTTAAACAAAAAGACAAAGCCATGACTTCAGTCGAATTCAGTTACTCATTAAATCAGCTATCAGGCGTTCTAAAGCCTTTTGCGCTTAAATTGACCAGAGATATAGATGATGCAAATGACTTGCTTCAGGATACAATGGTGAAAGCCTATACGAATCAGGACAAATTTGCCGAGGGCACGAATCTCAAAGCTTGGCTTTATACGATTATGAAAAACACCTTCATTACCAACTATCAGAAAATGGTAAGAAGAGCGACTTTCGTAGACACCACTGACAATCTTCATTACATCAACTCGAGCGCTACTTTGATAGAAAATTCCGCATACGGGGAATTTGCAATTGATGATATCTACCAAGCTATAGACAAACTAGATGAGATATTCAGTACACCATTTTTGCTATATTATCGAGGATTCAAGTACCATGAGATTGCTGATAGACTAAGCATTCCGATAGGAACTGTAAAAAATAGAATTCATATTGCCCGAAAGTACCTTAAGCAAGATTTGATGGTATATAAGCACGTAAATTAAGCAAATGACCCAAAAACATGCGGTGGTAATAGGTTCTGGGTTTGCTGGCCTTTCAGCCGCAACTCATCTTGCTGCCAATAATTTTAACGTTACACTGCTGGAGAAAAATGATTCTCCGGGAGGACGGGCTAGAAAGTTTTCTAGCGAAGGTTTTACATTCGACATGGGCCCAAGCTGGTATTGGATGCCAGACGTGTTCGAAGAATACTTTTCACATTTCGGCAAAAAGCCCTCCGACTATTACGATTTGCTACGACTTGATCCATCCTACTCCGTGATCTACGGAGAAAATGATGTGATGGAAATTCCTGCAAATTTGCAGGATTTCAAAGCAATGCTGGAGCAGATCGAACCAGGGGCTGGAGCGCAGTTAGATAAATTTTTGGCACAAGCCAAGTACAAGTACCAGGTCGGAATTCACGATTTGGTCAAAAAACCAAGTCGATCACTTTTGGAATTCACTTCCCTTTCACTTCTGAAGGACGTGATGAGAATGGACATCCTTCAATCCATGTCTACTCATGTTCGGAAGTTTTTCAAATCGGAGAAGATAATTCGCTTAATGGAATTCCCAGTCCTTTTCCTTGGGGAAACTGCCGAAAACATTCCAGCGCTTTACAGCTTAATGAATTATGCAGACATCGCACTTGGCACTTGGTATCCCATGGGAGGAATGCATGAGATTATTAAGGGAATGGTTTCTTTGGCAGAGCAAAAAGGTGTCTACATCCGATATAATGCAGAGGTAGAAGAAATAGAAATAGAGCAAGGTGTCGCGAAGCGAATTAGACTAAAATCTGGTGAATTGGTGAATGCTGATGTGGTCATCGCAGGTGCAGATTACCATCACGTAGACAAGCAACTAATCAATCCAAAATATAGTAACTACTCTGAAGAATATTGGGACAAGCGAGTACTAGCACCCTCTAGCTTACTTTTCTATTTGGGAATCGATAAAAAACTGGCAAACCTCAAGCATCACAATCTATTCTTTGATGAACCGCTTGGTCCACATGCAGATGCGATCTATACTAATCCAAGATGGCCAGAAGCTCCGTTATTCTATGCATGCGTTCCTTCGGTCACAGATTCCAACGTTGCACCTGAAGGAATGGAGAATTTGTTTTTACTCATTCCACTTGCACCGGACTTGGAAGACTCAGAAGAGATACGGGAAAAATATTATGACCTAATTATGGACCGACTAGAAAAAATCACCAGCCAGGAGATACGTTCGCATGTGATTTTCAAACGGTCTTATGCTCATGCCGATTTTAAAGCAGATTATCATGCGTACAAAGGAAATGCATACGGCTTAGCGAATACGCTCAAGCAAACTGCTTTGCTCAAGCCTTCGCTGAAAAACAAAAAAGTGAGAAATCTGTTCTACACTGGTCAGCTTACAGTTCCTGGACCTGGCGTACCTCCATCCCTTATTTCTGGATATGTAGTCGCAAATGAGGTGATCAAAGAGACCGAAAATAAATAAAGTATATTTAACATCATGAATGCAAAGGAGTTATACGACCAAACAAGCCTAGATTGTGGCAAGCTGATCACTCAGCGCTACAGCACTAGCTTTACCCTTGGGATTCAGACGCTGGACAAGAAATTCCACGCGCCCATCTACGCTATTTATGGCTTTGTGCGCTATGCTGATGAAATCGTAGACACTTTTCATGAGCATGATAAGTCCAAATTACTGGCAAAATTCAGACAAGAAACCTATATAGCAATTGAAACCAAACTATCTCTAAATCCTGTACTGCACGGTTTTCAGATGATGGTCAATAAATATGAAATAGACCTAGACCTGATCGAGTCATTTTTCAAAAGCATGGCAATGGATCTAGACTTCAGCACATATAATGACAGCAGATACTTAGAGTACATCTATGGATCAGCCGAAGTAGTAGGATTGATGTGCCTGAAAGTATTTGTGGAGGGAGATGAGGCTCTATACCAACAATTAAAAAGTCCAGCCAGAATGCTAGGTTCTGCTTTCCAAAAAGTGAATTTTCTCCGTGACATCAAAAGTGATTTCGAAGAGCGCGGGCGGATTTACTTTCCTGGTGTTTCCTTTGAAAACTTTGACAAACCTGCCAAGGTGCTAATTGAGGAAGATATCCAGAAGGATTTTGATGAGGCACTTATAGGAATTGCTAATCTTCCTGATGGAGCAAAGCTAGGTGTGAAGGTAGCTTACCTGTATTACCAGAAATTATTTGACAAAATTAAGGGGCTTTCTGCCAGCAAAATCACGCACGAGCGCATTAGAATCCCTAACTCTCAGAAGTTCACCTTACTCATCGGAACCTATTTCGGAAGTAAATTGGGATTGAGTTGACCATGGAGAAGTATCTGTATTTAGCCGTAAATCTATTTGCTATTTCTTTTCCACTCATTCGCTCCTTCGAGCCTAAAATCAGGTACGCCAGCAAGTGGTTTGCGCTTTTTCCAGCCCTACTGCTCACAGGAGCATTCTTTTTGATTTGGGATCATTGGTTTACCGTAATAGGTATTTGGGAATTCAACCCAAGATATTTGCTAGGATTTTACATTTTTCAGCTTCCAATTGAGGAATGGCTCTTTTTCATCACAGTTCCTTTTGCCTGTATTTTCATCTATGAAGTGCTAATTTACTTTTTCCCAAAAGACATCTTCAAGCCGGCAGGAAAGCCTTTCATATTTGTCATGATTCCCCTTTTATTGCTATTGGCATTTTTGAATACCGATAAGATGTACACCGCTGTGAATTTTATAGTAGGTGCAGTTGCATTAGCGACTCATTGGTTGATTTTCAAAGACAAATACTTAGGCAGATTTCTATTTGCCTACCTCGTGCACCTCATTCCTTTTATACTTTGCAATGGCGTCCTAACAGGAGGTGTGACTTCTGAGCCAGTTGTGATTTATAATAATGCAGAAAATTTGGGGATAAGGATTTGGACTGTTCCTATCGAAGACACCGTATATTCTATGACACTTCTACTTATGAATGTGTCTTTCTTTGAATATTTCAGAAAGAGAAAAACAATTCGAGAAGCTTAAAGTTATCCAACTATGAAGAATCTTCACGTTCAGATTGATGTGCACTCAGGCTTTTGCTTTGGGGTGGTTTATGCCATCGAGATGGCCGAAGACATGTTGGAGGAAGACGGGCATTTATATTGTTTGGGTGACATCGTACATAACGATGAAGAGGTAAATCGTCTCAAACGAAAAGGCCTGAAAATTATTGACCATGAGGTATTAAAAGACCTTCGGGACGAAAAAGTCCTGATTCGTGCACACGGTGAGCCTCCTTCCACTTACGAACTAGCGATCAAAAACAACCTGACCTTAATTGACGCAAGTTGCCCGGTCGTTTTGAAACTTCAGCATAGAATTAAAAATTCCTTTGACAAAGGTGACTCCATTTATATCTATGGCAAGCAAGGACACGCAGAGGTGATTGGTTTGCTAGGGCAAACAAATAATAAAGCGATCGTATTTCAGGACATTTCTGAGTTGAATCTAGAAACACTCCCTAAGAACATCACGCTCTACAGTCAGACGACCAAAAGCACGGATAAATTCTATGAGATCAATGACGTGCTGAAGGAAAATGGAATTACCATCAATACCAATGACACGATATGTCGTCAAGTGTCCAATCGAGACAAAGAATTGCGGGACTTCGCTTCCAAATTTGACAAAATTGTTTTTGTAAGTGGCACAAAGTCTTCCAATGGTAAAGTGCTGTTTAATGTCTGCAAAGACACGAACCAAAACACCTTTTTCGTTTCTAATTCAGATCAAATCGAAGGTAGTTGGTTTGAAGAGAATGATCGTGTGGGAATCTGCGGAGCGACATCTACACCAATGTGGCTAATGGAACAAGTGAAGGAAAGGATCCTTACTTTTTGATAAAACATTGCCAACTTGCTGGAATGAATCCGGAAAACTCACGCTCATCGGTTGACCCAAAAGGGATTTTAATTGCTTTGACAATTATTGTACTCTGGTTTTCAAGCTTGATCTTCCTGTTAAATTACCCGATTTCATGGTCAAACCCATTGGTCTATTTGGCTATTCTGATTCAAATGCATTTGTATACTGGACTTTTTATCACTGCTCATGATGCGATGCATGGCTTAGTATCTTCGGACAAAAAAGTGAATAATACGATTGGCTGGTTTGCGGCATTACTTTTCTCTTATAATTTCTACGGAAAGCTATTTCCAAAACATCACGAGCATCACAGGTTTGTAGCAACAAGTCAGGATCCTGATTACCACGAATCTGACAATTTCCTAGCCTGGTATTTTAGCTTCATAAAGCAATACGTGTCCATCTGGCAAATCTTGTTGATGGCTATCACTTTCAACATTCTGAAGCTCTTTATACCTGTGGAAAACTTAATAATTTTCTGGATGCTCCCCGCCGTGTTATCCACCTTTCAACTTTTTTACTTTGGCACATATTTGCCACATAAGGGCGAAAGTGACAACAAGCATCATTCAAGCACCCAAGCCAAGAATCACTTATGGGCATTTTTAACCTGCTATTTCTTTGGATACCACTACGAGCATCATGATTCTCCAGGAACACCATGGTGGAGACTTTGGAAGATCAAAGAAAATCAATCTGTCAGCCAAGGCCATTCCTAACTACTCTTACCTGAAATACTAAATGAGGTCAATTCTATTCATATTCACTTTTTTCATTATTTCTACCCATGTTTTTTCCCAAGGAATAATTCGGGGGAAAATCACCAACCCAGTAAATAATGACGCTGTGGCCTTTGCCAATGTACTTATTTTGGGTACTGAACTTGGAGCGATATCAGATGAAAATGGATTTTATGAAATAACTGATGTCCCTCCAGGCTTGTACAACATACGCGCTAGCTTTGTAGGATTTAAAACAAAAACTCAGTTCGAAATTCAGGTAGCCTTATCCCGGCCAGTCCAGTTGGATTTTGAACTGTTAGAAGATGCCTCAGAGCTTTCGGAAGTGGTAGTCAGCTCTGAATTTTCTAGGTCCGAAGAAACGCCACTTTCTGTGCGAAGGCTCAATTCAAACGAAATAGAGCGCTATCCAGGTGGAAATCGTGATATTTCGAGGGTTATCCAATCCTTGCCGGGAGTGGCCAGCACACCTAGTTTTAGAAATGATATTTTGATTCGCGGCGGCGCACCGAACGAGAATAAGTTTTTCATCGATGAGATAGAGGTACCCGTGATCAATCACTTTGCCACGCAGGGTTCCTCTGGTGGACCCGTTGGAATTCTGAATGTCAATCTGATCAAAAACGTCGATCTGATTGCTGGAGGTTTTCCTGCCAATCGCATGGATGCGTTAAGTTCATTCTTTGAATTTCAGCTCAAAGAAGGACGCAGAGACAAAATGGCAACTCAGCTGACTGTCGGTGCATCCGAATTGACGCTTTCGAATGAAGGCCCGATTGGTGAAAAAACTACGTATCTGCTTTCGGCAAGGCGCTCGTATTTGCAGGGACTGTTCAAGCTAATTGGATTGCCATTTCTACCCACATTCAATGATTTTCAGCTGAAAACCACGACCAAAATCAATGACAAAACTGAACTAACCTTCATAGGCGTCGGAGCGATAGACAAGTTTGTTCTGAATGAAGATGTGCCGGATAATGAAAGCGAAGAAGATCGCGAAAATAGACTCTATCTTTTAGACGTTCTTCCTGTCCAAGATCAATGGAACTATGCAACTGGCGTGAAACTGAAGCGTTTTAGGGAGAATGGCTTTTGGACATTTGTGCTTAGTAGAAATATGCTGAACAATCACTCTACCAAGTATGCCGGAAATGATGAAAGCAGCGAGGACAACTTACTTTATGACTATCTTTCTCAGGAATCTGAAAATAAATTTCGCGCAGAAAACAGTATTTTTAAAAATGGCTTCACAGTAAAATACGGTGTAAATTACCAGTATTCGAGGTATTATATTTCCAATTTTGATCGATCTACGCTGTCAAATACCGGAGAAATTATATCGGTAGAGTCGACCTCGAAATTTAACTTCTACGGAGGATTTGTCTCAGCAAGTAAAAACTTTTACGACGAACGACTTTTAATCTCTGGAGGTGTAAGAGTTGATGGTGGAGATTTTGGAAAAACAGCCCAAAACCCATTCAATCAAGTAAGTCCGCGTGTTTCATTTTCTTATCAATTGAAACCAAATCTCTTTGCGACAGCTAATGCAGGTATATATTATCAAAAGCCTTCCTATACAGTTTTGGGCTATAAGGATAACAATGGAGAGCTGATTAACCAATTAAACGATGTGCGATATATTCAAAATTCGCAGCTAATTGCAGGAATTGAACTCCTCGTTCCGGAGAAAAATCGCCGATTTACGGCTGAGGCGTTTTATAAAAAATACAGTAAATACCCTTCCTCTATTCGTAATGGAATTTCTTTAGCAAATCTTGGAGCCGACTTTGGAGTGATAGGTAATGAGCCTGTAGAATCCAACTCGGATGGTAAAGCTTATGGATTGGAAATGCTTGCTCAGCAGCGTCTATTCACTAATTTCTATGGAATTGCTTCGGTCACTTTGGTCCGAAGTGAATTCACAAACCCAAACACGGAGGGTTATATCGCCTCATCATGGGACAACAGATTAATTGTTAGTCTAACAGCCGGCAAGCGATTTGGTAACAACTGGGAAATCGGTGCTAGATGGAGATTTTTAGGCGGGACCCCATATACACCTTATGACTACGAGGAATCAAGCCTCATCAGTAATTGGGATTTGAGAAATCAACCAGTCTTGGATTATTCCCAAATTAATGCAATTAGATTGAAAGGGTTTCACCAGCTGGATTTGAGATTGGACAAGAAATACTACTTCGAAAAATGGAATTTGAATTGGTATGTGGATATACAAAATGTCTATAACTTCAAGGCAGAACAACCTCCGTTACTTGTGCCGGTAAGAGATACGGAAGGAAATATTTTAGTGGATCCTTCAGACCCTAGTCGATACCAGTTGAGATACCTGAGCAATCCTGCGGGGTCCATACTTCCTACTGTAGGTATTATTGTTGAATTCTAAGCAATCAGAGAGTCTAGTAGTTTGATAATTCTGGAAGATTTTACATCCGGATCATCTACGCTATAGATGTAAAAAATCCATTGCTTCTGATCAGCAACTGACAGCTTATTGAACAGGTCCAACTTACCTGGATCATCATCGAGACATTCTATCAACTCTTGCGGGATTTTGTCGGGAATTTCCTCTCGATAAAATTTGATATCCACCTCATCTCCTACTTCTTTACCGATTGCTTTTCGAATAGGTTTGGCTACAGGCAGAAAAACAAATCCATTACCCATAAACTGGAGGAATTTGCCTTCAAACGTGTAATGATCAATAGCGCCTGACACTTTCATCATCCCAAATGATTGCCCCGTGACGATTAATTCTCCAGGGAACTTCACATAGATCCAGCCTCCTTTTCCAGGGAATTTCTCTAAGATGAATTTGCCTTCTAGAATAAGTTTCATAAAAAAAAGAGCAGGTTTTGCCTGCTCTCATTATTGAATTAATTACCAGTTACTCTTCCAAAAACATATCGAATGTTGAGGCCAAATACATCAGCAAAAAAGTCTGTGTCCTCTACAATTCGAAAAGTAGGTCTCCAATCTAGTCCAATAGCAATAGGAACATCAGGGAACGCATATTCAACGCCGATTTCACCTGCTGCACTGAGTCCAAATGGATCACCTAAAAACAAAGAAGGACCAGCACCGATGTAGTAGTCAAAATCACTGGTTCCTATGGGACGATAGATAAAATCCCAAAGCGCATCAATTCCTACTCCATTACCTCCAAAACTAACGTCAGCATGTATTCTACTGAACTGGCCTAGTTCAAAAACTCCATCCACAGCCACGTTGTTACCGGCAAAATTGCCAAATCTGATACCTAATTCTTGGGCATTACTTTGTAATGAAGCTGCTAAACCAAAAAACATTACAAGAGCTAAAATCTTAAAATATTTCATATTAAAAGGGATTAAATTATAATTGGAAAATATAGTTATACAAATATTAACTTTTTTATGAGATTATTCATTTGGTGCAAGATATTTATAAACAATTCCAGCAAGTACAGCTCCTACTATCGGTGCCAGCCAGAAAAGCCATAATTGCTGAAGATAGATACCTCCGGCAAAAATCGCCTGTGAAGTACTTCTAGCAGGATTTACTGAGGTATTTGTAACCGGAATACTAATTAAATGGATCAAAACTAGGGCTAAACCAATTGCTATTCCAGCAAATCCAGCTGGAGATTTAGGATAAGTAGAACCCAAAATAATGGTCAAAAACATGAAAGTCATCACCACTTCGGTGACTAATGCTGATACTAGATTATAGCCTCCAGGTGATGCTTCACCATAGCCATTGGAAGCAAAACCTCCTAGTTCGACGCCAGCTTTACCAGTGGCAATCAAGTACAAAATTGCTGCACCTCCCAGTCCACCCAACACTTGGGCAATTATATACCCAATAACATCCTTGCTATCAAATCTTCCTCCTATCCAAAGTCCTACAGTTACTGCAGGATTGAGATGGCAACCAGAGATATGACCTATAGCATAGGCCATTGTTAAAACAGTAAGGCCGAAAGCAAAAGATACTCCAACGAATCCAATTCCCAGCTCAGGGAAACCTGCCGCTAATACGGCACTACCGCAACCCCCTAGCACTAGCCAGAGTGTTCCAATAAATTCTGCTACAAGTTTTTTCATAAAAATGTGAGGTTAGTTGTGTACTGAATTTAAAAATATAATTTCAAAAAAATTAGAGTTTTAAAATTAATGTTTTGTTATCAGGGAATTAACCATGGATTTTACTCTCCTTTACTTTTTAGATAATTTTATCTCTCATAAAATAATTTGACTTTGGAAAGGGCCATTTACTACTTAAGCATTTTCAGAATAAGTTAACATTTGAGTTAACTCGTAGAATTGATGACAAAAATTTATCGATAGAGGCAAAATGGGAAGTGGTCAAAATCCAGTTTCGAGGCCCGCATACTACCTGTAAAAGAAAAATTAAACTCCTTCTATAAAATAATGTATCCCGAAACATATCAATTGGCCCAAAACGTGGAGGGAGAGACTACTTTGTTACTATTCCTCAAACTGCCAACAATTGATCTACCATGAAAATTTTTGAATGTGGAAATTGCGCTCACCCGCTGTATTTCGAAAACGATCACTGTGAAAAATGCGGACATCTGACTGGTTATTCCAGTATTACCTCCACAATGCTCACTTTTGATCCCAGCAAATTTCCTCTTATTTCTGATCGAAAAGGGAAGGCTTATAAATACTGCGAAAACAAAGATCTGGGAGTATGCAATTGGCTGATTCCAGCAGAGGAAGACCATGAGTTTTGCACGGCCTGTGAGCTCAATCGGACTATTCCAGATTTATCTGATGCAGAAAATTTTCCCAAATGGCAGAAGCTTGAGGTTGCAAAACACCGACTTGTCTATCAATTACTCAAACTTGAACTAGCCATCCCACCTCAGGAGACAAATCCCGAGATTGGGCTTTCCTTTGATTTTATTTCCCGGCAGGGAGACAATCAGATCATGACTGGCCATGCAAATGGCTTGATCACAATCTTGCTTTCTGAGGCGGATTCTGTCCATAGAGAGCAGATGAGAAAGCAAATGTCTGAACCTTATCGTACGTTAATCGGGCATTTTCGCCATGAAGTAGGTCATTACTTTTGGGATAGATTGGTGGCTACCAATGAAAAAAAACTCACAGAATTCAGAGAACTATTTGGTGATGACCGCTTAGATTATGGGGAAGCGCTAAAGAATTACTACCAAACGGGGGCTCCTGCAAATTGGCAAGAGCGATATATCAGCCAATATGCCAGCTCGCATGCTTGGGAGGATTGGGCTGAGACATGGGCACATTATTTACACATTATGGACATGGCCGAGACTGCTTATTACTATGGAATATCCGTTAATCCAAACGTGAAAGAAAAGAGTTTAAGCGGGTCATTCACTTTCGATCCCTATGAAAAAAGAGACTTTGAAAAAGTCTACCAAAGTTGGGCACCTATCTCATTTGCTATTAATAGTCTGAACAGAAGCATGGGAGTACCAGATGCGTATCCGTTTGTGGTAAGCTCTGCTGTGGTGACTAAAATGAAATTTATCCATACGCTCATTTTTAATCTCTGAGCAGGTATTTCTACTTTTTGAAAAAAAAGTAAACTGCTAAAATTAAGAATATAGAGCCAATAAGGTGATTCAGGCGGAAGGTCTCGGTTTTAAATGCGATTAGGGAAAAGATCATAAAGATTACTAGCGTGACTACTTCTTGAATCACTTTCAGTTGTACTAATGAAAATGGACCCCCATTTCCATCAAAACCAATTTTATTGGCTGGAACTTGGAAGCAATACTCGAAGAGCGCAATTCCCCACGAGATTAAGATAATCGATACCAAGCCAAGCTTGCTAAACCATTTCCATTCAGCAAACTTCAGATGGCCATACCATGCCAAAGTCATGAAGGTATTGGAAAGAATAAGCAGTACAATCGTGAGGAGGGCCTTCATTTGCGAGTAGTTATAACCGCGCGAATTTCCGCATTTTAACGATCGCTTGTATACAGTAGTTAGTCCAATTTTTTACCGTTTACTACCACATTTTTCACTTCAAACCCTTTTACAAAGTCTGGTTCGAAATCAGCTTTTGCTGCACGAATATTCAGATTTTCGAAGGTGAAGTCTGAAAGTCTATCGTGCTCTGTGATCGCTACATCAAAAAATATGTCGCATTCCAAGTCCATATTTTTCATAGTGATATGATCGGAGTAGGAAAGCGGTACTTCCTCTTTTCCTTTGAGATCAAAGAACTGAGTCCACGGCTTAACATAAATGAAGCTGCGAACTTTTCCCGTAATATTCTCCAGAGTTATGTATTCATAATGCTGCGGGGTGTCTGGGCGCATTTTCAGCCACAGTAATCTAACAGCATCCTGCACTTTGATATTCCGCATGATCACATTCTTGTTGTGAATCGATTCGCTTCCATTAGTTAGCGCACCATGGCAAAATCCAAATTCGCTGTCCTCTATGATGATATTCGTGTTTTCCCCGTTGTTTGGATCCTCATCTGCCCATGGACCTTTACCGCCCTTGAGCGCTATGGCATCATCATTCACGGCGAGATAGCATCCTTTGATCAACACGTTTGATACTACATCCAGATCAATGGCGTCGGTGCTTGGAGCCTTCACAGGTTCATGAGGCGAAGTGATCGTGAGATCCAGCAGTTTGATGTTTTTGCATTGATAGTAATGACTGCTCCAAAAACCTGCATTGATGAGGCTTACATCTTGAACTTGAACATCATTACTTTTCCAAATGAATACTAAGCGTGGTCTTGATACTTCCAGATTGGTACAGTTCGGATCCTCTTTTCTTCTTTGCCAGAAAGCCTCCCAGAATTTCAACCCATTTCCGTTGATTGTTCCATGTCCAGAAATTGTAAAACCATCGACTCCGTAGGCATTTACGAGAGCAGCATAATAGTCCAAGTTTTGACCTTCCATTCGTGAGGGAATCAAAGGATAATGAGCGATATCGTCCGAACCTTTCAATACCGCACCTTCTACTACATGCAAATGCGTATTAGGTTTGAAAAATAGAGCACCGCTTAAAAACGTGCCTTTTGGCACAATCACCACTCCACCAGTTTTCGCTGCTTGATCTATTACTGCTTGGATTTGCTGAGTTTGTAAAATGCTACTATCATTTATTACTCCGAAATCAGTCAACACATATTGCTTGCCTAAGTCTTCCAATTTGACTTTGGAATAGTCATGAAACCATGAAGATATTGGCGTTCCATCTGGCCAGTATTCAGTGGATGGCTGTTGAGCAAAGGCAGTCTGAAATAACAATAGCATATACAAACATGCCGAAAGTAGGGTCCGCATTTAGGGTTTATTTTTTAATTAGTTATCTAGAAACTGATAGTCAATTTACAAGATTAGTATAAAACCTGTCTTTGCTATCAGGTAGTGTCCTGTGAAAAGGTGCTTATTTGCTGCACACCTTGTCATTCAACTGTCGTAGGCGTCATTAGTCCTGCATGCTTAATACCAATGAAACTGCGTAAACAAAAAAAGCGACCGGGAATCTAATCTTAGTCGCTTTTTAGCTAGTCCATTTTCAGGCTAATCCTCTGAAGTGAACTCTAAATTTTTAGCAGAATCTTGATCGAGGTACCAGGTAAGTTCCTCACTAGATGGTTTAACCAAGGATGCTGGATAGTTGGCATAATCTCCTTCCAACATGACAATTTCTTTCACCTTATCCGCTTTGTTCGCTCCAGTGACAAGGAAGGCAACTGCTTTGGCGTTATTCACAATTTTTCCTGTAATCGTCACGCGCTTTTGCCCGGAATCCGGATGAACTGCGACCACGCAATTCTCTTTCGCGTCCCATAATTCAATATTGTAAGGAAAGATAGAAACCGTATGTCCATCATCTCCCATACCTAACATGACCAAGTCAAATTGTGGCAGACCATTCACAATTGGTAATTCCTCATTCAATACTTCGCTATATCGAATTGCTTCTTCCTCAGGGTCATTTTCTCCCAAAACCCGAAAGATATTTTCCTCCGGCATATCAATTTTGGACAATAAATGATCCACCGTCATTTTGTAATTGCTTTCAGAGTCAGTAGGAGGAACACAGCGCTCATCACCCCAGTAAAAATTGATGTTATCCCAAAAGATTTCCTCACCGAGCTCCTCAGCGATGTAATCAAAAATAACTTTTGGAGTGCTTCCACCCGAAAGGGCCACATGGATTTTTTCTCCAGTGTCAGACATGTCTTTGAGCATATATGCAAATTCTTCTGCCAAGCTTTCTTTCGAACTTGAAACGATGATATTCATTTTGGGATAGTTTTCTTAAAAATACATTAATTCAAGGCTTTCAACTTAGAGAATGCAGAAGCCAGTTTCGTCGGTAAGTCGATTGCCTGGATTTCTCCAACCGAAATGTCCATCGAACATGTCATCGGAATTCCTTGGTCCCCAAGTTCCTGCTGCATAGCCATAAGTTGGAACATCCTCATTTTGCCAGTATTTCAAAATTGGGTCCACGAACTTCCAGGCAGCTTCCACCTCATCTGCACGAGCATAGAGAGTTGCATCTCCTTGCATGGCATCCAGAAGCAATCTTTCGTAGGCATCCATAATCTCTGCAGAGTCAAGATCGGAATAGTAAAAATCCATATTTGCCTGCTCCACATGGAAGCCTAGGCCAGGGACTTTCACTCCAAATTTGATCAGAATTCCCTCGTCTGGCTGAATACGGATGATGATTTTGTTGTCTTTTTTATAGGCATCTTGGCTTTTGAAAACCTCATGCGCTGGAGACTTAAAGTGGATTACCACTTCAGTCACTTTTGTCGGCATATACTTAGCTGTTCGCACGTAAAATGGCACATCTTTCCAGCGCCAGTTGTCTACAAAAAACTTAACTGCAGCAAAAGTCTCTGTTTTAGAATCAGGATCAACTCCATCCTCTTCTCTATAGCCTTTTACTTTTTCACCGTTGATAGTCGAAGCTACATATTGGCCCTTCATGGTATGCTTTGAGAGCTCTTCATCACTTGTCATTATTCGAAGTGATTTCAGCGCCTTGACTTTTTCATCACGGATTTCTTCCGCACTCGAATTGATAGGCGGTTCCATCACGATCAGTGATACCACCTGAAGCAAATGGCTTTGGAACATATCCCGAAGTGCGCCAGACTTGTCATAATAGCCTCCACGCTTTTCTACACCTACAGTCTCAGCATTGGTAATTTCCACATGATGAATGTATCTGCGGTTCCAGGTAGGTTCGAATAGGGAATTGGAAAAACGAGTAACCAATAAGTTCTGGACAGTTTCCTTGCCCAAATAATGATCAATTCTATAGACTTGAGGTTCATTGAAATACTTGTGCAAACCTGCATTCAACTCCTGAGCAG
Organism: uncultured Algoriphagus sp.; assembly: GCF_963974365.1. GTDB lineage: Bacteria > Bacteroidota > Bacteroidia > Cytophagales > Cyclobacteriaceae > Algoriphagus. Next base: position 253,734 of record NZ_CAXBBX010000008.1, on the reverse strand, counting down.
TTGCCAGACTGTATCCAAATGGTTTCTCAACAATGATTCGTTTCCATCCATTTTCTTCCGTTGTAAGACCCGCTTCGCAAAGATTTTTGGCTATTACTTCGTACAAACTTGGAGGTGTAGAAAGGTAAAATATGTAATTATGGTCACAGCCTTTTTCTTCGTTCAGCTTTTTAATTCGTTTAGCTAAACCATTGTATTTGCTATCATAATCGTCTCCTAAGTCTTCATAAAATAGCTTTTCTGCAAAAGCTGAGATGTAGTCTTTTTCTTCCTTACTGATTTTATCCTTCAAAAACTCGCTTTCCTGAACTACTTTCTGACGGAATTCCTCATCCGTCATCGCACTTCGGCTAGCACCCAAAACCACGAAATTTTCTGGTAGATGCTTACCCTTATAGAGGTTATATATTGCCGGAACCAGTTTTCGTGCAGTCAAATCACCTGACGCGCCAAAAATTATAAGCATCTGGTTTTGTGTTTTTTTCATTTCTTGAGGCGTATTTTTATGGTTTTTGTATCAAAACCCTGCTTTGGGCGGTCACAAATTTATCAATCTTACTAGAAAGCCAACCTTCAATCCATTAATTTTGGAGGCAATAGACGCAAAAATAACCCATATTTATTTCTAACCTTGCAAGCTGGTAGGCTTAGAAGCAAATTTGAAAAACAACAGAAAGAAACGATGGAGTATAAAAATTACGATTTTGGATTAGTTGGCCTTGGAGTGATGGGGCGAAATTTTATTTTGAATGTTGCTGACAATAATTTCAGCGCCTTTGGATATGACTTAAGCGAAGCTCAGGTGAAGGCTATGGAAGTGGAAGCTGAAGGCATGGACAATGTGAAAGCTACTACGGATGTCAAGACTTTTATTCAGGCTTTATCCACTCCGAGGAAAATCATGCTTCTAGTGCCAGCTGGAAAAATCGTAGATAGTGCGATAGAAAACCTACTTCCGCTTTTAGACAAAGGTGATATCATTATAGATGGCGGAAATTCATTTTTCACGGACACAGATAGAAGAGAAGCTTATTTGAAAGAGAAAGGAATTCACTTCTTTGGATCTGGAGTTTCTGGTGGAGCTGAGGGTGCGAGAAAAGGCCCTAGCATCATGCCAGGTGGGGACAAAGAAGCTTACGAATATGTGAAGCCAATTTTCGAAGCAGTTTCTGCAAAATACAAAGGCGAACCATGCGTGGCTTACCTAGGTCCAAAATCAGCTGGTAACTATGTGAAGATGGTTCACAACGGCATAGAATACGCCATGATGCAGCTGACTTCAGAGATTTACGATTTGCTGAAAAAGTCCTGTGATCTATCGAATGAAGAACTTCACCAAGTTTACGACACGTGGAACAAAGGCCGTTTGCAATCATTTTTGGTAGAAATCACGGCTGAAATCTTTACTCAAAAAGATGAGTTGACTTCAGCTGATTTAGTGGATATGATTTTGGATAAAGCCAAGCAAAAAGGCACAGGTAAATGGACTTCTCAGAATGCGATGGATTTGGGAATCCCTGTTCCAACCATTGATATGGCGGTAAGTATGCGTGAGATTTCTGCCTTGAAAGACGAGCGAGTTCAGGCGGACGAATTGTATACTCGACCAGAAGTAGCTCATATCAAGAAAGAGGATTTAATCGCTCAAGCAGAACAGGCCTTATATTTCTCCTTTATCATCGCTTATGCACAAGGATTGCATCAGTTGATGTATGCTTCCAAAGATTACGGCTATGATCTGGACATGTCCACTATAGCGAAGATTTGGAGAGCAGGTTGTATCATCCGTGCAGGATTGTTGGCCGATATTGCGGAAGCTTACACTGCGGATAATTCCATTCCAAATTTGCTGCTTTCTCCTTCTTTCGTTCCTAAAGTACAAGGTACATTACCGGCAGTTCGTGAGGTAGTTGCTTTTGCTGCGAAAAACGGAATTCCTGTTCCGGGACTTTCTTCTGCATTGAGTTATTTTGATGCCTATACGTCTACAAAACTTCCTCTAAACTTGATCCAGGCTCAGCGTGATCACTTCGGATCACATACCTACGAGCGAACTGATCGGGAGGGAATTTTCCATACAGAATGGGGGAAATAGGAGTTGGCAGTGGTCAGTGATCAGTTTTCAGTCACAGTATGCAAAAGCTCGCTAAAAATATTGGCGAGCTTTTGTGTTTAGTCTATTTCAGAGTATTTCGTATTTTTAAGCATGGGAATTATCCAAACCAATATTGATAAGATCAATAAGCTTTGTGTCAGCCATAAAGTAGATAAACTCTATGTTTTTGGTTCTGTCGTATCTGATTCCTTTAATCCCAAAAGTGATATTGATCTACTGGTGTCCTTCCAAAAGATAGATTTATTCAATTATTTTGACAATTACCTAGATCTGAAAAATAAATTGGAGAAGCTGCTCAAACGAAAAGTTGACTTAGTCGAAGAACAAACACTAAAAAACCCAGTACTAATAAGGTCAATCGATCGCAATAAGCAGCAGATATATGGATGAGAGAATTGAAAAATGGCTATATGATATTCATTTTTCGATTCAGGAAATTGAGAGTTATTTCCCAGCTGAAGAAAAGAATTTTTTTGATTATAGGAAAAACTCAATGCGAAAAAGAGCTGTAGAGAGACATCTTGAAATAATTGGTGAAGCATTTAATCGCATTTTGAAAAGAGATCCTTCTTTTGAAGATAAAATCAAAACTGCAAGATCCATTGTTGGACTTAGAAATCAAGTAATTCATGCCTATGACAATATATCAGATGAAAACATCTGGTCGATTCTTATTAATCATTTACCGAAGCTAAAAGCTGACATTAAAGAGCTGTTGGCTGTATAAAAATTATGATAGTAGTAGCCGGAACTTGAATTTACTCATTCCAAGTACCTCGTTTTGTGCAAGATAGGTTTTAGAGATTGGTGGTTTCCAGCTTCTCCAAAAGCAGGACAACAGCAACAAAATTTCCCCTTGTGCTCTGCGAAACCTCTGTGCTCTCTGTGGTTAAAGCAACAAAAAAACCACCCGATCGCTCAGGAGGTTTTTGCATTTATATACCGGACTATAATTCTTAATAGATCACTTTTACCATGCTCGTGATGACAGAAGCCATACGGATGGATTCGAAGATTCTTTCTTCACTAGTTCCCAATTCGATTAGGTGATTCTCGTGAGAAGCCACGCACATCTGACAGCCATTCACAGCAGAAACTGCTGTTGAAATCAATTCGAAGAACTCTTTTCCTAACACAGGATTCATCATAATGTTCATGCGAAGTCTGGCTGGGATTTGACCGTACTTTTCCTTTTCTACAAAGTGGCGGAATCTGTACAGCACATTATTGCTGCTAAGCAATGAAGCACAAGCTACTGCTTCACCGATCTCGGCAATAGTAGCTTCGTTTTCCTCGGCTAATTTTCTAAAAAATACCTGAAGGGGATTGTTTGCCGCGTTAGCTGCAAGTGCCAAGCCCATCAAAGCAACTTCCTTTTGGTTTAGCTTATCGCCTTTAAGGATAGTCTTGAAGTTAAGTTTCAAATCTTTCACATATCTGGAATCAGCATCGCCCAGATTTCTCAAAGATTCATTGGTAAATTCTTCATTCAAGCCAACTACCTCTAATAGTTCGGCTACTGATTGATTAATATTTAATACTTCCATGGTGTCAGATTAAGGTTTGAAACAAGCAAAGGAGACCTTGAGACCTCCTTTGCTGCTATTAGGTTTGAGATCTGAATTAGTTCAGGTTCAATGTAGCTTCTCCTTTTTCCCAGTTACATGGGCAAAGCTCGTCAGTCTGAAGCGCATCAAGCACTCTCAATACTTCTTCTACATTTCTGCCTACAGAAAGATCGTATGCAGATACCCAACGAACGATTCCTTGAGGATCGATGATGAAAGTAGCTCTGTAAGCAATTTTCTCAGATGCTTCCAGGATACCAAGTTCTTCTGCAAGAGACTTAGAAGTATCCGCTAGCATAGGGAATTTAAGGTCACGAAGATCTTCGTGGTTATTTCTCCATGCCAAGTGAACGAATTCAGAATCAGTAGAAGCTCCTACCAAAACTGCATCTCTGTCTGCGAATTCACCTGCGTTCTTGTTGAATTCAGCGATTTCAGTTGGGCAAACAAAAGTAAAATCCTTTGGCCACCAGAACATCACCATCCATTTGCCATCGGCAGTGTGGATATTGTTGCTGATCGTCTGGAATTCTTGTCCTTTTTCTCTAGAAACTACTGCGGTTTTTTCGAAGGCTGGGAATTCAGCTCCCAAACCAAGCATACGGCTTGTCATAATATTGTAAGGTTTAGTTTTCAAAATTGTTACACAAAGTTGTCTTACATTTTCTCATTAATCAAATTAATAATTCTTATCTATTCATAACTTTAGGTTATATGACCATAGCCCAACTTGAATACATTGTAGCCCTGGACAATTTCAGGCATTTTGTCACTGCGGCAGAAAGCTGTAATGTCTCCCAGCCAAACCTGACAACACAGGTGAAAAAATTGGAAGAAGAGATAGGTGTCAAAATTTTCGATCGCGACACAAAACCACTCAGTCCGACAGTTGCTGGCAATTTGATACTGATGAAAGCCAGAAAAATTCTTAAAGAAGTTTCAGAATTAAAGGAATTCGTGCTCACGGAGAAGGAATCTTTGGAAGGTGAGTTTACCCTTGGTGTGATTCCCACTGTTTCTCCGTACCTGCTCCCTCTTTTTTTGCCTGAATTTGTAAAGTCAAATCCTCAGACCAAACTTAAAATTCGGGAAATGCAGACTGCGGAAATTATCCTGGAGCTTCAGCGAGGCACTTTGGATGTAGGGCTGCTTGCCACGCCCTTGGAGGAGAAATCAATTCGGGAAATTCCGCTGTTTTACGAACCATTTCTTCTCTACCTCCCTGAAGAGCATCCCTTTTTAAAAAGAAAGCATTTTATCCCTGCTATGCTCGATCCTAACCAGATTCTTGTGTTAGATGAAGGTCATTGTTTCAGAGATCAAATTCTTTCGATCTGCAATAGCAAAGCATCTAAAAATAATTTTGGATTTGAATTCCAAAGTGGATCCATTGAATCTCTGATGCGACTGGTTGATAAAGGAGTTGGCTACACACTCGTGCCGGAAATGGCAGTGTTAGAGAAGAAAGACTCAGAATTGCTAAGGAGATTTGACGCACCGGAGCCAGTGCGGGAAATCAGCTTGGTGGTAACCAAAAACTTCACTAAAAATGTACTTATTCAAGCGATCCGGAAGGCTATATTACTAGCTATTCCGGATCGTTTTCAGAAAGAAGATCAGTATAAAATGATTGATTTGAAGTAAAGATTACTCTGACCTTAAAGAGTCTACCGGGTTTGCCATAGCCGCGCTAAATGATCTAAAGCCCACAGTGATGAATGCAATGATAAATGTGATTCCAAGCCCTGTAAGAAATAGAACTGGTCCTAGTGAAATTTGGTAAGCGAACTCCTTTAATACCATATTCATTACAAACCAAGCTATCGGAGCGGCCAATGTAAACCCAAAAAGAATCAGCTTGAAGAACTCTTTGGAAAAGAGTAAAACTATACTTTCGGATGATGCTCCCAAGACTTTGCGAATGCCAATTTCTTTGGTTTTGTTGTTTGCCATAAAGGTGACAAGACCATAAAGACCAAGACAACCAATAAAAATGGCTACTGAAGAAAACAAGGCAAGCGTAGTTGACGTCTTTCTTTCGCCGTTATACAGATTGTAGACCTGATCGTCGAGGAAGGAATAACTGAAAATATATTCTGGATAGGCGGCTTCCCATTTTTCCTGGATCTGAGCAAGGTTCTGGTCGAAGCTGTTTCCTTCAATTTTGAGAGAAATACTATGAAAACCACTCAGATTATTAAGTAGGATTACCGGTTCCATTGGTTTGGAAAGTGAGGTAGTGCTGAAATCCTTTACTACTCCCTTTACTTCCAGGGTATTTCCCCAAAGATCAATTTGCTCACCGACCAAATCACTGTAATCCTCATATCCTACAGCTTTCGCTAAAGTCTCATTTACCACAAAGCCAGACATGGTATCCATATCAGAAAGGCCTGTACCTGCAAGCAGTTCCAATTCAAATAAGTCTATGTAATCGCCATCTACTTCCTTGATTTGGGTACTAATAGGCTCATCACTTCCCGGCAAAGTGAAACTGGTGCCAAGCACACCATTGGAAGATGGAGGAGCATTGTTTAGACTCACCATGGAAATTCCGGATAATCGCTGTAATTCACCTTTGAGTGTTCGCATCACACTTTGATTTTGAATGGTGTCCACTTGCTCATTCACAGGAATTGGCAGAGTTACAATGGCATCTTTCTGAAATCCAAGATCTATATTTTGCATGTATTGAAACTGGGAATACATGGCTAAAGTGGCGATAATGAAAAACTGGGAAATGAAAAACTGAACTACTACCAATGAACTTCGCATGGAGAAGCCCGTTTTTCTTTCAGAATTATTGGAAGAGTAAACTTTACCGCCTTTGCCAGACGAAATAATCCACGCTGGATACAATCCCGACAATAAAGTGACGATAATCATCACTCCCAAAAGGTAAATCCAAACTGAAAGGCCAAAGGATAATTGAAGGGAGATTTTCAAACCCAAATATGGATTAATGAATTTCAGGAGGAATTCTCCAAGGATTATTGAAAAGCCAGTAGCGATAAACGTCACTAAAAGTGTCTCACTCAGGAGTTGAAAAATGAGCTGAGTCCTAGAGCTTCCCAATATTTTTCTGATCCCGATTTCCTTGCTTCGTTTTACAGCTGCAGCGGTTGTCAGGTTTATAAAATTGATACAACAGCTTACGAGAAGTACCAAGCCGATCACAATGAAAGTGATTTTAGCAATGAAAGGCATTTTAGTATTGTAATTGCCAAATCGCATATCACTGTGCAGTGTACTGAGTGGTTGGATAAGGAAGTTTTTTCCTAAATCTGAGTTATCCTTTTCACCATAATATTTATCAGCGAATCCTGGCAATTGAGCTTCCAGATTTTCAATTGCAGCATTTTCCTTCAGCAAAAAATAGCAGTTGTCTGTATCTGAAATTCCACCCCATTCTCCTGCCTCTTTTTGCTTTTTAATAGTCGCATAGGAAAGCATTAGGTCAAATGGCAAGTCAGTTTTCAATGGATAATCTTCAATTACTCCGTTGATTTTAAAAACCTCATCATCGTACTTGATTACTTCGCCTACCGGATCTTCCTTTTGAAAATATTTTTCAGCCCAAGCATTTGATATCAAAGCGGTGTTTGGACTTTCTATACTTGAAGGGTCGCCAATCAAGAACCCCCTGTCAAAAATTTCAAAAAATGATGGTTCGGCAAAAGCCACGCCTGTTGGCTCTATAAGTTTGGTAAATGAACCATCAGGCTTTGAAAAGCCAATCATGGAGTTACGACGATAGGAAGTGAAAGTGGCCGCTTCTACTTGAGAGTCAAAATCTTCCTCAAATGCCGAAACCAAAATTGGAGGAATACCTTGGGTGAATGATTCTCCATTACTTGTTTTCTCAGAACTAACTACACGATAAATCCTGTCCTTATTTTCATGATAGCTGTCAAAATTTGACCCATTCTCTACGAGCAAAAAAAGTATTAACCCACCGGTAATGCCGAGAGTCAAACCTGCTATGTTAATGATGGTATTGCTCTTCTCACGTCGGAGAATTCTAAGGGCAGTTTTAAAGTAATTAGTGATGATCATAATGCTGACAGACTAGAATGTAGTGCTGTTTTTGCAAAGAGAAAGCCAATTGAAATCAGCGAATATGGCGTCTAATCAAGGGTAAATAAGAAGTCCGCGTTCGAACACGCAAAACTTTGTCCACCCACGGACAAAACCTTAGTAGCTATTGGAATGAGAAAATTAAAATGGTGTGAAACGGTCGAGATCTATCTTAACCGACTTTCAAGCGAAGTTCCCCTTGTCTTTTTACAACTTTCAATTCGAAGTATTGGTTGATAAAAGCTTTGCAATGGTTTTCAGCCCATTCAGCCCGAGACTCAGTATCAAAAAGTATGGTCATCCTCAGCATGGTTTTAACATACTGCTCATAAATCCCCAAATCCCGGACGTATGCGACAATTGCAGCCGACCAATCCTCCTGAAACTTCTCAAGATGAGTTCTTCCGTCAAAAAGCATTTCGAGCTGATTATCACCATGCTTGTAACGATAGATGCCACAAAGCTGACGGTAGATTAGGCGAACCCGCTCTCTAGGGAATTCGAAAGAATCAAGGATCTGTGCATAAGTCTCATCCATCAATTGGAGCGGATTATACAGGGAAGTATAGGATCGCTTCAATTCAAAAACCATCCGATCAATTAACTCCTCTTCAAGCACAGATTGCGCCTGACGAAGGATGTAATTTTTGTCTAATGGAAAGAGTTTTTGGATCATGCTGCGCAAAAATACGAAATTATATTTTTAGGATGATTTTAAATTATGCTTTTTGCCCAATGTTGGGTGCCCGATGCCCCGTGCCTTTCCGAAACTTCAACATTTTATGTTCCTTACTAAAAACCTTCTCCTTCCTCCAGAAGAAGAAACTACTTAGGCTGTATTCGACTTCGCTCAGGCAGACACCAGACATCCAACACCCGTCATCGGGCATCCGGCACCCAGCATCTCACCCCCAATCCGCCGGTCTTCTCGCCTCGTACTTTTCAATCTGATCGAGCAAATCCACAGGATCGTCGGAAACTATCAATAACTCATCTTGCTCAGGATACATAAATCCCTCCTCCATGGCATGGCTCAAAAAAGCTATAAGCTTATCGTAATACCCATTTACATTATAAAGTGCCAACGGCTTTTGGATGTAATGAAGTTGGTTCAGTGTCATGATCTCAAAAAGTTCTTCCAAAGTGCCTATCCCTCCGGGCATTGCAATAAATGCATCTCCGCGCTCAGCCATCAACCACTTTCGATCCCGCATGGTCTCCACAATAATCAACTCAGAACATCCTCGGTGGGCAACTTCTCGATCTACCAGCTTCTGGGGAATAATGCCGAGAACTTCCTTTCCAGCTCCAAGCATTTCGTCTGCGATCACACCCATCAAACCCACTCTTCCCGCTCCATATACCAGCGAGTGATCCCGTTTGATCATTTCCTGAGCAAGTGCTTTTGCTCCTTCCTCATAAACTGAACTTTCTCCTTTTCTGGATCCGCAATAAATGGTGATTTTCTTCATGACTTTGATCAAACGTGGAATTCGAAATTACATGTTTCTATTTTTTAATGCACAGGCATAAAGAAGGTTTTACAAAAGCTTAACGAGGTGAAAAGAAATTCCTGAATCATAAAAGAAATACTTTTTACAGATCGTGCCCTTGGCACTCAAATAGTTAACTTTCTATTTTACAAACCCAGAATTTCGCTTCGCTGTATTCAGGGCTTTTACTGGCTGTGCCCTTGGCACAAAAACAGGTAGTTTTTATCATCTTGCCAAAGGCAAGACCTTTAAAAGCCCAGAATTCTATTCTGGGTTTAAAATGCAGTAAAAATAATCTCAGAGTGCCAAAGGCACGATCGGTATTATCCTAACATGAGTAAGTACTTACAGTATTAATTCTTCTCCAAGGAAGTTGCCACTAATCATTATCCACTATTTTTGAGGTATGAAAATTTGCTTTGCTACAAACAACCCGAAGAAAATCGAAGAAGTAAAAGCTGCTCTTGGTGATAGCTTTCAAATAGTTTCATTGAAAGAAATTGGTTGCCTGGACGAGCTTCCCGAGACTGGGGACACGCTAGAGCATAACGCATTTCAGAAAGCGAAGTATGTCAAAGAGCATTTTGGTGTGGACTGCTTTGCAGATGACACAGGATTGGAAGTTGATGCATTGGAAGGCGAACCTGGCGTTTATTCTGGCAGATATGCTGGCGAACCTAGAAGTGACGAGCGAAACATTGATTTATTACTCAAAAACCTCGAAAACACTACACTGAGAACGGCTCGATTTAAGACGGTCATTGCGCTCTTGCTTGGTGAGGAAGAGTACAAATTTGAGGGAGTAGCTGAGGGAGAGATTTTGCGAAGCAGAACTGGAGCAGGAGGATTTGGATATGATCCTGTTTTTCTTCCGAAGGGCTATTCACGATCTTTTGCGGAGATGAATTTATCCGAAAAGAACAAAATCTCTCATCGCGGGAAAGCCGTCAGTGAGCTTATTTCCTTTTTGAGCCATATATAATTCTGTAAAAAGAACAAAATCACCTTAACTTTGCCTCATGCAAAAACCATTCATCGTCGGTATCACGGGAGGATCAGCTTCAGGGAAAACACTTTTTTTAGAGCGATTGCTAAGTTCTTTCGAGGATGGTGAGGTTTGTCTGATCTCTCAGGATAATTACTACAAGCCAAGAGAGATGCAGCCGATCGATGATCATGGAGTTCATAATTTTGACCGGCCGGAAAGTATAGATTTTGAAGAGTATGCCGCTGATATCCGTAAAATTCAGGCGGGAGAAACGGTTTACAGAGAGGAATACACTTTTAATAACGCAGCTAAAAAGCCAAAAATGTTAACTTTTTCTTCTGCTCCTGTGGTAGTTGTAGAAGGAATTTTTGTGTTGTATTACCCAGAATTGGCTAGTCTTCTAGACTTAAAAGTTTTTATAGATGCCAAAGATCACATCAAGCTAAAGCGAAGAATCATTCGTGATAAAGTGGAACGAGGATATGATTTGGATGATGTTCTTTATAGGTATGAGCAGCATGTGATGCCAACTTACGAGAAATACATCAAGCCATTTATGAACGATGCGGATCTGATCGTGCCTAATAATCATAATTTCGATAAAGCACTCGAGGTAATCCGCACCTACTTACGAGTTAGGACATCTTAATTCTTCTGATAATCCTCTGGTTTACACCATTTTGTTCTGAATTCACTATCCAAAATCAGAAATTCTGAGATGAGAAATGGTCAATTTAAATAATTGGCTATATTTGCGCCGCATGAAAGCAACTAAACGAAATAGCAACTTATTCCAACAGCGCATTACGGTGATGCTGGCTTTGCTGTTCTGTTTGTTTATTTCAAGCGTAGAATATGTTCCTGAGAATGTTGCAGTAGCTAAAGTCGAAAAACAAGACAAAGCTTCTTCAAATGATCAGGATCAAACATTTTTAAATGTGGCAGTGGATGCCGTTGTACCATTTGTGGTTCATGTATCCCACAGTTTACTTTACCTAATCCAGGATATTGTAAGATTTGATGGCGGCACATTCATCACCGAGTCCACCTCAGTTTTTCAACCAAATCAGCTCGTAGAAATACTTTTTGAGCGAATAATATCCACCAAAGGACCCTGATTCCAAGTACTTCCCGAATCATCCAATCGCTTACCTTTTTATAGGTTAAGCCATAAATCTGTATTTACAATCAATTAATAATTTCAATTTCTCATGCAAAACAAAGGTGTCATTGTGTTTTTGACAGTGATCGTTACAGCATTATGCTTGTACTATCTGTCATTCACATTTGTATCAAACAATATCCAAAAAGGGGCTCAGGAATATGCGACTGACGCATCTGGCAACGTGGATTTTTCGAAAAGACAAAGCTATCTGGATTCTATCTGGAGAGCTCCGGTTTACAGCTTTTTGGGAGCTGATTATACCTTCCAAGAGGTAAAGGAAACTGAACTTGGATTAGGTCTAGACCTTCAAGGCGGTATGCACGTGACTTTGGCAGTTTCTCCAGTAGAAATCGTAAAAGGACTTGCTGGTAATCCAAAAGATGTAGCTTTCAACAATGCAGTAGAAGAAGCTCGTGAAGAAGCTAAAACCTCTACTTCAAAGTATGTGGACTTGTTTTATGCTGCTTGGCAGAAAAATAGCCCTAATAAAAAGTTGAGCGGAATATTCGCAACAGCTGCGAATAGAGGTAGAATCTCTTTGGAATCTTCAGATTCTGAAATCCTTGACATCATCGACAACGAAATTGAGAACGCCATCGAGCGTTCATTCAATATCCTTAGAACACGTATCGATAGATTCGGTACTTCTCAACCAAACATTCAGAGAATCCAAGGTTCTGGCCGTATTCAGATAGAATTACCAGGTGTAGATAATCAGGAAAGAGTTAGAAACTTACTTCAAGGAGTAGCGAAACTACAGTTCTGGGAAGTAGCTGAGTCAAATGAAATTGGTGGTGCTTTAGAAGCTGTAAACAGTGCTTGGGTAGCTGCGAATGCATCTACAGAGCCAGCTGAAGCTGATACGGTATCTACAGAGAATCTTTCTGAGGAAGATTCTTTGAGAAACGCCCTAGAAAAGCAATTGGCTGAAATCGATCCTACAAGAGCAGGTGACAACTCTATTTCTCCCTTGTTCAGCTTGCTAAAGCCTAATTATGGTTTGGCATACGAACTGAAGGATACGATGGCGATCAACCGTATTTTGAAAAATGAGGATTACAAAGCCTTATTGCCTAGAGACATCAAATTGCTTTGGGCTGTTAAGCCTTTCGATGCTGAAGATGGAACTGAAGCTTTGGAGCTATTTGCAATCAAAACTGAAAGAGGAACTGACGAAGCGCCGCTTGAAGGTGACGTAGTGACTGATGCCCGTCAGGCTTTGGATCAAACTTCCAGACCTGCAGTATCCATGCAGATGAATGCTGATGGAGCTAGAAAATGGAGAAAATTAACCTCCGAGAATATCGGTAGAAGAATCGCTGTAGTACTGGATGACTATGTCTACACTGCTCCAGTAGTAAACGGTGAAATTCCATCAGGACAATCTGAGATCTCCGGTAATTTCACGCTACAAGAGGCGCAAGATTTGGCAAACATCCTGAAATCAGGTTCTCTTCCAGCGCCTACGCAAATCGTAGAAGAAAGCATCATCGGTCCAACCTTGGGTAGAGAAGCTTTGAATCAAGGATTGATCTCCATGGTTGCTGGTCTCGCTATTGTTGTGCTTTTCATGGTAGCCTATTATGCTAAAGGTGGCTTCGTTGCCATTGCAGCGTTGGTATTCAACATCTTCTTCATCCTAGGAATTCTAGCACAATTAGGAACGGCACTGACCTTGCCAGGTATAGCCGGTATTGTCTTGACTATAGGTATGTCCATTGATGCGAACGTATTGATTTTTGAGCGTATCAAAGAAGAGCTTCGCAATGGAGTAGGCCTATTGGCAGCGATCAATGCTGGTTACAGCAAGGCATTCTCTGCCATTCTCGATTCAAACGTAACTACCTTCCTGACAGGTGCTATTCTTTATGCACTAGGCCAAGGACCGGTAAAAGGCTTTGCAATTGTGTTGATGATCGGTATTGCTTCCTCCTTCTTCTCTGCTGTATTTATCACTAGAGTGATTGTATCATGGATGAGTAAGAAAGGTGATAAGAGCTCTATCAGCTTTGCAACGCCATTTGCTAAAAACGCATTGAGTGGATTGAATTTTGATTTCTTAGGCAAAAGAAAAGTTGCTTACTTGATCTCTTCAGCCATCATCGTTGTTGGTCTTGGTATCGCTGCAGTCAATGGATTGAAATTTGGAGTGGATTTCACAGGAGGTCGTTCTTACATCGTAGAGTTCAATGATGCAATTCCTGCTTCAGATTTGAAATCTGGTTTGGACAGAGAGTTTGACGGATCTGTGGAAGTGAAAACTTACGGTTCAAACAACGTATTGAAAGTGACAACTTCCTATTTGGTAAACGAAGATGATGCAGAATCTAACCTAGAAGTTGAAAGCAAAGTAAAAGAAGGAATCGCGTCTGTTACAGGCTTGGCCTTTACTGATGACGCTACTACTTTAGCTTCTGGACAGTTTGCAATCACAGGTTCTTCGAAAGTGGGAGCTACGGTGGCAGATGATATCAAAGCATCTTCTGCTGAAGCAATGATTGTAGCACTGATTGCGATCTTCTTATACATCTTGCTAAGATTCCGCAAGTGGCAGTTCTCCTTGGCATCTATCATTGCCTTGATTCACGATACACTATTTGTGATTGCAGCCTTTGCGATTGCTAGTGCATTTGGAGCTACCTTCGAGATCGATCAGGTATTTATCGCTGCCGTATTGACTGTAATTGGTTATTCTATTAACGATACCGTGATTGTATTTGACCGTATTCGTGAGAATATCGAAACTAGGGGCACCAATAAATTGGTGAAGGTATTCAATGACGCCATCAACCAGACGTTGGGTCGTACCTTGATCACTTCATTTACTACATTGATCGTAGTGATTGTATTACTGGTATTTGGTGGTGAAGTACTGAGAGGATTCTCTTTTGCGTTATTTATTGGTGTATTGGTAGGTACGTATTCTTCGATTTACATCGCTACTCCGATTGTAGTTGATTTGATGAAAAGAGAAATTGATAATGAGAATGCTACTAAAGAGGCCAAAAAGCTTGCTTAAGTATTCAAAATCCAATTTTATAAGGAGCGGGTGTAATACTCGCTCCTTTTTTTTGTCTTGACTTATATAATATGCTTATCTTTTGGGGAATAAATTCTACAGTTTAGTTACATCCAAAATTTAAAAATACTTTTCTATGAAAATTTCTAAAGAAGACTTTGAAAGCATGAAAGCCAAATATGACAAGGAAGTCAAAAAAGGCAAACCTGCCAAAGGAGCAAAAGGCAAAGATAAAGACAACCAATTAAATTGGGTCTTTATTAACCGAGCTACGCTAGAGGGATTATTAGCCAAAGCGGATGAAAATCCAACAGTAGGCGGAATTCAATTTTTTGTGACAGAATACACTGAGGATACTGCCAAGAAAGTTCATCCTAATCAAGCTGCAGCCTATGAAGGTCAACTCACCTTGGTGATGCGCGCTGCCAATCTCAAAGATAATCAGTTGATTTTTTTGGATGATGATACTGGAGGCTTTGAAGGAGGAGGTATGGAGTGTCCTTACTTATGTGAACCAGAACCTGACGGTAACTAAAACAAATAATGGTTAGCCAAATATTACAAGCTATTTTCCATTGGTTTACGTTCAGCACCAATTTGCTTTTGATCATAGGCGTGATATTTTTTATTAAACTACCAAAAAAAAAGAGGGTCAATACTAAGTATTGGCTCCCCTTTTTGATTTTAACATTCACGGTTATTTGTGAAGATTTCGGAATTTATACGAATTTCAATTTTGAATTTAAAAAAGCAGTGAATGCCTATCTGGGAAACACCGAATACCCCAAATTTAACCTTTGGTTTTTTAATATTGCTAGAAGGCAAATTGGCGTAATTCTTTATTTAGTATTGATTCAGTACTGGCTCCAGCCTGCACATAAAAAGTACATTAACTGGATGATTTATGGTTTTATAATACTAGCTGTTATCCTTCAGGTTTCAGGTATTGAACCCTTATATTTTAATCAGCCGATTATATCTGCCATTGGAGCTAATGTTATTTTGATTGGAAGTGGATTGTATTTTATCGAAATGATAACTCATGATCAATATTTGGAGAGCAATCCATTGAGGCTAGTGTCTTTTTGGCAGATGACAATCTTAATGTTCACCTTTTCATTGAATTACATTTCTTCGGTAGCCTTAATGTATCTTTATATTGTCAATCCTGTTTTAGGCAAGGCTTTACAAGAAATTTCCTATGGTATGTGGCTCTGTACCTTAGGAGTCCTAATCATGACTATTTCCTCACCATTTTTGCCTGGATTATTTGAAAAAGAGCCATCATATGGAACCAACTGAAGATCATATATATGTAATAATTTTTGCGACATTATTTCTAGCAGGAATGATGTCCACCTTTGTTATTTCCATGGTATTTATCCACAGACAGCGGCAGGCGCAAAACCGCCAAAAAATGGATCAGATCAAATCCGAACATGAGAAGACTTTGCTGAATATTGAGAATGAAATCCAGCAGGAGACGCTCACTCATATCGGAAGAGAGCTTCATGATAACATTGGACAATTACTTTCTCTTGCGAAGTTGAACTTTGGGTCTATCAAACCTGAAAAAATAGCCGAAGGAAGGGATATACTCGGTCAGGCAATTCAGGAAGTACGTGGACTGTCTAAGCAATTGAATCTGGATTGGGTGGAATCCATCAATATCAATGAATTCATCGAACAGCAATTAACTAGAATAAAAACTACAGGGTATTGTGAAACATCCCTGGAAGCCGAATTTGATCTTATCGAATTGCCCAAAGATCAAAAGCTTGTATTAATTCGAGTAATTCAAGAGTCTCTAAATAATGCAATCAAGCATGCTTCTCCTGATAAAATCCTAATCAAGCTCCATGAAAATGGGAAAGGCAAGCAAATTTTCATCAAAGATGATGGGAGAGGATTTGACTCTACTCAGCAAGCAAGTGGAAGTGGGATGTTCAACCTAAAGAAGAGAATGGAGACAATTGGAGGAGAATTTAATCTGACTTCGGCAGTCGGAAAAGGAACAGAAATCACTTTAACCTTGCCAAATTAGAATTTAGGGTATAATTTGAAGCTTTAATCTCCCCAAAATATAAATCTCCCTAACTCATGATCAGGATTGCCCTGGCCGATGACCATAAATTATTTGCAAAAGGAATAGAAGGAATTCTTGAGGAAGAACACGACCTGCTTGTTGTCGGTGTCTTTCCAAATGGCAAGGAGCTCTGTGACTACCTTGCAGACAATGAGGTCGATGTAGTACTTACTGATCTCAATATGCCAATCATGGATGGCTTTGGCGTATTGGATTATTGCAAAGAAAACTTCTCCCGCCTCAAGGTAATTGTGCTCTCCATGTACGATGAGGAGAAGATTTATAAAAAATGCATCGATCAGAGAGCTGATGCCTTTATCCTAAAAGATGCTGATCCGGATGAGTTAATTTTTACCATTCGTGAAGTTTTTGAAGGTCGCCACGTGCTGAATTTTGACCGGGTAAAAAAACAAGCCCTTCAAGGCGCATATTTTGATGCATTTCGCTCACGCTATAAACTTTCGCGTCGCGAAACAGAAATAATTCATCTGATCAAAGACGGAATTCAAAATAAGGAAATTGCTAAAATGCTCAATTTGAGCAAGCAAACTATAGAGACCCATCGCAAAAACATCCACTTGAAGCTGCAGGTAAGCTCCAGAATCGAGCTAGTCAACAAGGCTCACGAAATGAATATTTAATCATGAGTAATTCTATTAAAACTGCTATCGTAGGCTTCGGCTCTGTAGCTGAAAAAATGCACGCACCACTTATTGATGTGTGCCCTGATCTCGAATTGGTCGCTTCCGTGGAGCGACGTACCAATCGCTGTGAAGAACTATACTCAGGAGTGACTACCTATAGGAGTCTAAAAGAATTGCTTGATGCTGATGTTGCGGATTTGATAGTCATCACCACTCCTAATGAATATCATTTTCCGATGGCTATTCAGTGTCTGAATGCCGGTAAGCATGTCGTCGTAGACAAACCCGTGACGATTTTTTCTCACGAAGCCGAGGAGCTACATAAATTAGCTGAGGAGAAAGGATTAATTTGCTCTGTATTTCATAACCGCCGCTTCGATGGGGATTTCATGACCTTGCAGAAGTTAGTTCGAGAAGGAGATCTTGGCGATTTGGTTTATTTGGAATCACATTTTGATCGCTTTCGCCCTGAAGTATCTGAAAATTGGAGAGAAAAAGAAGTCCCTGGCAATGGAATCACATTCGACCTGGGCTCACATCTGATAGATCAGGTTGTATTACTATTTGGGCTTCCAAATTGGATTCAAGCAGATATTCGCAAGCAACGCACTGGCGCGGTAGCTGATGATTACTTTGATATTATTTTGGATTATGGGTCGCTGAAGGCTAAGGTGACTGCAGGGGCTCTGGTGAATGTCCCTACGCCTAAGTTTTTACTTTTAGGGAAAAATGGCTCCTATCAAAAGTTCGGTTTGGACGTGCAAGAGGCAGAATTTAAGCTAGGTAAAAAACCGGAAGGACCTGACTGGGGTGTGGAAACTGAGGAAAAGTGGGGGAAAGTTTTCCTCAGTGAGGAAACAAAAGCTTACGAAACAATCCCGGGAGATTATAGAATTCTTTACCAAAATGTAGCTGATGCTATTTCAAAAGGTACAACCCTTGCCATCACAATTCCGCAGACAATCAGCGTTTTGAAGATCATAGAGGCATCTTTTGAAAGTGCTAAGTCTGGAAATAGGATCTCAAAAGAAGAAGGAGGTTGGTAATGGATTCAAGTCTGGCTCTTTTTTAGGGTAAGACTAGGAAATATTTCTACCAACATGAAAAAAGTAATCTTAGTAGCATTTGTACTAGTAGCATTTATCTCAATTTCTCAAGCACAAGTATCCGTCGGTATCAATTTCCAGACTTCAGATACGTTTATCACCGTAGGCTCTGACCCTGACAATGAATTTTTTGGTGAAGCCAGATTAGGCATAGGGCATGATATAGGGCTAGAATTGATGGGGGGCTATAATTTCGTAAGAAAAAGCGAAGTCAATGCCTACGTAGGTGCAGGATTGGGCTTATTGGGAGATCATCACCACAAGCATCATGACGATCACAATGATATTTATGTGGCTATTCCCGTAGGCGTATTGATCACTCCATTTAATACAAAGAATTTAGGCTTTTTGATAGAAGCTGCACCAGTCATTGCCAATCACAACGACACTTATCTCAGAGGAGGAATTGGAGTAAAATATACCTTTAGATAAAAAAATAAAACCACCAACAACCAAAAAAGGTCAACTCATTGCTGGGTTGACCTTTTCAGTTTTAGAGAAGTCTTACTTGTTGTTTAGGAAAAAAGAGACACCGAGATTGATTGCAGATGCGTTGAGACCAATGTGAAAGCCATTTGAATTTACTTCCGATTTTTGGTTTTCTATTTCCCTATTCTCTCCTTCATGGATAAAACTTAACAAGTTTGATGATAGCTCGATTGCCATCCATTTTTTCGGAAAATAAGAAAGGCCGATGTTAAGATTACTTTCGAATTTATTGAATTTTTGCTCTGTCTCTTCCTGAGTTCCGGATGTATTCCCTGCGAAATGCTTCTCGTTAATCTTGCCGATACCAGCATCCAATTCGCCAAATGCTGAAAACCTTTCACTAAATGGAACATATTTTCGGACAAAAAAACCCACGATAAAGGAATTATTTTTATCCAAATATTCAAAGCCTGTTGTGGCTCCGTCTGAAATTTGAATTCTATCTGAAGTTGCTTTATAAGAATAGATTTGAAGGTAGGTGCCAATGACTAAACTATTATTTAAAGTATATCCTATCTGAGGGTTGAAAGTGAATTGATTGATTTGAATATCGTTTGTAGTAACTACCGAAGGATCATAAATTCTGGATTCCGAATCGTTTTTGTTATGGTTGTAGTTTACTCTTCCTCCCAAAAAAACACTACCCTTTTCGATTTGGGCATTTGCTGCAAAAGTGAAGAGTTGAAATACGAGTAAGCCAAGTACGAATTTTTTCATTGGTAAAGGATTTAGTTTAGGTTTCAGAGTTACACGATATCTATAGTTTTTTAGTTACAGCATATTCTTCCCAACCTTTAAGACTTTCATTTTTCTACGGGGATTCATTCATTTTCCCTATTTTTGCGCCTATGGCAAAAACAGCAACTCCTGCGGAAAACGCGCAATTGAAAGATATTATTTCCCATGCCAAAGAGTATGGATTTGTTTACCCTAGTTCTGAGATCTACGACGGCCTTCAGGCTGTTTATGATTATGGAGCTTATGGCGTAGAGTTGAAAAACAACCTGAAGCGCCTGTGGTGGGAGACTATGACACGGGTTCAGGATAATATTGTAGGGATCGATGCAGCGATTTTTATGCATCCTACCACCTGGAAGGCTTCCGGTCACGTGGATAGCTTTAACGATCCTATGATTGATAACAAGGACTCTAAGAAGCGCTACCGTGCGGATGTTTTGGTGGAAGAGCATGCTGCAGTTTTCGAAAGAGCTGGCGATATAGAAAAAGCAAATGCACTGACAGGCGCACTGGCAAGATTACTTGAGGCTGAGGATTTAGATGGCGTAAGAGATCTAATCACCAATGAAGGCATCAAATGTCCTATCAGCGGTACGTCCAACTGGACAGATGTTCGTCAGTTCAACCTGATGTTTTCTACTCAGGTAGGTTCTGTGGCTGAAGATTCCACTACAATTTACCTGAGACCAGAAACTGCTCAGGGTATCTTCGTGAACTTCCTGAATGTGCAGAAGACTGCCAGAATGAAAGTTCCTTTCGGGATTGCTCAGATTGGTAAAGCTTTCAGAAATGAAATCGTAGCCCGTCAGTTTATCTTCCGTATGCGTGAGTTTGAGCAAATGGAGATGCAATTCTTCGTGCGTCCTGGCACTGAGCTGGAATGGTACCAGAAATGGGCTGATATGCGTATGAAGTGGCATTTGGCACTTGGAACTCCTGCCGAAAAGTTGAGAAAGCATGATCACGAGAAGTTGGCTCACTATGCTAATGCTGCGATGGATATTGAGTTTGATTTCCCATTTGGCTTCAAAGAAGTAGAAGGAATTCACTCCAGAACTGATTTTGACTTGAAATCACATCAGGAATTCTCCAGAAAGAAGCAGCAGTATTTCGATCCGGAAGTGAATCAGAATTACATTCCTTATGTAATCGAGACTTCTATCGGCGCAGATCGTTTGTTCTTGTTGACCCTTTGCAATGCCTATACTGAAGAAAATACAGAAGAAAAGAGCAGAACTTACCTAAAACTTCATCCAGCTATTGCTCCAGTAAAAGCAGCTGTACTTCCTATTACGAAGAAAGACGGCTTGCCAGAAAAAGGAAAAGAGATCGTAGAACTATTGAAATACGATTTCAATATCATCTACGAAGATGCCGCATCTATAGGAAAGCGCTATGCACGTCAGGATTTGATCGGAACACCATTCTGTATTGCGGTCGATCATCAGACTCTTGAAGATAATACGGTGACGATTCGTCACAGAGATACGACAGAGCAGGAGCGAGTTCCAATCTCTGAACTCCACGGAAGAATCGCTGAAGCTACGAGCTTTAGAAGAGTATTTGAAAAGTTGTAAAAAACGAAAAGGCATAAAAATTCCCCTGAGAAATTTCTCAGGGGAATTTTATTTTTTACAGGCAATTATTATGGTCTAACGGGGCAGCCTGAATAAACAATAGTTTCAAGATCTCCTTTTAATGAATAAGGTCCTTCGTTGATATCTAAAGTCTCTGGATCATCAACCAACTCCTCTCCATCAATTGCTATAACTTTAGCATTTGTCCAAATATTTGCCTTACCATCTTTTGCAGTAGAAGGACCACAATGTGGGACTAATCCCTCAAATGCAAATGTGGTTGGTGATTCAGAAGAACAGCTAACAGGGCCTGTCCAATGAAAAACAGTTCCATTTCCTGTTACTCTATACGTTTTCCCATCAGCACCTGTATATGAACCGTTAGTTGGAATATCAATAGAAATCTGAGGAAAAGTAAAGTCAATAGAAATCTCAGTTTCCGAGCTGTAGCTATAAGCGAAGACTACGTCAACATCTGTAATTCCAATTATTGCATCATAGGAGAATGACTCATCATCACAGCTAGAGCAATCCTCTACAACCACATTAAACTCAATATTTTGAACGCCACCTTGTCCACCAACTTTCCATCTGAAAGTGTATGTTCCTACCGCATATCCAGCAAGGGATCCACTAACTCCTTTAGGTGCTTGAGGTTGTTGAAATACCTGAACCCATTCGCCATTTACAAGTTCTTGGACTTGTACTGTACGGGTACCTGTGAAGCCGGCACCTCCAAAAACGAATGTTATATTCTCTCCTAAACAAACTTTTTCAGTATAGGTCAAATTCAAATTGCCACTTTCAGAGATCTTGGCGTTTTCAAATCCATTTCCAGTAGTATATGGATTCAATTTGAATCCCGCCTGATCTGCCTTTTCCAAAGAATTAGTAAGATCTTCATTTTCGTAGGTAGCCATTTGGCTACAGGCTCCTAGGAGCATTGCTGAGGTCACCAACGCCAGCAATTTTGTGTTAAAAATTTTCATAGAATTTTTAGGGTTTATTTTGACTAAATATATATGTTTTTCAAACACAAAAAAAAGCCGTTAATAAAAATCACATAAAAATAGTATAACCTGTTTCCCTTTTATTTCAATTTTAAGATCTAAAATCCAAGAATAAAGTAATTTTATTCAATTGTACTTCTTGGAATGGACGTAAAAACGTGATTTTCAGCAAATTAACAGGAATTAGAATTGGAGTATAAAGGCATCCCAATAGGACTACTGATCAAAGGAAAAGATATTGACAAGGAAAGCTGAAACTTCTGAACTGAGGTGATAGGCTAATTGTCAGTACTAAAAATCACTTCTTCCCCATCGCTTCATAGATGATATCATGAATATCGGTGCGAATCCCCTCTTTTAGCAACTTGGTATTATTTGCATCAGGATATACACGATTGGAGAGAAAGACATAAATCAAGTTGTTTTTAGGATCAGCCCAAACGCAGGTACCCGTAAACCCAGTATGCCCGAAAGTGGATTTTGGCGCTAGATCACCAGCAGAGCCACCGCTGCCGACTTGGGTATTTGGCTTATCCCAACCCCAGCCTCTACGGCTTTGGCGCGATTGGTTTTTGGTAAATTCTTCGATTGTCTCTGGGCTAATCAAGTTTACATCCCCATAAAACCCTTTATTCAGCAT
This sequence comes from uncultured Algoriphagus sp., assembly GCF_963974365.1. Lineage (GTDB taxonomy): Bacteria > Bacteroidota > Bacteroidia > Cytophagales > Cyclobacteriaceae > Algoriphagus. The sequence continues at coordinate 231,018 of NZ_CAXBBX010000008.1, read as the reverse complement.
CATCTGCATCATTACTGCCAGATCATTTGCTGTACCAAAAAGACCGGCATGTCCCGCTACTCCGCCGAACATGGCTGCACCTGGATCGTGAACATATCCTTGAACTTGTCTTTTTCTGAAGGTCAGATCATTCTCTGTAGGGGCGATGTTATCAATCGGCATTTTCATCGCTGGATTGAAAGTCATGGTGCTCAGCCCCAAAGGACCATAGAAGTTTTGATCCATAAAGTCTTCCAAAGGCTGGTTTACCACTCGCTCCACGACGGCCTGCATGAGATACATCGTAAGATCTGAGTAGACATAGGCATGTTTGCTCGCTCCTCTTGGGACAGGAGTGACCTTCGATTCTACGGTCCAGTGCCAAATACTGTCACGCAAAGCATCCATTCCATACATGTCATTGGATACAGGACGGGTAAATCCTGTAGCGGCAGCTGTTTTATAGTAATCACCTCTCCAGCTACCAGCTTGCACCGTCCGGGCATAATAGGGAATAAAAGCTACCAACCCAGCCTCATGAGCCATTACGTCGCTAAGAACCATCTTCCCTTTATTCGTTCCTTTAAGCTCTGGTAAGTAGTCTTCCAGCGAATTTTTCATATTTATTTCCCCTCGACTTTCTAGGAACATTACCGCTTGAGTAGTTGCCAAAACCTTTGTAATGGAAGCCAAATCGTAAACTGTTTCTGAATTGACCTTTGGACTATCCTTGTACTCCAATTTCCCATAGGACCTTTCAAAGACAACTTTTCCATCCTTCACCACCAATACATTAGCTCCAGGTGTAGCCTGGATCCTGATCGCCTTTTCAGCGACAGCATCTATTTTATCCAAAATTGAACCATCCAGTCCCACACTCTCTGGGGTGCCGTAAGAAAGTCTATTACTAGGTGCCAAATAACCTCCGACACCATGGGAAAATTGCCCATTTATCGTCACGGGCAAGATACCTTTGGCAGCTCTACCACCAAATAAGACCTGAGGAGCAAGTTCTTGAGTTACGTTATTATTCTCATAGGCAAATACCACGTTGCCAAGGCCCTCCAATTGCTGGGATGCATATGCGTTTCCAAAAAGAACGGTCACTACCTTTTGGCGCTTTTCCAAATCTCTGATTAACTGAACGTCTGCAGGAGCTACGCCAAACTTTCTTTTTGGGCTATTCGTCACACCCATCAACCCGATCACGATCACGTCGTAATCTTCCAGTTTTTTCAGGGTGTTATTGTGCGTAGTTTCATTCGCTGCCTTTTCTATGCTGAAATGATCAAACTTTGCATACTTGCTCAGGTACTTTTGAAATTGCTTGCCTTCATCCCCAATACTTAGGCTTGCAAAACTTTTCAGGTCAAGTTGCTTGAAGGGAAGTAAATCATCCTTGTTTGTCGCCACGGTGAATGCATCTGCATACAAGTCCTCGATGATAGTCTCAGTATCAGGTGTATCCAACCTTTCCACCAGTTTGTGGGTGTTTATGGGCTTATATTTGTTGAGGCCAGCCCAGTATTTTGCCTTCAGTATTTTCTTCACCCTTCGGTCAATTTCCTTTTCCGAAATTCTCCCATCAGCTACCGCTTGTTTTATCAATGCTTTGGCTTTTGGCACATCCTGAGAATAAAGTAAAACATCATTCCCCGCCAATAAGGCCTTCAGATCCACTTCACCGGGAGAATTCGCTATTGCTACTCCTCTCATATTCAAGGCATCTGTGAAGATCAAACCCTGGAAATTCATCCGATTTTGAAGTAAATCAGTCACCACTTTCTTGGAAAGACTGGTTGGAATATTACCAGTATCATCTAGGCTAGGCACATTCAAATGAGCAACCATGACTGACATTAGCTTTTCCTTGAAAAGCTCCTCATACGGGTATAAATCCACATCCCAAATCCGCTGCTCTGGATTTTTGATCACGGGCAAAGAATAATGGCTATCCGCTTCTGTATCTCCATGGCCTGGAAAATGCTTGGCATTGGCAATCACGCCATTGTCCTGAAGCCCCTTCATGTACGATACGGCATGCTGTGCAACTACTTCTTTTTCTCCTCCAAAAGCGCGGTAACCGATTACCGGATTATCAGGATTGGAATTCACATCCACCACCGGCGCAAAGTTGATATGCATTCCCAGCTCTTTGAACTGCCTTGCCATTTCCTTACCCATGGCATACACTAGTTTTTCATCTTGCACAGCACCAAGTGTCATGGCTTTTGGAAAGTCCGGAACCGAATCCAAGCGCATGCTGATTCCCCACTCGGCGTCCATGGCTATGAATAGAGGCGTTTTAGCTTGTGCTTGGTAATAATTGGTAAGACGGGCTTGTCGATCTGGACCACCTTGGAAAAAAATCAAGCCTCCTAAATTTTCTGTTTTAACCAAATTGCTGATCTCATCAACATGCTTTTGGTCCTTGTTGGAATAGGCAGCCACCATAAAAAGCTGTCCTAAACGCTCCTCAAACGTGAGACTGTTAAATACCGAATCCACCCAATTTACCTGGGCCACTGGATCGCCCGTGATCAAGGGATCCTCTATTAATAATGATTCGTCGAGTTTTCCGGAGGAAAAAGTAAGTGCTACACATCCTATTGCGAAAACTCTCCAAAGCTTGCTGCTCATTCCTAGGTAAATTTTTAATCCTTAACTTTTAAAATAAATTTGTACATCGATAGCATCGATTTCCTTATGGCCTTTGCAAACCAACCAAGTTCCGTGGCTACCCCATTTACGAAGTTTGGAACTTATATAGTTGAAGATACTGAAAGATAAGGTAACATTATGCCCTAATTCAGGTTAAAAAGGTCATAAATTTGATATCTGGTCAATATGCCGGAACTTATTCCTCGAATGTACTTTTACTTAACGTGAGGCTCACATATAAATTCTCAACGACATGAAATCGAGCATGGGGAAGCCAACAAACAATTGGAAGAATAAAACCAATGCGAGACTCAATATGACCAGTGAAAACCAACTTATAATCCTATGAAATTCCCTTCAGTATTTCGTACCGCGGCTCCAATGAGATTTGATATCAAACCTAGATATTATGATCCAGTAAAGGAGGAGATCGAGCAGAGAACTTCCCAGATTAGAAAAGATCTGGAAGCTCAGGGACTTTTGGAAAAAGGGGATGGCTCTTCACAGGATATTGGATCTTATGGAGCTGGTATCAGAGGTTCTTTTGCGCAGCACAAAGGCATCAAAGAACGTGGTGGAGTAAACATGTTTGCTTCCACAGCAATGATCAGAACGTTCATTTTTCTTTTACTTCTAGGCTCCATTTTTGGATACGTTTATTTGGGTCCTGTGATATTCGAATACATCGCGTATGTGGCAGTTCTCGTAGGAGCAATTTATTTTTTCTTCAGGCTAAAACCCAAGAAGAAATATGAGTGATATTATCCAACTCCTTCCCGATGCGATCGCTAATCAAATCGCAGCAGGAGAAGTAGTTCAAAGGCCGGCATCTGCACTAAAGGAGCTTCTTGAAAATGCAGTAGATGCCGGTGCTACCCACGTACAGGTGGTGGTAAAAGAATCTGGAAAACAGCTAATCCAAGTAATAGACAACGGAAAAGGCATGTCTGCCACGGATGCGAGGATGAGTTTTGAGCGTCATGCTACCTCTAAAATCCGTAGCTCAAATGACCTTTTTTCGATCAGAACTTTTGGCTTCCGCGGAGAAGCACTGGCTTCCATCGCTGCGGTGGCACAGGTAGAATTAAAGACCCGACAAGCTGAATCTGAACTTGGAACACTCATACAAATCGAAGGTTCTGAAGTGAAAAAGCAAGAGCCTTTTGCAGGAAATGTAGGAACATCAGTTTCTATGAAAAACCTATTTTATAACGTCCCTGCGCGCAGAAATTTCCTGAAATCAAATCCTGTGGAAATGCGCCACATTGTGGATGAATTTCAGCGGGTAGCCCTTTCTTACAATGAAATCGGATTTTCGCTATTTCAGCAAGATCTGGAAGTATATAGCCTCACACCAGGCAAACTCAGTCATCGAATCGTTGGCCTTTTTGGTAAAAACTATCAAGGTCAACTTGTACCATGTGAAGAACTGACCCCACATGTAAATGTGAAAGGTTACATAGGTAAGCCTGAAAATGCGAAGAAAACCCGTGGTGAGCAGTTTTTCTTTGTGAACAATCGCTTCATCAAAAGTAGCTACCTGAATCATGCTGTAAGCTCAGCTTTCGAAGGGTTGTTGCAATCAGATCAGCATCCATTTTATGTGCTTTTCTTAGAAATCGACCCTTCACATATCGATATCAATGTCCATCCGACTAAAACGGAGATCAAGTTTGACGATGAGCGGACGATCTATGCAGTCATTCGATCTGCGGTAAAGCAGGCGCTGGGTGCACATCACGTGGTTCCATCGCTGGACTTTAGCCTCGATGTGAATTTCAATGAAAAATGGGACAATGATCCAGAAAAAAAGGCTCAGGTAGATCGGGAATACAGCTACAAATCTTTCAATACCCCGGAGTTCAAGCAGGCCAGCACTTCAGGATGGGAAAGGCTATTTGAAGGAACTCAACAAGAAGCTAAAGCAATCGACAGATCTACTCAATCCGAAGAAACAGAAATTTTAACTTTTGAAAGCAGAGCTAAACCAGACGAAGCCACTGAATTTATTCCAAGACCGACAAATACCGAGTCAACCGGAACTACTTTTCAGGTAGAGTTAAGCTATATAGTTGCGCAGATGTCCACGGGCTTTCTGATTATTGATCAGCAGACAGCACATGAGCGCATATTATATGAGCGCTATTTGCGTCAGCTGAAACTCGCCCAAGGCACTTCCCAGCAATGTCTTTTTCCGCCTACTGTCAACCTCGGACCTTCAGATTATGCCTTGGTGATGGATATCATGCCTGAGCTCCATAGTTTGGGATTTATGGTATCGGAGTTTGGTAAGGATACCGTGCTGATCCAAGGCGTCCCGGCAGATTTGCCAGTGAAAAATGAAAAGGAGCTTTTCGAAGGGCTTCTGGAGCAATACAAACATTTCAAAAGTGAGCTTTCCCTTGATACCAGAGAAAATCTAGCGCGTTCTTTGGCTCGCAAATCGTCCTTGAAAAAAGGACAAAAACTAAATTCACAAGAAATGGAAACGCTCGTTGGACAGCTTTTTGCCTGCCAAAACCCAAATTATGGACTGGGCGGGAACAAAACCTTCGTGAAATTAGATTTAAGCAGTATTCATTCCTTCTTCGGCAAATAGCATGTTTAGAAATATTACACCGGTAGTAAAAAATCTACTTATTATCAATGTTGGGCTACTTATCGTGTCCAAATTTATCTTTCCCCAATTGAATCAGTGGTTTGCGCTATATTATATCCACAGTCCATATTTTAAGCCTTTCCAGTTTCTGACCTACATGTTTATGCATGCAGATTTCTGGCACTTGTTCGGCAACATGTTTGGATTGTTGATTTTCGGACCCTTGCTAGAGCAGTTTTTGGGGCCAAAGAAGTTGTTGACTCTCTGGATGGTTTGCGGTATTGGCTCGGGTGTGCTTTACTCAGGTTATACTGCTTACCGGATGAATAACCTGGAAGAAAAAGTTGCGATGTTTCAAAGCGATCCAAATCCAGATGCATTTAATAAATTGGTGATAGAAAATAGCGGGTTTTTCAAACGGACGATTTACGATTTTGTAGATGACTACAGCCGTAATCCCGATGATCCAAATAAAATCAGTCAAGCTGAGCAAACCTTAGAAGCAATTCTCGAAGTACAAGGAAATGTGCCAATGGTAGGTGCCTCAGGTGCTTTGTTCGGCGTTTTGATTGCTTTTGCCATGCTTTTCCCCAATACGCAATTATTCTTACTCTTCCCGCCGATTCCTATCAAGGCAAAATATATGGTGCTATTCTACAGCCTTTACACCATATATAACGTATTGGTGAATAATCCGCTGGATAATGTAGCACACTTTGCCCACCTCAGCGGACTTGTGATTGGTGGTGTTTTGATTTACTTCTGGAAAAAAGACAGAAACAGCTTTTATTAATTATGTACGGTAACTTTTGGGATAATCTTCGAAACGCGTTTAAGCACAGCGACAACAGCCTTTTCAAGCTGATTGCCATCAATATCTTGGTGTTTTTTGTTGTGCTTATAGTCGAGGTACCTATGACATGGGGTGGTGCTGAGCTTTTATTCAACAAAGCTCTGAGTAACCTTATGATACCTTCTTCTTTGCCTAAATTAATAACACAACCATGGAGTATTTTCACTTACATGTTCTTGCATGAGAGATTTTTTCATATTCTAGGGAATATGCTTTTTCTTTATTGGTTTGGGCTATTAATTCACCAGTTTTTAGGAAGTAGAAAGTTGGCAAATTTGTATATTCTGGGAGGCTTGTCTGGAGCACTATTATATATCATAATTTATAACCTTTTTCCTTTTTTTAATGATAAAGTAGATGGTGGGTTAATGTTAGGGGCAAGTGCGGGAGTTTTAGCAATAGTGGTTGGAGCTGCTACTTTAAGCCCTAATACGACATTTCATTTACTGCTAATTGGTCCCGTAAAAATTGTTTACATAGCCGCATTTTATGTTATCTATTCGTACGTACAAACAATCGGGCCTAATGCTGGAGGAAATATTGCTCACTTGGGTGGGGCACTTCTTGGCTATTTATATATTATTCAGCTGCGTAATGGAATAGATTGGGGTGTTCCTGTGCAGAAAGTAGGGATCTTTTTTGAGGATCTTTTATCCGGGAGAAAAAACAAGGTAAAAGTCTCCTACCGCAGCAAAGCTAAAACTTCTAATGGAGGCGGATTTTCTTCGTTCAAAAAGACCCCAAAATCCACCCCTGCTCAAGTCAGTTCTGACGAAGCAACTCAGGAGGAAATCGATAAGATATTAGACAAAATCGCTGATCGCGGCTACGAAGCGCTGAATAAGGAAGAGAAGCGGAAGTTGTTTGAGTTTTCGAAAAAGTAGAAAAAGTATCAAGTAGTTAGATACAAGACTTTAGACTGCTGCAACTTGCCCTTTTATCTTGGCTCTCGACTCTAGTGTCTTATATCTAAAGTCTTACGTCTTGATACTTTAAATTACAATGGTAAAGCTAAGCCAACTCTAAATCCCACTTCTCTTGGGTAGGGACTTTGGAAGCGGAATTCTGTACTCAGTCCTATTCCTTCAGTCAGGGCGATATATGCCCCCACGCCTACATTTGCACCTTTTTCATTTCTCTTTGCACCCGCGCCATCTGGCTGAGTGTCTTGCCATGTCTGACTGTATCCTGCCATAAAGTAAAGTTGGGAGGAACCCTCCGAAACATAATAGCGAAGATCAGCACTGAAATTACTCTCTTTTCCTACTTGGGGGAAAACAAAAGTAAAACTCGGCATCAATGCGAATTTATCCACAAAGAAGTATTCAATTCCCGCTCCTGCACCGAAATTCTGATAGCGAAGTCCGTAAGTACCATAGCCATGAAATCTAGCATTTCCCTGCTCCTGAGTTTGGGCAAAAGCAACAAATGAGAGCAAAAACGTGGCACAAAAAATCAGTAAAGCCTTTTTCATAAAATGGGTAGTTAGATTTGAATGAGAAATTAGTTGGCTTTAGGGAAGAAAGCAAATATTACTTCTCCGTCAATTCACCCACTTCATTCTTATTCGCCAATTGTCCACAGGCAGCATCAATGTCCTGACCGCGGGATTTTCTTACTTTGGCAATGATGCCTTGCGATTCCAATACTCTTACATACATATCCACAGCTTCCTGCTTAGCCTGTCGGAATTCTCCCTCGTCGATAGGATTGTACTGGATCAGATTGACTTTAGATGGAATGATTTTACAGAATTTGGCCAATGCCCGGGCATGTCGCTCATCGTCATTGATTCCTTCCCAAATCACATATTCGTAGGTGACTTTGCGTTTGGTCTTTTCATACCAATATTTCAGAGACTCACCCAACTCTTCTACCGGATTGCTATCGTTGATTGGCATGAGTCGAGATCGGGTTTCGTTGATCGCAGAGTGAAGTGAAACAGCCAGATTGAAGCGAACTTCATCATCGGCCAGCTTGCGGATCATTTTGGTGACACCCACAGTGGAAACAGTAATCCTTCTTGGCGCCATTCCCAATCCTTCCGGTGACGTGATTTTATCTATCGCTTCCAGCACATTCGCATAGTTCAGCAGCGGTTCACCCATTCCCATAAAAACAATATTGGTAAGCGGACGCTGGAAGTAGGTTTCTGCCTCATCTTTAATAGCCACCACCTGATCGTAGATTTCATCAGGGTTTAAGTTTCTCATTCTTTTCAATCGTGCAGTCGCACAAAAATTACAATCCAAACTGCAACCCACCTGAGAAGACACACAAGCTGTAATTCGCTTAGTTGTAGGGATCAATACAGACTCCACAATCTTATTGTCATAAAGCTTCACCGCATTCTTGATCGTTCCATCAGAGGAATGCTGCATCAGATCCACAAGAATATGATTGATCTCAAAATTCGCTTTAAGCATTTCCCGAGTGCTGAGGGAGATATTACTCATCTCATCGAAGTTCTTCAAAGACTTATTCCACAGCCATTCATATACCTGCTTAGCACGGAATTTCTTATCCCCCTGCGCCAAGAAGAATTCTTCCAACTGCGCCAGAGATAGCTTACGGATGTCTTTTTTCTGAATTGCTTCCATGATGCAAAGGTAAGGGATTCTGAAGTATCAAGTAGCTAGATGTTAGTATCAAGATTAGAGAGTCAAAATTATAGATCCAAGATTTTAGAATCAAGAATCAAGAGGGTATTCCTTAAAACGAAAACGCTAGGATGATTCCTACATTAATTTAAAATACGGCTCAAAAAAGTCTCAAAATTCACCAAATACGGCTCACTTTACACTAGTTTTGATCCGTATTTTCGTATATTTTGAGCTGAATGAGTTGTTATGAACAAGAATCATCTAATCGTATTGGAATTCATCCAAGGTAATAAACTGGTCTCACGAGCTGAAATTAGTGCTAATTCAGCTTTGGAGGTAAGTGACGCAACTATCAAAAGAATTATTTCTGACTTAGTCAAGGAAAATTGGATTATATCTCTTGGAAAAGGGAAAGCAACAACTTACACATCAGCTCCAAAGTTGGAAATTCTTTTTCCAATTGACTTGGATACTTACTTCTTGGTAGAGCAAGATGTTAGATCAATAAAAGAAAGATTTGACTTCGACATTTTTGAGAAATTATCCCGAACAACACTTTTCACTACGGTAGAGCAAAATCATCTTTCCGACCTCCAACAGAAATTTCAAAGCAAAACATCCGAGTTAACATCCTTGCAATACCAGAAAGAAATGGAGAGGCTTGCTATTGACCTAAGCTGGAAATCTTCTCAAATAGAGGGAAATACCTATTCGCTTCTAGAGACTGAGCAACTTCTAAAAGAAAAGAAGACAGCTTCGGGAAAAACCAAAGATGAAGCTGTCATGCTACTTAATCATAAAGACGCGATTGATTTTCTGTTGGCGCAGCCAGAATATGGAGTTAATCTGTCATTAAAACTCATTGAAGAATTACATAGCCTGTTGGTAAAGGAATTGGGTATTAATAGAAATATCCGAAAACGCAGAGTTGGAATCACCGGGACTAATTACAATCCTCTTGACAATGAATTTGAAATAAAAGAAGCGCTTGAAAAAACATGTGTTCTAGTAAATTCCAGGAAGTCGATTTATGAAAAAGCTTTTCTGACACTAGTTCTAATCTCCTACATACAGCCCTTTGCAGATGGAAATAAGAGAACTTCCCGAATCCTTTCAAACGGAATTTTGATAGCAGAGAATTACTGCCCACTTTCCTTCCGGACGGTCGATCCTCTTGAATATAAGAAAGCTATGCTGGTTTTCTATGAGAAGACTAACATTACGCCCATGAAAAGGCTATTTATTGAGCAGGCTGAGTTTGCTGTAGACACGTATTTCTAATTCAGTAAATGGAACTTCCAGATTAACTTGTCAGAGATTAAACAATTCTCCCCTTCCTTTTTCCTACTTTTGCGGCATGAATTACCTTTCGGTCGAAAACCTCAGCAAAGCGTTCGGTGAGCGCAAGCTTTTTTCCAATATCTCTTTTGGCATTTCCCAAGGTCAAAAAATCGCCCTTGTCGGTATCAATGGTGCAGGCAAATCCACGTTGATGAAAATCATCATGGGCTTGGAGATCCCTGACACAGGTCAGGTGGGAACTAACCAGCAGGTGAAAGTCGCTTATGTGCATCAAAACCCGGTTTTTGAAGGTACGATGAGTATTTATCAGACAATCTTCGATCAAAGTAATTCTGAAGTGCTCAAAGTGATTGAGGATTATCACAAGGCAATGCTGGAAGCGGAGCGTGGTATTGACAACTCAGATAAGATGTCCGTGCTTTTTGAGAAAATGGATGCTTTTCAAGCTTGGGATTTTGAATATCAGGTGAAGGAAGTACTCGGCAAATTGGGGCTTCATGATACCGATCTTCCTGTTGGGACGCTTTCCGGGGGACAGCGAAAGCGGGTTGCTTTGGCGAAAGCAATCCTGGAAAAGCCTGACTTACTTTTACTTGATGAGCCTACCAACCATCTGGATCTGGAAACTATCGAATGGCTGGAAGACTATTTGGCAAAAGCCAATCTTGCACTCTTCATGGTTACTCACGATAGGTACTTCTTAGAGAAAGTAACCAATGAGATCCTAGAACTCGATCAGGGAAAAGTGCATCGCTACTTAGGCAACTATGGCTACTTCTTGGATAAAAAAGAAGAGCGAATGGAGATCGAGGATATAGAACTCGAAAAAGCCAAAAGCCTTTATAAGAAAGAATTGGATTGGATTCGTCGTCAGCCAAAGGCGAGAAGCACCAAAGCAAAATATCGTGTGGATGCGTTCGAAGAGACCAAAGAAAAAGCCTCTCAGAAGCGTGAGGAACGTGATATTCAATTGACCGTGACAACTCAGCGATTGGGTAACAAAATCATTGAGATCGACAAAATAAACAAGTCATTTGGTGAAAAAACCATCGTCAATGACTTTTCTTATACCTTTAAAAAGAAAGACAGAGTTGGAATCGTTGGTCCAAATGGCGCTGGCAAAACTACTTTTTTGAATATGATCACGGGCCAAATGGCTCCTGATTCTGGGAAAGTTTCCATTGGACAAACTACCGCTTTTGGTTACTACAGACAGGAAGAAAGTAGTTTTGATGAGGAAAAACGTCTGATAGATATCGTAAAGGAAGTGGCAGAGGTGGTAACTATCGCCGGAGGATCTGAGATCACGGTTTCACAGTTTTTGACGCAGTTTGGATTTCCTCCTAAGCAACAACATACGCCAATCGCCAAACTCAGCGGTGGGGAGCGTAGAAGATTGCAGCTGCTGATGGTGTTGATCAAGAATCCTAATTTCCTGATTCTAGATGAGCCTACTAATGATTTGGATTTGATGACGCTGAACACGCTTGAGGAGTTTTTGGATACCTTCCCAGGTTGTTTGATCATCGTATCCCACGATAGATATTTCATGGATCGCTTGGTGGAGCATTTGTTTGTATTCGAGGGAGAAGGAGAGATCTCTGATTTCCCTGGGAATTATTCTGAGTTCCGGGAAGTGGAAAAGGACCGAAGTCCGAAGACGGAAGACGGAAGTAAACCAGCACCAAAGAAACAAGAGGAGAAAGTTGAGGCAAAAGAAATTGCTCCGACGAAAGTAAAAGCCAGCTTTAAGCAGAAGAATGAGTTCAAGGAAGTGAATGCTTCCATGGCCAAATTGGAAAAAGAAAAAGCAGAAATCACTGATAAAATAGCCGCAGGAATAGCTGATCATGAAGAACTAATCAAGCAGTCCAATCGAATCGGTGAAATCGATTATGAATTGGAAGAATTGGAATTGACTTGGTTGGAATTGAGTGAGTTGGACGGGATAGAGTAGGTAAAGGCTACGCGTCATTGCGAATGACGCAGGAGTGATGCAATCTTTATCAAAAAATAAAAGAGAAATTTAAATAAGCGAAATGGAAAGTAATCATTCCTATCATTTACTTTTTAAATATGTGCTATTAGGCGCTGGTTTAGTATTAATATCACTGCCTTTGCTCTCACTTCTTTTTCCAAACCTAGTTGAGATAAATGGTAAAACTGGAGCTATGAGTCCTATTTCATCTAGTTTATTTGGAATTATTGGAGTGATTCTGATCGTACTTTTTCTTTCAATAAAGGATAAGTTTGCAGTGGTTGAGATAGGAAATCAAACAATAACGATTAAGCAAAATGGAAAAGTGAATACTTTCCAATGGATGGAGATCGAATCAGTTTCTCAGTTTCAGTTTGTCTTTCCTCCTTTGTATAAACTTACTATCAAAGACAATGAAAAGACAGTTTGGTTTAATACAGAGCCAAACTACACAAGTATTGGAGGTTATTCTACAGACAATAGTGAAATGGGAAATTTGATCAAAAAAAAGAAAAGAGAGTTGAGTCTTTAAATTCTAAAACTACACCTTTCTAAAATCCCCTGCCCCCTTTAAATTACTTTTCGGTTCCAAGCAAACTATGCAATCTAATGGGGAGCTACGGCAATGAAGAGTTGCGCAAGTCTTGGCTCTCGAATCTTGCTACTAATATCTATTGTCTTCCGTCTTGCTACTAATGTCTAGCTATCAATACAAAAACGCCACTTTCACTCCACCATACCAATTTCTCTCAGGCGCTGGCTGATAATACCTACCACCGAAAGGATTCAAATCATTCCCTAACGAATAAAGCTCATCTGTCAAGTTATCCACGCCTGCAAAGGCTTCCAGTTCCCACTTTCCAGCAAAACTTCTTGCCCAGCCAAAACGCATATTTACTAGGTTATAAGCATCCTGATACACTGTATTAGCATCATCGAGCGGGATTTCATCTACGTACTGATGCGTGAAGTTCAAGTAAATTCCAGGTTTGGTGCGTATATCCAATCTAGTTACTAAGTTATTTGGAGGTACTCCCGTTAGCTCATTTCCTGAAAAATCATCGTCTCCTTTCTGGTAATCAGTGAATGTGAAATAATTCCCTGTGAATGCTGTTCCGATTTTTAGATCTCTCACAAAAGCTGTTTGATTTCGGATCAAAGCATAATCTATCGCTGCTTCTATTCCTTTTTGATCAGTGGAACCTGCATTTCTGAATAGCACCACACCCTGGAAATTAGTATAAGTCGTGATTGTTTGGTCAAGCTTGAAATAGAAAGCAGTCAGATCCAGGTTTAATTTCCCTTTACCTAGCCTATAGCCAAGTTCATAATTGACCCCTTTTTCTGCTTCCAAATCAAGATTCAAACTCCCTTCATTTGTCCGAACCTCATCGATGGTCGGTGGAGAAAAACCGCTGCTGATACTTCCATAAACTCCAGAGAACTCATTTAATTGATAATTCAGCGCGAAACGTGGAACTACAATGGGGTCGAATTTCCGGCTTTGCAAACCAGTATCTCCTCCGGAAGCGTCGATTTGTCGGTCCACTTCCAGGCTGCTGAAATTCTCACTAAGTGCAAAAGTCACCATGAAATTTTCCGTCAAATCCCACTCTGCCTGTTGAAACAAAAAGCCAGTAGCGGCCCGCAGTTTATCAGCAAACCGAACGGTGTCTGCTACTCCATTCACATTTCCAAAATTCTGTGCATCCGTCAAACTGCTTTGATATTCACCTCCAGCGATGATTCTCAGGTCTTTTCCGGCTAATTTTCCATCATAGGTGAATTTCGTTCTTCCTCCAAAACCAAATCCAAGTTCCTTTTTGTAATCCAAAAGAAATGGATTTTCGAAATCATTGGTGTTTAGATAAAGAGTAGTTGAGTTCTTGATTTTGGAAGAAAAACGATACAAATGAGCAATGGAGGCGAATACTGATTGTTGGGAAATTGAACTGTTTTGGTTTACTGATCCAGGTCTGGCTTGAGTTGGGTCTTCTGCCACCTGATCTGCATTGAGTCCTCCGGGGATTTGATAATTCAAGTCAGAGATTAACAGCTGAGTTCGGATCTCCTGCTTGTCTGAAACCCTGAAAAATCCTCCCAATTGGAAGACTTGTCTATCCATTGCTGATTGCTCACGATAGCCATCAGATTTTTGGCTAACGTAGGAAGCTTCGAATCCACCATTTCCCACTTGCTGAGAAACTCCCAATCTGTAGCGCGTCATTCCGAAATCTCCTACCATAAAATCAGCTGAAGCTCTACCGCCGATAGCGCTTGTAGGAGTGTAGAGATTCACTACCCCACCATTACCGGCACCATAGATACTACCTGAAGGTCCCTTGATGACTTCAGCCGTTGTGATATTGGATAGATCGAGCAAATTCAAAGCAGTGGTGCCGTCTGGTGCTGTAAAAGGAACTTCATTCCAATACACCTTCACATTTCGCACACCGAATGGAGCACGGATGGAACTGCCACGAATGGAAATTCTATAACTCGCCGGCGCACGCTCTTCTATGCGAACACCTGGTTTGGTGTTGAATGAATTGACAATTGACGTTTCGTTAAAGCGATTAAAATCCTGCTCGGAAACAACTACGATCGCTGCCGATTGCTCTAGGAGTGGGCGCTCAGATTCAAAGGCTGAAACGGTTATTTCGGATAGGTTAAGCGATTTTCCGATTAATTCAACGGTATGCTCACCTTCTCCCAATGCCGCAGTGAGAGGTTCATAACCCGATTTGAAGAAAGAGAAACTCTGATTTTCCGACCCTGAAAAAGCCAAAATTCCTGATGGATTGGTGAGTAGTGCTTTACCTGCTTCGGGTTGTACTCGTACATTTTCCAACGGGGTCTGAGTTTGTGAATCCACCACTTTAATCTGAATTTGCGCCTGACATAAAGTGGAAATCAGCAGAAATAATAACGTAAAAATTCTATTCATAATCACAAATTAAAGCCTTTAGCCCGAAGATAACATTGAGAATCCACCAAAGGTCATTTCTATTGTCTTTAGATTAGATACTTCTTTCAATCTTGAGGCAAAAGCCCTAATTTTCTCACATAATTTATTCCTTATGAAAAAAATACTTTGGCCTGCACTTTTGTTGATTCTTACTTTCTGTCAAGAAAAAGTTGCTCCACCTGCCCCTGTTCTTCCCGTCCCAGATGCAAAGCAGATTGCTTGGCAAGAATTGGAATATTACGGTTTTGTGCACTTCAATATGAATACATTCTCAGATAGAGAGTGGGGATTTGGTGATGAAAAACCAGAGATGTTTAATCCAACTGATCTTCAGCCTAGGCAATGGGCTCAGGTAGCTGCTGAAGCTGGTATGAAAGGATTGATTATCACGGCTAAGCATCACGATGGATTTGTCCTTTGGCCTTCAGCTTATACGGAGCATTCTATCAAAAACAGCCCTTGGAAAGACGGAAAGGGTGATTTGATCAAGGAGCTCGCTGAAGCTTGTGAAGAATACGGATTGAAATTCGGAATATATTATTCCCCTTGGGATAGAAATCATCCTGACTATGGCAAGCCGGAATATATCACCTACATGAGAAATCAGTTGACGGAATTGCTTAGCAACTATGGGGATATTTTCGAAGTTTGGTTTGACGGGGCCAATGGCGGGGATGGTTATTATGGCGGTGCAAATGAAGCTAGAAAAGTAGATAAACTGACGTATTACGACTGGCCAAATACCTACAAACTAGTGCGTGAGTTACAGCCAGGAGCGATGTTGTTTAGCGATGGCGGTCCAGATGTACGTTGGGTAGGAAATGAGCATGGATTTGCGTACGAGTCCACTTGGTCAAATTTGATGCGGGATTCTGTCTATGCTGGCATGCCTGATTATCCACAGAAATATGCGACTGGTCAAGAAAATGGGACGCATTGGGTACCTGCCGAAGCAGACGTTTCTATTCGTCCGGGGTGGTATTACCACAAATACGAAGATCATAAGGTCAGAACACTTCCACAGTTGATGGAGATCTACTATAATAGTATTGGGAGAAACAGCTCCTTGTTGATCAATTTCCCGGTAGATACACGAGGTCTAATCCATGAAAATGACGTGGAGGCGATTTTGAAGTTTGGTGAAAAAATAAAAGAGGATTTCTCAGTAAACCTGGTCTCCCAAGCAAGTATAAGTGCAGATTTGGAGCGAGGAGCTGGATATGAAGCCGAAAATGTTCAGGATGAAAATTATGAAACCTACTGGACTACTCCCGATGGTGGCAAGACTGGAGAAATCACTATGGACTTTGGTGCAGAGACGACTTTCAATAGACTGTTAATTCAGGAATATACACCTCTTGGTCAGCGGGTGAAAGCCTTTGTATTGGAGAAAGAGTCTGACGGAAACTGGGACAAAATAGCTGAAGGAACTACTGTAGGGCACAAAAGAATTCTTCGATTCCCTGATGTCTCAGCGGCAAAGGTTCGGGTGAGATTCACGGACGGGAAAGAGATTCCTGTTATTTCAGAGATTGGAATTTACAATGCACCTAAGCTCTTGCTCCCTCCAGCTTATTCCAGAGCTACGACTGGTGAAGTGACTTTGAGCGCTCCGGATGAAGGTTTGGAAGTTTATTACACTGTAGATGGCTCAGAGCCAAGAGAAACTAGTCAGAAATATTCGGAGCCTTTCCAAATCGAAAAAGCAAGCACTTTGCTAGCCATATCTGTAGATCCAGCGTCTGGAAAGAAAAGCGAGCCACTTCGGGTTGATGTGGATCTGGCAAAATCAAAATGGGGGGTCTCTAATGAGAAAGCAGCTAAAGCAATTGACGAAAACGCTGGATCCTACTACACCAGTGAGGAGAACAGTCTCACAGTTGATCTGGGGGAAGAAGTAGCTCTGAAAGGATTCACTTATATGCCTATGCAAGCCAGATATCCAAGTGGATTTATCACCAATTATGTTTTTGAGGTAAGTACTGACGGGAAATCCTGGAAACAGGCTGCTTCAGGTGAATTCTCAAATATTGTCAATAGCCCAGTAGAACAGGTAGTTCATTTTGATGCAGTAAATGCACATTTTATCCGATTGAAAGCAACAAAAACTGCAGATGGAAATCCTGCGACTTTTGCTGAAATAGGTATCCTGACAAAATAAAATCACAAAGTAAATTAAAATGAAATCCCAATTAGGTCTAATTCTGGGAGCTGTGCTTTTGCTAGCTTCTTGTGCCAAAGAAGAAAAGAAAGTAACTCCATCTAAGCCCAATGTCATTGTAATCCTTTCCGATGATCAGGGCACACTGGATTTGAACAGTTATGGGTCAACAGATTTGGCTACACCTAATCTTGACCGGTTGGCAGCTTCAGGAGTACGATTCACGCAATTCTACGCTGTTGCTCCAGTTTGTTCACCTTCTCGGGCAGGCCTTTTGACTGGCAGGTATAATTATAATGCAGGACTCTATGGAAACGTGGATATTCCTGCTCATGACCCGGAAGGAAAGTCAGGCATGCCAACCGAGCAAATTACGATGGCGGAGCTATTCAAGCCGGCAGGTTATAGAACAGCTTCCATCGGTAAATGGCATTTGGGACATACCCCAGAAAAGCTTCCAAACGGTCAAGGCTTCGATTATTTCTTCGGGCACCAAAGAGGTTGTATCGATAATTACTCCCACTACTTCTTTTGGAGTGGACCAAATCTTCATGATTTATATCAAAACGAGAAAGAAATCTATCGGCCAGGAGAATTCTTTGGCGACTTGATGGTGGAGGAAGTGAAGGCGTTTACTCAACCCTCTGCAGATCCTTTTTTCATCTATTGGGCGATCAATATGCCCCACTATCCATATCAGGGAAGACCAAGTTGGTTGGAGCATTACAAGGATTTACCAAGTCCGCGAAAAGAATATGCAGCTTTTATTTCCACGTTGGATGAATTAGTGGGAAATGTATTGGATCACTTGAAGGAAACTGGTCAGTTGGATAATACAATCATCGTATTCCAGTCAGACCATGGACATAGCACAGAGGAAAGAGCATACTTTGGCGGGGGAAATGCAGGACCATTCAATGGAGCTAAGTTCAGTATGCTTGAAGGCGGTATCCGAGTACCTGCGATAATTTCCTGGCCAGGCGGTGATCTTCCGAAAGGAGAAGTTAGAAATCAATGGGCAGGAAGTGTGGATTGGTTTCCAACCTTAGCGGATTTGGCTGAAGTAGATGTGCCAAACCCAACAGAGATGGATGGAGTCAGTTTGAGAGATGTAATTTATGACAACGCAGAATCTGGACATGATGTGATGCATTGGGCCACCGGTAACCCAGAAGTTACGACTAACTCATGGGCAGTGCGAAAAGGACCATGGAAACTACTAGGTAATCCCCGGGATCCTGCAAAAAAGTTGACTTTTACTGAGCAGGACAAACTCTACCTTGTCAATTTGTCTCAGGACAGCACAGAGTCTAAAAATCTGAAAATGCAGCACCCTGATGTTGCATCAGAACTATTAACGCTTCATGAGGACTGGCTAAAGGGTGTTCTGGATAGGCGATCAAAAATAAGTGGTAATTAATCGTTGATTTGGCTACATTCAAGCCCCAATTTGCAACCCAAAACCTATTAAAACCATGAATAGAAGAATCGCCCTAAGGCATCTTGCATTGATTTCTGGCGGATTGGCTCTTATTCCATCCTGTGATTTCAGCTCAGATGATATCCTGGTAGCATACGAGAATCTTAAAGTCACCAATTCGCAAAAACAATTATTAGGACAAATTTCCAATACAATTATTCCTTCCGGAGAGCTCAAAGGAGCCTTAGACTTGGAAGTGCCGGACTTCATTCTTGTAATGGTGAATGATTGCATGAAGAAGGAGGATCAAGAACTTTTCACCCAAGGACTTGCTGCATTTCCCGCTTATGCAAAAAATACAGGCGGAGCCAAATTTGAAAAGTTAGGAGCTAAGGAGAAAGAAGATCTTATCCAAAGTGGCCTTAGTCTAGAAGGAGAAGAAAACAAGGCAGTTTCTTATTTCCTCAATACAACCAAGAGATTTACAATGCAGGGATACATGGCTTCAGAATACATTCAAACTGAAATTATCCCTTACTCACTTATTCCAGGCACATACAATGGTGCCGCCCTAATTTCCGATACCCAAAAACCTAGAATTAATGGCTAATTTAAATATTAAAAATAAGCAAGAACGCACCTATCAGGCCATTGTCATAGGTTCTGGAGCAAGTGGAGGTTGGGCTGCAAAGGAATTTGGAGATCTGGGAGTAAAAACCCTCGTTCTCGAAAGAGGAAGAAATGTAGAGCATATCAAGGATTACCCAACGACCAATATGCTTCCATATGAATTCAAGCATAGGGGGAAGCTGCCCCAGAAAGTATTGGACGAAAACCCGATCGTAGCGAAGTGCTACGCATTTGGAGAGGATTCAGAGCATTTTTTTGTCAAAGACGCAGAACAGCCATATATCCAGGAAAAACCATTTGACTGGATCAAAGGATATCAGGTAGGTGGGAAATCTCTACTTTGGGCTAGACAGGTACAACGTTGGTCAGACTATGATTTCGAGGGTCCAGCTCGAGATGGATTTGCGGTGGACTGGCCGATACGCTATAAAGACATAGCTCCTTGGTATAGTCATGTAGAGAAATTCGCTGGAGTCTCAGGAAATAGAGACGGAATAGACACATTGCCAGACGGTGAGTTTTTGCCTGGATACGATTTAAATATCGTGGAGAAGCATTTTGCCCAAAAGCTAAAGGAAACGTATGGTGGGGATCGTCACATGATTTCTGCCAGATGCGCACATATCAATGGTCCTCACGAGCAATTCACCGAGCAAGGCCGTGCCTTCTGTCAAAATAGAAACCTCTGCCAGCGGGGATGCCCTTTTGGAGGGTATTTCAGCAGTAACTCTTCTACTATTCCTTGGGCACTGAAAAGTGGAAATGTGACTTTAAGGCCGGATTCTGTGGTTCATTCTATTATCTATGATGACGAAAAAGGCAAAGCAACCGGAGTAAGGGTGATAGATGCGCATACCAAAGAAATGGAAGAGTTTTATGCAGATGTGATCTTTGTAAATGCCGCTGCAATTAACTCCAATGCTATTTTGATGAATTCTACTTCCACTAGATTCCCTAACGGACTAGGAAATGACAGTGGTGTATTGGGTAAGTATTTTGCTTTTCACAATTACAGAGCTGGTGTAAGTGCCTCTTACGATGGATTTATGGAATACACTACCACTGGCGGTCGCCCAACAAGTGGCTATATTCCTAGGTTCCGAAATGTGAAAAAGCAGGAGACCGATTTCCTTCGTGGCTATGCGGGTGGGTTCAGCGCCTATCGCGGTGGAGGCTATGTAGCTGATGCTAGAGTAGGTATGGATCTGAAAAATAATATGTTGAATCCAACTCCTCCAGATGGACCATGGAGAGTAGGCTCGCACATGATGGGAGAGACAATTCCAAAAGAGTCAAATTTCATTTCTTTAGAAAGAGAAAAACTTGATCCTTATGGACTTCCGACATTGAAATTCAATGTGGCTTATGATGACAACGATGAGAAGATGATCATAGATTATCAGGAACAAATCTCAGAAATGTTTGAAAAAGCAGGTTTCACTGATATTTCCGTACGTGATGATCATCGTGTTCCAGGACTTGATATTCACGAAATGGGTGGAGTAAGAATGGGCAAGGACCCAAAAACATCTATGCTGAACGGAAACCACCAGCTTCATGCAGTGCCAAATGTCTATGTCACTGACGGCGCCTCGATGACTTCTACTTCTACACAGAATCCTACGCTTACTTACATGGCTTTTGCCGCCAGAGCAGCGCATCATGCCGTTAATGAAAGCAAGAAATAAATAGTAAAGTCTAAAAGCTAAAATCTGAAAAGTTAAAAAACCCTCTTAGAAGTAATTCTGGGAGGGTTTTTTAGGATTTGTACTTCAACTTATGGTTCAAAAAGGCAATTTTCCCAAATCGACATTTCCTCCAGAAAGGATAATACCGACTTTTTTTCCTCGGAATCTATCTTGATTTGCAAGCAGAGCTGCTAATGGAACAGCACAAGAAGGCTCAATAACTATTTTCATGCGCTCATAAATCAATCGCATTGCTTCTATGATTTGCGGATCTGTGGCTAAAAGAATATCCGAAACATAGGCTTCTATCAGTTCAAAATTCAAAACTCCCAACGAAGTCAATAATCCGTCTGCAATGGTGTTTGGACCAGATTGAGGAATGATTTTTCCAGCATGGAAAGACTGAAATGCATCGTCTGCCCCCTGAGGTTCAGCAGCGATTACTTCTATGTTTGAATTTAGGTAATGTGCCGTTAGCGCCGTTCCACCTAGCAAACCTCCACCGCCGACCGGAGCCATTATAATATCTAGATTGCTTTGGTCTTCGATTAGCTCAAGAGCGCAAGTTGCCTGCCCTTCGATCACGTCCATAAAATCATAAGGAGGAATAAAAGTAGCTCCGGTTCTTTCAACAACACTTTCCAAGGTAGTCTCTCGAGCTTTCAGGTTAGGCTCACATTCTATGATTTCACCACCATAGCCTTTAACGGCTTTCTTTTTGATTTCCGGAGCATTTGAAGGCATTACAATGTAAGCTGGAATCCCAGCGACAGAAGCCGCCCTAGCTAAAGCCGCCGCATGATTTCCGCTGCTGTGGGTTGCTACTCCTTTTGATTTTTGTGAATCCGTAAGTTTCATCACTGCATTTGCCGCTCCTCGAGCTTTGAATGCTCCAACTTTTTGGAAGTTCTCACACTTAAAAAAAATCTCACATCCTGCGATCTCATTGATTGCTGATGAAGTCAAAATAGGCGTGCGATGAATAAAAGGCTGAATGCGATCGTGTGCAGCTTGGATATCCTCAATTGTTGGAAAAGCAGTGTTCATGGGCTGAAATTAAAGAGAAAAAGATAAAAGAGATTTAGAGATTGAAGAAATAGTTAATCCAGATTGAGATGATTATCTATCTTCAGGACATGAATTGGAATGCGTTGGATTTTTTCCCGGTGATGGGAGAAAAGCTGAATTTAGGAAATAGTGTCAAATTGGACTTCAGTCCATCAAATCCAGATTTAGAAAGTTTGGACTTATCAAATACTGCTGCATTTGATGATTATGTGACTACCCAAATCAAGAACTCCGGCAGTACCTATGGAATTGGTGGGTATTTAGAGCATAGGGCTATTTACCGTAGAAGTGCTGTGTTTGCGACTTCAGAAGCTGATTTCCGTAATATTCATCTCGGTGTGGATATCTGGACTGAAGCTGGAGCACCAGTATATTCTCCTTTTGAAGGAAAAATTCACAGTTTTCAGGACAATGTCGGTTTCGGGAATTATGGAGCTACGATCATTTTAGAGCATGAGGTTTTTGAAAAAAAGCTCTATTCCCTTTATGGTCATCTTTTTCTGTCTGATCTAGAAGGATTAGAGATCGGCCAGGAAGTGAAAGTTGGAGACCTCATCGCTCATATTGGTCCTTTTCCGGAAAATGGCGATTGGCCCCCGCATTTACATTTCCAATTGATGTGGGATTTGATGGGGAATTTTGGTGATTTTCCAGGAGTTTGTTCCAAGCGAGACATGGACATTTATCAAGCGAATTGCCCAGACCCTAATCTCATTTTGCGAAGCGAAGTACTTTAGGAATTCGCTTCTGTAATCAATCGCAATCCCTCCAAGGTCAAGTTTCTGTCGATTTCCTCGAAAACTTCCGCTAATGGAGTTAAAACCGAGGATAGTCCTCCCGTGGCAATTACTTGGAATTTCTGCTTGGTTTCATTTTCAATTGCTTCCAGCATTCCTTTTACCAAGCCTGTGTATCCATATAAAATCCCTGCTTGAATCGCATGAATGGTGTTTTGGCCAAGTGCCGATTCCGGCATTTTCAAGGCTACTTCTGGGAGTTTTGAAGTATTCTGAAAAAGCGAATTGAGCGCAGTTTTCAGCCCTGGAACAATGTTTACCCCTATAATTTCACCTTTGTCATCTACTACAGTAAACGTGAGTGCGGTTCCAAAATCCACTACTATTAATGCCTTTCTGTACTTAGCATGGCCCGCCATCACATTGCACATCAGGTCAGTACCGATTTCATTTGGCCGAAGGCTTTTGATCGGAAGCTTTTTAAAACTTGCTGGTGAAATAAGGTAAGGCTGAGTACCGAAGTAATTCTCACAAAATTGAAGAACCTGCTCATTTATCTCTGGCACTACAGAGCTGAACCCGATCTGATTGATATCTGAGGGACTGATGCCATGCTCCAAAAAGTACATCGGGACTTTCTTGTGAAGCTGAGCAGCGAATTTTGCGGCATGCGTTTCGATACGGAAGTGATTTTTCCAGCTTTCATTCTTTTCATCGTACAGCGCAAAAACCACATTTGAATTCCCCGCATCTATTGCTAAAAACATTGTTTCTCGGATTTGATTAAATTAGCCTTTCCCAAAATTAATCGGATTATTAAACTTTGAACATGTATACTTTAAGAGAAGGAAAAATCGAGGATCTCCCTCGGGTGTTGGAATTGATAAATGAGCTCGCACTTTACGAAAAAGCTCCTGAGCAAGTGACGAATACCATAGCCATGATGGAAGCTGATGGATTTGGTCCGAACCCTGTTTTTGGAATGTTTGTCTGTGAGAAAAACGAAACGGCTGAGATTGTAGGAATTGCCATTTACTATTATCGATACAGTACTTGGAAAGGTAAACGTATTTATCTGGAAGACCTGGTAGTCACTCAATCTGAGCGAGGACATGGTGCAGGGAAATTACTTTTTGACCGCATCATGAAAAAAGGCTTGGAGGAAAATTGCACTGGAATGATGTGGCAAGTGCTCGACTGGAATGAACCAGCAATCAATTTTTACAATAAATATGGCGCCACCCTAGAAGCTGGCTGGCTAAACGCCCACCTGCAAGATTATGAAATCAAAAAAATTCTAAAATAAGAGTCTTGTTGCAAATGCAATATAATGGTATTGCATTTGCGATAAATATATGTAACTTAGTGTGGGTTAATTGAATAGCTATGACACACACATGGAAAATATCGTTTGGAGAGGCTGGTGCTGAGACCATACTTACAGGTCATGATTCTTATTATTTTTTCCAAGAAGCTATTTCCATGGTGAGCGAGCCAGCCGCAGTTTATGATGTTGCGGTTTCATTTCATGATACAGGAGAGATTTTTGACTTTTTAGATTTTACCCAGCAGGATGTATCTGAGATGCTAGAGGTAGATCCGAGTACACTTTCGCGCTGGCGCAAAGAAGATAGAAAACTCTCCAAAATGCTTACAAAGAGTATTTTGGAGATGGATCAAGTCATTGCCAAAGGCATCAGGATTTTCGGTTCCGAAGAGTTGCTATCGCAATGGCTGCACACGGAGAATTCATCCCTTGGAGGTCAAAAGCCATCGATACTTATGAAGAATCCTTATGGTGTCGATCGTGTGAATGAGGCCATTGAGGCTATGTCTTATGGTTCTATTCTGTAGAAAGTGAGGTATTTACGACTAATTGAAAATCTTGCAGGTAGAAGTTCACTCGGCTTTGGTATTGGGGCAGGAAGGTGGAATCAATACGGGACACCAATTATCTATGGATGCAGTGCGTCATCCCTTAATTTTCTGGAGCTTCTCAGTATTAAAGGGGCAGTAGTAACACAAAGTAAGTGGAAGCTGGTCATACTTGATATAGAGGGACAAATACCGGAATTAGATGCTACACTTTTGCCGACTGACTGGAAAAATAGGCCCCATCCTAAATCAACACAGGAGTTTGGTACAGCCTGGGCAAAAGGGATGATTTCTCCTGTTCTTAAAATCCCCTCCTGTCGAATTCCTTTAAAAAGCTATCCAAGTGAGCATAATCTGTTAATCAATCCTCTCCATCCTGATTTTCCAAATTCAGTGAAAATAGTGGAAGAATGGGATGTGAGTTTTGAGGTGAATTCTTAGAATTCTAAAATTGGAAAATTGGAAGATTAAAAATTCTATTGCTAGTAAAACAAAAAACCGGCTAATGCCGGTCTCTTGTCAATATTTCTATTCTCCTAGCTTGTTATCCTTTCAAGCTATAGTTAGGAGCTTCTCTAGTCACAGATACATCGTGAGGATGTGATTCTTTCACACCTGCTGCAGTGATTTTTACGAATTTTCCGTTTTTCTGAAGATCTTCAATAGTCTGAGTTCCGCAGTAACCCATACCAGCCTGAAGTCCGCCTACCAACTGATAAAGAACCTCCGAAACTAATCCTTTGAAAGGAACACGTCCTACGATTCCTTCAGGAACCAGCTTTTTGATATTGTCTTCAGCATCTTGGAAGTAACGGTCTTTGGAACCTGACTCCATTGCTTCAAGCGAACCCATACCTCTGTAAGATTTGAATTTTCTTCCTTGGAAAATGATCATTTCACCTGGAGCTTCCTCTGTTCCTGCTAGCAAAGAGCCAATCATAATGGAGCTTCCACCTGCAGCAATCGCTTTAACCAAATCACCTGAATAGCGAATTCCACCATCTGCGATTACGGGAACTCCGCGACCTTTTAATGCCTCAGAACATTCAAACACCGCAGATAATTGAGGAACACCTACACCTGCAATAATTCTAGTAGTACAGATAGATCCTGGGCCAACTCCTACTTTTACTGCATCTGCACCTGCATCTGCTAGTGCAATTGCTGCTTCAGGAGTCGCTATATTTCCTACAATCACTTCCAGATCAGGGAAAGCATCTTTTATTTTTCTACAAGTTTCGATTACTCCCTTCGAGTGACCATGTGCTGTATCAATAGAAACCACGTCAACACCTGCATTTTTCAATGCTTCTACTCGCTCCACAATATCTGCCGTCACACCAACTGCTGCTCCTACACGTAGTCTTCCAAACTCATCCTTACAAGCATTTGGCTTGTCTTTTCTCTTCAAAATATCCTTGTAAGTAATCAAGCCAGTTAACTTGTACTCCTCATCAACGATTGGAAGTTTTTCGATTTTATATTCCTGAAGAATCTCTTCAGCTTGCTCTAGCGAAACACCAGATTTAGCTGTAATGAGATTGTCAATGGTCATTATTTCCATAATAGGTCGACCTTGATCTTTGATAAAACGAAGGTCGCGGTTGGTAATAATACCTTTCAAAACTTTGTTTTCATCAACCACTGGAATGCCACCAATATGATATTCACGCATGATAGCCTCTGCATCTTTCACTTTTGCATCTACATGCAAGGTGATAGGATCCAGGATCATACCTGCCTGCGAACGCTTTACTTTACGAACTTGCGCGGCCTGCTGCTCGATTGACATGTTCTTGTGAACAAATCCAAGACCACCCTCAAGAGCAATGGCAATAGCCAATTCAGCCTCAGTAACCGTGTCCATAGCAGCGGAAACTAAAGGAATGTTTAGCCTGATTTTCTTGGTGAGTTGGGTAGAGGTATTCGTGTCGCGTGGAAGGACTTCTGAATAACCTGGGACAAGAAGCACGTCGTCGTAGGTGAGTGCTTCGTAGAGGAACTTGTCGGAATTTCTATTCATGGCAAATATTGGTATGGAGGTAACCCTATTTGCCCGTCAAAGTTACACACAAAATTCAATGCCAAACTAATCCTCTCCAAAATAAATTTGGAATACTGGCCTGTTTCTAGTCTAAACCAAATATGAAGGCAGGAAGAAAATAGTTTGAAATTGAATTATGTGGATAGCTAACTTCTTTTTATGTGTAAAATGAGGTATTGTGAAAATCTACTTTTTCTGAAGTCTAGCAATATAGAATCCATCAAACCCGCTTTCCTGCGCTAGTACTTTCTGATCTTCAATTAACTCGAAATCTTTTCCGGCTTCACTAGACAAGAATTTGGCGATTTGGTCTTGATTTTCAGAGGGTAAAATACTGCAAGTAGCATAGACCATCTGGCCACCTGGCTTCACCATGGAAGGATAGCTTTGGAGGATTTCCTGCTGCGTCTGACGCACTTTCTCAATAGACTCTTCACTCAGCTTCCACTTAGTATCAGGATTTCTACGAAGAACTCCCAAGCCAGAACAAGGAACGTCTAATAGTAATCTATCAGCCGTTTCTTTCATTCTTTTGATCGTCTTAGAACCTTCAATCACCTTTCGCTCAATGATGGAAACACCATCTCGGCGCGCTCTAAGCTTGGTTTGCTGTAGTTTCCATTCTTCCACGTCCATTGAGAGAACTTTTCCTTTGTTCTGCATCAAAGCGGCTATGTGAAGGGATTTTCCTCCAGCACCTGCACATGCATCGATTACCCGCATTCCCGGCTCCACAGCAAGTGCAGCGGCAACTAATTGCGAAGAGGCATCTTGTACTTCAAAGTGACCTTCTTTGAAAGCAGGATTTCGGAATACGTTTGTACGTTCATCCAGAATCAAGGCATCCGGATAACCTTTGATAATATGGGTGTGGATATTATCCTCGGCCAATCTGTTTTTTAAGCGCTCACGGGTAGTCTTAAGCGTATTTACACGCAAAACTACTTGAGCTTCCTGATTCAAACTGTGGATTTCAGCTTCCCATTTGTCTCCTAATTCTTTCTTTCCTAGATCAAAAAGCCAATCAGGAACAGACTCCAATTTGGCTGGATCATCCAGTTTCTCGTACTTTTCTTTAAGCTTATCAGGGTTGATTTTTGCAAACTCTTCCCATGGTGGAAGTGTGTGTCCCTGCATCAACCAATAGGTTCCAAAAAGATCATAGGGCTCCTTACTTGGGCTCAAATAATTGATTAAACGCCACCAGCGAACCATCTCATACGTAGTCTCAGCAATGAAAGAGCGATCTCTCGCCCCCCATTTTGGGTTAGATTTTAGTGTTCTTTCGATTACTTTATCAGCGTACTGACCTTCTTCAAAAATGGCTGCAAGTGCGGTATGAACTCCGCGGATGGTGTTGTTGTGTAGCTTCATCTGTTTGTTTATTGTTCTTTATTGGCCAGATGGAATCTCGCAACATTTATTCATCTCTTTGTGTGACCCTAGAGTTGTGCTCGATTTCATGGCAAATAAATTCTGCACAAAGGTAGTTTTTCTTTCTGAGTCTGTCAGAATGAGATTTTGAAAAGGACTGAAAAACTGTGTCTTGAGAATATGACTTGAGTGTTTAAAATAGAAATTTTGGTTTTGATACCTTTACACTTTTAAATCTTCCAAAATCTATCTTACCATGTCAACCTTTCAAGAGCTTCTGTCTTCTTGGGCTTCGAAACTTTCCATTTATGAGAAACAGGAAGCAGAATCTCTGGTAAGTTGGCTTTTGGAGCATCATCTGGGATGGAGGAGAACTCAGATTTTGGATCAAGTTGATGAAGAGACTTTTCCAACCAAGCTAGTTGAAGACTTTGAGCGATTGAAAACCGGAGAGCCCATTCAGTATATTATGGGAAAAGGACCTTTCTATGGCAGAGAGTTTATCGTTAGTTCGGCTACTTTGATCCCAAGAAATGAAACAGAGGAGTTGGTTCACATGATCATCAAAGAGAATCCGAAAGCTGGGTTGAGGATTTTGGATATTGGCACCGGAACTGGCTGCATTCCTATTTCATTGGCATTGGAGATGAATAATCCTGAGGTTTTCGCAGTGGATATTTCTGAGGAAGCTTTGGAAATCGCCAAGAAAAATGGGGATGTGTTGAATGCAAATGTCACTTTTTCTACCTGTGATATTCTGACACAAACTCCAGATGTCTCGGAGCTGGATATTTTGGTAAGTAATCCTCCCTATATTCCTGAGCAGGAGAAAACAGAAATGCATAGAAATGTACTGGATTTTGAGCCCGAATTGGCCTTGTTTGTCAGCAATGAAGATCCACTGATTTTTTACCGAACAATAGCAGAGAAAGGAAAACAACTCCTGAAGTCAGGTGGGAAGCTGTATTTTGAAATCAATGAAAAGTATGGGGAAGAAGTTGCAGAATTGATGCAGAACTCGGGTTATTCCGAAGTTCAGATATTGAAAGATCTGAATGGGAAATATAGAATTGCAGTAGGTAGGCGCTAGCTTTGAGTAGCAAGATACTAGACTTAAGTATCAAGTAATTAGATTGTAATAATGACAGAAAAAATTCAACAAACAGAGAATCATCAATATCATTTTGTTTCATATCTGAAAAGGATAATGCTCATCCTTTTCTTATTAAGCCTTCCGACTATTGGATGGACTTGCACCTGCATGTCCCTAACTAAAAAAAATGTAAAAAAAATCACAAAGAATGCTGACTATATTTTATTGGGCACTGCTGTTGAAAATGTTCATCATAATGACTCTATAAAAGATACTTTGGATAGCGAAAAGTTCGGAATAGATGTAAAATTCAAAGTAGAAAAGATTTATAAGGGAAACTTAAAAACTGAATTCGTTTTTATCAATCAGTTTGAAACTGGCAACTGCATTCAAGTCTTCAGGTTTGGTGAAAAGTATATCATAGTTGGTACTCGAATAGAAAAATTTGAAAACCTCCGCCCTTTCAGTGAAGCAGTTTATAAAGAAGATAAAATTTTTGAGACCGTCGCTTCTCCACCCCCGCCACCAATCGGAGGGTTGACAATTAGGAAGATGAAATGTTACAATATTGAAATGGAACTTGTAGAACATTGGAATAAAATTGCGGAAAATGAAATCGTAGTATATACCAACCAATGCTCTTCATTCAATGCAGAAAGTACTTACGGAAAATACTTTAGCAAATGATTAAAATAATCCAAAATGAAGCGATGTATCTAAACTATCTAGCGAGAATAGATGAGATATTTGATGCTGAACAAGGAACACAGAAAGGTGATGAGTTAGAATTATTAGTAACTCTAGTCAAACTCTATGAACAAGAAAATTTTCAGTTACCTACTCTTGACCCGATAGAAGCAATTAAAATTCGATTGGAGGATTTGGGCTTGAAGAACAAAGACCTGGAACCCATAATGGGGGATCCAGGTAACATTTCAAAAATTTTGAAGGGGAAAAGAAGCCTGACTGTTGATATGATTCGTGGATTAAGTGAGAAGCTTGATTTACCAGTCGATATATTGGTAGGTAAATCAAGTAAAGCGGTAGTATAAGCTTATGAGTCAGAAGAAATGTCCCCATTGCGGTGAATGGTCTGTATGGACAAACAATTACGAGGATCGCTGTGAGCATTGCGGAGAGTTTCTGTCTCCAGTAGA
The DNA here is from genome assembly GCF_963974365.1 of uncultured Algoriphagus sp. GTDB lineage: Bacteria > Bacteroidota > Bacteroidia > Cytophagales > Cyclobacteriaceae > Algoriphagus. The sequence goes on along the minus strand of NZ_CAXBBX010000008.1, from coordinate 200,828 downwards.
GCTTGAGCGGAAGGAAAAATTTATTCAAGAGCGAGACCGCCAAGAAAAAGACTGGATGTTTTACATCAATCCTGAAGATTCTGGGGCTAAGAAATTCTTTAAGAAATCTGGAAACTTATTTTATACCGTTTTCATGGCTATCATGACCTTTATCATGTGGTTGATTGCAGCTTTACCAGGATGATAGATCTATTCAAAAACCCAATTTTTATTTTTGCTTCCATTGCTTTTTGGGCAAATCAATACCTAGAAAAATCAATGGGAATTTTTGTTCCATTCTACCATGCATATGGTGATGATTTGATGGCAATGCCTGTAGTTTTTGGACTTTGCCTGCAGCTAATGAGATGGTTTCATCCGATGGGCGATCAACTTACATTTAGCAAAAAACAGGTTTTAATTGGTCTGGTTTATTTTTCAGTTGTTTTTGAAATCGTATTACCTCTGTTTTCAAAGACTTATACAGCAGATCCAATCGATGTGTTTTGCTATGGATTGGGAACGTTAGTGTTCCTAAAGTTTATGAATAAACCTGCTCCCCAATCCAAAAAATCCCGGGCGCTTTGATCTCTGTAATTCCTTCTGGAACTTCCAGCATAGTCGCATAGGTGATGGGTAAAATCAATTCTCCATTTTCATTCTGAATCTGTATAGGCATACCTTCCTTACCATGGATGTGGATGCTACTTTCTGCAAACCATTTTTTGAATTCCCCCGATTTCACCGGGTAATATTTCCAATCTCCATCCAAAATCGTAAGATTCATCAGTTCAAGTTTGTCCTGAAGATCAAGCGCTTCCAGATGTGAAATCCCTACCAAATGCACTGCTTTGTGCTCGGTGGAGACCAGGTAATCCAACCCTGATTGCAAATAATTTTCATCGAATATGTTGATGAATTTCACAGGGTACTGCTCTTCCAGTAAGTGTTGGTTTTCTGCTTGAAAAGCCTCAGAAGCAAGAATTACATCTATTTTAATTCCCCAGCTCAACACTTGGTCAAGCACTTTTTCACTCACAAGCACCGTCGGAACCCATTCTAGAAGAGGTGAAACCTGATCAAATCGGATTTGGTCAAGTTCCAAAATCAGCACAGCTGGCTCCTGCTTATCTTTTACGAAATGATGTGAAGACATTAGGATTGGATTTTTCGATAGAATTCTAGCGCATTTCTGTAAGCTAAGTCTTCCAGGTTTTCAGCGCTTAATTTATCTTCCATACTTTTCAGCAGTGAAGGATATTTTCCAGCATTTTCTACTAATGGAAAATAAAAAGGATGCCTCTCAGGATCGCCAAAATCCTTGGTGTAAAAATAATCTGCTCCAAAACAGATTGATTTTTCTCCACCAATCTGGAACCCATGGAAAATATGATCAAATAATCGCTCCGGAACCTCAGGATCCAAGAAAGCTCTCAAGAAATTTACTCCTATGATTCCTCCACGATGTATGATTTCTTTGGCAAACTCATCGGTTAGGTTGCGTGGATGATTCCAGATTTCTCTGAAATTGGAGTGACTTGCAATCACTGGGATATCCAGTTGATTAGTATCAATGTGATTCAAAATACCGGCAGCAAGCAAATCAGAGGTGTGCGATAAATCAACCGGAATTCTTTTGCCGGCCATGTAATCAAGCAGCTTTTTCCCGTCGTCCTTCAATCCAATTCCTTTGGTATAATTTCCCCCACCAAAGCGGTTTTCAGTATGATGGGTTAGGCTGATGTATGCAAGAGATTTTACTTTTTCTAGAATTGCATCAAACTGACTGTAGATTTCCTCCCAAGTAGCATCTTCACTACCAATACCAGCAGCGTTTTCCACAGAACCTTTTATTCCAACACAGTTTTGTTTGTCCCAATTTTTCAAAAAATCAGCATCAGCAAAGGCAAGATCATTCTCATGCTTTTCTAATAATTCTGAGAAAATCTGAGCTTGTCTAGTTGCCAAACTCATGCTTTCTGGCTTTACATCAGTGTAAATCGCCAAGATTTGCATGCGCACATTGCCATCCTGCAACCAAGGGATTGCACAGGCGATTTCATCTTTTGCATAGGCATTTGCACCTGGAATTTTTGCCAAATAGGACAGTAAATCACAGTGCATGTCGATTATTGGGAAGCTCATCATTTTTTGGGGTTATGGCAAAGTAAGCCAAAAAAGCGTATGTTTTTTAATACTTTTAGGGAGGATTACACTTTGGTAATCTTCAGATAGATTTTCACTTTCACCAGAAAAATAAGCGATATGGCATTAGCTCAACCGTTCAACTTCAAAAAATGGATAGACGAAAATAGACATTTGTTGAAACCGCCAATTGGAAATCAGCAAGTTTATAAAGGAAATGATGACTTCATCGTAATGGTGGTTGGTGGTCCAAATTCCCGAAAAGACTACCATTCCAACGAAGGAGAAGAGTTTTTCTACCAAATAGAAGGAGATATTGTCCTGAAAGTTATTGAAGAGGGAAAACCTAAAGACATTCATATCCGCGAAGGAGAAATATTCTTACTTCCAGCAAAAGTGCCACATTCTCCCCGTCGTCCGGCAAATACAATTGGTTTGGTGATAGAGCGCTACCGAAGGGCAGGTGAAGTAGATGGGTTTATCTGGCACTGTGAAAACTGTGGTGAAAAGCTTTATGAGGAATTTTTTGAAGTTACGGACATTGTTAAGCAGCTCCCTCCAGTTCAAGAAAGGTTTTGGGGAAATCCTGAGAATCACACGTGCAAAAATTGCGGAACAGTAATGGAAAAATAGAGGTTAGGATGCCGGGTGACCGATGTCCGGTGTAGCCTTAACGATAGAGTCAATCATTTTCTAGACACAACAATCTGTCACCCTCAGAAACTAAAACAACCCAAATAGATTAGAATGAACTACCAATATTCAGCTGAATTTGCGCGTGAGATGGATGAGAAAGATTCTCTTTCACACTTTCGGGATCGTTTTCTTTTTCCGAAAGTTGATGGAAAAGATGCGATTTATCTCTGTGGAAATTCTCTGGGCTTACAGCCAAAATCGGCTAAAGATTACATAGCAAAGGAATTATCCAATTGGGCAGAAATGGCTGTTGATGGACATTTTCATGGAGAAGATGCCTGGATGTTTGCGAAGCAAAAATCAAAGCCAGCTTTAGCTGAAATCGTGGGAGCTCATGAGCACGAGGTGGTAGCTATGAATAACCTATCAGTGAATCTTCATTTGTTGATGGTTTCATTTTATCAGCCCACGAAAGAGCGTTACAAAATCATCGTAGAAGCTGGCGCTTTTCCCTCAGATCAATACATGCTGGAAACTCAGGTGAAGTTCCATGGCTTAGATCCAGAAGCAGCAATCGTGGAGCTTAATCCAAGAAAAGGTGAGCATACGCTTCGTACCGAGGATATTTTGGCAGAAATAAGAAATCAGGGTGATTCCCTGGCTATGGTGAATATGGCTGGTTTGCAATATTATACCGGACAGGTTTTCGATATGCAAGCCATTACGGCAGCCGCCCATGAAGTTGGTGCTTATGCGGGATTTGATCTGGCGCATGCAGTTGGAAATGCTCCACTGAGCCTCCACGATTGGGATGTAGATTTTGCGACTTGGTGTAGCTATAAGTACATGAACTCCGGCCCTGGGAACGTTTCTGGGGTATTTATCCATGAACGATTTGCGGAGCGTCCAGATATGAATCGCTTTGCCGGATGGTGGGGACATGATCAGGAGCAACGCTTCAAGATGGAAAAGGGATTTGTGCCAATGCATGGAGCAGATGGCTGGCAGCTTTCCAATTCCGATATTATAGGTTTAGCCGTTCATCAGGCATCCTTGGATATTTTTCAGGAAGCTGGAATTACAAATTTGAGGAGAAAATCAGAACAGCTGACAGCATATTTAGCCTATCTAATTGAAGAAATCAGCGGAAATTCAGGGGTTTTGGAAATTATTACTCCTAAAAATCCTGTAGAAAGAGGCTGTCAGTTATCTTTGCACATTCATCGCGGAGGCAAGGCTGTATTCGATGAATGGTATAAACACGGAGTCGTAGGCGACTGGCGCAATCCAAATGTGATACGTCTAGCACCTACACCGCTCTATAACAGCTTCCTAGACGTGTTCCGATTTGCACAGATTTTGGAACAATCTCTGAAGAAATTCGCTTAAAGGAAGCGTGGATAAAACAATCCAAATGGAAAAGAATCAAGTTACCGTATTAGGAGCCGGATTGATAGGTTCTCTAATGGCTATATATCTGAAGCGCCAAGGCTTAGAAGTTGCTGTTTTTGACAAGAGGCCAGATAAGCGCAAATCAACTTTTGAGGAAGGAAAAAGATCCATTAACATGGCGCTAAGCCATCGAGGATGGAAGGCACTGGAGGAAGTTGGACTCAAAGAAAAGGTAATGCCGTTGGCTATTCCCATGTATGGTCGCAAAGTGCACGACGAGCATGGTGGAACTACTTTCATTTCCTACGGAAAAGAGAATCAAGCAATTTATTCCCTTTCTAGGGGAAAATTTAACCAGCTTCTGGTAGAAGAAGGAGAAAAGCTTGGGGCAAAATACAATTTCGAGCATAAATGCCTGGAAGTGGATTTCAATTCTCAAGAAATCACTTTCCAGACTCCAAAAGCAGAGGAAAAAATCAAAGCCCCTGTGTTATTTGGGGCTGATGGAGCTTATTCTTCGCTTCGGCTGGCTATGCAAAAGCAAATCCGTTTCAACTACAAGCAGGAATACATCACTCACGAATACAAGGAGCTAACCATTCCAGCAACTGCTGATGGGGAATTTGCAATGGATCCGAATGCCTTGCATATCTGGCCTAGAGGCAAGTTTATGCTGATCGCACTTCCAAATCCGGACAAGACATTTACATGTACTTTGTTTTTGCCTCACAGTGGATCAAAAGTTTGCTTTGACAAAATCAATGATGAGCATGATCTTGAGATCCTTTTCTCCAATTATTTTGACGATGCCTATAAGCTCATGCCAGATCTGAAGACTGAGTTTTTTGCTAACCCAACTTCGGCGCTAATCAATGTGGAATGCTTCCCATGGGTTCAGGGCACAAGTTTGCTGATGGGAGATGCCAGTCATGCGATGGTTCCTTTCTATGGGCAGGGTATGAATTGCGGTTTTGAGGATTGCTCTATTTTGAATGGTCTAATAGATAAGTATGGGACTAATTCCTGGGATTTGGTTTTTGAGAAATTCCAGAAAAAACGCAAGGTAGATACCGATGCCATCTGTCAGTTGGCAATGGAGAATTTTGAAGAAATGAGAGATTCTGTGGCAGATCCGAAGTTTGTGCTTCGCAAAAAAATCGAAGCCAAGCTATACGAATTGTACCCAAATGACTGGATTCCGCTCTATTCCATGGTTACTTTTACTGATATGAGGTATTCTGAAGCTTATACTCAGGGAAAACTTCAGGAAGCAATTATGGATAAAGTCATGGCTGATCCGCTGATTACAGAGAATTGGAATAAGCTCGACTACGAGGATATTATTTATAAAATGGAAACAGCAAAAGCGGTGTAGTTTTTTAACCGCAGAGCACGCGGCGTCCCGATAGCCATCGGGATCGCAGAGTTGGCACAAAGAGAAATCAGGTTCAAGTCGGTAGATTTGAGCCTATTTTTGTCCTAAAATTTGACATTGTTGCTGTTTTCAAGGATTGCAAAAAGCAGTTTTTAAAGCCATAAAATCTTCCGCCGCTGTTCAGCTCACGAACAGCAAAAAAATGCTTTCTCCGCAGAATGATTATGTTATGAGAGAAAGTATTCTATCTATTTAGTTTAGAAATCAACTCACTAAGCTCTTCTTTAGAAATCGTACTTTTCTCTGTTTTGGAATAAAGGGATAGCAAAAACACTTCCTCACGTATAACTTTGACAAGTGAAATTACTCTTGCCCCTCCTGATTTCCCCTTTCCAGTAGAACCGATTGCAAGACGGATTTTATAGAGATCATTACCAAGAGCAGTTCCTTGAGTTGGATTAGTTTCAAGTGTCTCTATAAGGTGCTGAAGGTCAGATTTAATTGAAGGATATTTTTTAAAAAGTCGTTTAGTATCCTTTTGAAAAGTGCTAGTGACTAAAACTTTATAGCTCATCTAAAAAAGCCTTAGCACTTTTCATCGTTCGGTTACCAGCTTCGTATTCTTTTACTTCTCTTATGCCATCAGCTACATTCTCAAGAAGTTCAGCTTTACTAGGCTCGTCCAAATTTTCTTCAGACTTGATTTGAATGAAATCCAGACTTTTGATAAAATTCAAAAAGGCAGATGCCTTATTATCTTTTATTTCTAATGTGATTTTCATGCGTTTATACTTTGATTTTTAGAAGTCACATGGAATCTCGCAAGGTTAAAATCATCCAAGTGTCTGCCTTTTTTGTCATTACTGTTAGCATCAACCTGGCTCGATTTCATACAGTTAAGTTAAAGTAATTTTGTTTACGAAAACTATCTAAAGAAAGGTTCAACTGAATTTTGCTAAAGCAAGGGCCTAAACTGCCTCAGGAATCTCACATCATTCTCCGTAAATAAGCGAAGATCTTTAATTTGATATTTCAGCATAGCAATTCGCTCTATACCCATACCGAAGGCAAAGCCAGTATATTTCTTAGAATCAATGCCACAGTTTTCCAACACATTCGGGTCAACCATTCCAGATCCTCCAATCTCTACCCAGCCGCTGCCTTTGCAGACATTACAGCCTTTGCCTCCACAGATCAGACAGGTGATGTCGATCTCTGCACTTGGCTCTGTAAAAGGGAAATAAGATGGTCTGAATCGCACTTTGGTTTCCTTGCCAAACATCTCTTTAGCGAAGTGATAAAGCGTATTCTTCAAATCAGCAAAACCAACATTTTCATCCACGTATAATCCTTCTACCTGGTGGAAAATACAATGTGCACGGGCTGAAATGGCTTCATTTCTATAAACTCTTCCTGGTGAAAGGGTACGAATCGGAGGTTTCTGATTCTCCATCACTCGCACCTGAACAGATGAGGTGTGCGTTCTCAACGCGATATCAGGATTTTTTTCAATAAAGAAAGTATCCTGCATCTCCCGAGCTGGGTGATTTTCAGGGAAATTCAGCGCAGTGAAGTTATGCCAATCGTCTTCGATCTCCGGACCTTCGGAAAGGTTGAAACCGATTCGCTCGAAAATATCTATGATGCGCTGACGGGTAGCAGTCAGCGGATGAATTCCTCCCAAACTTTGATTGGACGGAGGTAGAGTCAAATCGATACCAGCGGATTTTGACTTCTTATTGGCTTGATTGACTTTTTCGATCAGCTCCTGAAACTTCGCTTCTGCCAATTGCTTAACTCCATTTACCAGCTGACCATAGGCTTTTTTCTCCTCATTAGGAATTTTACCCATGCTTGCAAAAAGCTCTCCCACCACAGATTTCTTTGAGATATACTCCATTCTGTAGGCTTCTAGCTCCTCTGGATTAGTTGCGTCAGCGGCTGAAATAGCGGCTTTGATAGATTCAATTTTCTCCTGATACATTGGATTCCATTTATTCGAGGGACAAAGCTACCATTTTTGAGGTCTTTTGGAAAGGATCAAGGTTGACTTTAGGTTGTGAAAAGCTAGAAGATCAGAAAATCGTCCTACATCTACCATCAAAAGGCCTGAAGGGTAAGGAAAGGATGGAGTCAGATGATCTCGTAAATCAACCTTCGGAATTCGTAAATTTTTTAATCTCGGTAAATCCAGAGACTAGTAATCTCCCGTATCTCCTCCCAAATAAGAAACCAAAAAAATCATCAAACTAACAAGATCATGAAAATTCAAAATTTCTTCAAAGTGGCTTTAGCAGCCTTTATTTTTCTTTCTGCAAACATGGCTTTTGCTCAAATGGAAAAAACAAAAATGGTAGGTGGCGCAGAAATGTATCCCTCAAAAAATATAGTGGAAAATGCAGTGAATTCTGCTGATCATACAACCCTGGTAGCAGCTGTAAAAGCAGCTGGTTTGGTGGAGACACTTCAAGGTGCTGGTCCTTTTACTGTATTTGCTCCTGATAACATGGCTTTCGATAAACTTCCAAAAGGAACGGTAGAGACACTTTTGAAGCCAGAAAATAAAGCTACACTACAGGCTGTACTTACTTATCACGTGGTAGCTGGTAAAATGGGATCCAAAGAAATCGCTGCTGCGATCAAAAAAGGAGATGGTAAAGCTGTACTTACTACAGTTCAAGGCGGAAAATTAACTGCTTGGATGAAAGGCAAAGACCTTTATATCACTGACGAAAACGGAGGAGAATCTAAAGTGACTATTGCGGATGTATGGCAATCAAATGGTGTGATCCACTCAGTAGATACTGTGGTTCTTCCTAAAATGTAATTGTTGCTGGTTGGTCAATTGCTAAGCCGACTCCGTAAGGGGTCGGTTTTTTTGTTTTAAGCCGCAGAGCGCACAGAGCTTTTCGCGGAGGGCGCTAAACTTTTGTTTGCCTGCTTCTCCAGAAGCCGGTCGTTAAAAATACTCTACTCTATTTTTTGGAGATGTGATTGGCAAAAAATTTTTGTCAGAAAAGCTCCTCAGGAATTTTAAAAACCGCAATTCCTGAGTCTTCATCTGTAGTGAGTCCGTAGATTTCGTTTGTAGCTTCATTCAGTAGTACACTAGAATTTAGACAATTGATCTGTACAGAGTCAAAAAAAGGATTCTATTGATAATAAAAAAACCGACTGAATTTCTCCAGTCGGTTTGAAGATCATTTGATCCCGTAAATCTTAATTCAAAGTTCGTATTTAAGAACTTACCAAGTTCTTCCACCTCTTGGAGGTCCACCTCTCCAAGGCATCTGCCCACCGTCGTTTTCCGGCTGCTTGAAGTTACCCAAGATATACGTGAATGTCAGCAAGCCATAACGCGTCAATACATTGGTATAAACATCGGATACTGACACATCTGAGATTGTACGGGAGATGCTATTGTTTTGATTGAGCAAATCGAAGATTACGACTTTTAGCTCAGCCTTGTTGTTTTTGGTGAATCTGTAACCTGCTTCGATATTCCAAAGCCAAACTGACTGATCAAATCCTTCAGAAAGTCCGCGATACAAACTATTGTTGATTGTATTTCCCATGAAAAGCTTGCCCCCATTGGGAGAATAATACAGGCGAAGATTTGATTCTTGGATGTAATAATTGTTTTCCAATGCAGTCTGCAAACTAGAATTTACAATTGTGTAGGTACCAGTAGTACTTATCGTAAAGTCAAAATCCTTACTAATGTTAGATGTGAAAGTAATTCCTTGACCTAGGTTGATATTTTCATTGATATTCTTCTCACCGTTGATTAGGCCTGGAGATCTGTTGAAACCAATTCGTGTGTTTAGATTGATATTGGTTTTGATTCCTTTGATTGGTGCACCATAGCTTAGAAATAAGCTACTATTCATGTTTCCATCTAAGTTAACCGGTTGAGAAATCTGACCTCCAGGACGAAGCAATACTTCATTATTGATCAATGTATCCTCTGCGGCAATGTAGGTGCTGCTACCAATATAATTTTTAGTAGCCGAAACGTTTACAAACATGAATAGACTGCGATTTTTCTCCATGTTGAATTTGCCAATATTGGCAAAAATACTGTTCTGAAAGCTTTGCGCCAAGTTTGGATTACCCACACTTAGATTAAGTGGATTTTGATTGTTTATCACATTTTGGAGCTGACTTACCGAAGGCTCATCCGTACTGGTTCTATACCTCACACGGAAATTCAAGCCTGTCTCTCTATTCCTGAAGCTGACGCTTGCACTTGGCAAAAGATTATTGAAATCACGCACAAATACACCTTCTGTTGGGAAAAAAGCTTCGTTGTCCAATTTGGCATATTGGTAATCCAAATTTGCGCTCAAATTCCACCCTGCACTGTTGTAGGCATACCCAGTTCTCAGTCTTTGCGTGATGAATTTGTTATTGAATTCATTGCTCAAGGCAGTGTCCAGCACCGAAATATTTTCGTCGTTCAGTACTCTTGTCTTTTGATCAGAATCCGTCTTATTATTACCCACCTGATACCCAAAAGTAGCTATAGATTTTTCACCGAGTGGCTCAGTAAGTGTTGCGTTTATACGATAGTTGAATCCTTTCGAAAGTAAGTAAGTTTCTTGCAAGGTTGTATCCAACTGATTTTTACGATAGTCTCTACTGGCACCTAAAAGCTCAGAATCTTGGTCTCTGTTGCTCCAAGAGGTATTGATGTCAGTAGAGAATGTTCTACCTTTCTTATCAAACTTATATCGGTAGGTGATGTTGTTACCAAAATTATATGAACTGTTTGAAGCGTTGGTAACCGAGCGAAGAGAAGAAAGGGAATCGGTATCGTTCGCCAAAGTTAAGGCATCTCTATCGCTGAATGTATTGCTACTCTGAAAAGAGATATTCGGAGTTATGATCAGCGAGTTTTTCTCATTTAGATCTGCTTCGATGCGAGCATTAGCTCTGTGATTGAAGTTCTCTACCGAATTGATCAAATTTTCCTGATAATTCTGAGTAGTGGTCTCATTGATTACCGTCTGGCGATTTGTGATCTGTCTAAGTGTATTTTGTGTATTATTGAAAAAATAACTTCCAGTAAAATTGACTTTTGAACCCCATTTGTCACTATAGTTTAGTCCCATAGCATTGGTTGTGATGGATCCAATGTCATTTCCTCCATAGAAATTATTATTTCCACCGCCAAAACCACCACGACCTCTACCACCACCACCAGATGAATTTGCATTTACTCCGGCAAGATCATCACTTGAGAAGTTCTGCTGATTGATGTTGTTAAATAACCCAAGAATAGACAGTCTTCTGTCTCCACTAAAGAGGTTTAAACTTCCTCCTGCATTATATTTATCGTCTGTTCCATAGCCAGCATAAGCTCTACCGAATTGTCCATTTTTTCTGTCTTCTCTCAGGATGATATTGATTGTCTTGGTATAAGTACCGTCATCAAACCCAGTCAAACGGCTTTGATCAGACCGTTGGTCCAAGACTTCTACCCGATCTATTGCATCAGCGGGAAGATTTCTTAGTGCGATGTTTGGGTCAGAACCGAAAAACTCTCTTCCATCTACTAAAATCTTTTGAACATTTTCTCCTTGTGCTTGAACCTGACCATTCAGGATCGTTACTCCTGGTAATTTTCTCACAAGATCCTCTGCCATACCGTTTTCTTTGGTTTTGAAAGCACTGGCATTGAAAGAAGTGGTATCACCTCTCATTTCACCAAGAGGATTTTGACCTTCTATAATAACTTCGCCTAAAACTTGAGCGTCTTCAACCAGGGTCAACACGCCCAAATCCACAGGTTCTCTTCCTGTGTGAACCTTAGAGATAGTTTCGTAACCTATAAACTTGATTTCGATTTTCACAGAAGGAATTTGTGGTCTCACTATCTCAAATTGTCCCTTTGCATCTGTGACCGTACCTGCCAAAAGTGAATCTGTCACTGTTTTTATCAGTACGTTCGCTCCGGCCATAGGAGTATTTGCGCTTCCGTCCATGACGGTACCTGTGAATTTCCTTTCTGGACGATCTTGACCTGTAGGTCGCTGTCCGAAAGCTGATGTGCCAGTTAACAGGCTAAAAATCAGGATAATTAATGCGTAGTTTTTCTTCATGTGTATGCAAATTTCTACTTCTTTGACCGTATAGCCATGTCAAAGGTTTATTCTGCATCTGAGGAAAAATAAGAATGGGTATTGTAGCGGATAAATGGTATTAAAACCATTTAAAAATCAAAAAACTAAATTTTTCCCATTAGGTCTGCATACGAGATTCCAAAGTGGCTGTTATCATAGACAGCATTGCCGCTTTTGATCAACAGTACTTGAGGAGATTCATGCGGTACACCAAATTCTCTTGCGACCTGATTCGACAAATCTCTATTGGCAATCAAATCCAAGTAATAAGGCTCCACTTTCTCATTATCCGAGGTTTGCCATTTTCGTGTCAAACGATCCATAGACATACTACTAATAGAGCAACTCGTGCTATGCTTAAAAATCAAAACAGGTTTTTCCTTGCTCAAAGTCTTTATTTCTTCAATTTGGCCAGCTTCAGTAAGTTTATTCCAATTCATATTCTCGAATTTTTATTTTTGGGGCAATAGTTGTAGATGAAAGATGACCCATTGAAAACCAAACTTCAATTATGAAATTACAGTTCCACCGGAGATTTATAAACCTTTCTTTACCTATTGCCTTAATTGGTTTTGCCTTGTTTTCCTGCAAAAGTATTAATCCTGCTGCAAATCCAGGACCATCCACACCTCCACCTATTGCTTCAGCAGGAGTAAATGTGCCGTTGAAAATACCGAAGGAAACATTAAGCAAATTATTGAATGGTCAAATCCCCACAACCTTACTCCAAGAAAAAGGAATGGACATGGGAAGTGGAATTACTGGTGATTTAGAACTCAAGAGAAATGGAACCATCAAATGGTCGGCTCTGGATAGTCAGCGAATTCAATTGACTGTCCCAATAAATGTAGTCGGAGAATTAGGTCTCAAGCCGAAAGGGCTGGGAAGCTTATTTCAGTCCAAATTGCCTCTGAATGAAGATTTTTCACCTGTTTTTATTATTGACCCTGTGATCAATGCTAATTGGGGAATCGGTGCTGAAAGCTTTGAATTGGTAGAACTGGGAGGAAATTTAGCCATAGATGTATTAGGAATGAAGGTGGATCTAAGTGGCCTACTTAGTAAGGAATTACGGAAATGGGGCAATGATAATCTTACTGGCGGAAAGGAAATAGCAAGTTTGAAAACTCTAGTGGATTTAGCCTGGGCTCAGATTGGGAAGCCTTTTTCCATAGAATGGATTGGAGGAAATACTGCATTTTCTATCCAACCTCAGCAAGTAAAAATTAATGAATTTTTTGATGCTGACCAGAATTATAACCTCTGGCTAGGAATGGATGGGAAAGTAAATTCTCATCCTGCTGATGCTGCGCCTACACGAGCATTTCCACTTCCTGGTCTCAATTCGAATGAAAACTCAGCAAATGAGCTAGAAATACTCATTCCTCTAGGTGTGAGCTATTCCACTCTGGATGAGCTCTTGCAGCAAAATTTGGATGGGAAAGCATTTCGAGTGGATAAAAAGACTACAATGATTCCCTCCAATATCAGTACCCAAGCTTTCGGAGATTTATTAGCTATAAATATGGACTTCAAGGCCGAGCAGACCAATGGGAAAATGGTCAGCGGGACACTATTTGTAGTAGGCAAACCAGCATACGATCCAGATTCTCAAAGCCTCAAATTTGAAGACATCAACTTTAAAATGGAAACGGGAAGCTTCGGAGCGCAGACTGGAGTTGGGTTGAAAAAACGCAAGATTATTCGTAGGATTGAAGACAGAGCCATTTTCCCTATTGGGGATGTTTTGGAAGAAAGCTTCGGGAGTATCACAGAACGATTGGGTCTTAGTACCCCAATCCTTAATTTAAAAATTGCTGACCTCACTATTCAGCCTTCCGGATTTTACCCGATGGCGAAAGAATTGGTAATTCATATGAAAGCCAGTGGAGAAGTGGATGTGAAGTGGAAATGAGGTAGAATAGAACAGCGAAACTTGGATTCTCTGCCACGTTGACAGCTTGATTAATTGGAATAATAATTGGTAAATTCCTGTAAATCACTGCCAATGATACCATTTCGCAAAATTTTTAGACCTGCCCGCCGGTTAGTTTGGGCCTTGATTGTGGCCTTCATGGTGGGCGTCCACAACTTCTACAAGCAAGAAATGGATTCTGCCGATTCTATTGTATCATCTATTCAAATGGACGAAGAGCAGGATGATTCTTCTCCCAAAGATTAAAAAAAGAGCCAAGACTGTTTATTCTAAAGTCTTGGCTCTTGGCTTGGAAGTTTTGGTTCCAAATTTACTTTTTCCCTTCAATAATCTTGGTCACTACATCCGGATCAAGCAGCGTGCTGGTATCGCCCATGTTATCAAGTGAGCCTTCTGCCACTTTGCGCAGGATTCTTCGCATAATTTTCCCAGATCGCGTTTTTGGGAGCCCTGGAACCAACTGGATTTTATCCGGTTTGGCAATCGGGCCAATGATCTTCGAAACCATCTCTTTAATCTCATTGATTAGATTATCCTCCGTACGATTAGTCAAATCAGCAATTACATAAGCATAGATTCCTTGACCTTTGACCTCATGTGGATAACCAACCACTGCGGATTCAATCACCTTTGGATGCTCATTAATCGCATTTTCCACTTCGGCTGTACCCATTCTATGGCCTGACACATTGATTACATCATCTACACGACCAAGAATTCTGTAATATCCATCGTGATCACGTTTCACACCATCTCCTGTAAAGTACATTCCCTTGTAAGTCGAGAAGTAAGTTTGTTTGCAACGCTCATGATCTCCGTAGGTAGTTCGGATCATAGATGGCCAAGGGAACTTGATGCAGAGATTTCCCTCCACAGAATTTCCAGTTAGCTCATTTCCTTCTGGATCTACAATACAAAGCTGAACTCCCGGAAGTGGCAGCGTGGCGTAAGCCGGTTTGGTAGGGGTAATTCCAGCAATTGGCGAAACCATAATTCCACCTGTTTCTGTTTGCCACCAAGTATCGACTATAGGACATTTGTTCTTACCAATATGCGTATGATACCAATGCCAAGCTTCTTCATTGATTGGTTCGCCTACCGAACCCAAGACTTTCAAAGAGCTTAAATCGTATTTCTGAATTGGTTCTGTGCCATAGGCTTGAAGTGCTCTGATTGCCGTAGGAGCAGTATAGAAGACATTTACTTTATGTTTCTCCACAACAGCCCAGAATCGACCTGCATCTGGAAAAGTAGGAACCCCTTCAAACATCAATGTCGTTGCGCCAGCTAAAAGTGGCCCGTAAACTATATACGAGTGTCCTGTAATCCAGCCCACATCGGCGGTACACCAATAGACATCCCCTTCGGAATATTGGAATACATTGTCAAAAGAATACTGGGAATACACCATGTATCCACCTGTTGTATGAACCACGCCTTTAGGCTTGCCTGTAGATCCAGAAGTGTAGAGAATGAAAAGCATGTCTTCACTGTCCATTTCTTCCGCAGCACATTCCTGAGACTCCTCAGCTATCACATCATGCCACCAGAAATCACGACCTTCTTTCATCGTCACCTCTTGCTTGGTGCGCTCATAGACAATAACAGTTTCCACTGTGCTTTTTTCCAAGGCCTCATCCACAACTGCTTTCACAGCTATTTTCTTGCTGCCACGGAAATTCCCATCAGAAGTCAATATCGCTTTTGCCTCGCAATCATTTACTCTATCTGCTAAAGCTGAACTGGAAAAACCAGCAAAGACAACGGAGTGAATTGCACCTATTCTGGCACAGGCAAGCATTGCAATAGCAGCTTCCGGCACCATTGGCATGTAGATAATTACCTTATCCCCTTTACCTATTTCTTTCCTTTTCAGCGCATTTGCAAAGCGATTTACTTCATAAAAAAGCTCTTTATAAGTAAGAGTTCTGCCAGCTTCATTGGGGTCATTAGCTTCCCAGATAATTGCTGGACGATCTCCAATAGTAAATAGGTGGCGTTCAAAAATATTCTCCGTGATGTTGAGTTTTGCATTCAAGAACCACTTTACATCAGGCTCGTCGAAGTTCCATTTCAATACCTTAGACCAGCGTTTTCTCCAATGAAATGAATCTGCAATTCTAGCCCAAAACTCCTCAGGCTGGGTTACACTTTTTTGGTATTCGTAGAGGTACCCGCTGAGGGTATGAATTCTGTCACTCATGATAATCTTGGTTTATTGTTTTCAATTTCGGGTTAAATCAGCCCTAATTTAATGATCCTGCGCTTTACCAGCACCACGTGGAATCCTAATTTCCTCCACCATGTCCTGCACCTCTTGAGGTGGTGGTGGCGTCAAGTGGGAAATAATCCCACATACTAGAAAATTAAGAATCATACCTATAGATCCTATTCCTTCAGGAGATACTCCAAACCACCAATTATCCGCAGTATTCATCTCTGGGCTAATAAATTTGAAATAAACGATATAGACAATTGTAAATACCAAGCCGGTAATCATTCCTGCGATAGCTCCTTCTTTGTTTATTCTCGTAGAGAAAATACCCATAATAATGACAGGAAAGAAAGATGCAGCCGCTAAGCCAAAGGCAAAAGCCACTACCTGAGCGACAAAACCAGGAGGATTTACTCCGAAATAACCGGCAAGAAGAACAGCACCGGCAGCTGCAAAACGTGCAATCCTTAATTCCTTTTTATCCGAAATATCAGGTCTGAACGTCTTAAATAAATCTCTCGAAACCGAAGTAGAAATCACCAATAATAAACCAGCAGCGGTAGAAAGTGCGGCAGCCATCGCTCCGGCGGCTACTAATCCAACTACCCAGTTTGGAAGCTTGGCAATCTCCGGACTTGCCAGCACCATAATATCTCTATCAATCGTCAGTTCGTTTGCATCCGGATCTGCGACATACTGGACTTTCCCATCTCCATTCTTATCATCTACTTTGATCAGGTCTGTTTTTTGCCAAGTGGCAATCCACTCAGGAAGCTCAGAAATATTTTTCTCTGAAGTAGTATCTATAGCATTATACATTCCAAATGCAGCTATCGCAGGAGCAGTGGTGTATAGAATAGCAATAAATACCAAAGCATAGCCCGCAGAAAGTCTTGCATCTTTTACTCTAGGGACAGTGAAAAAGCGAACAATCACATGTGGCAAACCAGCCGTCCCCACCATCAAAGCCAACGTGATCATAAACATGTCCGTGATACTTTTCCTTCCGGAAGTATAAGCAGCAAAACCAAGCTCAGTGAGCACTCCATCTAATTTATCGAGAAGCGGAGTTCCATCTGCTACAGATCCTCCCAGACCAAGTTGAGGAATCGCATTTCCTGTCAGCTGCATAGAAATGAAGATCGCAGGCACCATATACGCGAAGATCAACACACAATACTGAGCTACTTGCGTGTACGTGATGCCTTTCATTCCACCCAAAACAGCATAGAAGAAAACTATACACATTCCGATGACCACACCCCATTCGATAGGAACTTCCAAGTATCTGGAAAACACGATTCCAACTCCCCGCATCTGCCCAGCTACATAGGTGAAGGAGATAAATAAGGCACAGATCACTGCAACCACCTTAGCAGTTTTAGAATAATATCGGTCTCCCACAAAGTCCGGAACAGTGAATTTTCCGAATTTCCGAAGATAAGGAGCGAGTAGAAGTGCAAGCAAAACGTAGCCACCAGTCCAGCCCATCAAATAAACCGAGCCATCATATCCCGCAAAGGAAATGATGCCAGCCATAGAGATAAAGGAAGCGGCGGACATCCAGTCTGCAGCGGTTGCCATGCCGTTTGCCAAAGGTGAAACGCCTCCACCAGCAACGTAAAATTCTTGGGTAGATCCAGCTCTAGACCAGATAGCAATGCCAATATAAAGTGCGAAAGATAAGCCTACTAGAATGTAGGTCCAGGTTAAAATTTCCATAGTTTTTTAGCTTAAAAAGTTATTCCTCGTCCACATCAAATTCCCTATCCAACCTGTTCATCCGAACTACATAGACAAAAATCAGAATCACAAAAGCGAAAATTGATCCTTGCTGGGCAAACCAGAATCCAAGCTTGTATCCGCCAAGTCGAAATTCATTAAGTTCATTAACGAAAAGAATGCCGCAGCCGAAAGAAACGATAAACCAGACGAGTAAGAGTATAAAAAGTGTTTGGAGGTTTTTCCTCCAGTAAGCTTTCATTTTGTCATTGTGTGTGGGCATATTTTGGGATTTAGGTTGAGAACGTAATAATCCCTTGAAACTAGTCAATGCAACCGTAGGAATGCAAACTGTTTTCTGTGAAATATTCAAAAACTAGCCGTATTGAAAGAAAAAACTAAGTACTGACAAACTTAGCAGATACTATTGTGAATTAAACCTTCAAAAATGAGTGCTGTAAAAAGCTAATCATTTCATAAAAAACTCTGACAGAATTGCCAGACCAGCAGCGAGAAAACTCACTAACAATTTGTTGAGCTGAAACTTGTGATGAGGGCTGCTTTCAAAAAAGATCGTGGTAGAAATATGCAAAAAACCTCCTGCTACTAAACCGTATAAAATTCCTATTCCTTGTTTTTCGAGAATTCCACTTTCAAATAAAAATGAACTTGACATCATCCCAAGCGGAGAAGCCAAGGCAAAAAGCGTCAGTAATAGTAAAGTTGTCTTTTTACTCAAAGAACTGGAAAGCACCGCTGCTAGCGCAAATGCCGCAGGACCTTTGTGTAGAATTATCCCCAGTAACACCGTTTTGCTATTGTGCACATGACCAAGGACATGCTCTCCTTGATCCATCAATTCTCCATGGGAAAGCAACGTACCCTCCAGAAAAGCATGAATAAACAAGCCTACCATAATGGTCATCATCGCTTTGCTGCCCTGATGCTCATGTGCGTGAATATGCCCATGCTCAACTCCACTGGACCAGAATTCCAGCAATTGCTGTAGCAAAAATCCGATAAGAATGTACAGACCCATTCTTTTACTGGAAAATCCACTGTCAAAGAGTTCGGGCAAAATATGGAGAATGGTAATCGCAAAGAGATAGGAACCTGCAAATACCAGAACCAGACGGAAATATTTCTCTCTGAATTTGGGAGCAAAAAATACCAATGATCCGGAGATCATCGCTGTGAGAAATAAAAGTAAAAATTTGAATTCCATCGGCCTGAGTTACTTTTCTTTTTTCTATTGAAAAGGAGAAAGTGATAACTCAGGCAAAGGTAATAAAATTCAATAATGTTGCATTTAAAATTAATTTTCCTGTACAAAAGACAAGAATGGCTTCAAGCTTTCACTTGCAAAAGTCTTAAATCCTCCTTGCCCATCATCGTAAATCAAGAATACTTCTATTTCACTAAGTGCAGAATCCAAGGCGATGGCTTTGTCTTTTCCCATCACCATCATTGCCGTAGCATAGGCATCTGCGGTCATACAATTATCCGCCAAAACAGTCGCACTTAGCAAAGTATGATTAACAGGATAACCTGTGGCAGGATTGATGGTATGTGAGATTTTTACAGAATCACGCACATAGTAATTTCTATAGTTTCCCGAAGTAGCCATTCCACGATCTTGCAAAGCGATGATACTAATCAAATCTGAGGCATTGGCGGATTCCTCTGGGCGATTGACACCGACTTTCCAAAGCTCACCTTTTTCGTTTGTCCCGTTAGCCACAAGCTCGCCTCCGATTTCCACCAGGTAATTTGATACTCCTTTATTT
The DNA here is from genome assembly GCF_963974365.1 of uncultured Algoriphagus sp. Classification (GTDB taxonomy): domain Bacteria; phylum Bacteroidota; class Bacteroidia; order Cytophagales; family Cyclobacteriaceae; genus Algoriphagus. The sequence continues at coordinate 181,516 of NZ_CAXBBX010000008.1, read as the reverse complement.
TTCAAAAACTCAGCAACTACATCGGACCCATAGCCTTTTGCGATAGCAGAAAAATCCAGGTAAATACCTGACACTTTTTTGCGAAGCTGCTTCTGATCAAACTCGATTTTAGAAAAGCCAACTGTCGCCAGCAAATTTTTAATATCCACGCTGTCCTTAAGTTCTGGTCCGCTTGGGCCAAAACCCCAGATGTTCACAAGAGGCCCTACAGTCGGATCAAAGGCGCCATCTGTGTTGTCGAAAACAACCTTAGACTGCTGCAATACCGGAAGTAAATAGGGCAAGTTAAAATCCAGCGTGTCTCCTTGATTAAACTGGCTTAGTTCGGAGTCTGGGATGTAAGTAGAAAGGCTTTGATTGAAAACCACCAGAAGTGAATCGATAGAATTTTGTAAATCGCGGCTTTCCTCATCCAGATAGGTGATGTTATAAGTTGTCCCCATGGTTTTACCCGAAAGAGTCATTTTCCCAGCAACCGTAACTGTAGTTTCCGTTAATTCTGTCTCGGTCTTGTCACGATTGCGCCAAGAGTAAACCAGCATAATAGCTACTAGGAGAACAATGGAATAAATGATGTTTTTACGGGTGTTAGGGCGCATGAGCTTATGAATTTGAGGGCAAATTTAAGGCTTATTTTTTGGTTTCGCAGGAAAGCTAGCAATTCAAAAAGGGAGAAGAAGGCGTTCGTATTTTTCTATATTTGTGTGCGTACGGACAAACTATGAGAGAAGATTATTTAAGTGGCGATGACGAAAGTCTAAGCCCAAAAGACAAGGATTTCGAGAAAGCATTAAGACCCTTAAGCTTTGAGGATTTTACGGGGCAGTTCAAGATCGTAGAGAATTTACGGGTGTTTGTACTGGCGGCAAAAAACAGAAATGAGCCTTTGGATCATGTACTTCTACATGGCCCTCCTGGCTTGGGCAAAACAACGCTGAGTCACATTATCGCAAATGAGCTGAATGCTGGCTTAAAAATCACCTCGGGACCAGTACTTGATAAACCCTCTGATTTGGCAGGTTTACTTACCAATCTGGATGAAGGTGATGTGCTATTCATAGATGAAATTCACCGGCTAAACCCAATTGTGGAAGAATATCTGTATTCTGCGATGGAGGATTTCCGGATCGATATCATGCTGGATTCTGGTCCGAACGCCCGTTCGGTACAGATCTCTCTAAGTCCATTTACGCTGATTGGAGCGACTACTCGCTCTGGATTGCTGACTTCTCCACTTCGTGCGCGATTTGGGATCAACTCCCGATTGGAATATTACGATGCGAAATTATTGACAGATATCGTGATGCGCTCAGCAGGTATTTTGAATACACCAATTGATGAAATCGCAGCATATGAAATAGCAAGAAGGAGTAGGGGAACACCCAGAATTGCGAATATGCTTCTTCGCAGAACACGTGATTTTGCAGAAGTAAAAGGCAACGGTACTATTACACTTGAGATTTCTAAAATCGCCTTGGATGCACTGGATGTAGATGTAAATGGCTTGGACGAAATGGACAACCGAATTTTGCTGACTATTATCGAAAAATTCAAAGGCGGGCCAGTTGGACTAAGCACGATCGCTACGGCATGTAGTGAGGAAGCGGAAACTATTGAGGAAGTGTATGAGCCTTTTTTGATCCAAGAAGGCTATTTGAAAAGAACCGCCCGTGGTAGAATGGCAACTGAATTGGCTTATAAGCACTTGAAGATTAAACCAGCTCAGGGAATAGGCGGGTTGTTTGAAGGGATGTAAAAATTTAAAATTGAAAATGGAGAAATGAACTATGGCTCCATTTTCAATTCTACATTCAAATCATCCTTCAATAATCCGATTTTTCACCGCCTTCTGCACTGCTTCGAGCTTGCTGTGAACCTGCAATTTCTGGTAGATATTCTCCGTGTGCTTTCGGACAGTTTTCGGAGAGATAAACAAATTTTCGCCGATCTGATTGTAATTCAAACCTTTTGATGTCTGCTCCAAGATCTCGATTTCCCGCGCAGTAAGCTTGATATCCTCCACCGGTTCTGAAAAATCCGGTGGATTGCGGAGGAGTTTTAAAGCCTTCATTGCTACTGATGGAGTCATTGCTGCTCCTCCTTCTAAGGTATCTATGATTCCCTGCATTAACGTTTTCGGATCCACCTCCTTTAAGAAATAGCCATTTGCTCCTGCTTGTATCGCTTTGAAAATATACTCATCGTCATCAAACACCGTCAACATGATGGTTTTGATCTGTGGGTATTTTTGAGAAATCTGCGCGACGGTCTCAATTCCATTCATCTTTGGCATTTCTATATCCATCAGAATCAAGTGAACATTTGAGTCTTTCTCCAATTTCTCCAACAGCTCCAAGCCGTTATAAGCAGAGAACTTCACTTCAATATTTTCAAAAAATGAAAGTTTTTCTAAGATGGTTTTGAGCAGAAAACTGTTGTCTTCGGCGATAGCTATTTTTATTGACATTGATAATAGGTTTTAAAAAGCACCTAAAAGATACAAACTTGTGTGCCCTGACCAAGCTCCGAATCAATTTTCAATTCTCTCCCTATTCGCTCAGCACGATTGCGCATATTACCTAGGCCATTTCCAATCCCTGCTTGATGTATGCCTTTGCCGTTATCTTCGATGCAAACACGGATTTGCTCATTATGCTTAGAAAAAACAATTTTAATTTGACTTGCTCCAGAGTGCTTGATAGCATTATTCAAAGCTTCCTGAGCCACGCGATAGTAATTCACTCCTTCCATAGAATTGAGTAACAAGTCCATTTCTAAGTCATCAGGAATTTCCAGCTCAAAATTGATTTGAGGACAGGCAGACTTTGCTTTTGCAATCAAACCTGCTAATCTAGCCTGTAAATCACCCAAGCTGATATTATCCTTATTCATCGCCCAGATAGTATCACGGAGCTCATTAACCGTCTCCACTGTAAAGGCTGAAATCTGATCGATTTTACTTGCCATTTTCTCCTTGCTTAACTCAAAGAATTTAAGGTTATCCAAGGAAGAAACGATGAAAGTCAACTGAGCTCCGATATTGTCATGAAGGTCTGAGGAAATCCTATTTCGCTGCTCATGAAGTTGCTTTTGAGTTTCTTGCTCGGCATAGATTTGCTGCAACTTGGCTTCTTGCTCCAGGTGCCTATTTTTGGTTTTTTGACGATAATAAATAAAGAAAGCAACGCCTAGAATAATCAATAAAAATACCGCAAGTAGTAAAATCTGATTGTTCCTGTTTTTGACCAGCAACTCATTTTCCACTAACGCAGCACGTGATTCGGCAAGCTCTCTTTCTTTGGTCTGAACCTGATACTTTGCCTCCAGTTCGCCCAGCATTTTCACCCGCTCATCTTTAAATATAGAATCCTTTAGCGTGGAATATTGCTCCAAGTAATCCATTGCGGCATTAAGCTCTCCCTTAGCTTTGTGAAAGCGATATTGCTCTTCCAGATAATCGCGCATTTTCTCCGTAGATTGACTTTCCTCCACATATTTGTAAGCAGAATCCATCATTATCTCTGCTTTCGAGAAGTCGCGAAGTTTGTAGGCAATTGTAGCCAAATTGGTATAATTAGCTGCCAAACTATACTGATCCTGATCTTTCCGATTTAGGTTTACAGCTGTCTTTATCCAGGATTCAGCTTCATTGTATTTTTCCTGTTTGAGGAGTGTGTTGCCTATATTATTGAAGGTAAACGTAATCCTGGAACTGTCTAATTTATCTATGTTATCGAAGATCTTATAGTGATAATAAAGTGCAGAATCCGGTTTGCCCCAATCGTCAAAATTTATCCCTATCGCATTTAAGGAAAAGGCCACAAAAGTTGGATTCGCTTTAGTAAAATGTGTAAGCAATTCATGGGCTTTCTTTCCATACTCCACTCCTTTGGCATAATCCTCCATGTCATGATAGACCACAGAAATATCCAACAGGGCATAACCCATATAATTGCTATCCAATCCTATGGTAGCGTTTTCCAGTCCTTTTTGAGAATAAAAAAGAGCTTGATCCCAGTTGCCTGAATTCGCTTCCAAACGATTCAGTCGGATGTAACACAAGCTGATCAAATCATTACTTTCTTTGGGGTCTAGAAGTGAAGCAGCTTTCAAAAACGTCTCATGTGCAAGTGTGTTCTCAAAAGCTCGATTATACTTTTCTGCTACAAAAAAATAGTAGATTCCACTGTCGTTCGCCGAATGTAAATTCTTCTTTTCGAGTTCAAAAATAATATCGACAGAGTCCGGATTGGAATAAGTCCTACCAAGCCGATTCCTAAGATCCTGAGGAAAAGCCGTCGAACAAATTAGTATAAATATGAGACTTAGGGCGTAAAGTCTTTGCATTTATCAGCGTTTATGACTGGTAAAATACAAAAAAATGCCGTTGGTCGACAAAGGTCCAACGGCATTTATAGAAATATTTTTTATGCTTACCCGTAGATTTCTTCTAAAATCTTCGCCAATCGTATGCTTGCAGCAATTAATCTCTCTTCGATTGTATCTCTGGTTTCGTATCCATAATTATAGGAAAGCTTCTTACTTTCTGGAAGGTTGTAAACCATCGGTCTTAAAGAAACTGCCTCTGCAAGCCAGGTATTCATCCCACCTGCGCCATATCCAGCTATCAAATCCTTATTAATCCGTCTAGAAAGTTCATCACCGATTTCGGTATAATTCATATTCCATCCTTCAATTATACTGGAATCCCAAACTGCATGGAGATTCGTAGGTTTTCCGAAATAATCAACTTTCACATCGTTTCCACCTTTATCTTCTCCCGTGCCTACATGAAGTGGCTGATGAATATCCTCTACCATGTGGATCAGCATTTTGAGCAATTCCGCTTCTTTCTGAGGATCAAGATTTCCAGCCTTCAGTTCTATTTTAATACGATTGATTTCGGCATATACATTCCCGCCTTTCTCCTGGATGGATTCATCATATTCCCCAGCGATACTGGTCATGTAGTGCCAAGAATATGCATAATCGAAAGCATGATCAGACTTGATTTCATCCATCCAAGTTCCGCTTCTTCCTATAGACATTGGGTAAAGGACTTTCTCAACTTTCTTCCGAACAGATTTCTTCAACTGCTTCTCCGCCATATAGCCAATCAGATAATGGCCTAATTGCCCCCAGGCAAAGCTTTGCGTAGCTATAAGTAAAACAAAAATTGTGGTAGCAAGGAATTTTTTCATTTTCGTCTAGGATGAGAAAGGCGAAGATACTTCAATAAAGAGTAATGAAGGTTATTGTAAGATTATGCTTTTTCGAGTTCGGATACAGCCAAAAATGCCATCAATCCTGCTCCTATCTCCAGCGCATCCTCGTCAATATCAAATGTAGGGGTGTGTACACCGGAAGTAATTCCTTTGGACTCATTTCTTGTTCCCAATCTGTAAAAGCAACCTTCTACTTCCTGTGAATAGAAAGCAAAATCTTCAGCCGCCATCCAAATATCCAGGTCAAGTACATTTTCCTCACCTAGGTAAGCTATTGCCGCCTGATGTGATCTATGAGTCAGTTCAGGATCATTTTTCAAAAATGGATACCCTTTCTTAATCTCAAAATCTACTTCTCCACCCATACCCTCTACAATACCGTGAGCAATTGATAGCATTTTCTCATGAGCTTTAGCTCGCCACTCTTCATCTAGTGTGCGGAAAGTACCTTGAATCTTCACTTCATTCGGAATCACATTCGTCGCTCCCAATGCCTCCACTCTACCGAAAGAAAGCACAGATGGTATCTTAGGGCTTGCAGCTCTACTTACCACTTGCTGCAACGCAACAATCATATGGGAAGCGATCAAAACTGGATCTATCAAGGTCTCAGGCATTGCCGCATGACCACCTTTACCTTTCACCGTAACATAGATTTCATCAGCACTTGCCATGTAGATTCCAGGACGGAAACCTACTTTACCAACTTCGATAAAAGGCATCACGTGCTGTCCAATAATTCCATTTGGACGTGGATTCTCAAGTACTTTATCAGCGATCATTAATGATGCACCTCCAGGAGCTACTTCTTCTCCAGGTTGAAAAATAAGTTTTATTGTTCCTTCAAAGTCGCCTTTGACTTCATTAAGAATTTTGGCAGCGCCCAATAAAGATGCAGTGTGCGCATCGTGACCACAGGCATGCATTACGCCTGGGTTCTTAGATATATAGGAAACGTCATTTGCCTCAATGATCGGCAAAGCATCCATATCTGCTCGAAGAGCTATTACTCGCTTACTTGGGTTTTTACCTTCAATCAAAGCTGCCCAGCCAGTATCCGCTTTGGATTCTATCGTAGTAATTCCTATTTCCTGGAGCTTTTCCTTTACAAATTTTGACGTATTGTACTCTTGAAAAGAGAGTTCGGGATTTGCATGAAGATGACGACGATTTGCAATTACTTCTTCTTTGTAGGCCTTAGCCAGAGATTTAATTTTGTCCTTCAACATCTTCTTGATTGAGTTCGTTTAGCGTCTTGAATTCTTCACGCTGAAAGCGATCTTGAATTATTCTCGCTGTTGGGAATTGTGTTTTTACTTCTGCGAAGCTCTTTTGAGCCTCAATTTTATGAATATACTTTCCAACTTTAACAAGATACCTTGGCTGCTGGTATTGCATTTCAGGTGTAAGGTCAGGGAAATTCATAGCCAAATCATCACGCGTTTTGAAGGCTTTTTGACGATCTACTCCTGAATAAACCAAAACTGAAAATCCGCTAAAATAAGGTTCAGATTTATTCTTACTAACTAAGCTAGCTTGAACTTGATCTAATTGTCCATCAATGGCCTCGGTAGACTCATTAGATTCAAGAGATGAACTTACACCCATCTGAGCACGGTAATCTGGATAAACAGGAAGGGAAGAAGTTAAATTTTCCTGGTAGCTCGCGTAGTTTGATGCAGAACTTGAAGTATTCCGGGTCGTTTTGCAGCTCGCCAATATCAATACCAATCCTAAAATCCAGAAAATTCTCATGCTTTGCTTAATTGTCTATGATTACACACTTTCCTTCCTGCACATCCTGTTCCACACTTTTATATTTCACATCAGATTTGGTGGTTCCATTCGTGTATTGAACAGAAACTTTATCATTTCTTCCGTAAGCTTTATCAGATTTTCTAGGAGCAACTACCTGTGGAGCTGGTCTACCAGCATTCGATGCTGCCACTGCTGCACGGTTTGCACCAGGATTTAACGTACTTCCAGCATCTTCTTTGGATGCTTGGACTTCAGCTTCAGCCACTCGCTGTGGAGCAGCAGCATGTACTTGATTAGGATCTTGCTTTGGCAAATCAGCTCGAGTCAAGAAAGAAGTCATATCCTCATTCAATTTGCCGATAAAACGCTTGAACATCTCAAATGCCTCGAACTTGTAGATCAATAGCGGATCTTTTTGCTCATAAACGGCATTTTGTACCGACTGCTTCAAGTCATCCATATCTCTCAAATGCTCTTTCCAGTTTTGGTCAATGATGGCAAGGGAAACATTTTTCTCGATCGCTCTTACCAATTCTCTTCCTTCTGTATCCACAGTAGATTCAAGATTCACTACTACTCCGATCTGCTTGATTCCGTCAGAAATCGGCACCATGATATCTTTCACAGTAGCTCCTCTTTCTTCCTGCACTCGCTTGAAAATCGGAAGTGCTGTATTCATCATCACTTCACTTTTCTTTTGATAGCTTTCAAAAGCAATAGTATAAAGCTCCTGTGTCAACTGACCGGCGTCTTTGGATTTGAGGTCATTTTCAGAAACATTGTAATCTATACCTAGCGTAGTGAATACATTCATTCTGAAATCCTCCGGATCAGAATTTGTTTTGCCCATATCTACCAAGCCTTCACAGACATCATAGAGTATGTTCAAAATATCCAGCTCTAATCTTTCGCCTTTCAGCGCATTTCTTCTTCTCTTATAGACCACCTCACGCTGCGAGTTCATCACATCATCATACTCAAGTAGTCTCTTTCTTGTACCAAAGTTATTTTCCTCCACCTTGCGCTGCGCACGTTCGATAGATTTAGAAATCATGCTATGCTGAATCACTTCTCCTTCTTCAAGGCCCATTCTATCCATCAACTTCGCAATACGATCCGAACCAAAAAGACGCATCAAACTATCTTCCAAAGACACAAAGAATTGGGATGAACCCACATCTCCCTGACGTCCAGATCTACCACGAAGCTGTCTATCGACACGACGAGACTCGTGGCGTTCAGTACCGATAATCGCCAGACCTCCCGCTTTTTTTGCTTCTGGAGAAAGCTTAATATCTGTACCTCGCCCAGCCATGTTAGTTGCAATAGTTACTGTACCAGCTTGACCAGCAATGGCAACCACATCTGCTTCTCTAGCATGTTGCTTCGCATTCAATACCTGATGAGGGATTTTCTTCAACGTCAGCATTCGGCTGAGTACCTCGGAAATTTCTACCGAAGTAGTACCCACCAAAACTGGTCTTCCTGCTGCTACTAGCTCATTGATTTCGTCACCGACTGCGTTGAATTTTTCTCGCACAGTCTTGTAAACTTTATCTTCGCGGTCAGCTCGGACAATAGGTTTATTAGTCGGTATTACTACCACATCCAATTTGTAGATTTCCCAGAATTCTCCTGCCTCTGTTTCTGCCGTACCCGTCATACCGGCCAGCTTATGGTACATTCTGAAGTAGTTCTGCAGGGTGATTGTAGCGTAAGTCTGCGTAGCGTCTTCCACTTTCACATTCTCCTTAGCTTCGATAGCTTGGTGGAGTCCATCAGAATAACGACGCCCTTCCATCACACGACCTGTCTGCTCATCAACGATTTTCACTTTGCCATCTACCAAGATGTACTCAGTATCCTTCTCAAACATGCAATATGCTTTGAGCAATTGATTTACAGTGTGAATACGTTGAGCTTTTACGCTGTAATCTTTGATCGCTTCTTCTTTGCGGACAAGCTTTTCAGTATCGGAAACGCCCTCTTCTTTTTCCAGTTCTGCAATTACAATCCCGATATCAGGAAGGATGAAGAACTCCGTATTTTCATTTTTGGTAGTCATCGTCTCGATACCACGATCGGTCAAATCGACTACGTTAGTTTTTTCATCTATAGTAAACAAAAGCGGCTCATCTGCCTCTGGCATTTGGCGCTTATTATCCTGCAGGTAATAATTCTCAGTCTTCTGAAGAATCACTCTAATCCCTGGCTCAGAAAGGTATTTGATTAATGGCTTATACTTAGGCATTCCACGGAATGCACGGAATAAGGCCAATCCTCCTTCTTTATCATTGCCATCAGCAAGCAGTCTCTTGGCTGAGCTCAAAAATCCTTGAACCAACTTACGTTGCTCGTCTACCAACGTAGAAACTCTAGGCTTCATGTCGTCAAACTCATGCACATCGCCTTTTGGAACTGGTCCAGAGATGATCAATGGCGTTCTTGCATCATCAATCAACACTGAATCGACCTCATCAATCATCGCAAAGTGATGTTTGCCTTGTACCAAATCACCCGCTTCACGAGCCATATTATCTCTCAGGTAGTCAAATCCAAATTCGTTATTGGTACCATAAACGATATCTGATTTATATGCCTTTTTACGACCAGCTGAATTCGGAGTGAATTTATCTATACAATCCACCGTCAATCCGTGGAATTCAAAAAGTGGCGCATTCCATTCGGAATCACGCTTTGCCAGGTAATCATTTACCGTCACGATGTGAACACCACGTCCGGCAAGTGCATTGAGATAAGCAGGTAGGGTAGAAACCAACGTTTTACCTTCACCAGTCGCCATCTCAGCAATCTTCCCTTTGTGAAGCACCATACCACCGATAAGCTGTACATCGTAGTGAACCATGTCCCATACGACTTCCGTTCCTGCGGCCATCCATTTGTTATGCCAAATCGCCTCATCGCCTTGGATTTCTACATTCTGCTTGGATGCAGAAAGCTCACGATCGCGGTCAGAAGCTTTTACAACTAACTTTCCATTCTCTTTAAAACGTCTTGCTGTCTCTTTCACTACTGCGAAAGCCTGCGGCAAGACCTTTTCCAAAACAACTTCCAGAGCCTCATTTCGATCTTTTTCTATTTGATCTATCTGATTGAAAAGCTGATCCTTTTCATGGATAGCCTTAGCTGGCAACTCTTCTACCTTCGCTCTGATGGCAATAATTTTATCATCGAATTCCTTAAGATGTTCGTCGATTTCAGCCTTAATCTCCTGAGTTTTCCCCCTCAATTGATCGTCGCTCAGATTCTTCAATCCAGAATATACCTCTTTGATCTTTTCTACGATCGGAAGAAGCTCCTTTATATCTCTGTCGGACTTGGTTCCAAATACTTTTGCAAGTCCTTTTGCTATAATATCTAACATGCTAGCTTATTGTTATTCTCTTTTAGGGCCTCAAAATTAAGCCCTTTTTGTTATAATTGATAATAAAACCAGTCCATCGGAGAAGATCTCCATTAGCTGGCTAAACATTTATTTTTCCAGCAAAAACCTGCTCTGCAGGACCAATTAGCCAGACTTCTTTAAACCCCCCGTTTTCGGAAGCTTTAAATTTTACAGCTAATTGACCACCAAGGGTTTTGATCTTGATTTCAGCAGTAGGCTTGTCTCTGCCCAAGGCAATAGCTGCTGCTGTCACTCCAGTTCCACAGGAAAGTGTCTCATCTTCAACGCCTCTTTCATAGGTGCGAACGAAGATTTCGTCTTCATTTAATTTCTCCACAAAATTAACATTAGTCCCCGCCGGAGCATACATCTCATCGTAGCGCACTTTTTTTCCTTCTGCGAAAATGGGATAATTCTGAACATCCTCCACAAATCGAACATGATGTGGAGAGCCAGTATTGACAAAGGAATCAGCCCCCTTTTCATCTATCCCAGCTACACCTCCCATCAGGAGCTGCACCAATCCATCTTTCAGAATAGCTTCATGAGAACCGTCTATAGCTAGAAAGCTCGTCTCCTCATCCAAAATGCCGAGGAACGCAGAAAAAGCAACCGCGCATCTCGCACCATTGCCACACATGCTTTGGCTCCCATCGGCATTGAAATAGATCATCTCAAAATCATAATCTGGATGATTTCGAATCAAAATCAACCCATCAGCACCTATACCAAACTTTCTATCGCAAAGGCTTGAGACTAGTTTTAAATCCGAATCGTCAAACTTCTGGTCACGATCATCGATCATGACGAAGTCATTGCCGGTACCTTGATATTTGTAAAATGAGATTTCCATGGAGAATTATTGTGTACTACGGGACAAAAACCCATCCAAGCCATTGTCTGACCACAAACTTAAACATCTTGTCACAAAAACAGACTTATTGTCTGATTCTCAATTTAAAATTGATAAGAAATTGGTCAATGTTGCTTCTCTATACACCGAACTTCTTTAGAATTCCTTAAGCAAAAGACCTGAAATCCGGGCCTTTTTTAGTTATTTCAACCTTTCAATAATACATAAAATGCAAGATCCTAAATCACTTACCTCAGTCGCTTTATTTCACGAAACCTTCAAGCATCCTGTTTTACATTCTCCAATTATCCCTGAGAAAGTACGATGTGATTTGCGTGTAGCTCTTTTGGCTGAGGAGCTTAAAGAATTGGAAGAAGCTATCGCAAATAATGACTTAGTAGAAGTGGCCGATGCACTATGTGATTTACAATACGTGCTTTCTGGGGCGATTTTGGAGTTTGGATTGGGTGAAAAATTCAAAACGCTCTTCGATGAAGTGCAGCGCTCTAACATGAGTAAAGCCTGTAAAACAGAAGACGAAGCCAAAGCAACTGTGGCGCACTATAACGCAAAAGGCACAGAATGCTTCTATGAAAAAGAAGGCGACTTGTTTTTGGTATTCAGAGAAGGTGATAGAAAAACGCTGAAATCAGTGGCTTATTCTCCTGCAGACCTAGGTGGAATCATTAACTCATAAAGTATCTGAGGCGTAAGTTTTCAATTCCTTGCCTTGATAATTCTTCAACTCAACTATTCGGGCCGGCATATTAAAGCCGGCCTTTTCTAATGCAGTCAGCACCATCAAAATTGCGCTACTTTTAACTATTGCGTCAGATATCGCTCGATCAAATGTGTTAACCCAAAAAGTTACCTGAATATTCAGTGTACTTTCTGCCATCTCGGTTACCCACACTGATGGTAATTTGGAACTATCCAACACCCCAGGCACCTCTACGATTGCAGACTTGATCACTTCAATAGCGGCATAATAATCCGACCCATAATCTAATCCAACTATAAAATCATAGCGCAAAAATCCATCAATAGTAAAGTTGATCAGTGGATTTTTGAGGATAATTCCATTTGGAATAAAGACATCTTTTCCATCACCAGTTTTGATCTGCGTATCACGAAGGTTTAATGTGAGAACTTGGCCACGCATCCCACTAATATCAACGATATCACCTACCCGAAATGGTCTTTTGAAAGCCAGAATAATTCCTGCCAAGAAATTTTCTCCAATATCTTTTAATGCAAAACCTATGATAAAGGCAGAAATCCCAGCACCTGCTAACATTCCTGAGATGACACCTGTCAACCCTATAATCCTAAAGACGACCAGCAAGCCAATCAGAATCACAATAGAGCCAAAAATCCCAGCGAGGAAATTTGCCAACAGATCATCATCCATACGCTTTACCAATCTTCTACTTAAAAGTGTCCGTGACTTTCTAGCGAGAAAAAGAAACAATAAAAAAGTGGCTAATGCTATACCTCCAATGATCAGCCAGTGCTTTACTATAGGCCAGTCTGTTGACAAAAATTCTAATTCATTCATAGCTCTCAAAATACAAAAAATGGCCGTAGTAGGTTAAATTATTACAATTCAATTATATCAATCTTAAAATGTATAAGTGTTCTGAAGTAGATAATTGCGTAATCCCAAACAAGCTCGGAGGCCAATTAGACTGTTCTGAAGCCCCAGCTTTTAATGAAACAAATCCTATAAACACAAAAAGCCCCACATTTCTGTGAGGCTTATGTACCAGGAGCGGGAATCGAACCCGCACGGCCTTACGGCCACAAGATTTTAAGTCTTGCGTGTCTACCTATTCCACCATCCCGGCTTAATCTATAGTTAAATATAGATTTTGTCCTTCCGACATTTACTTAGTTGGGACCAAGTACCTTCGTCGTGAAACAAGAAAGCCCTTGAATCAAGGGCTTTTTGAGCGGGAGACGAGATTCGAACTCGCGACCCCGACCTTGGCAAGGTCGTGCTCTACCAGCTGAGCTACTCTCGCGTTGTGTTAACTGGAACGTGATCCAGTTGAATTGTGGATGCAAAGGTAAGAGTGAAAGAGAATATCACAAGCATTCCGAAGTAATTTTTTTTAGTATTCCTTCATTTAACACCTCTTGTCATTGATTTTCAGTTCAATATCAAAACGGATACATGGATAAAATTTTAACTATTTCTCCCACATTCCTAGCTTTTAGCTTTTTCAGGATGTTCTTTCGGTGCGTAGCAACTGTGTTCACAGAAATATTGAAATGCTCAGCGATATCTTTAGATTCTTTCCCTTCCAAAATGACTTTTACGATTTCTCTTTCTTTTTTAGTCAGAGATACTTCTCTACTATTTGGAGAGTTTTTACTTACAAATATTCGTGTTCCATCTTCTTTTTGATAGGAGTAATTCCAATCATAGCCTGCAGTTTTAGGCGGAGTATGCAGCTGCATGATAATATGCAGATCCATCGCAAAATTACCCCCAGAATCAATCAAATAAGGCTTGACCTTCCCTAGAACCCAACTAATCTTATTCGTCTTCCGATTAACCCAACGTGTGGTATATGAAAATTCAAACGTATGCTTCTCCTTTAAGGTAAGTTGATGGAAACTGTCGAATACAATTTTTTGAAACCTAACAATCTCAGCCCTTTCCTCAGGATAAGTCATATTGAAAGTGGTTTCCATTCCTTTTTCCCGAAACATTGACGCTGGATAACCTGTCAATTCTTCTACATTACCTGTATAAAATGCCAAGCCAAGCTTTCTATAGTCAAAACAGGCAATAGTCAGTCCCTCCCGCATTCCTATGTTCTGGCTCAGCTGTTCAAGTTCATCCATTTTCTTTTGTTCTTCGGGATGATCTTGAAATTCCTGCTCCTTCCACTCTTGAAAAAATTGGGTGTATTTATTTTGCTTCCGCAAATCTTTGAGCAATACTTTATCCATAAAAAATAACTTTCACCATAAAACTAAGTTAACACACGAATCTGAGTTTCCTATGTTTCAATTTTCTTTTTGATCTCATGCAATTTTAAAAGTGCTTCAATTGGCGAAATCGCATTGATATCTATTCCCTCAATCAGCTCTTTTGCTTCCTTCATCTTTGGGTCCATCTCGAACATGCTTAGCTGATAATTATTTTTAGGAATGGATTTAATATTTTCCTTTTGCTCTGCCACAGCCTTGTCCTTCTCCAAGTGCGACATAATCTCAGCCGCCCTCAACACTATGGGATTAGGCATACCTGCCATTTGAGCCACATGGATACCAAAGCTGTGCTCGCTACCTCCTTGTTTCAGTTTACGCATGAAAATCACCTTGTTTCCAACTTCCTTCACCGAGACATTGAAATTCTTGATTTTGGGGAAGTCAGAGGCCAATTGATTCAACTCATGGTAATGCGTTGCAAAAAGTGTTTTTGCCCGGAATGTTGGATGATTGTGCAAGTACTCCACGATAGACCAAGCAATGGAAATCCCATCGTAAGTTGATGTTCCCCTTCCGATTTCATCCATCAGAACCAGACTTCGATCTGATAGATTATTCAGAATACTGGCCGTCTCAGTCATCTCCACCATGAAGGTAGATTCGCCTTTAGAGAGATTATCCGAAGCGCCAACACGGGTGAAAACTTTGTCTATAATGCCGATCCTCGCAAAGGATGCTGGCACAAAGCTGCCCATCTGAGCCATCAGTACTGTCAAAGCAGTTTGACGCAGCAACGCGGACTTACCAGCCATATTGGGTCCGGTAATAATCATGATCTGCTGGGAATCATGATCCAGGTAAATGTCGTTCGGAACGTAATTTTCGCCTGGAGGCAGCTGTTTTTCAATTACTGGATGACGACCATCTTTGATTTCCAGCGTTTCCGTATCCGATATTTTCGGTCTCGCATAGCCGTTGGAAAGAGCAACTTGGGCAAAAGAAAGTAATACATCCAATGTGCCGAGAACTCTGGCATTCTGTTGAATTTGCGTTACATATTGAGCGGTCTCTTGTACCAATGCCAAGAAAAATCGCTGCTCAATCGCAATCATCTTATCTTCTGCATTCAGGATCTTGTCCTCGTATTCTTTCAATTCTGGAGTGATGTATCGCTCCGCATTCACCAGCGTTTGCTTACGAATCCACTCCGCAGGAACTTTGTCTTTATGTGAATTACTCACTTCCAGATAATATCCAAATACCTTGTTGAAAGCGATTTTCAGTGAGGTAATTCCGGTTTTCTGAACTTCCCGCTGCTGAATTTGCACCAAAAAATCCTTCCCTGTATTCGCTAATCCGCGATATTCATCCAGTTCCGGATCTACACCGTCATTGATTATTCCACCTTGATGAGTGAGCATAGGCGCGTCTTCCTTGAGCTCTGTATCAATCTTTTCCAATAAAAACTCGCAAGGATGTAGCTGATCAGAAAGCCTTTTTAAGGTTGGGTTCTTTTGGTTCTTTAGTAGCTCTTTGATCGGCAGAATGTTGGTCAGCGCACGTTTGATCTGATTGATCTCACGGGGATTTGCACGACCTACAACTACCTTAGAGATCAATCGCTCCAAATCGCCGATATGCTTCAGCGGATCGACCATTTCTTCAATCAGAACAGAATTTTGGTAGAAAAAATCGACTACATTCTGACGCTCTTCTATGGCTGATTTCTCCTTTAGAGGAAGGACCATCCATTTTTTCATCATTCTAGAGCCCATAGGCGTCACCGTCTGATCCAGGATATTGATCAAAGGAACTCCGCCTTCGTGCTGAGGAAAAACCAGTTCAAGGTTTCGAATGGTGAATTTGTCCAGCCAGACATATTTTTCCTCTGCTATTCTTGAAATCGAAGAAATATGCTGAATCTCCTTGTGCTCAGTTTCTTCCAAATAATACAAAATCGCACCCGCTGCCACAATCCCCATTTCCAGCTCTTCAACCCCAAACCCTTTAAGATTTGCAGTTCCAAAATGCGTCTTTAGTTTTTCATAAGTGAAGTCATATTGATACACCCAATCCTCACAGTGAAATGTGATGAAATCATTCTTCAATAGCTCTATAGCAACTTTTTTAGCAGCTTTGGAAAATATAATTTCTGCTGGCGCAAAGCTTTGGATCAGTTTTTCGAGATAAGAAGCTGAGCCTTCCGCACACATAAATTCCCCAGTAGAAAGGTCTAGAAATGCGATTCCATGCTTGTCTTTTCCAAAAGAAATTGAAGCGAGGTAATTGTTTTTCTTAGTGTCTAAAACCTGGTCATTGAAGGAAAGCCCGGGGGTTACTAGCTCAGTTACACCGCGTTTTACTATGCCTTTTACCGACTTTGGATCTTCGAGCTGATCACAGATAGCGACACGATTTCCAGCACGGACTAATTTCGGCAGATAAGTATCCAAAGAATGATGCGGAAAACCAGCAAGCTCAATATGAGATGCGGAACCGTTAGCTCTTTTGGTCAACACGATATCCAGAATTTTGCTGGCACGAACGGCATCTTCACCGAAAGTCTCATAAAAATCCCCAACCCGAAACAGCAATAACGCGCCAGGATGCTTGGCTTTGATTGCATTGTACTGCTTCATTAAAGGCGTTTCTTTGCCGTCTTTAGACTTACTCATGGGGTATGCTTACTTTTGTACGTAATTTCGAAAATTCACTCTGGGAATAAAGTCGAAAATAAGCCATTCATAAAGCAGAACAAAAAAGCATGAAAAAATTAAGCATGGAAGAACTCGAAAGAGTATCTGTCGAGGAGTTTAAAGAAATGGATAAATCGCCTATTGTGCTCGTTTTGGACAATGTTCGCAGCTTAAATAACGTGGGTTCTGCTTTCCGTACAGGAGATGCTTTTGGTGTAGAAAAAATTTACCTCTGCGGAATAACGGGCACTCCACCTCATCGTGATATTCAGAAGACTGCCCTTGGTGCAACTGAATCTGTGGAATGGGAATATTGCCTGAATACCATGTTGGCTATGGAAAAACTGAAAGCTGAAGGCTATCAAATATGTGCTCTAGAACAAGTAGATCGCTCAGTGAAACTGAATGATTTTGCTCCTGAAAAAGGCAAAAAATATGCATTGGTATTCGGAAATGAGGTTTTTGGGGTAGAAGAAGAAGTGCTCAATGCCTGTGATGCAGTCTTGGAAATCCCACAATTGGGCACCAAGCACTCCTTGAATATTTCTGTTTCTCTAGGAATAGCAGTTTGGGATTTGATGGTGAAAATGGAGCAGTTTTAGTTTTTGATAAAACGATATCGAATACCAAAAGAACCTCGGAATATTGAGTTTCCCTCGAAAACTAAAACTGGGGCTCCTTCTATATGAAACCCAAAGTCTTTTTGCTCAAATGGATAAATATTCAATCCTACAGGAACCACAATTCCGTCAAAATATCCCACTCTTAATCCTGCTCCGCCATAAAATTCAAATCGATCTGTCTTTTTGAAAATATAATTGGCTGCCAATTCTGCAGAAATATCTTCTAAGGATGTATCGGTACCAAGTCGGAATTCTGGAATAAAACGCTCTCCAAATTGGTAATTAACCCCTAGGAAAGGCAGGTTACTTTGATGAAAAGTGATAGTAGTTTGTGAAAAAGCAGAGAGAGAAAAAAGGCCAAAGAAAGTTACCAGTAAGATTTTTTTCATTTGTGTGAAATTAAGTTGTGTAAAAGATTAAAACCCGAGTTCACTTAGCTTCACATGAGTTTTAATCATATTTGAGCTGGCTTTAGCCACAAGCTTACCTGAGTCTTTAGTGATTACGGCTTCCCAATGATTTAGGTTAGCTCCTGAACGAACTAATTTTGCGGTAACTTCCAATTTCTCTCCGATTTGAGCTGCCGACAAAAAATCTACATTTAAATTAATACTGGTCATCAAATACTCTGAACCAGCAGCAAAATTTCCCATTCCTATCACATCGTCTATCATAAGCGAGGCAACTCCACCATGTAAAATTTGAGCGGGATTGCACATTTCTGGAGTGACTGTATAGGAAACTTTGATATGATCCTTATCAACTTCAATCAACGTTCCAGCAAGCCAATTACCTGCCTTTGAAGGCATTTTATCGAGTTTATGCCCAATTAATTTTTTGAACATATCTAAGCTTGGGTTCTGTCTTTTCATAGAATTATTCTCCTTCATTTATCAATCTAAAAAAGTCTTCCAATGTAGTTTTTAAGGCTTTCTTTTCTTTTGGTTTTGACCAGATAGAAATCCAATTCGAGTCTTTCTTAAGTTCAAATTCGGCATCATCAGCTATCCAGGGCTCGAGATCTCTCACATACATTAGAAAATCAGAATTATTACTATTTTGAAACTGAAACACTTTCTCTTTTCCTGCCTTGAAGCTACGGATTTGCAGAGGCCAATCTGTGTTAACAGGTTCTAGATAAAGATACGCCTCATCTTTTTGGCTATTAAGAATTATTACCAAATCCAAGGTGGGTTGAGAATCAGAAATTTCTCTTTTCCCATGACGAAAAAGGACCATTCCAGCATCTAATCGACTCTCTCTGTCATAGTTGAGTGCGCGTACATTAAAGAAATATAAACGACTGGAAGAGGTCATTCGAAATGTGAGATCATCTCCAGAATTATTTGCTCTCTTGGAATTGAAAAAGGAAAGTAACAGCACCAAACCAATAGAGATCAACCCAAAAATCTTTAGAATCTTGACTAATTCTGGGGTAAATATTTCGTTGGGTTTTTGCCGCTGGGGCATTGGATTTTCGCTTTAGGGACTACATAACTAATGTACATAAGAACCAGCATTGATATCGATGCTGGCTCCTGTAGCATGGTCGGCAAGACCAGAACAAAGAAGTGTCACCATGGGTGCAATATCTTCTGGCCTTGTAAGTTCGGGTAAAGCAATGTCATTTAAGGCGAAACCTTCACCATATTCAGCTAAAATTTCACTTGCCATATCCGTTCGAGTGAATCCTGGTGCGATAAGAAACGCTTTGATTCCTTGCTTTCCATAATGTCTGGCGATTGATCTTGTCAAACTTACAATAGCGCCCTTGGAGGCTGCGTAAGCTATATAGTCTGTTGTATCACCACGAAAAGCTGCTCTCGATGAAATATTTACTATTCTACCATTTTGATTTTTCAGAGCGTGATCTACAAATTCTTTACAAAGAATACCTAGCGCAGTTGTATTAACCTGAATAGTTTCTTGCCAAACTTTGACCCAATCCTCAGTAGGCAAATTATCCGGAGCGGAGCGGGAGATTCCCGCATTATTTACCAATCCCGAGATCTCTCCATATTTTTCAATCAATTTTGGGATAAAGCCAATGACTTGCTCAATATCTGAAAGATCGCATAGTTCAATATAACATAGGTTGGATAACTCACCTTTAAGCTTTTCTGCTTCACTAGCATTCCTATTACAATGAATAATCACTTCAGCTCCGGATTCTGAAAGTTGTTTTGCGATAGCTCTACCAATACCTCTGGATGCTCCAGTGACAAGAATTCGTTGATTTTTGAGAGAAATATTCATGTTAGAAATTACTAGGCAAAATGCTTCTTATGGGTGCTTGTAAAATCAGGTTTGTTACCACTTTTCACGAATCATCAAATGCTGAATATGTGCTAAATGGTGCTGTGAATGCCACTGATACATAAGCGTAACTTCGGAAAGAGGAACTGAAGATTGTGATTCTGGATGGAAATACGTTTTCTCAAAATCCTGAACTTGCATAGATTTAAGTACAATTGCCCATTTCAAATGTAATCCTCTGATAAGCGTGAGTGACTCTGACATCGGAAGCGAGTAATCTTCTAATTGGGCCCATGCTGCCTCATCGTAAGGCTTAATAGTTGGATTAACTTCCGTTAGCGCCAATTTAAAGCGAATTAGCGCATTCATATGACTATCGGACAGGTGATGAATCAATTGCATTACAGTCCAGCCACCCGGACGATATGGCGTGCTTAACTGTTCTTCAGAAAAACTCTGTACGGTTTCCTCCAGATACTGAGGAAACATTCCTAAGTATGTAATTGCCTCCTCTAAATTTTGATCTAAAATCAGTTCTGGTTTCTGAAATTTGCCTATAGGGTACTTTAATAATTCGATATCAATCATAGTAATTAACCTCCTGCTGCGATGGTAACCAAATCTACATTTTTTGCTCCATTCGCCAAAAGCACATTGGCACACGCACACAATGTAGCACCAGTCGTCATCACATCATCAACCAAAAGAATGGATTTGTTTGTAATTGTAGAATAGGGTGCGACTTGAAAAACATCGTCCACATTATACATTCGTTCAAGTCGAGATTTTTGCGTTTGCGTCTCCGTAAACTTTCCACGGACTAAGGAACTTTCAAGCTTAACAGCTAAGGCTTCTGAAAGACCAAACCCAAATTTTTCACTTTGATTATATCCTCTACGGCTTTGTTTCAAGGGATGCAATGGAACTGGTACAATCAGGTCCCAAGATCTATCAAATCCATTCTCATTTAGAATCTTGCCATACATTAACCCCAATTCTTGACCCAATTGAGGCTTATTTCGATATTTAAGCTGGTGCAAAAGCTTCTGGCTATTTCCGCCTTTTGTAAATTTCAAGAAGGCCATCACCATCCCGACTGCACTCAACCCTTTTACTTTATCGCATAAATCATTATCAATAGGCCTCAAATGATAACTTGTGATAGGCAGAGAACCCTTACATACGATGCAGAGATTTTTTTCAGAGTCATAAAGAGTCCCCCCACACATTAGACAGTTGCGCGGAAAAACTAAATCCACAAAATCTTTTACAAAAAATAAACGCATTGTGAAAAAGGCTTGTTCCTATCTGCCAAGGGCAAATAGTGGTATATTTGCTACTTAATTCTTTCCTAAACAGTTAAGTTAATGAATCTCGTAAAGGAATTCAATGAGTTCCGCAATCTGGTTAACGTTAAATTTTGGAGGAAATAGAATAAAGGAATGAAACGTATATTTAGTCTTGATTCTAAAAAGGCTAAACAGTTAAATGAAATAATTTACTAAGCCTGTTCAAGATCTGATGAGATGTAGCCAATCATAAATGGGAAAGCAATGCTACATACAACATTTCTATTTGTTAAATAAATAAAGCGAATACCAAAAATTCTCTCTTAAAAAAGAGTAGATAAGTATATAAATAATTGATATTCAGTAGTTTAAAATGTTTAAGCGAGATTTAGAGTTAGAAAAACGTTGGTCAAAACTATTAGAAGGCCTGAAAGAAACAATAGGTAAAAAACCTGCGGACTTAAATGGCGTACTCTTTCTTATTGGTGTTCAAGAACTTGGACAAGGAAATAAAATATTCAGTAAAGAGCAGAAGCAGGACCTGATGCATATTGCAGTATGTAAGGTGCTGAGTTATGACGGCTTTTATGAACTTGATTATGTTGACCAAGATGGATGGCCACATTGGAAATTGATTAAAGACCTTCCTCATTTTGATTTGTTGGATCAGGAAAAGCTTTTAAAAATTCAAGTATTGGAATATTTTGAAAAAGAGTACGAAATAGTAATAGAATAAATGGTGAAAATTGTATCGTATAACGTGAATGGCATTCGTGCCGCAATGAATAAAGGCTTTATAGACTGGCTGAAACTAGTAAACCCGGATATAATTGGTTTACAAGAAGTTAAGGCTAATTTAGACCAAATAGATGCGCATATTTTTCACGATTTAGGCTACGAAATCTATTGGTACCCTGCTTTTAAAAAGGGCTATAGTGGCGTAGCAGTTTTGACTAAAATAAAGCCAAAATCTGTTAAGATGGGAATGGATATATCTAAATATGACGAAGAAGGAAGGTTACTTCAAGTTGATTTTGATGATTTTTCATTTTTGACTGCATATTTTCCATCTGGGACAACAGGTGATATAAGACAAACATTCAAATATGAATTTCTTGACGACATATATGGATACATGCAGGATTTAAGAAAAACCAATCCAAATTTAATTCTAAGTGGCGACTACAATATTTGTCACAAGGCAATAGATATCCACAATCCAAAGTCAAATAAAAACACTTCTGGATTTCTACCTGAAGAAAGAGCATGGATGGACAAATTCACAGAATCTGGTTTTGTAGATAGTTTTAGAAAATTCAATGACCAACCAGACAATTACACATGGTGGAGTTATAGAGCAAATTCTAGAGCAAAGAATCTTGGTTGGAGAATTGATTACCACATGGCAACTGAGCCAATGGAGGATCGACTTAAAAGCTCAATAATATTAGCAGACGCTAAGCATTCCGACCATTGTCCAATACTAATCGAAGTAGAATAATAGATATTAATCATTGAATACAATTATGATGAAAAGCATAAAAATTTCTATTCCTTCTCTAATTGAGAACATAAAAATAATTGAAAGTTTCATCGACAATGCGCGGGAAAATTTCGAGATCAATGATGATATCTATGGGAATATTATGATATCAGTGACTGAGTGTATTAGCAATGCAATTATACATGGAAATCAAGGTGATAAAAATAAACTCGTCCATTTAGAATTAACTCTCGAAGAAGAGCAGCTTTTATTCACTATTCAGGACGAAGGAGAAGGCTTTGATTACAATGAGCTAAAAGACCCAACCGCTCCAGAGAATATTGAAAAAACAGGAGGAAGGGGTATTTTCCTTATAAAGCATCTTACTGATGATGTAAAATTCGAAGAGAATGGCACCAAAACGGTTTTATCATTTTACATGAATTAATCTATGGCAATTAATTTCTTTGCAGAAGAAGTGTCATTTTCCCTTAAAGAAAAGAGAAAAAGAAAAACTTGGCTTAAAAAAATTGCAGAAGCAGAAAACCATAAAATATCAGAGCTCAATTATATTTTCTGCTCAGACGAATATCTACTTAGCATTAATATAGAATATCTAGATCACGACACGTATACGGATATTATCACATTTGATAATTCAGAAGAAGAAAACATATTAGAAGGAGATATCTTTATAAGCATAGAACGAGTCAAAGAAAACTCTCAAGCACTAGAAGTGGATGAAGAAAAAGAGCTAAGCAGAGTGATCAGCCATGGTCTTTTTCACTTACTAGGATATAAAGACAAGTCTAATGAAGAAGCAAATCTGATGAGAAACAAAGAAGATTTTGCTATTAATTTATTCGAAGAGATTTAAACGTTCCACGTGAAACAGGTAATAACGTAAAGTAAAAAACTCTTACGTTCCACGTGAAACAGTAAACAAAAAGGACACAATGTTTCCAATATATGATGTCATAGTAGTAGGAGCAGGGCACGCAGGTTGCGAGGCGGCACATGCCGCCGCACAAATGGGCTCTAAAGTGCTACTATGCACAATGAATATGAATACGATAGCTCAAATGTCTTGCAACCCAGCGATGGGTGGTGTGGCAAAAGGGCAAATAGTACGAGAAATAGATGCATTAGGAGGGATGTCGGGTATTATATCCGACAAATCTATGATTCAGTTTAGGATGCTAAACAGATCTAAAGGACCTGCTATGTGGTCTCCAAGATCTCAGAATGACAGGATGAAGTTCGCTGAAGAGTGGAGAATGGCGTTAGAGCAAACTCCCAATGTGGATTTTTGGCAAGAAATGATCACAGGGCTTCTAATGAAGAACGGAGAGCTAAAAGGTGTAAGAACCAGTATAGGCTTGGAAATTCATGGAAAAAGTGTCGTTTTAACCAACGGAACATTCTTAAACGGGTTGATACATATTGGCGAAAAACAGTTTGGCGGTGGGAGAACTGGTGAAGCCGCTGCTCGAGGTATAACAGAGCAATTGGTGGAATTGGGCTTTGAGTCAGGGAGAATGAAGACGGGTACTCCACCAAGAGTAGATGGAAGAAGCCTTGATTATTCTAAAATGGAAGTTCAGTATGGTGATGAAAATCCAGAAAAGTTCAGCTATTCTGATTCAACAACTACTTTAAAAAACCAAAGAACCTGCTGGATTACCTATACAAACAAAGATGTACACTCAAGTCTTGAAGAAGGATTTGATAGATCTCCTATGTTCAATGGCAGAATCCAAGGCCTAGGGCCAAGGTATTGCCCATCTATTGAGGATAAAATTAATCGTTTTGCTGAAAGAGACAGACATCAAATCTTTGTAGAACCAGAAGGGTGGAACACTGTGGAAATGTACATCAACGGCTTCTCCACCTCACTTCCTGAGGATGTACAATTCAAGGCTCTAAGGAAAATTGCCGGATTTGAGAATGCAAAGATGTTTCGTCCAGGTTATGCAATTGAGTACGATTATTTTCCACCAACTCAATTGAAATTGACCTTAGAAACTCAATTGATAGAAAATTTGTATTTCGCAGGGCAAATAAACGGAACTACAGGATACGAGGAAGCAGCCTCACAAGGCTTGGTTGCCGGCATAAATGCTAGCCTTAAAGTTCAGGAAAAGGATCCTTTCTTATTAAAAAGGTCAGATGCTTATATTGGAGTATTAATTGATGATTTGATAAATAAAGGCACGGATGAGCCGTATCGTATGTTTACTTCACGAGCTGAATTTAGACTACTACTTCGTCAGGATAATGCAGATCTCCGGCTGACTCAAAAAGGCCATGATGTAGGTTTGGCCTCTGATGAGCGCTTGGTTCAAATGAATCTGAAAAAAGAAGAAACTGCCAAACTAATCAATGATCTAAAGCAGAAAAAATTCTCACCAGATACTATTAATGAAGGCCTGGAAGAATCAGGAACAGCAACTATCAAAGAGAAAATATCTGCTGAAAAGCTTTTAAAAAGACCTCACATTGGTTTGCAAACACTAATGTCGTTTAATCCATCCATTAAAGAATATCTATCCAAATATAGTAACGAGGTATTAGAGCAAGCTGAAATACAAATCAAATACGATAGTTATATTGAAAAAGAACAGCAAATGGTGGAAAAGTTAAGCAGTATGGAAAACTTCAAAATTCCATCAAGCTTTGACTATATCTCCATTCCTGCACTTTCTGCAGAAGCTAAACAAAAATTGTCTAAAATAAGACCAGAGACAATGGGTCAAGCTTCAAGAATAAGTGGAGTAACTCCAGCAGATTTATCCATAATCACCGTTTACCTTGGAAGATAAAAAGCTAGAAAGACTTACTAAATGCCCACTCTGCAAAAGTGGGCGTTTTCTTAATACGCAAGAAATTAAGGATTTTGCAGTGAGCCAAGAGACTTTCATAATATGCAATTGTACTAATTGCGGCCTGAAATTTACTAACCCCAGGCCAACAGAAGAATCTATAGGGCCATATTATGATTTCCCTGAGTATTTTTCCCATGAAGACAAAGCAAAAAATCTTACTCAATACGTATATCAAAAAGTAAGAAATTATGCGATAGCTCAAAAAGTAAAACACTTATCAGAATTAAGAGCTCAGAAAGGAAGGTACTTAGATTTTGGTTGCGGAACAGCTGAGCTATTGTACAAAGCAAAAGAGAGTGGGTGGAAAGTAACAGGTATAGAACCAAATCTAAAAGCAAGAAACCTAGCAAACTCAAAACTCGAAGGGAAAGTCTATGAATCTATTAATGACTTACCTAAAGGTACATCTTATCATATAATAACCTTATACCATGTTTTAGAGCATGTTCATACACTTAGAAAGTCTGTAAAAACACTCATAAAACACTTAAAACCAGATGGTTACATATTAATAGCTGTTCCTAATCCCGAGAGTTTGGATTCTAAAAAGTACGGTGAGAACTGGGCAGGATGGGATGTTCCGAGACATTTATATCATTTTAATCATAAAGCCATAAAGCAATTCGAAGAAATCTTTGGTTTACAACTAATCAAGGAATTGCCAATGAAATTTGATAGCTACTATGTATCTCTATTATCGGAAGGCTATAGAAAACCCAACCAATCCATCCTAAAAAAATACTACAAAGCAATTCGTTCAGGCAGGAATTCTAATAAGGAAGCTGCAAAATCTTCAGGTAATTATTCAAGTAATTTATTCGTTTTCAGAAAGAAGTGAAGCATCAAAATCTAATTATACTTTGCCTTATAAGCATTTTAGCTTTCTCATGTGCTAAACAAAGCACTCCAATGGGTGGCCCAAAAGATGAAGATCCACCTGTAGTTTTAGAAATGAGCCCCTTGGATCAAAGTCTAAACACTAAACCAGAAGAGATCATCATCACCTTTGACGAATACATCAGATTAGATAATGCGAACAAAAACATCCTGATCACTCCAAGAATAAACAAGGACGAAGTAATATTCACTGCTATTAAAAATTCGCTGGTGATAGAATTAAACCAGGAACTTGAGGATAGCACTACTTATGTATTCAACTTTCAGAAATCAATTCAAGATTTATCGGAAGGAAACCCAGCCGAAAACCTAAAGCTAGTTTTTTCTACTGGCACGAGTATAGATAGCCTAACTTTCTCAGGAAGAGTCAATAATTATTTCCCTGGCAGAAATGATAAGCTAGAAGATGCTATCGTAGGCCTATATCCAATGGACGATACTACCGATGTTTTTATTGCTCCCCCATATTATCTAACGCAGGTAGATACAGCTGGCAACTTTAACATCTCGAATATTAAAGCAGGAAAATACTACGCTTATGCCTGGCAGGATGACAATAACAGCCTAAAAGCTGAGTACAAAACCGAAGCGTTCGACTTTATCAGAGATTCGATTTCCATACACCAAAACATCAGCGGGGTACAATTCAATCTCTCCAAAGGGGATCAAACACCGATCAGATTGTTGAGATCATCAACTTTAGGTTCTAACTACACCATCGTCCTGAACAAAACACCGATTGAGGTGAATCTGGAAAATGAGAAATTAGGCAAAGAGATTTTTTATACACTCGGAGACAAAAGAATCAATCTTTTTTCGACCGACATACTACCAGATAGTTTAGCATTCAATGTCAACTTAGTGGACTCTGTAGGATATGAGGTAGATTCATTAATATGGGCAAAATTCGAACCTTCAGAAAGAAAACCAGAGAAGCTAACAGCCACCCCAAATTCAGGCAAAGCTTTCTATCAAAACCTTCCCATTGAACTAACTTTCAATAAGCCTATTAACAATATAAATTTCGATTCCCTTTATCTAGCCTACGACACAGCTTCAGTAATTCAAATCACTCCTGCAATGTTAAGCTTTAAGGATTCATTAAGTAGAAATGTGTTGGAAATAAATCTGGACTTGCCCGATTCCATTCCCTTTGAATCTTTCACACTAAAAGCGGCAGACTCTACATTTCTGGATATTGAAGGGCAGTACAATGAGCAAGAAATCTCTGCTAGCTATAAGAAACTCAAAAAGGAAACGCTGGCAGATTTAATCACAGGCACTATAGAGAACGCAGAAGGACCTTACATCGTCCAACTCCTAGATAGTAAAGGAGAGGTGAAAAGAGAGACGTATATCGAAACAGGAAATAAATACTCCTTTAGTTTGATAGAAGCTACCGCTTATCAAATCAGAGTAATTGAAGATACAAATGGAAACCGAAGATGGGATCCTGCTAATTATGAATCAAAACGATATGCTGAGCGAATATTTTATTTTATAGATCCTGAAACAGGAAACAAAAATATTACTGTCAGAGGTGGCTGGTCTTTGGAGGATATTGTCATCAGGGCTACGCCAAAAACAGGTGTAAAAAGCAATGAAAAGTAGACGTGGATAAGTAGTAATTCAACTGTGGATAAAAGTGGATTACTTAACGATAACTCATCACTTATGCACCGAGCTATCACTACCATTTCTACCTAGTACCAGTATTGGGGAAAAGCCAACAGTTATCCACCAATGAAAATCATTCTATCCACAGCCATTTTTCCAACAGTGAATAAGTAAGACTTAATCCACAAAAATTAGAATATTCATTTACTATAATAATTTTCAACCTCTTACATGTGGACAAAAAGAGGATAACCCGTGGGTAACTCAAGTTTAATGACATCCAAAGAGTGGAGAAGAATAAATCGCCTTCTTTTCCACAAATCCACAGTCCTAATAACCTTAATAAAGAATTTTTTAAAAAATCTATTTTACATTTATTATAAAAAGAGAGCGTGGATAACTCTTTGTAATGGCCTCACATTTTGGTAATATTATAAATACCCAAAATGACAGACTATGGAGCCTTCTAGACTTTTTGATTTGATACCTTATCAGATCGCTACTTATAATAAAGAGATCTCGCTTGCTAAAAAGGAAGAAGGACAATGGAAATCCTTTTCGTCCAGAGACGTCAAAGAAATAGTAGATAACCTGAGCTTGGCTTTTCTCAAAACTGGTTTGAAACAAGGAGAGAAAGTGGCGATAATTTCTGAAAACTGTCCAGAATGGAATTTCATTGATTTTTCCCTGCAGCAGATCGGTGCTATTTCGGTACCCATTTATCCTACTATTACCTCCTCAGATTTCGAGTACATTTTTGATCATGCTGAAGTCAAAATGATTTTCGTTGGTGATCAGACTATTTACGATAAGGCGAAAGAAGTATGCGGAGAGCGATTGATTTACGGTTTTAAAGCAATTGATGGTGCTATATTCTGGGAAGACTTTTTGGCAATCGGCGTAAATGAAAGTATTGAAGCGCTTGAACTGTTGAAAGAGACTGTAAAGCCTGATGACATGTTTACCATCATTTATACTTCAGGTACCACAGGTCGGCCAAAGGGCGTAATGCTTTCACATACCAACGTGCTTTCGAATGTCCTTTCGATTGCCGCTATTATGACTCCAGAAAGAGGAACATCACGCGTACTTAGTTTTCTTCCTCTTTGTCATATTTATGAGCGAACGGGCTCCTTCTGTTTTATGTATTTGGGTTTCTCCATTTACTATGCGGAGAGCTTGGAGACTTTGGGGGAAAATATGAAGGAAGTCAAACCTCATGCTTTTAATACAGTTCCTCGTCTTCTAGAGAAAATCTATGATAAGATAGTAGCCAAAGGATATGAGCTATCTGGGATTAAAAAACAGCTTTTCTTCTGGGCATTGAATTTAGGATTGAACTATGAACCTGGTAAGAAAATGGGTTCTTGGTATGATTTTCAACTGAAAATGGCCAATAAACTGATTTTCAGTAAATGGAGAGAAGCATTAGGAGGTGAAGTACTTCAAATTAATTCGGGTGCATCAGCTTTACAGCCAAGGTTAGCTCGGGTTTTTTGGGCTGCTGGTATCAAAGTCTGTGAAGGTTATGGACTGACGGAGACTTCTCCGGTAATTTCAGCATCTGTCTGTACAAATGAAGAAATGAGAATAGGCTGGGTTGGAAAAATTGTACAGGATGTAGCAGTAAAAATCGCTGAGGATGGCGAAATCCTAGTCCAAGGCCCCAATGTTATGCTAGGTTACTACAAGCAACCTGATATGACCGCAGAGGTACTGCAAAACGGCTGGTTTCACACCGGAGACATCGGTGAGCTAGACGGTTCTTTCCTGAAAATCACCGATCGTAAGAAGGAGATGTTCAAAACGTCCGGAGGCAAATACATTGCGCCTCAGCTGATGGAGAATAAATTCAAGGAATCTACCCTTATTGATCAGCTGATGGTAGTGGGTGAAAATAAAAATTATCCAAGTGCTTTGATCGTGCCTGGTTTTGAAGGATTGAAGGATTATTGCAAGCATAAAGGCATTCCCTATACCACTGACGAGGAAATGATTCTCAAACCTGAAATCGTTGAAAAGTACGATCGAGAGATTGAGCAAATCAATAAATACTTTGGCAAATGGGAGCAAATCAAGCGTTTCAAGCTCTTACCGGAACCTTGGGGCATAGAATCAGGAGAATTGACCCCAACAATGAAACTGAAACGAAAGGTCATCTTACAGAAATTTGCTAAAGAGATTGAGCATATTTATCAGGAATGATGTCAATTTTTTAGATTTTACTATTTATTAAAATTAATATATCCTTTTACTTAAAGAGACTTTTCTTACTTAATCTTCTGTTTTTAAGTGAAATATTTGCTTTATCCCAATGATAGCAGTGAAATACCTAGGTATTCAACGAGATAATTTGTGATGCATGCATAACTTTTTCTCAATATAGTATGCATGCATACATTATTTTTTGTAGATTAGTAATCCTCATTAATTGAAGAATTCTGCAGTGATGAAAAGAGAAGAAACAGTTGATTACCATATAAAAAGTGCCTGGCATGCGATCTCAAGAATGTACAATCAGCAAGCAGCTGAGGAGGGATTTACTACCGCTATTGGATTTGTGCTGATCAATATCAATTCTACTGAAGGTACGCCTGCTACCAAAATTGCCCCAAAACTAGGTCTCGAGACTAGAAGTTTGACGAGAATGCTGAAGACGATGGAAGAAAAAGGGATGATTTATAAAATGCCAGACCCGATTGATAAGCGTTCTGTACGGATATTTTTAACAGATGAAGGCAAGAAGAAAAAAGAAAGATCTGTCAATACCATTAAAGAATTCAATGATCAGGTGCGGGAAGTCGTAAGCGAAGAAGAGCTTCAGGATTTCTTCAGAGTATTTGAGAAAATTCAACTTGTGATCGATCAAGTGCAGACTGCCAAAGGAATAGATGTCAGCAAACCAATATTTGAACTATAAACCATATAACGACCACAAGGTAGAAACTACCAAAAGCCCAAAATTATGAAAAGAACCATTAAGAAAGTTGCCATTTTAGGTTCGGGTGTTATGGGATCCAGAATTGCCTGTCACTTTGCCAATATCGGCGTGCAGGTGCTTTTACTGGACATAGTACCCTTCGAACTTACCGAGCAAGAGCAGAAAAAAGGATTGACCAAAGAAGATCCAATAGTCAGAAATAGAATAGTGACCAGTGCCTTGCAAAGCACACTGAAGTCTAACCCTTCTGCGATTTACGATAAGTCATTTGCGGATAGAATCACAACCGGAAATTTCGATGACGATCTCCCAAAAATCAAAGATTACGATTGGGTAATGGAAGTGATCGTTGAGAGACTTGATATCAAACAGTCTCTTTTTGAAAAAGTAGAAAAATACAGAAAGCCAGGAACACTAATTACTTCCAATACTTCTGGTATTCCTATGCACATGATGTGTGAGGGTAGATCAGAAGACTTTCAAGAGAATTTTGCAGGTACACACTTTTTCAATCCACCTAGATATTTACGCTTATTAGAAATCATTCCTGGACCAAAATCTAAGCAGGAAAACATTGATTTTCTAATGGACTACGGTGATAAATACCTAGGTAAAGAAACAGTCCTATGTAAGGATACACCTGCATTTATTGCTAACAGAATTGGCGTTTACGCGATTATTTCTGCCATGCATACCATCGAGAAAATGGGCCTAGGCGTATCTGAAGTAGATAAATTGACAGGAACACTAATCGGCCGGGCAAAATCTGCTACGTTCAGGACAATGGATGTGGTTGGTTTGGATACTACGGTAAACGTGGCCAACAACCTTTACAAAGCATTACCGAATGATGAGTCTCGTGAGAAATTCAAACTTCCGAAAATCATGGAAGTACTGTACGAGAAAAAATGGTTAGGCGACAAAACTGGATCTGGATATTTCAATATGATCCGACACAAAGACGGAACAAAAGAATTGAAGGAAATTGATTTTGAAACCTTTGAGTACAAAGATCTAGAAAAGCCAAAATTCAAAGCGTTGGAAGCTGCTAAGGAGTTTGAAGACTTGAAAAAGAGAATCAAATTCTTAGTGAATTTTGATGACAAAGCCGGAGAATTCTACCGGGCCACTTTCTATGATTTGTTCAAGTATTGCTCCAATAGAATCCCTGAGATAGCAGATGAACTATTCAGAATAGATCAAGCAGTTTGTGCTGGATTTGGATGGGAACTTGGGCCTTTCGAAAACTGGGATTTACTCGGGGTGAAAGAAACAGTTGAAAAAATGGAAGCTGCTGGGGAAAAGCCAGCTGCATGGGTTTATGAAATGCTTGAGGCAGGAAATGAATCCTTTTATAAGGTGGAAAACGGCAAGAAGCATTTCTATGATATTCCAAGCAAATCTTACAAGGAAGTGCCAGGAATGGATGATTTCATCATTTTGGATACACTTAAATCTGCTGGAAAAGTCATTTGGAATAATGCCGGAGCATCAGTCTATGACCTAGGCGATGATGTGATCGGTTTGGAATTCCATACTAAGATGAATTCCATGGGAGCTGAAGTGATCGAAGGGATCAATACAGCCATTGGAATGGCAGAGAAATCATACAAAGGACTAGTGGTAGGAAATGAAGGAGCTAATTTCTCCGCAGGAGCAAATCTGGCGATGCTATTTATGTTCGCTGGAGACCAGGACTTTGATGAGATCAATCTAATGATTGCACAATTCCAGAATACGATGATGAGAGCTAGATACTCATCAATTCCAGTGATTTCTGCTCCGCATAATATGGCTCTGGGTGGTGGTTGTGAGTTTTCGCTTCATTCAGATCACATCCAAGCGCATGCCGAATTGTACATGGGCTTGGTGGAAGTTGGAGTTGGATTAATTCCTGCCGGTGGCGGTACCAAGGAAATGACATTAAGATTTTCCAATGCCGTAAAATCCGGAGACGTAGAATTGAACCGTCTGCAGGATGCATTTATGAATATTGCCATGGCGAAAGTTTCTACCTCTGCTGAGGAAGCCAGAAACTTGGGCTACATGAGAAAAGATGATGGTATTACCCTCAATCGAAAGCGACAATTGGCGGAAGCAAAATCGAAAGTCATTTCTATGAATGAATCCGGCTATACTCAGCCAATTGAGCAAACAGATATTCGTGTACTTGGAAAAGAGTCTTTGGCACTTTTTGAAGCTGGAATTACTGGAATGAGGTATGGTGCATATATTTCTGAGCATGATGCTTTGATCGCCAAAAAACTAGCCTACGTAATGTCTGGAGGGGATTTGTCCTCGCCAACTGAGGTTTCTGAGCGATACTTACTGGACTTGGAGCGCGAAGCATTCTTGAGCTTGACTGGTGAAAAGAAAACGCTGGAGAGAATCCACAGTATTTTATTCAAAGGAAAACCGCTTAGAAATTGATGTCTAAAGTACTAAGTGCAATGTACCAAGTAACTCAATACTCAAAAAACTCGAAATAACATGGAAGCATATATAGTAAATGGATATAGATCAGCGGTTGGAAAGGCCAAAAAAGGCGGATTCAGATTTTACCGCCCAGATGATCTAGCTTCAGATGTGATCAAGCATCTAGTAGCGAATACACCTGGATTGGAAGCCAAAATGGTGGATGACCTGATCGTTGGAAATGCAGTTCCGGAAGCGGAACAAGGAATGCAAATGGGGAGAATGATTTCTCTCCTTGCTTTAGGAATAGAAAATCCAGGCTTTATCGTCAACCGTTATTGCGGTTCTGGAATTGAAGCGATTGCCTTGGCCGTAGGAAAAGTAAAAGCAGGAATGGCAGATTGTATCATCGCTGGTGGTACAGAATCTATGTCTATGGTACCAATGATGGGATATAAGACAGTGCTGAATTACAAAATAGCTACTGAGCATCCTTCTTATTACATCAGTATGGGTTTGACAGCAGAGGAATTAGCAAAGGAATACGAAATCACTCGCGAAGAATCAGATGCTTTTTCCGTCAAATCACATGAAAAAGCCATTGCTGCTATTGCTGCAGGTAAGTTCAAAGATGAGATCGTTCCTGTAGAAGTTGAAGAAACCTATCTCGATGAAAAAGGCAAAAAGAAAACCCGCAAATATGTAGTAGACACGGATGAGGGACCTCGTCCTGGAACGACCATGGATGTACTTTCAAGTTTGAAACCAGCTTTCAAAAATGGTGGGCAGGTGACAGCAGGAAATTCCTCACAAACTTCTGATGGTGCTGCTTTCGTAGTAGTGATGTCAGAGCGAATGGTGAAGGAATTAAACATTGAGCCAGTTGCTAGAATGATGTCTTATAGTGCTGCAGGAGTTGATCCTAGAATTATGGGAATTGGCCCAAAAGAAGCCGTTCCTAAAGCATTGAAGCAGGCAGGACTAACTCTAAATGACATTGATCTGATCGAACTGAATGAAGCATTTGCAGCACAGGGATTATCAGTAATCAAGGCGCTGGACTTCAATCCAGATATCGTAAACGTAAATGGTGGAGCTGTTGCTCTTGGTCATCCGCTGGGATGTACCGGAGCTAAACTTTCCATTCAAATGTTCAATGAACTTCGTCGCCAGAATAAAAAGTACGGACTTGTCACTGCCTGTGTTGGTGGTGGTCAGGGCGTTGCCGGAGTATATGAACTTCTAAAGTAACCTATCCCCAAACTTCATTATTCAACATTTTTCATTCATCATTCGATTTTGAAAATGTAGAATTTCGAATGATGAATTCTGAATAATGAAGAAAATAAGCTGACAAAAAGAATATAACGATGACCACCCAAACAA
This sequence comes from uncultured Algoriphagus sp., assembly GCF_963974365.1. Lineage (GTDB taxonomy): Bacteria > Bacteroidota > Bacteroidia > Cytophagales > Cyclobacteriaceae > Algoriphagus. The sequence goes on along the minus strand of NZ_CAXBBX010000008.1, from coordinate 146,843 downwards.
AATCAACCCAAGGAGGAGAATTCCTCATCAAGGAAACAGATGCGCAGGACATCTTTATTCCTGCAGAATTTACTGAAGAACAACGAATGATGGCTCAGGCCTGTCAGGATTTTATCGATACAGAGATAACTCCTCATGTAAAGGAAATCGACAGTATGAAGGATCCCGATCTTGTGCCTTCCATTTTCAAGAAAGCTGGTGATCTTGGCCTTTTGGGAATAACGGTTCCAGAGGAATATGGAGGAATGGGTATGAGTTTCAATACTTCCATGCTGATCGCGGATATTATTGGTGCAGCCGGTTCTTTTTCTACAACCTACGGAGCACATACTGGGATTGGAACACTGCCTATTTTGTATTACGGTACAGAAGAACAAAAGAAAAAGTACCTTCCAAAGCTTGCTACTGGCGAATGGGCTGCGTGTTATTGCCTCACTGAGCCTGACGCAGGTTCGGATGCAAATAGCGGCAAGACGAAAGCTACACTTTCGGAAGATGGTAAAACCTATCTTTTGAATGGGCAGAAAATGTGGATCTCAAATGCAGGATTCGCAGAATTGTTCATTGTTTTTGCCAAAATTGAAGATGATAAAAACTTGACTTGTTTTATCGTAGAGAAGTCTTTTGGTGGAATCACGATGAATGAGGAGGAGAAAAAACTGGGAATCAAAGGTTCGTCTACCCGCCAGGTTTTCTTCAACGATTGTCCTGTCCCGGTGGAGAATATGCTCTCTGATCGTCAGAATGGATTCAAAATCGCCGTGAATATCCTAAACATCGGTAGAGTAAAACTTGGCGCTGGAGTACTTGGTGGTGTTCGCACCGTGACTACAAATGCAGTCAAATATTCCACAGAACGTAAGCAGTTCGGCGTAAGCATTAATTCTTTTGGAGCAATCAAATCCAAACTTGCTGAAATGGCAACCAAATCTTATGTCTCGGAAGCACTTTGCTATCGAGCTGGACAGGATATTGAGAATAAGATCAATGCGCTTGAAGCAGATGGAATGGACGCTAGTGAAGCAAAACTGAAGGGTGTTGAGGCTTTTGCGATTGAGTGTGCTATCGCTAAAGTGCAATGCTCTGAAGTGCTGGATTATGTGGTCGATCAAGGGGTTCAGATCTATGGAGGTATGGGCTACTCAGCTGATGCTCCAATGGAACGCGCATATCGTGATGCCAGGATTTCCAGAATTTATGAAGGCACCAATGAAATCAATAGAATGTTGATGGTTGGAATGCTTCTGAAGCGAGCGATGAAAGGTGAGATCAATATTTTTGACCCAGCAATGGCTGTTTCCAAAGAACTGACCTCTGTTCCTTCATTTGAGACAATTGACACTTCTGAGCTTTTCGCTGCTGAAAAAGAAGTGCTGAAAAAGTTGAAGAAAGTATTCCTGATGGTAGGTGGTAAAGCTGCTATGGCTCTTCAGGATAAAATTGAAGATGAGCAGGAAATCATGATGAATCTGGCTGATGTGATGATCGAGATTTATGCAAGTGAGTCGGCGATTCTTCGTACAGAAAAGCTAGTTTCTATTAAGGGAGAAGATGCCTGCAAGAATCAAATTGCTATGGCACAGATTTACCTTTCGGAGGCTGTGGACAAAATCAATACTGCTGCGAAAGAAGCGATTGGTAGCTTTACCAAAGGCGATGAGCAAAAAGTAATGCTGATGGGCTTGAAGAGATTCACCAAATCTGAGCTTTATAATACCAAGGAATTAAGAAGACAAATCGCTGATTATATGATTGATCAGGGTAAATATCCGTTTTAAGGTTGTGATAAATTGAGTACCCAAGCCTCCGAAATGAAAGAGTTCGGAGGCTTTTTTGGTATTATCCGCAGAGTCCACAAATAAAATGCGGAGAGCACAAGTCCTTAATTTTTCGAGCGAATGAGGGCTCAATTTTGACCTAATAGTATTTCATAATGATCTAATTCATGAAAAAGCTGCTCTAGTTCTATTTTTCCATGACCGAACTCATAGAAATGTAGAGCAGAGTCCTGGGATCAAAGAATCCTTTTTGGTTTATCTTGCTTCTTTAAATGTCTCAAGCTTTTACCAGTAACCAAAAACACTATGCACACAATAGCCCCTTTTAAAATTATAGGAATTACCACAAAAACCTCAAATACTACTGGAAAAGCTGCCGAGGATCTAGGAGCTCTTTGGGGAAGATTTTTTGAAGAGCAGGTTGGAGGAAAAATAGGCGGAAAACTAAGTGAAGATATTTACGCAATCTATACCGATTACGAATCTGACTTCACTGGAGACTATACTTGCCTGATAGGATACCAAGTATCTAGCTTCGAAAATGTAGCCGAAGGCCTTGTTGCGAGAGAATTCGATGGAGGCAGGCATATCAAGTTTGTAGCTGCTGGAAAAATGCCTGAGGCGGTAGTAGAAACTTGGCAGGAAATCTGGGCCAAGGATTCTGAATTAGACAGAAAATTTACTGCTGATTTTGAAGTTTATGGTGCAAAATCTCAGCAAGGAGATAATTCTGAGGTTGATATTTTTATTGCAGTCAAGTAAGAATTCCTGATAGTTTGCCTGCTTAAAAATAGTTGTTGTCTCAGGTTGGGAGTTGCAGATTTCCCACTACCTTAACAGGAATCAGTTACATCATTTCTCAAATGAAACTATGGCAAAGCAACCAGAAGGTAAACCTAAGAACGATAAATCTGCGGCTACCAAAACGTTAAAGGAAAAGCGTGCTGCAAAGGCCGCTAAAAAGGAAAGTAAGAAAAATAATTAGTCAACAAACAGAGGTCACAAGCCTCTGTTTTTTTATGCTAGCCATTTTAACTAAAATAGCCATAGGTGTGGTGAGAGAATTTTACGGCTAAGAAAAATCACCTATATTTGAATCAATTGCACGGGGTGCCTTCCTTTTGGTGAGGCTGAGAAAATACCCGAATTACCTGATTTGGATCATGCCAACGTAGGGATGCTAAAGCCAAAAAACGCCTTTGTTTTCTCTTGGTTGTCTGACCGCAGGAAATGCAGTTAACATTTTTGCAACCTAAAATTCCATATGGAACTCGAGAAAAAGAACTTCGAATTACTGCCTGAAGCGCAGAAAAACTGGCAAAATCGTCCTGAATGGTTTTTCAACCGTGCCCACACAGACACCTATGAGCTTTGGTATGAAGGGCGATACAAGCGCGCCGAAGTTTGGCAAAAGAAGGTCATGGAGCAGTTGGTGTCCAAAGACAAGCGAGTAAAGACACTCTTGGAATTCGGCTGTGGTACTACTCGCTTTACGCGCTGGTGGAAGGAAATCGGCATCAAGGCAACTGGCGGAGATATTTCTCCACTGATGCTTTCGCAGGCTATCCATTTGTTTGATGGTGATTTGGTGATGGCAGATTCCCATCACATGCCTTTCAAGGATCATACCTTTGATTCGCTGGCATTCATCACTACGTTTGAATACTACAAAGATCCTGTGAAAGTGATCCGGGAATCGGCACGTGTTGCCAAATACGGAATAGCGATGGGAATGATGAATCGGAATTCTCCGAAAGTTCTTAGGAGAAGAGTCCAGCAGGTATTTGGTAAAAATCCATTCTACGTTACCGCTACTTTTTACACTCCAGCGACGCTTATCAAGATCATTGAACAAGCATTGGAAGGAAGAGACTACACGATTGAATGGTCCTGCACAGGTCTTCCAAAATGGTTTCCTGTCCAGCAATGGAGCGTTCCCTATGGTGACTTTTTCGGGTTGTACGTCAAACTGAATGATGTAGAATAATGGCAGATCAACTCGGTAAAATCAACTTTCAAGGGTATCAGGATTTACTGGCGGGAAGATTTGGAGCTGCTCGAAAAGAAGTAAAACAAGGCCCAGCCTTTGGTGTAGACGTCGCTATTGCGTCCCTTCCGGGAGGTTTGGCAATGGCAACTACGAGCGATCCACTTTCTTTGATTCCCTCTTTGGGATTGCAGGAGTCCGCCTGGCTCAGTGTTCACCTAATGGCGAATGATATGGCTACGACAGGCTTTGCACCGCAGTACGGTCAGTTTGTTCTGAATTTGCCGGATACACTTTCGAAGAATGATTTCAATACTTATTGGAGTTTTATAGATCAGTATTGCCAGGAAATCGGTGTCGCAATCACAGGTGGGCATACTGGTTTTGTACAGGGACAAAATTCGACTTTTGCCGGAGGCGGTACGTTGATCACTATTGCAAAAGAATCCGAAATGCTTTGCTCCACAGGAGCTCAGGAAGGGGATGTCATTTTGGTGACGAAATCCTCTGCATTAACAGCTACAGCTATATTAGGGATGAGTTTTCCGCAAACTATTAAGCAAAAGCTTGGGATGGAAATTTACCATTCCGCGTGTGAGCAGTTTTACCAAACTTCCTCGCTTCAAGATGCACTTTGCGCAGCTGGAACGGATGAGAAATTCCCGGAAATCCATGCCATGCATGATGTCACTGAAGGGGGAGTTTTGGGAGCTATTTATGAAATGCTTGTTGCATCTGACAAAGGAGGAATAGTAGTCGATGATTTGCTACCCATTGGAAATACGGCCGGAGCAATTGCCCAATTGTTTGACCTAGATCCTCGCTACTGCGTAGGAGCTGGATCGATGATCATGGCTTGCGATCGCAAAAAATCCGATGATCTGATCAAGAGACTTGCTGAAGAAAATATTCTCTGCACCGAAGTGGGAAGAGTGACTGAAAGTATATCTGGTATTCAAATTCAAAAATCAGGAGTCACCTCTCCCCTAGTCTATTTGGAAACTGACCCGTATTGGGCTGCATATTTTAATGCTCTAACAGCTGGATGGAAATGAAAAAGGGAGCCAAAATTAATTCCGGGATTTATTTGGTCATTGATCCTTCAATGGAAGAAAGCCAGCTGATAGAATCACTAGAAAAAGCTATTTCGGCGAAACCTTGTGCACTTCAAATTTGGGATAATTTTCAATCGCCTGAAAAGGTAGCACCTCTTATTTGTAAAATGAAGGCAATCTGTAGAGGATCAGGTATTCCTATTCTCATCAATAATCATCCGGAATGGACAGAGCTGTTTGAATTGGATGGAGTGCATTTTGATGAATTGCCTCCCGATCATTATAAATCTTTTCCTAAATTAAGACAGCAGGGAAAACTCATTGGAGTGACGATCAATAACGACTTTGACCTGATCCAAGATGCTATTCAGGCCAAAGTTGATTACCTCTCCTTTTGCTCCATGTTCCCATCATCCACAGCAAATAGCTGTGATTTGGTGGAGTTCGAGACAGTTCAAAAAACAAGGAAACTCACATCCATCCCAATTTTCCTAGCAGGAGGAATCTCTACCCAAAGCATTGCGCAACTAAAGCCCTTAGAATTTGATGGTATCGCTGTAGTGTCTGGGGTGATGAAAGCTGCAGATCCAGGGAAAGCCATTTCTCAATACCAAAAATTACTTACCGAATTGAAAAAATGAAACTAGAAACGATAGAAAAACTCTGCTGTCCATTTGATAAGCAAGAGTTAACTTTAAAAATAATCCTCAAAGATGCACAAGAAAACATCTTAGAAGGCTGGCTAAACTGTCCAAGTTGCGAGAGAATCTACCCAATCATCAAAGGAATTCCCATCATGAATCCTGATGAGTATAGGGAAGCACACTTGGAGCAGCCAGTATTGGATAGATGGCAAAATCAATTGGAGGGAAGAAAAATTGAAAATTTCCGATTACGATTGATTGAGAATTAAAATTTCATACAGTAAGATTGGGCGAAGTCAAAGCATTTATATGGCTGTTCTGACTTCGCTCAAACTATCAAATATTAATCTTTTTTAACTGTTGTAGTGTCAGGCTTAGCTGGAGGTGTGCTTTTAGGAAAGAATCCTTTCAGCAATTTTTTTGCTTCATCCACCGCTTTGTCTTTTGCTACGTCTACCTGCTTCTCCAGTTCCTTTTTAGCACTATCTTGAGCTACTTCTGATTTAGCTTTTAGTACCATTTTCATACTGTCTTGAGCTGCATTGAACTGATCAGTTGCCTGTGTTTGGAGGTTTTTTGCCTCTCCACTCACTCTGGCTTTTAGTGCATTTGCCAGTAATGTTTCTATACTGTTCCCACCTGCTAGGGAGATTTTTGGGGAATTATACGTTCCTGAAAGGTTCAGAGCCAATGGAATAGTGGTATTTTCATCTGTGGCCGATCCAGTGATAGTAGAGAGTAGTGCATTCGCCTGAGAACCGAATTTCCCTGCGGGAATCTGCATGTTTACCAAGTAATTTATCGAGCCATCAAAACCAGCTGTTCCCTGAACGTTTGCCTGATAATCCCATAGTTTCACATCAAAAGGCTTCACATCCATCACACCATTTTCAATCGAAATTGGAATGGAAATATTCTTGAGTTGTAGCGTATTTACATCTTTCAGCTTGGTTAGGCTGGTTATTCCTTCTAAGATTTTACTGTCTTTCAGAGCTGTTTCGGCCACTTTCAGCAAGCCTTTTCCATCAAGACTGGACAATAATGGCATCATATCCTGTCCCAGTTTGCCGGAGAAATTAAGATCGGAATTGAATTTACCTGTCAAGTTTTGAGCTATTGGTGCAAAAGCTTTTATGGTATTAAATGACTTAAAAGCTTCTGCAATGCTGAGTTCGGAAATGTTTAAGCTGAAATTAAAAGCTGGGGCAGTGAGATCTCTCGGATCATATTTTCCAGCCAAGGCTATCGTACCTCCCATTGTCTTCATAGAGGCATCAGAGAAGCTCAAAACACCATCTTTCAAAGCCATATTTCCTTTCACATCCTTGAGATTCATATTATCGTAGAGCACTTCATTTGCCACCACAGTCATATTGAAATCTATGTTTTTTGGTAGTTCAATGACTGAAAGTTCTGCATTCGTAGTATCAGTAGAGGCCTCTTCACTCATCCATTCATTGACATTGAATCTGCTGCTGTTCATTGTCAGCTGACCATTCAACGTTCCATTTTCTCCCAAGAAGTAATTCATGTAATTGGAGAGATAACCTGTTGCTTGCAGTGGGCTTTCACCAATCTTCGAGTCGAATTCTGTCAAATTAATTCGCTCTGGAGTGAATACAGCTGTTGCTTTAGCGACCTCAACACCCTGCGGCACATCAGTAGAAGAATACTTGAAATTGCTGATATCCATGGTGCCGCGAGTTTCCAGCTGATTGTATTTTTCGGCTTCTACCGCTGCATAAGAACCCTTAGTATTAATATCTGCCTGAATTCTGCCTTCCATAGACATTTCGTCCATCGGGAAAATGGCCAAAATTTTCTTTAAGTCTACTCCACCCTTGATTTCACCATCCCAAATCAGTTTGTCGAAATCCCGGATTTTCATATTTCCGTTGATGGCTTCACCTTCCAACTCAAATCCAAATCTGCTCAAATCAACAACAAAGTCTGTCATACTCCCGCTAGGATTTTGGATTGATGCATTCACATTTAATTTCTCTATTGGAGCAGGATAATCTGCACTTTTCACATAGCCATTAGCTAAAAGCAACTTTGCATTAATCGCAGGGATAATGCCCGCCGCTGAGTCGTACCTGCCTTTTGCGGTAGCATCCACATCCATATTTCCCTTCATAGCGAGCCCTTCAATCGGAAAAATGGAAGTCAATTCCTCCAAGTCCAATTTACCTTTTAGAGCAGCATCTATGGTATAACTTACCAAATCAGATAAAAACAATTTGCCGGAAATAGGATTGCTGCCGAAATCTAAGTTGAATGTAGGAATCGATACGGAGGTATTATCTATGTTGTCCGTCTCATTCTTGACTTGAAGGTCAAGATTTACGTTTTTCACCGGTCTTGGCAAATCTGGGTATTGGAACATTCCGTCTGCCACTTTCAATGAAATATCGAAAGCTGGAAATTTCTGGTCATTGTAAACTCCTTTGATTTTACCATTGAAGTCCATCGTACCGGAAGTTTTCAAACTGGAAAAGCTCTCCGAATAAATTCCAGGAATCAGGGATAAAATACTTTTGAACTCATTGTCTTTGCCTTCGATAACGAAATCCATTTCCATATCATCACTTGGCATAGCCAGATAGCCGCTTAGTCCAAAAAGAAAATCATTCAATTGAAATTCACCCTCTCCAAGCGTGAATTTCATATTCTCCATATCAATATTTAACAGAGTTTCTCCCTTGAACGTTTTGTTGGAGAGGTAGCTGATATCTTCATATGTAATGTCCGCAATGAGGGCTTCCATAGTAATCGGCAGGTCATATACATCTTTGGTGAAATCACCAGAACCTTTAGCATTGATTCCTCCCAAGGCCATAAAATAATCCAGTTGTCTATCGTCGTAGACCAGGTTGAGATTACTGATCTGCATCTCATCCACTCCTATTTTGAAGTTGCTTTCGCTGGCTACCTCAACTGTATCTTCCGAAGGAAAAGTAATATCATAGTTCGCGGTACCATCTTCCAGGACTTTGATGTAAAGATTTCCTCCGTTCAAATGCACTCCGGTAAGTGTAGGGTAATCGTCGAAAAGCACAGATTTTAGATTGAAATCAATCGCAAGCTCGCGAAGCGAAACTAGTGTATCATTTTCAAAAGGAGCATTACCCACAATATCAAAATCCTTGATCCGGGCAGAAACATTTGGGAATCTTCGGAATAGGCTCAAGCTCACGTTGTCAATGTCATAGATGACTTTAGCATTCACAGATTGGGCAATTTCTTGGTCAATTCGGGCTGCGATTTTGTCCTTGAATAGAAAAGGAACGGCGACTGCCGCTGCGATCAAAAATATAAATACACCTAAAATGATGAACAGTGTCTTTTTCATAAATGGGTTTGATTAAGCGTATTGGTGATTTTGCTACTTCATTAAAGATTTCTAGCGGACCTTATATACGCATTTATTGGCCTTTGGAGCTTTATTATTCACAAGATTTAAGCCGTGTATTTTAATAATTCAGATACTTCGAGGTATGCAATTTGGACTCTCTAAAAAAGACATATACTTTTAGATAAGTCTTCAAAAACAACAAGTTATGGGAAACAACCTTCAAGTTCCGGAAAATTACCAAGCAGTAATGCCGTATTTGATCCTCCAAGATGCCGGCACTTTTATCAAATTCGCTAAGCAAGTCTTTGATGCTAAAGTGGCCTTGAAAGAGATGCGAGATAAGGACACTATCATGCATGCGGAGATCAAAATCGGTGATAGCACAGTGATGGTTGCTGAAGCTACCGCTGATTATAAGTCGCAGACTGCAGGATTGTTCGTTTATGTCAAAGATGCCGACGCAGCTTTTGAGTCGGCGTTAGAGTTAGGAAGTGAAATTATTTTGGAGGTTTCGGACAAACCTTATGGGCGTAGCGGGGGAATCAAGGATCCTTTTGGGAATACTTGGTGGATAACTTCAGTAGTTTAAGATCCGGGGAAAGAAATGCCTTTTACACGTCTATAGAGGTTTAGCGCATACTTATCCGTCATTCCTGAGATGAAATCTACCAATGTTCGAAGTAATGGATATGGGTTCACTTCTGCTCCCCAGCCTTTCAGTGGGAAGTCTTCGGGAAGCAAGCGAAGGATACTTTTATCCTTACCAGAGAAATTCTCTGGGGAGTAAAATTGATTGTAAAGTGCTTTAGAGAATACTTCAAGCAAGCCTTCGATTACTTGGAATCCAGCAGCCTCCTTTTCCAAAACTACCTTAGATCGATAGATTTTCTGGACAGACACCTCGGTTATTTTCTGGAGGGCCTTTGCTGAGGGGATTATGTCAGTCAATGCCTTATCAAAATTGCCTTTGCACATACTTTCCTCATAATTGGCAAAGACTTCTACACATTCGCTGATTAACTCCCCAATTGCCAAGGCGCGTAGAGCTCCCAGATTTTGGGCTTCCGTGCGAGGTTCCTTGAGTTTTTTAGGGTCAAACTTTTCCTTGAGAATCGGTGCCAATAGCTTTACTGTTTCATCAAAGCTTACCAAACCCAGTGTACACCCATCTTCCAAGTCGATGATGCTGTAGCATATATCATCGGCTGCTTCTACCAAGAATGCCAAAGGATGGCGGTACCAGCATTCAGGACTGGATTTTTCCATTCCCAATACAGCTCCCATTTGCTCAAAGTCTGTCAACTGATTGATAAAGAAGCCGAATTTCTTCTGGCTTCTTCGTGCAATATCCCGTTGTGCAATCATGCTTGGCCGTGGATATTTGGAAAAAGCCGCTAACGTAGCATAGGTAAGTTTCAGACCAAATTGCTTTGAAACAAGCATTCTGAATCCTTGGGCATTTCCTTCGAAATTGTGTAAATCTGCCAATTGTTCGGTACGAACGTGGGATTCCCAGCATTTTCCTGCAGGATGAAATTTGAAGAAATCGGAAATTGCTTCCTCTCCTGCATGACCAAAAGGAGGATTTCCAATATCATGTGTCAAGGCCGCTGCGGCCACAATTGCCCCGATTTCAAAAGGAGTTATACCCGTTTTTGATAGCTGAGGATACTTTTGTAGAAGCATTTCACCAGCAGCTTTTCCCAATGATCTACCCACGCTTGATACTTCTAGGCTATGGGTAAGTCTTGTATGAACGAAAGCTTGCTCAGGCAATGGAAAGACCTGAGTTTTATCCTGGAGATTTCTAAAAGGTGAAGAAAAAATGATACGATCATAATCTACTTCAAATTCACTTCGGGTTACTTGTGTAGGTATAAATCCCGGATTATCACCAAATCTGCCTCGGGATAGAAGGCGTTCCCATTTCATCATCCCCAAAAATAAGAAGCTCTTCAGACATTACTTTACTATTTGTCATTTTTGAGTTGGCATGGTCATTGGCATTTCCCTGCCACTAAACCAAACTCAACTAGCATGAAAAATATATTTTCTTATCTCTTAATGGCAGGTTTGACTGTTTTTGCAATGTCTTGTTCCTCCGATGATGATAATCCAAATGGAGGGTCTGCGCGCGTTAATATTCTATTAGTGGATGCACCAGCTTCTTACGATGAAGTCTGGGTAGAAGTACTGGCCGTACGTGTCAAGGTAGATGAGGACGGAATAGATGATGATGACATCGATGACGACGATGATTCTTCTTGGGTAGAGATTGTTTATGACCAAAGTCAACCAATTAATCTTTTGGAATTAACAGGGGGTAATAGCGAGCATTTAGGAACAGAAGATTTTCCTGAAGGAAAAATCGATCAGATTAGATTGATACTCGGTGAGGAAAATTATGTAATCAAAAACGGTGAGCGTTTTGAGATGAAAACACCAAGTGCTCAGCAGAGCGGATTGAAAATTAAAGTTGATGAACACATCGAAGGTGGAATGTCTTATGATTTGGTTATCGATTTTGATGCTGCTAAGTCTATCGTAGAAGCCGGAAATTCTGGACAAATTATTCTTAAACCTGTATTGAGAGCATATTTGGATGAGGTATCTACTGGTCTGATGGGACAGGTTCTTCCTTTGGAAGCTCAGCCTGTTAAAGTAACAGCTCAAGGAGAAGGAGAGGAAATGAACACTTTTGTAGATGCAAATGGCAATTATAAAATCACTGGATTGGACAATGGAACTTACTCATTAACATTTACTCCAAATGAGCTATATGCCCCAATTGTTTTAGCAGGAGTGATAGTCGAGGAAGGCAAAATGACTTCAGTTGAACCAATTACCCTGGTTTTAAATTAAGAAGACTAAAAGTACCAAAGGTCAGCTACGGCTGGCCTTTTTTCGTATCTAGGTGTTCTTGATTCCATGTATTGCAAACTTTTGGACTAAATTTACCCTGTGAAAAAACGATACTTTAATCTTTTACCAATTGCCTGTGTGCTTTTTTTGGCTTCATGCGAAGATCCAGATTCCAGCCCCCGTGCTCTTCTCAATCTAATTTTGGTAGATAGTCCAGCCAAATGGGATTCGGTGTTCGTAGAGATCAAAGGAGTAGATATAGAGGTTTTGGCAGAGGGTAGGGAGACTCAGAGTCAGACATTTTTCTTGGAATATAAGTCAGGGGATAAACGTATAAAGGTTAGTGATTTGGTGGGTGGCAATGCACTCTTGCTAGGTAGAAGCGAACTTCCTATTGGTCAGATTATCAATGCGAAAATCATTCTTGGGGATGATCATTCCATGTTTTTCAAAGAGAAGAAATATATCTTACCTCTTTCAGACCCTTCGCAAAACGAGATTTCTTTGGCTACAACAATTGATATTGAAAGAGGCATATCTTATGATATAATCTTGGACTTAGATCTTGAAAAGTCAATTCAGGAAGTAACAGAATCCCCTCTTGCTTATGAACTTGATCCTTCTTTCACGCTTGTGCCTGGTGCAGGGATTGTCGACATCAGCGGCATTTTAAAGCCAGTGTCTCTATATCCAGCGATTTATTTGAGCAACGAAAAGGACACCCTCTCTACCCATACGGATGCCACAGGGAAATACTATTTCAGAGTTCCTGTAGGATCGTATAAGCTCTATTTTGACCCTAAGGATGAACAGTATCAGGACACTACTTTTTCCATAAATATTTTGGAAAGAGAGGATAGTGTACTTGCTCCAATCACGTTTAAGAAAAAACCCTGATGAAAGCTGATGAACTCTACATGCATCGGGCACTTGAGTTGGCGGAATTAGGTCGAGGGAAAGTAAGCCCAAACCCCATGGTAGGTTGTGTGATTGTTCATGAGGATAAAATTATAGGCGAAGGATACCATCAAGAATACGGTAAAGCTCATGCGGAGGTCAATGCCGTGAATTCTGTAAAAAATCAGGAATTACTTGCTGAAGCTACAGTTTATGTGACTTTGGAGCCCTGTGCGCACTTCGGAAAAACACCTCCCTGCGCCAATTTGCTGGTGGAAAAAAAAGTGAAGAAGGTTATTATTGCAGCTTTCGACAGTAATCCACTAGTGGGCGGAAAAGGGATCCAAATTTTGAAAGATGCAGGGATTGTAGTTCAAACGGGTCTTTTAGAACAAGAAGCAAGAATTCAGAACAAGCGGTTTTTTACCCAAATCGAAAAAAAGCGTCCCTACGTGATTTTGAAGTGGGCACAAACGAAAGACGGGTTTGTTGCTAGGGAGGATTACTCTTCCAAGTGGATCACGAATGCTTCCAGCCGTCAGCTCGTGCATAAATGGCGAGCGGAGGAAGACGCGATCATGGTAGGGAAAAATACCGCGAAATACGACGATCCGGCGCTGAATGTGAGAGATTGGGTGGGTAAAAACCCACTTAGACTAGTAATAGATAGCAAACTTGAGCTTCCCAATACACTTAAATTATTTGATGAAGCGGTGCCAACAATTTGTTATAATACACTGAAAACCGAGGAGAAAGGGACATTGGAATTCGTCAAGCTTAATCAAGAGTTTAAGGTTGAGGATATTTTGGAGGATCTTCATCGTAGAAATATTCAAAGTGTAATCATTGAAGGCGGAAGTTTTTTACTGAATAAGTTTCTGTCATCCGAACTTTGGGACGAAGCCCGCGTGTTTACAAGCAGCAATAAATTTGGTAGCGGAATAGCCGCACCAATTCCACCTGCTCCAGTTTCTGAGACTATAGATGTCTTGGAAGATACCTTAAGAATATATCATCATGTCTGAAAGTCTTTATATTCCTGAATCAGCGACTAAAGCTGAGAAGTACGAAGCGATTTTGCCACAGATCGAAGCATTGATCACTGGTGAGCCAGATCTATATGCAAACCTTGCCAATATCTCTGCGGCATTAAAAGAAGCTTTTGACTTCTTTTGGGTTGGGTTTTATTTGGTTAAAGAGAACCAGTTGGTCTTAGGCCCATTCCAAGGCCCTATTGCCTGCACAAGGATTTCCATAGGAAAAGGTGTTTGCGGAACAGCGTGGCAAGAAGCCAAAACAATTCTTGTTCCTGATGTGGATGCTTTCCCGGGACACATTGCTTGCAGTTCGGCTTCCAAGTCGGAGATCGTAGTTCCAGTCTTTAAAGGTGGATTAGTCGCGATTGTACTTGATGTGGATTCCGATCAATTGGATGATTTTGATGCGGTTGATCAGGAGTATCTGGAAAAGTTGATGGGGGTGCTGGGGAGCCAGTTGTGATTTTTTTATTTCCTATTTAGTTTTTAAAGTACACGATACCAGTAACTAATGGAAGCATTCATGTACATCTTGGTTTGTGGAAATGGTTCTTATTATACTGGAAGCACCAAGATTCTTGATTTAAGATAGTAAGAGCATCAGCTCGGCGAAGGTTCTAATTTTACGCGAAAGTAACTTCCCCTCCGCTCAATATAAATTCCGGTGGCCGAGCGAAGTCGAGGCCGACAGTGCCTTTATTATTGCCCAAACAAAATATAGACAATGCAGTATTTCTTTAGATTTGTACTTGCCAAATAGCTAAATAAAATATCCTATTTTTGTATATGTCTGATAAAGAGGAAATAGTAAAAGGTATTGTGGATATGGCCTCTAGGAAATATCCTAAGTCTGAACTATACCTTTTTGGGTCTCAAGCCAATGGAAACTCAAAGGCATTATCAGATTATGATATTCTTGTACTATTAGACTTGGACAAGGTTCCATTATCAAAGGAAATTGCAATTATGGACGATTTTTATGAATTAGAACTTCGCACTGGAGCAGTTATTTCTCCTATTGTATATTCCAAGAGCTATTGGAATAAGACTAGAAAATCTACTCAGCTTTTTGAAAAAATCTCTAACGATGCTATTCGAATAAAATGACAAACTCTAAAAGAGATCTTGTTAATTATCGATTAGCTCGAGCCCATGAAACCTTTGACGATGCTCAGCTTTTGTCTGATAATAATAAATGGAATTCAGCAATTAATAGATTGTATTATGCCGCTTTCTACGCTGTATCAGCTTTAATCATTTCGAAGAATCTTGATTCTCACACGCATAATGGAGTAAAAACTAAATTTTCTGAATTGTTCATTAAAACTGGTAAAGTCGATAAGGAACTGGGAAAAATTTATTCTCAACTTTTTACTTGGAGGCAAAAGGGTGATTATGATGATTTGTTTGATTTTGATAGAGAAACAGTATTTCCTTATATAGAAAAAGTAAAAGCTCTAATTGCTGAAGTAGCCAAGCTTATTCAATAACCCTCTCACAAAACTCCCTCACAATTTTCAAACTTTCTTCCTTTCGCTCGATCATACCGAGATGACCAGTATTTTCGAGTTCAAAATAATCAGTGATAGCTTCTTTGTGCTTTCGACTAGCATCGATTTTTACAGCGCCATCTTCGGTTCCAGCTATCAATAGTTTACTCCCAGAGAAGTTTTTTAGCACCTCAAAACGATCTTTGCGATCACGCATGGCTTTGGTATAAGCAATCAATCCATCTAATGTAGATTGCTTTGCTTGAGCTATTGCTATGTCAATTTCTGCTTGAAATTCATCTCTTTTGTCCTCAGGGATAAGAGGAGGCACAAAGGAAGTAACAAATTTATCCACACCATGCTTCTTCAAAAAAATGATCGTGCGATTTCTCATTCCCTTTTTTTCTTCATCATCTGCAAAAGCTGTGGAATGGAAAAGCCCAACTGCTTTGAGCTTTTTGCCCATTAGCTCTAATAAGGCTAACATTACATATCCGCCTAGTGAGTGACCGATTAAGATGGGATCTTTTATTAAATTCTCCTCCATCCAATCTTCTAGCTGTATTGCAATTTCCTCCAAGGTATTTTGAGAATGTGATAATGGGGATTTTCCGCAGCCTGGCAGGTCAGGACAAATTACTCTGAAATCAGTCGATAATTTTTCCGCAAAATCTCTCCACATTTCTCCGATTTCGCAGAAACCATGAATCAGGACAATAGGTTGACCTTTGCCTTTTTCAAAAAAATGAATACTAGACATTTGTTTAGATAGTTTTAGCAACTTGCGCCAGCTCTCTCACTGCATTTGCAATTCCTTCCGGGTCAAATCCACATTCTTTGTGTAGTTGTTCTTGCTCACCATGCTCAATGACATCATCGGGAATCCCGAGACGCTTCACTTGTGCTTGGTAGCCATGATCAATCATCCACTCGATCACTGCTGATCCAAATCCACCCATCAGGCACCCATCTTCTACTGTGATTACCTTTTTGAATTTGCCAAAAATCTCATGAAGTAGTTCTCCATCCAGAGGCTTCACGAAACGCATATCGTATTGAGCAGGGTTTAAACCCTCTTTTGCAAGTTTTTCACAAGCTTCCACCGCATAATTACCGATATGGCCAATCGTTAGGATTGCGATTTCTTCGCCTTCTTTTACGATTCTACCTTGGCCTACAGGTATTGCCTCAAAAGGAGTTTTCCATTCAGGCATGACGCCTTTTCCTCTTGGATATCGGATAGAATAAGGTCCATTATGAATAGAGGCCGAATACATCATGTTTCGAAGTTCCTCCTCATTCATTGGCGCCGAAACAACCAAGTTTGGCACACATCGGAAATATGCAATATCATAAGCTCCGTGGTGTGTAGGACCATCAGCTCCTGCAAATCCTGCTCTATCCAAGCAAAGAACAACAGGCAGATTCTGCAAACACACGTCATGAACTACCTGATCGTATGCACGCTGCATGAACGTAGAATAAATATTACAAAAAGGAACCAGTCCTTGAGTAGCCAAGCCAGCTGAGAAAGTCACCGCGTGCTGCTCTGCGATCCCCACATCAAATGCACGATTAGGCATCGCTTTCATCATGATATTCATTGATGAGCCGGAAGGCATCGCAGGAGTTACTCCCATGATTCTATCGTCCATTTCCGCCAATTCCACTAAGGTATGCCCGAAAACATCTTGGTATTTTGGTGCCTGAGGAGTAGTTGGAGTCGTTTTATAAATCTCTCCAGTTACCTTATCGAAGGCTCCTGGCGCATGCCAAGTTGTTTGATTACCCTTTTCCGCAGGCTCATATCCTTTTCCTTTCATCGTTACACAATGAAGGATTTTTGGTCCTGGAATATCTTTGAGATCCTTTAGCACTTCTGCTAAATGATTGACGTCATGTCCATCAACTGGTCCGAAATAGCGGAGATTTAATGATTCAAATAAGTTGCTTTGATTCAGCAGAGCTGATTTGATTCCCCCTTCTACTTTGGAAATTACATCCTGAGCACTTGTTCCGAATTTGCTCAGTTTGCCCAAAATCTTCCAAACTTCATCCTTTGCCTTATTGTAGGTTTTGGAAGTGGTAATATCTGTCAGATAATCTTTTAGCGCACCGACATTTGGATCGATGGCCATGCAATTATCATTCAATACGATAATCAGATTCGTATCAGCGACACCAGCATGGTTCATGGCTTCGAAAGCCATTCCGCCTGTCATAGAGCCATCTCCGATTACGGCGACGTGCTGCTTTTGTGTTAGCCCTTTGTATTGGGAAGCGACTGCCATGCCTAAAGCAGCTGAAATAGATGTACTGGAGTGGCCTACGCCGAATGTATCGTATTCACTTTCTTTCCTTTTTGGAAAACCGGAAAGTCCTCCATAAAGACGGTTAGTATGAAAGCGATCTTTTCTTTCAGTGAGGATTTTATGTCCGTATGCCTGATGTCCGACATCCCAGACCAACTGGTCTTCGGGAGTATTCAATACATAGTGCAGGGCAACTGTAAGCTCCACTACGCCAAGACTAGCACTGAAATGACCACCATAAACCGATACATTATCGATAATAAACTGTCTAAGTTCATCACAGATTTGTACCAGTTTTTCCTTAGGAAATTTCTTAAGGTCAGCGGGACTATTTATTTGAGCTAATAATTCTCCTGGTTTAATGAGCATTTTACAGCGGAAATGTGTTCAAAGAAGATAACAACAACTATGCTTCTTTGTTTTTCTAATCTAATAAATTGAGACAAAAGGGACTACCTCTTTCTCCGGCCGTTTCCAATTAATTTAGCTTAATTGAATATCTTTGGCTAGTAACGTTGGCAAAATTAACCAATAATTTAGATATCCTTTGAGTTTCGAAATCAAATTACCACTCTTCGAAGGTCCTTTTGACCTGATGCTCTTTTTCATTGAGCGTGATGAATTGGATATTTATGACATTCCCATCTCCAAGATTACCAATGACTTTCTTGATTATGTTCATCAAATGGAGCAAATGGAAATGGAGGTTGCCAGTGATTTTATCCTCTTTGCGGCTACACTGATGAAGATAAAATCAAGAATGTTGTTGCCTAGGCCTGAGCTAGATGAAGCAGGTGAAGAAATAGATCCCCGTGAAGAATTGATCCGAAATCTACTGGAATATAAAAAGTATAAATCTGTCATCGAGGAACTTTCTAGCATGGAAGAGGTTGAGATGTCTAAGGAAAAGCGGGGAAATATTGCTGCAGAACTGAAATCGCTGAGCAAGGTGGATGACGTGGATGCTGAAATGCAGGATATGGATTTATACAAATTGCTGAAGGTGTTTCAGCGCACGATGGCCAAAATGGCTGCTCGTGTAGATGAAACCAAACACACCGTAATCCAGTATCCTTATACTATTGCCCAGCAAAAAGACTTTGTGTTGGAGAAAATCAGTTTTAAAAAGCAAGTGCCTTTTGAAGAATTTATTACCTACAAACCAGATAAGATTTTTGTGATATATACCTTTCTGGCAATCTTGGAATTGCTACAACTTTCTATGGTAACCATCGTGATTGGAGAAGGCTTCAACAACTTTTGGGTGGAAAAGACGGAGCCAATTGAGATTGCCTAGTATGAAATCGAGCATGTCGCAAGCGTTAAACACCCATTTATTTCTTCTCGATACAGGATTCCATCTGTCTATAAAAAAGCAACCAAACAGATGAAATTGGACAACAAAAAGATCTTTCAAACTCTCAATCCCAATAAAATCTGGGTGCCGGTAATTATTGGCCTGGCCATTGTTTTTGGCATGTTCTATTTCGATCCTTCGGTAAATAAGGACTCTCTCAGTGGGATTTTTGACGCATCTATTCCTTGGGTTATTTTGGCAGTCTTGGTTATTTTATTTCGTGATGCAGGCTATGTGTATCGAATCCGAGAAATCACCGATCGGCATTTGACATGGAAGAGGTCCATTTATGTGATTATACTGTGGGAGTTTGCTTCAGCTGTTACTCCCTCCGTAGTCGGTGGGACCGCCGTCGCAATTTTCATTTTGAATAAAGAAGGAATAAAACTTGGTAAAGCCATTGCCTACGTGATGGTGACCGCTATTCTGGACAATTTATTCTTCGTAATAGGCGCTCCGATTATACTGTTTTTTGCAAAGGGAAACATCTTTCCTGAGAGCAAATTATTGGAAATGCATCTTGAGAATAGCATGGAGGCCATATTCTGGATTTCCTATTCGCTCTATGCTTCCTATAGCATAGTGATGGCTGCGGCTTTATTCTACAGACCAAGAGTTTTTAAATGGGTTCTAATTAAGATATTTTCTATCAAATGGCTCCGCAAATGGAAGCATGATGCCGATGAATATGGTAATCAGATCATTGAGGCTTCTCGGGAGCTTTCTGGAAAAAAGCTGAATTATTGGCTTCCAATCATCCTAGCTACGATCTTTATCTGGAGCTCTCGATACTTGATGCTCAATGCACTTATTTCGGCATTTGTGCCCTTAGCGGCATTTGAGCATGTGATCGTTTTTGCACGACAAGTGATCATGTGGATCGTGATGATGATCTCTCCTACACCTGGAAGCAGTGGAACTGCAGAGTTTTTCTTCGGCCAATTCTTCACTGAATTTTTGAACAATTATACCTTTGTCACTAGCATTTTGTGGAGGCTACTATCCTACTATCCATATTTGATTTTGGGAGCATTTTTTCTTCCTCGTTGGGTGAAACAAGTGTTTTTCAAGAAAAAGAAAAATAAAATAAACCCGGAGCAAGATGTTTCAGGAAGTTAGTCAAGAACAAATCAAAGCAATCACTGAAGGAACTCTGCTCAATAGAAATGAAGAGCTTTTAATTTCTCAAATCTCTATTGACTCCAGACAAATTCTTCATCCAGAAAAAACGCTCTTTGTAGCGCTCAGGGGGGCAAAGGCTGACGGAGCTGATTTTATTCCGCAATTAGCTGAGTTAGGAGTAAAGACTTTTTTGGTTCATCAAGATTTTGAGGTAAAAACATTGCCTGACATTTGCTTCATTAAGGTGACTGATACCAGAAGAGCCGTACAATTATTAGCTAGATTCCAGAGATCTCTATTTAAAAATCCTGTTGTAAGCATCACTGGGAGCAACGGAAAGACTATTGTAAAAGAATGGCTAGGACAGATTTTGGGACAAAAGTATGCTGTCGCTAAAAGCCCGAAAAGTTACAATTCGCAGGTAGGTGTTCCACTTTCCATCTTCGGAATTGAGTCCTATCATCAAGTGGCGATTCTGGAAGCAGGGATTTCCAAGGCTGGAGAAATGGCAGCTTTGGAAGAAATGATCAAGCCGGATTTGGGGATTTTTACCAATCTCGGAACAGCACATCAGGAAGGGTTTGAAAGCTTGATTTCTAAGCTCCGGGAGAAGCTTTCACTTTTTTCTGATTCCAATTTTCTGATTTACCGTAAGGATCAAACTGAGGTTTCAGCACAAGTCGAATCCATTTTCTCATCGGATAAACTCATCGGCTGGTCAGATAGGGCTGGTGCAGAATTTACCAGATCTGTGAAGATTAAGATAAATGGAGCTCGCCTGATTTTGATGAAATCTGACTTGAGTACGCATACCTTTCAGGTACCGTTTACCGATGTAGCTTCGCTGGAAAATATTACGCATGTGATCGTGGCGGCGATGACCTTGGGACTAAGTGCCGAGTCTATCCAAGAAGGAATTGAGCACTTGAAGTCGGTGGATATGCGGCTCACGCTGAAGCCTGGAGTAAATGATTCGCTTCTGATTGACGATACCTACAATAATGACCTAGCAGGGCTGAAAGTCGCGTTGGACTTTATGCAGCAGCAAAGATCTAAGCGGCGAAAAATATTGATCTTGTCCGATTTGCTTCAGCAAGGTTCACCGGAGAAAATTTATGAAGAAGTAATTGAGTTAATAAAAAAGTATCAATTCGATCAGATATTTGGAGTTGGTAAAGAGATTTTCTATCTGAAAAAAGAATTCCATAAGTCCTTCATTGGCTTCAGTTCTACTGCAGAGCTCTTAGCGAGTTTGGATCCCGAGACTTTTGCGAATGATATGATTTTGATCACTGGAGCACGTGTTTTTGGTTTTGAGGAAGTGGTCAATCGGCTTCAGCAGCGAATTCACGGGACTACTTTGGAGATCAATCTGAATGCGCTGACACATAATTATAATTTCTACAAAAAACTTCTTTCCCCAAAAACCAAAGTGATGGTGATGGTGAAGGCTTTTGCATACGGAGGTGGAGCTGTGGAAATCGCCAATCAAATCCAGACCATGGGTGCAGATTACCTCGGTGTTGCTTTTTCTGATGAAGGAGTTGCTTTGCGAAAACAGGGTATTAAACTCCCGATAATGGTGCTTAATACCATGGAAGAATCGTTTGGACTTTGTAGTGAGTTTGATTTAGAACCGGTAGTATTTAGTCCTGAGTTTTTTGAGAGTTTGGCGTCTTGGTGTACCATTCATCAGAAGACCATGCGAATTCATCTTGATATGGACACGGGGATGCATCGACTGGGCTTTGAGAGAAATCAGTTAAATGTATTGAAAGGCTTAATTCAAGCAAATCCACAATTGGAGGTTGCCTCTATTTATACTCATTTGGTCGGAGCGGATGAGGAGATTCATCAAGAATTCTCCTTATCTCAATTGAAGACTTTCGAAGAAATGAAAAACGAAATTCTTCAGGTGATCGCATATAAACCCATAATCCATGCACTCAATTCTGCTGGAATCGTTGCGTTTCCAGACTTTCAATTCGACATGGTGAGGTTGGGAATTGGCTTATACGGAGTTGAAGTGACAGGAAAACATGTGTTATCCTTACGTCCAATCAGCACCTTAAAAACTACAATTTCTCAAATAAAAATTCTTGAACCAGGAGAAACCATTGGGTATTCGAGAAAGGGCATTCTGGCCTCTGGAGGTAAAATAGCTACCCTAGCGCTTGGGTATGCTGATGGTTACGATCGCCGGTTCAGCAATGGAAAAGGCTATGTGCTAATCAAAGGACAAAAAGCTCCTGTGATCGGGAATGTCTGTATGGACATGTGCATGGTGGATGTGAGCGGAATGGACGTGAAAGCTGGAGATGAAGCTATTGTATATGGCGAGAAAATCTCGTTGAAAGAGCTTGCCGATCAGATCGGTACGATCCCATATGAGCTGCTGACCAATATTAGCACCCGAGTAAAGCGTATTTATTACCTAGATTAGGGTTGGTTTTGGCTTCTAAATTTTTCTAAATTCCCCTATGAAACTCACCAAAAAGCGCCTTGCTCATATCGTATTTGAGTCTGATGATTGGGCTTCGAAGACCTTCGATATTGTACTCTTATTTATGATTTTCGGGAGTATTTTCGTGGCAATTTTAGACTCGGTCGGCAGCCTACGAGCCAGATACGGAGAGGTCTTTTTGATTTTAGAATGGGTATTTACCATTCTGTTTACCATTGAATATTTTCTTAGGGTTTGGCTATCTCGCAAGCCTAGCGGGTATATTTTCAGCTTTTTTGGTGTGGTAGATTTGCTAGCGATTTTGCCTTCTTACCTCAGTTTCTTCGTGCTCAATTCTCAGCTTTTTACTGTGGTGAGAGCATTGCGTCTCTTGCGGGTGATCCGGATTTTGAAACTTGGTCGCTACGTGGCTGAGGCGGAGTATTTAACTAAATCGCTAAGATCCAGTTCCCATAAGATCTTGATTTTCATTGGGTTTGTAGTAACTATTGTGCTGATCATGGGTACATTCATGTTTATCATCGAAGGGCCTCAGCACGGTTTTACTAGTATTCCCATTGGGATGTATTGGGCTATAGTGACTTTGACGACGGTGGGTTTTGGAGACATTTATCCAGTGACCCCTCTTGGACAATTGGTTTCGTCGCTTATTATGCTGTTGGGTTATGCAATAATTGCTGTGCCTACTGGGATTGTTTCTTCAGAAATGGCGGCGCAGAAAAGGAAGGACGAGAAACTGTTAGAAAATAACAGTTGCCCAAAATGCAGATTTAGTCCAATTCATGCCGCCGATAACTACTGCAAAAATTGTGGAGAAAAGCTGTTCTAATCTCCAAGCTTTAGAAAATCTTGTATGTTTTTTATTTTCCCAAAAAGCAGCAATATATCCTCATTCTCGAATTTGTATTCTGGAGTCACTACTCCAATCACGTTTTTGTGTGGCGTATTTATTCCTAAAAGATTTTTTCGCTGCTCAATTTTAATAATCGTAAGGATATTGAGATAAAATTCTTTTCTGATGTCAGCTGCTGCCACAGTCATTCCCACATATCGGCTAGGCACTTTCACTTCTACGATGTTATATTCATCTGAGATCTCCAGTGAATCCAAAACTCCTTTCATTTCCAGACGCTTGGAAAGTCGGTCTGCAGTTTCTTCTTCGGGATGGATGATTTCATCTACGCCGATGGCCTGAATTACTGTTTCGTGTAGTTGGTTGATCGCTCGCGCGATGATACGATTGGACTTTAGTTGCTTAAAAATAGCTGTGCTCATGATAGAAGCCCCGATATCCTCACCTATCGCTATGATGACGACATCTGTGTCCTTTAAGGGGAGGTTTTTTACGGCTGCCTGATCTGTGGCATCCATTACGATGGAGTGTGTGATGCTATCCTTGATCAATTCTATCCGACTTTCACTGGAGTCCACTCCAATGACTTCATGACCGAGATTAGTCAAGCGCTTGGCTAGATAGCCTCCGAAATTTCCAATTCCTACTATTATATATTTCATGTCTTCTCGATTACGTTATATAAACGGTTTCCTCAGGGTATTTGTACCGTTGTTCTCCTATCCTACGGACGATTGCAATTAAAATCGTGAGTGTTCCCACCCTTCCGATGAGCATGATTACCATCAGTACCACTTTACTTCCAAGGCTCAACTGTGGAGTAATTCCTAGCGTCAGGCCCACGGTTGAAAACGCGCTAAACACCTCAAAAGCAACATCAATCATTGGAAGTTGAGGATCAAATATCATTAGGAGAAACACACCAAGGCCTATTACTAGAACAGAAAGGGAGATTACAGCGAAAGCTTTTTTTAGGGTTTCATTAGTAATCTGTCTTCTAAAAACTTCAACTCTGGTTTTCCCTGAAGCAATACTGAATGTATTGAGCATAGCCACAGCAAAGGTACTGGTCTTAAGGCCACCACCTGTTGAGCCTGGTGAAGCTCCGATCCACATCAGGAAGAGGTAAATCAATATTGTAGGAACAGCCAATCCTCTCATATCTACTGTGTTGAACCCGGCAGTCCGAGGAGTAACAGCACCAAAAATTGTTGTAACAAATTTTCCATAAGGACTAAGACCTTTCAGTGTAGCATCGTATTCTGATATGGCATACACGGCCATCCCGAGGATAAGTAAGATGCCCGTGGTATAGATTACCAGACGTGTGTTGACACTGGAAACTCTTGGTGTATGCCGATATTTTTCTATCCCTGAAATGCTCTTGACCTTCCCTACGATCACATGCTTGACATAAGAATAGTAATTTAATACTACTGGAAAGCCTATTCCACCAAGCACAATTGCCAGAGCAATCGCCAAGTGCATATTATAAGCTTCACGGAATCCTTCCTGATAGAGCCCGTTGCTGAGCGTAGAAAACCCTGCATTGCAAAAAGCTGAGATCGCGTGGAAAAGCGAAAAGAATAACTGATCTCCTCGGCCTGAAAACTGTGCAGAGTCGGTAAAATGATAGATCAAAAAGGCGCAAAATCCTTCCACCAAAACAGTAAAAGAAATGATTTTAAATAGGGTTGTGTAAATCTCATTTACATTGTTCTCATTGATGTAATCGCGGATGAAAAGACGGTTTTCTATGGAATAACTACCCTTAAAAAAGAAACCGAAAAAACTCGTGAATACCATGATCCCAAGTCCACCAATTTGGAACAAAATCATAATAACTACCTGACCAAAAAACGTGAAATCTTTGGCAGTATCCAATACAATCAGGCCAGTGACACATACAGCCGAAGTCGCCGTGAATAAGGCATCTATGAAGCTTATATCTCTGGTAGTCGCTTCAGGAAGGCTGAGTAGGCCTGTTCCAACTAAGATGAGCAGAATGAAAGAGAGTATAAAAACTAATGAAGGGCTGAGTTTTAGTTCATTTATGGTGAGACTAAATTTGCTGAGCTCTATAAAAAATAAGACGATGACCAGACCATTAATGAGATGGTAATGTGCTGTGAAATCCAAAACCAATTGGGTCATTTCATTTCCCAGCACATTCCAGCGGACTAGCGCTGTAAGAATCATTAATAGTGAAAGAAGTAACTCAAGAATTACTCGTGCAGGGAAGATGGATTTTTCTACTAATAATACCCTAATAAAATAACCAACTCCTATGAGGATAAGAGAAATATTGAAGAGCTCAGAAGCAGTGACCTCATTTTGCGGATCTGTAGAATACCCAAAATGAAATAGCAAGAGACCAAACGCAAAAATACTGCTGATCTGAACTACTTTCTCCTGCACCTTAATCACCTTATTGAGAAAGATGATATTGCGATCAGGGTTAGAAAAAATTTTCAGCTTGAATTTCATGGATTAGAAATAGACTTTATAGGAATATCAATTTTTCTCTTGGGACTTATTTCTGGAAAAGGTAAAAATCCCTTCAGCAGGATACAAATGAAATTTCTTATCCAAATTTTGTGAGGAATAAATACTTGATTTACCACTGAAAAGGTAGGCGATCAAGCAGGCAATTCCCAAATATATTCCAGATTCATATCCGAATAATTCCATCCCCATCACCGTACAGGCCATGGGCGTATTGGTCGCTCCAGAAAAAACCCCTACAAATCCCATCCCAGCAAGTAAAGCAAGAGGAAGCGGAATCCAAGTGGCGAGTGCATTGCCAAGCGTGGCGCCAGTAAAGAACAATGGAGTGACTTCCCCTCCTTTGAAGCCGGCTCCAAGTGTAAAGCTGGTTAGGCCAGTTTTTGCCAACCAGTCGTACCAAGGAAGTGGAGTCTCGAAGGCTTCTACTATCCTCGGAACGCCCAAACCTATGTAGGTCGTACTGTCCGAAATGTATACAATTCCCGCGATCACCAGTCCGCCTATGACCGGGCGAAGGGGTGGATATTTTATGAAGTGGGAAAATTGATGAGAAAAAAAATGAGTGCTTTGGGCAAATAATCTCCCGGAAAACCCGAAAGCTATTCCAGCAGGAATCACCCAAAGTAAGTTCATCAAGGTATGTGGAGGAACCAATGCTATGGAATAGTGTGTATGTCCAACAGCAAAAAGGTAAGCGCAGACCCAGTGGGCCACAAAAGCAGTCCAGAAAGCTGGAAACAGCGATTTCCAACGAATTTCTCTATGAAGCATCCATTCTAAAGCGAAAATAGCTCCTGCTAGTGGTGTACCAAAAACAGAGGCAAATCCTCCGGCTACTCCGGCTATTAAAATTACCCTTCTGTCTTCTGGATTCAACTTGAAATACTTAGTGAGCTGATCCGCAAGCGAGCCTCCCATCTGCACTGCTGTGCCTTCGCGACCAGCGGATCCACCGAATAAATGTGTCAAAATTGTCCCAAAAAGTACCAAAGGAGTCATTCTAAGCGGAATCGGCTTTTCAGTTTTGTAAAGTTCATCCAGCAAAAGATTGTTTCCTTTCACCGAATTTTCCCCAAAGCGATAATAGGTCCATCCGATCACAAATCCCGCAATAGGTAGCAGGGCGATGATCCAGAGATGAGATTCGCGATATGTAGTCGCCCAATT
Organism: uncultured Algoriphagus sp.; assembly: GCF_963974365.1. GTDB lineage: Bacteria > Bacteroidota > Bacteroidia > Cytophagales > Cyclobacteriaceae > Algoriphagus. The sequence continues at coordinate 119,955 of NZ_CAXBBX010000008.1, read as the reverse complement.
AAGAACAATCAAAAAAATAGCCGATGCAGCACCTGAAAGCAAGCCTACCAAAAGGCCTAAAACAATCCAAAGTCGTATATACCGAAAAATAGAAATGCTGTTCAAACTAGTTTTTTCAATTAGTTAGGCCAAATTAGGAATAGATATTGAATTTAATGAGGCATTATTAACCCTAAATCATTTTAGAACGACCAACTTATTTGGAGGTTCAAGGGTTATCTAAATACAAATCACCCAATTATGCAAAATATTCTTATTTCCGGAGGTTCAGGGCTCATTGGCCATAAAATCACTCAGCTGCTGGAACTGAAAGGATATTCCGTGGCCTGGCTCAGTAGATCTCAGCAAAAACATAAATCTTTTGTTTGGGACGTGGAAAAGCAAACCATAGATCCTGAGGCCATGGACTGGGCAGATGCTGTCATTCACCTAGCTGGTGCTGGAGTCGCTGAGAAGCGCTGGACTGATGAACGGAAGAAGATTATTCTTGACTCCAGGATTCAAAGTACACGATTGCTATTTGATGCCATCGAAAAAGCTACAGAAAAGCCTAACACATTTATTTCGGCTTCTGCTGTGGGGTATTACGGGTTTGATACCGGAACATCTTTGATGGATGAAACTAATGAGTCAGGATCAGATTTTTTAGCTCAAGTGGTCGTCTCTTGGGAAAATGAAGTGAAGAAAATGGAAGAATTGCACCTTCGCACAGTAATGCTGAGAATAGGCATTGTGCTAGATGCAAATGGTGGTGCACTTGGAGAAATGATGAAGCCACCAATAGCTGCGCCTCTGGGAAAAGGAGATCAGTGGATGAGTTGGATCGCTATTGAAGATCTGGCAAGGATGTTTGTCTTTGCTTTGGAAAAGACTACGCTACAAGGTGTTTTTAATGCAGTCGCTCCTAATCCAGCCACCAATCAAGAACTTACCAAGGCTGCTGCAAAAGAAAAGGGCAAACCTTATGTGGGAATTGGAGTGCCAGGATTCGTTCTCAAGTTAGTTTTAGGCGAAATGGCCGCGATGGTTCTTGGTGGAAATCGGGTTTCTTCTCAAAAAATCCAAAAAGCGGGATTTGAGTATGAATGTCCAGAGCTCACTGGGGCGTTGAAGCATATCTATAATTAGGAGGTTAGATTATTACCCTTTAGTAATTCTACTATTTGCTCTTTGATGACAATGTGCAAACCTAGACTGTCTTTGGAAACTCCATCTACAAGCTTGTAAGTGTAAATGGCTTCGTCGTTAACTACTCTCACATCAAAGCACTTAAAGAAGATGTTTTTTTGCTTTTCCAATTCCTGGGCAATCTCCATGATGTGCGAAGAAATAATGTAGACACTTCCAGGCTGCTGGGCCATAGCAGAAATTATCATGGAAGAAGCAGCGGAGGCATCTTTTACATTGGTGCCACGAAATAGCTCATCGAAAATGACGACTAGATTTTTATCATTTTTGATCTCACTCGCTACTTCCTTTACTCGCTTTACTTCACTATAAAAATGACTGAGTCCATGATTAATATTATCAGCGAGATTGATCGTGGTGAAAATCCCGTCGAAAATACTCGTTTTCATTTTGAAAGCAGGAACAGGGAATCCCAAATGGGCAAGATAAATAGCCAAGCCGAAGGCCTTGAGGAAAGTAGATTTACCTGACATGTTTGCTCCTGTTAGAAAACACATATTTTCTTTCGCTGAAATAGTGAAATCATTACCAACAGCTTTAACCAGCTTTGGGTGTAACAGCCCTTCAATTTCTATTACAGAGCTCTGAGTGTCCTCAAATTCAGGAAAAGCGAATTTTAATTTTTTACTTGTCTGAGCTACTGCGATGTATGCATCAAATTCATAAAAGCGTTCGAGCAACCAGATGAGCTGCTCCTTGCCCTTATTTCTCAACATAAAATCAAACTCTGAAAAATGGAGGTAAAGCGGTTTTTGGCCATAGGAATCCATAAAGTCCCGCAAGTTGCTGCTTTTGATTTGCTCTTGAATCTGATAAGCAAGATTGGATAGATACCAATTAGGGTTCAGGTCTTGGATTTTAGTAGCCAGTTGTAATGCTTCTTTCAAAAATTCAAACACATGTTGCATCCCTGTTTCTTGGATGTAAAAATTGTTTGAAGTGCGATACTTGTTTTTCAGATAGATTGACAGCGAACTGTATTGGGAAGAATTCATTGCTATGCCAGACTCCAAGTAGACAGTAATAAAATCAAGTTGCTTTCTGTCAAGCCTCAGTAGGCCATCATTTTGCTGAAAGAATTTTATAGATTCCTGTCTATTTTGAAGGAGGATTTTGCTTTTCGTTGGATTGCCAAACAACTTTTCCAAGTAAGCTTTTCCACCTTTTGATTCTGGCTTTTCAAATAGAGAAAGTAAACTTTCCTCATCGTAGTTGATAGCTAGACCCAGATCTTTCGACGTCTGCTTGTCAATAAGAAAATGCTCATCATCAGCTTCTGCCTCTTTTTCGGACTTCTCAGGAGGCAGGTAATTGTATTCGATGAGTTGTTTTGTTTCCAATATTGGCTTCAGCGCTCCTCCCGTAAGCAGGAAGGTTTTGTCGCTAACATCCATCAGATTAAGGTAATCGTGATCAGTAATGATGATGCCTTTTTCTTGTTTATGTAAATCAATGAGTGCTTTGATGTCCGTTCTGTAGAGTGGTTCTACCTGGGAAAAAGGTTCGTCAAGCAAGGCAAATGCCGTTGGAAGATTGAGAATCAGCAGTACTTGAAGGTATCGTTTTTCACCGCCAGAAAGTGCAGAGATTTTTTTATTGAGAATAGGCTTTATTCGAGCATTAACAGAAACTGAGTTTCTTCTGTCTTCTTCTACAAGGAATGTTCGAATGACCGAGGAAACAGATAAGCCATTTGGCAAGAAATTGCCTTGAGGTAGATAGGCTATTTTATCTCCATCTGAAAATGCTTTTTCCAGGAATTTACCGTTTATCCTAATGCTTTTACTTTCTGCATCAGTTGACCCAAAAATTATCTGAAGTAAAGTGGATTTGCCTGTTCCATTTCTACCTAAAATTCCAATCACCTCTCCTGTGGTGCATTTAAGATAGATATCAGTAAGTAAATGTTTATGGCCAAAGGACTTGATCAGACTATCTACTTCTAAGATGTGATGAGTCATAGGCAGTTAAAAAATAAGGAAATAGGTAAGGGCAATTGCTGCATTTACCCCGAAAGTAAAGCCAATCAATTTTAACTTTTCATGACCTAAATTGAAATAGAAGAAATACTGATGCGCATACCTTACTTCAAATAGATAAAGAGCGAGTAGGTACCCAATTGTCAATAGTGGTAGGAAAAAGAAAACATCAAAACTGCCACCGTTTATATAGGCTAAGAAAGCGACGAGTAATGAAAAAGGAATATTGAAACTGCTGATTTGCTTATAGTATAGAAAAAGACTTCTCATGCTTTAATGGCTCTTAAAGGCGTACATCGAAAAGTATTTTGATTTCAAATCCTTTTCCCCCTTCCCACCAAAAACCAAAGAATGGCACCTACAAGCGGAAGTAAAACCACGATGACGATCCAAATTAACTTGTCATTTGGGTTTGCGAACTTACTGCTCACCACATCAAAAATGGTAATTGCATAGATTATTAATCCGATAGCTCCAAGTCCAAACATGTCAGGAAGAGTAAGTGGTTTTTGTGCTTTTGCCCATGACTAAATAAACGAGTGGACCAATTCCCTGAGCGAAAAGTAGAATTACTACCCAGATTATCTTCATGTTAGGATCTTTGAAGTCTGAACGCAACACGTCTACCAAACAGTAAATCCATAGAACAGTATAGAGTAGACCAAATAAAAGGAAAATCATCATCGAGCCTCCGCCCATGTTTTGAATAAAAGAAAGTGTCATTTAGTGTTTTGTTGAGATGAAAAGGTTGGAGTGAATTTTCTAAAACCGCGTTTAGTCCTTCTATTCATACTTAGGTACAAAAAGGTCCCAATTACTGGTACGAATAAAATCATCAGTGCCCAGATCAGCTGCATGTGCTGCTCTTTGAAATCTGCACGAATCATGTCGATTAATGCATAGACCCAAAAGGAGAAATAGCCTACCATAACTAAGAAAGTTGCTGTTTGCCAGTAAACAAGCCCGTTTCCTGGTGATATTAAATCCATAAGTTCTCTTCAGTTATTTTTACCATTGAACCAAAATAGCTTTTTTTGAGTAATCAAAATAAGAATTTAGCTAAAAGTTAAACCACCAACCATTATGAAGAGAAGCCTGCTTTCGCTGCTTTTATCCTTTTTTGCGCTCTGTACTTACGCTCAGGTCGACTTAAGCTATTATTTACCGAAAGGATACACTTACGATGAATCAATCCCAACTCCAAAGGAAGTTTTGGGATACGAAGTCGGAGAATGGCATGTGAGTCATGATCAATTGGTCATGTATATGAAAGCCGTGGCTGACGCCTCTGACCGCGTGATTTTTGAAGAAACCGGGAGAACTTACGAGAAGAGACCTCAGGTACTTCTGACAATTACCTCTCCATCCAATCTTGCAAAGATTGATCAGATCAAAGCTGACCGAAAAAAACTTCGGGATGCCGGCTCTTCAGCTGATGTAGCAAATATGCCTATTGTGATGTTCATGGGGTATTCTGTTCACGGAAATGAACCTAGCGGTGCCAATGCTTCTTTATTAGCAGCGTATCATTTTGCTGCTGCGAAGGAAATTGCTTCTGATTTGGACAACATGGTTTTACTTCTTGATCCGGCAATTAATCCGGACGGATTGAACCGGTTTGCCTCTTGGGTAAATACGCACAAGTCGTATAACATGAATGGTGATCCGAATAATGTAGAGTTCAACGAGGCTTGGCCTAGAGGAAGAACGAATCATTACTGGTTTGATTTGAACAGGGATTGGCTTCCAGTACAGCACCCAGAATCCAGAAATAGAGTGCGGGTTTTTCAAGATTGGCTTCCAAATATTCACTTGGATTTCCATGAGATGGGAACGAATAGTTCCTTCTTTTTCCAACCAGGTGTACCAGCTAGAATGCACCCTCTCACGCCTACCAAAAACTTTGAACTGACGAAAAAAATCGGGACTTATCACGCAAAAGCGTTGGATGAGATTGGCTCGATGTATTACAGTGAGGAAAGCTACGATGACTATTACTATGGTAAAGGATCCACCTATCCAGACGTGCAAGGTTCTATTGGGATTCTGTTTGAGCAGGCCAGCTCCAGAGGTCACTTGCAAGAGAGTGTAAATGGGATGCTAAGTTTTCCTTTTACGATTAGAAATCAATTCACGGCTAATCTCTCCTCTTTTCAGGCTGCAAAAGAAATGCGTCAGGAATTGAATGGGTTCATGCAGGATTTTTACAACGACATTAAAAAAGAAGTGGACGGAGATAGCAACAAGGCGTATATTTTTGGAAGCAAAGATGACGATGCGAGGAGCTATCATTTGGCAGATTTGATCCTTCAGCATGACATCAAAGTATTCAGCCTGAATGACGATATCACGGTAAATGGAAAGGAATTTGAAAAAGAGAATTCTTATATCGTCCCGGCAGATCAACCTCAATACAGACTGATCAAAGCGATGTTTGAGACTAGAAATACCTTCAAGGATAGCTTATTTTACGATATTTCTGCTTGGACATATCCTATGGCTTTCAACTTGGATTACATGGCATTGAATAGTCAGATTCTGAATTTGGCAAGTGTGAATGAAATCTCGAAAAGTTCCCTTGTTTTGACTCCGGGAAATGTAATCGGTGAAGCAGGTGCCTATCAATATGCGATGGAGTGGACGGATTATTATGCGCCAAAAGCTGCCTTCAAATTAATGGACGCTGATTTTCAGGTAAGAGTTGCTACTGGGGAATTTACTACTGCAGATGGCAAGACGTTCGGAAGAGGTACTTTACTGATTGGAAAAGGAGAAAGCGGATTGGATGATCAGGCTTTTTTCAATAAGCTCTCCGAAATAGCCAAAGTTTCAACGGTTGATATCTACGCATTGACAAGTGGATATACTGGAGGTCTGAACATTGGTTCTCCTAATATGATGTCGCTGGACAAACCTGAAATAGCTCTTTTGGTAGAAGGAGGAGTGGACAGCTATGAAGCGGGAGAGATCTGGCATCTGCTGGATCAGCGCTACGAAATGCCGATTACGTTACTTTCTATGGATAGAGTCGGTGGCAACACGCTCGATAGATACAATGTCATCCTAATGCCAGACGGTAGGTATTCTAGTCTTGGAAAATCTGGTGCGGCGACATTGAAGTCGTGGATTTCCGGTGGAGGAACACTGCTTGCCAAGGGTGGTGCAATCCAATTCCTTGCTCAGAATGAAGTGGGGGATTTCAAGTTTCGTGATGGGGCTGAAAAAGTGACAGGTCTACAGCGAAGCTATGCTGACTATGAAAATGAAAGCGGGGCAAGAGTGACCGGTGGGGCGATTTTCAATGCGAAGCTGGACCTTACTCATCCTATTGGCTATGGTTATACCGATACAGAAATCCATACATTCAGAAATGATAATTTGTTCATGGAGCCTTCGGAAAACCCTTATGCAAATCCACTGGTTTATACTGATCAGCCATTAGCTTCGGGTTATCTTCACCCTTCCAATCTTCCTGGAATTCAAAATGGTTCAGTAATTCAGGTATCCGGTGTTGGAAGAGGTAGGATTGTTGCTTTTGCAGATAATATGAACTTCAGGGCCTTCTGGTTTGGAACAAACAAACTCTATATGAATGCGATCTTCTTTGGGCAGGTGATCCAAGGTGGAACTGCTAGATAATTTCAAAAATTAATAATCCCGGGCCTTGGCTCGGGATTTTATGTTTTAAAAATACTTAACTCTTTTATAAAATTTTGCGTAAGCAAGCCTAGTAAACACTAAAACATCGTCTATGAATATTTTTACAAAACTATTACTTGTATCTGCACTGGTATTGTTCGGATTTACGGCACATGCCCAGGAAATGAGTTTTGAAGAATATAATCCGCCATCTACTCTCAAAGTCCCTGAGCATCCTGTGCAAAGAGCAAAGTTCCCTTTTGTAGATATTCATAGCCACCAAGGGGGAATTAATGAAGAAAGGATTGATCAGCTAGTTGCTGAAATGGATGAGCTTAACATGGGAGTCTTGGTCAATCTAAGCGGAAGAGGTTTTGGAAGGGGAAATAGCAATTCTCAGCAGGAGTATATCAAGGACATGATCAAGGAGTTCAATACGCATGCTCCAGGACGATTTATGGTCTTTACCAATTTGAATTTTGCAGGTTTTGGAGATAAAGAATGGACTCGAATTGCGGTGAAAGAGCTGGAAGAAGATGTGGCAGCGGGAGCAAGTGGTTTGAAAATCTATAAAAGCCTTGGTCTGAATGTGAACGATGTAGATGGCAATAGAGTACCCGTCAATCATCCTGATCTAGATGCTGTTTGGGCGAAAGCTGGTGAATTAGGAATTCCGGTGATTATTCACTCGGCAGATCCTGCGCAATTTTGGCAACCGATGGATGCGAACAATGAGCGCTGGTTAGAACTAAAAACTCATCCAAATCGTCAGCGGGGTGCGGACAATCCAGCACCTTTTGAGCAGATTATGGCTGAGCAGCACGATGTTTTTGCGAAGCATCCTGAAACGACTTTTATCAATGCACATATGGGCTGGATGGCAAATGACCTAGATGAGGCTAGCGAGCACTTAGAGAAATATCCAAATGTCAATTTCGGAATCGGTGCTGTGATTGCTGAGTTTGGCCGTCAGCCAAGACGTGCTAAGGAGTTTTTCGAAAAGTATCAGGACCGAGTGTTATTTGGCAAAGATGCCTACAACAAAGAGGAGTATTATACTTATTTCCGAGTGCTGGAAACTGAGGACGAATATTTTCCTTACTATAAAAAATATCATGCATTCTGGGCAATGTATGGCTTAGGTCTTTCGGATGAGATTTTGAAGAAGTTGTATTACAAGAATGCCCTTCGAATTGTGCCGGGAATGGATAAGAGCGTTTTTCCGGATTGATACGTTTGTTTTCCAGCAGGTCGGCGCGGATTATATCCGTAGATCTGTTAGGGCGAAAAATCTTTCGCTCCTACATTTTTCAATCCCTATGTAAAGCCACTTTACATATTCCTTCCTATATGTAAAGAAAATCGAAAAATCTATACACACCCCCTTTCATATGTAAAGAAACTATAGCTTTTCTTTACATATCAGACTACCTTTGTAAAGAAAATTAGATAATCTTTACATATGGTGTGGAACCTTATCCCTCTTCCTTACACAGACGAACTGGAAACAAGGACAATTCTCAAGCAACTTCCTACTGCGCATGCGGCGTTGGCGGAGCTGAAAGGATTGGTTTATTCTATTCCCAATCATGAAATTTTACTGAATACACTGGCTATTCAAGAGGCCAAGGATAGCTCGGCCGTGGAGAATATCATCACCACGCACGATGAGCTTTTCAAGTCAGACCTGGAGTTTGAGTCTATGTCTCCTGCGATCAAAGAAGTCCAAAATTACGTGGCGGCGATGAAGCGTGGATTTGAGTTGGTAGATACTCAAGGGCTATTGACAAATCAGATAATCCTTCAGATCCAAGAGATCTTGGAGGGGAATAATGCAGGATTTCGAAAACTGCCAGGCACCGCACTTAAGAATGCACAAACAGGCGAAACGGTCTATCTCCCTCCACAAAACCCTGATGAGATCATTTCGCTGATGTCAAACCTGGAGCAGTTTATCAATGAATCCGAACTGAGCGATTTGGATCCACTGGTGAAGATGGCGATAATCCACTTTCAGTTTGAGAGTATTCATCCATTCTATGATGGAAATGGACGGACAGGAAGGATTTTGAATATTTTGTATCTTATCCTGTCGGGCTTGCAAAAACTTCCGATACTTTACCTCAGTAGTCATATTATCCGTAACAAGACGGATTATTACAGACTACTCCAGGCTGTTCGGGAAAATGGAGATTGGGAAGGTTGGTTATCTTATATGATTTCAGGAGTGGAAAACACCGCACGGGAAACGATCGTTTTGATAGAAAACCTGAAAGTTCAGATGGCTGAAATGAAGATTCAACTTCGGGATAACTATAAGTTTTACTCTCAGGAACTGTTGAATAATTTGTTCAAACATCCATATACAAAGATCGAATTTATTGTACAGGACTTGGGAGTTTCGAGAATCACTGCTGCAAACTATCTTAATAAGCTTGCCGAGGACGGTGTGCTGCGTAAGGAGAAACTTGGTACCGGAAATTACTATGTGAATGAGAAGTTATTTGCGCTGTTGACAGCTAAATCCTAGCCTTATGAAATTGACACAACTCCATCCCATTTCCTTCCTCAAGGGACAGGTTATGGCAATTAAAAAATAAACAAACAGATGAATATTCTCCAGAAGAAACCTAGAATCAAAGCGACGCTAAAATACCTCGTCGTCTTGGTTCTGGTTTTACTGGTTACGATTTTTCAGGATTTTTTGAATTCCAGAACTAACGAGTATCCATTTTTCGCTTCGGAATCCGTTCTTATTAATAGCTTCTGGGTTTTGATTCTGCCGGTATCTTTTCTATTGAATTGGCTATTTCAGAAGGTTTCTATACATGATAAACTTCCAAATCTCTTTTTAAAGCGATTCATTTTTGTGCTTGTAGCGACACTTATCCACATGCTACTTTTTGCAGGCTTGTTACATCTGATTTCTGCGAGTTTCTATGAGCATACGATTAGGTTCATGCAGAATCTCCAGTTTACCATTTCACAAGATCTATATAAATATCTGTTGATATACTCCGTGATTGCATTAGTGTTAATTAAGAAAAAGAAGCATGTTAAATCTACCTGATCGTAATCAAACGAGGTATTTCAACTACAAAAAACGAACGCTTTGGAATGGCTCTCACCTAGTGGGAATTTCGCTGGTTTCAATCGCTTTGATTATATGGATTACTTCGAATTTTATTGAGAACGAGACTGATCCATTTACACTGTATATGATTGTTGGAATTTTTCTTTTCCTTGGAATTTTGAGTCTATCTACCTATTCAGGAATTCTCATTGAGTTTGATCGGAGTAGATTCAAAGAATACCAAAGTGTTTTTTGGTTCAAAATTGGAGAATGGAAGGAGCTACCTAAAATCGAGCATGCAGAATTTATTCTGCATAGTTTTCGCGCCACCAATATCCCAAATGGGATTACTCCCACCCTTTCTGGTGAAGTCACCATTTATAAATGTGTCTTGCTTGCGAATGGCACTAAGTTTTTGGCGCTTGATTATGGGAGAGAAAAAGATGCTGTTGTAGCAATAGAGGAAATAAGGGAGGCTTTAGGGATTTAAAAAATTAGGGAAGAAAGATTTTTCTCCCCTAAATAATTCTTAAAACTTCAGATTCAATCCCAACATAAAGTTGGTTCCCGCCATCGGGTAATAGTAGTTTTCCGTCACCAATTCTTTCTGGCTTTCTCCTGGTACGAAATAGCTAAACGTGTATCCATTCGGCTCATACATTTCATTGAAGATGTTGTTGACCATCAAATTCACTTCTAGGCTTTTGAAGAACCTTGGCTGAACTTGGTAGCTGATTCGAATGTCATTCGTGAAGAAAGAGTCCAAGGATCTACTGTCATTCGCCGAATTGTCCAAAAACTGCTTTCCAACGTACTTGGACATCCAGTTCAACGAAAGATTTTGGATAGGCTTATACTCAATGATTGCAGATGCAATCGCATTTGGAGAAAAGGCAATGTCTGTATCCTCGTAAGTAAACGCCTCTTGCTGGAATTCTTCTGTGCTATAATCGTCCACATATTCGGTAAACTCCTTGATCTTGTTTTGGCTTAGTGTCAGATTTCCACCCACAGTAAGGGCCTTCGAAATTTGGTAACCTCCCGACAGCTCGATTCCAGCCCGGTAAGATTTAGCTACATTCTCTCGGATGTAAGCCCCAACATCATTGATTTGGCCAGTTAATATTAGCTGATCTTTGTAATCCATAAAATAGAAATTGGCATTGTAGTTAAACTTGCCTTTCTGAGCTCTCACACCTGCTTCAATGTCATTCAGTCGTTCTGGTTTTGGGATTTCAGTGATCGGGTTATCTGTGAAATCCGATCTTTTAGGCTCACGGTTGGCCACTGCATAACTCGCATACCAAACTTGTCCATTGCTTCGCTCATAGCTCAATCCAAATTTAGGATTGAAAAAGGTGTATTTTTCCTCTCCATCTACTATCCTTTGATCATCATTGACTCCAGAAAATGAATAGTCGATTCCACGGAGCTGCAAATCACCGAAAAGGAATAAGCCCGGCGTAACTTCATGCGTCGCTTTTAGATAGATATTGCGATCGTCTTTGACGGCATTGTTGTCATAATAGCGATCTCGAATATTCGTTTCTCCTGCGACTCTTGCCCATATGATTTCTCCGAAATGGTCACCATCGTAGCGATTGGCTCCACCACCTAGGATCACATCCCATTTACCATCATCAGAGATGTAATTGATCGAAGCGATTCCTCCAAAGAAGTCGTTGTCCAGCCATCTTCTGCGGATAATATCCGTGCTGGAGATTATTTCTCCTCCAATTTCTACATCAGGTAATGCATAGCTTGCAAAGTCATCATCCTCTCGATATTGCTCATAATATCCACGTCCATAGGTATAATGAAGCGCGGCGTTAGTTTTCCAGTTGCTTCCGATTTTACCAGTATAGATCAGCTGATAATGATCTTGCTGGTAATTATCCGTTTCATTGTCGTAGGTGTAATAGTTGAATGTACGGTCATTCTCCAGTTTTGATTCTGGAAGTCCATACCAAGCTTGATAAGTTTGTTCTTTACCGGAAAAGACATTCAGTTTCACGACATGGTTTTCACCATAGTATCCTCCAGATACAAAGAAGGATTTCAAATCAGAAAATGCTCGGTCTACATAGCCATCAGAGGTGATTTTGGATAATCGTGCATCTACAGCAAATCGGTTATTCAGTAATCCTGTCCCTGCTTTGACGGTATGTCTCCAGGAATTGAATGATCCGGCAGAGTTTAGAATTTCTGCATAGGGTTCATCCTGGCGCGTATCTGTTTGGAAATTCAAACTAGCACCAAATGTTGCGGCGCCATTTGTAGAGGTTCCCACTCCTCGCTGAATCTGTAGGTTATCCACTGACGATGCAAAATCTGGCATGTTGACATAGAAAACACCATGCGACTCCGCATCATTCATCGGAATTCCATTCACAGTTACGTTGATTCGGCTTTGGTCAGATCCCCGAATACTCATACTGGTGTAGCCAATACCTGCTCCTGCATCAGAATTTGTCACTACTGACGGAGTGAAATTCAATAAAATCGGAATATCCTGACCTAGGTTTCTTTTGGCCAATTCCGCTTTGTCAATAGTCTGAAAGGTAGTTGGTGTAGTGGCTGAAGCTCTAGTGGCAGATACAATAAACTCCTCCGAAAGGAGATCTGTTGGATTTAGCCGCAAACTTAATTCGCCGGTTAAAGGGACGCTGAGGCTTTTTTGAAGTGTTTCAAAGCCAACATACGATACCCGGAGTTGAATTTCTCCTTCTTTTAATTTGGTAATTGTAAAATTTCCGTTTTCATCGGTGACAGCGCCCCGGCCTTGTTTTTCGGTCCAGACAGATGCACCTATTAATGGTTCGCCTGTGGAGGAGTCCAAGACTTTTCCGTTGAGGCTGCTTTGTGCCCAGGTGGAAATTGCAAACAGGCATAAAGCCAAGTTTAACAGTACTTTTTTCATGTGTAATTTTCCCTTTCGGGAGATTGAGTGAAACATGAGAAAGCTTTAGGGAAGCTTACCGTATTTGTTTACCCTGTAACACTAACAAAATCAAAAATCCAGAAGGGTACCGCTTCTTAGGTTTGATTTTATTCGTTGCTACGCTTGTTCATTTCCCTTCGCCGGCATTATCCGGATCAGGTCGTATGGGTATGATCTCAGCCCGTTTTGTTAAGGCACCCCCTATGATCTTGAAGCAAAGGTAATCGGGAAAAGTTGCTTCGCAAATCTGTGGATTGGAAAATTATTTCTACCCAAGCATAACTAGTATGAGAATCAAAAAGCCTTACTCTAGACTATTTGTCTTATCTGTCAAATCTTTTTCCTAAATTTCTGGTCAAACCCTATTAACCTATGAAAATCTATAAACTGCCTTCGGGCACCCTTTTACAGTATCAAAATCAAACTTTTTTAGGCCCTGCACAAGATTGGGACAAGCTACTGGCTCAAGAAAACCTAAAAGACCACTTAACAACGGAATCCAAATCGTGGAAAGAAATTTCTGCAGAAGAAGGTGAAGAAATTCTTAAAAAAGGGATTTTGGCACCTATGGGAAATCAGGAAATCTGGGCCGCTGGTGTGACTTATTACCGAAGTCGTACTGCTAGAATGGAGGAATCCCAAGATGCTGGTGGAGCAGATTTTTACGACAAAGTATACCATGCAGACCGTCCAGAGCTGTTTTTCAAAGCAACAGCGAGCCGAGTTTCGGCCCCAGGTGCAGCGGTAAATATCCGAAAAGATTCTACTTGGGACGTGCCGGAGCCAGAGTTGACATTGGTGATTTCTCCATCTGGAAAAATCCAAGGCTATACCTGTGGAAATGACATGAGTAGCAGAAGTATTGAAGGAGAAAACCCACTCTATTTGCCTCAGGCGAAGGTTTATGCAGGTTGTGCTGCGATCGGGCCTTGTATTTTCCTTACTGAAAAAGCCATTGAAGAAACTGCCAATATCCGATTGGAAATCTTTCGAGATGATGTGTTAGCTTTTGTAGGTGAAACCCCTCTGACTCAGCTGAAGCGTAAGCCAAAGGAATTAGCCGGCTGGCTTTTCAAAGGAAATACTTTTCCTATAGGTTGCTTTCTGATGACTGGAACAGGTATCGTACCGGACGATTTTACGTTGGAAGTTGGCGACAAAGTGAGAATTGGAATTGATGAGGTTGGAGTGCTCGAAAACTTAATTGAAAAAATTTAATCTGTAGCGGATTGCGGGGAGTATGCGTACAGGATTTGCATATACTTAATAACTTTTACCTACTATACCTCAGACATAGTTTGAGTCTAGAGGTGAAAACGTAATCAAACTAGTTACCATGAAAAAGTATTTACTTCCCCTTTTCATTTCTTTTGTTCTTTTCTCATGTGAAAAAGCAGACAATCCTGATATTTCAAAAATGCCTCAGGAATGGTCCTTGATTGGATATAAAAGTTCATGGGTGGCTGATCCAGAACTAATCCCAATTACAGATTCTATTTATAATTATAGACTGGAGAAAAACGGGTCATTTGTCAAAAACATAGGAGACTTTCGATTGACTGGAACCTATGAAATTGACGATAGCACGTATGACAGGACCTATATTTCTTTGAATTATGATGCTGCATCCATAAAACTCAATGAAGAGTCAGGACGTAATTTGATTCATTATTGTGGTCAGAATTATGAGCCTTTTGTAGTTGTGGATTCAAAAACTATCTCGGGTAGCTGGAGTGAGTGTGACGGACCAAATTTCATTTTTCAGCGAAAGAATAGGTAAATCTGCTTAACTGAATTTTATCTTTATGATATGACTCAGTTTTTCCAGCACAAACTTCGTTTACCATCCTACCCATCAGGCTATCATTTGATCACTGATAAAATAGAAGAAGCGATTCCTGAAATAGCCCAGATTAAAACTGGGTTTCTTCAGGTTTTTATCCAACATACTTCAGCCGCTTTGACTATCAATGAAAATGCTGATCCTACGGTGAGAAAGGACTTCCAAACCTTCGTAAATGAGTTAATTCCAGAATCTTATCCACGGTTTATCCACACGTACGAAGGGCCTGATGATATGCCTGCGCACATTAAAGCCAGTTTTTTTGACACAGCCTTACAAATCCCCATTTCTGGTGGAAAACTCAACCTAGGTATTTGGCAGGGAATTTATTTGTGTGAATTTCGGAGAAATGGAGGGAGTAGGAGCTTGATTATTACGGCTTTTGGTGAGATAAAGTGAATCGGTTTCTATTAAATTATTTACATCGTTTTGCCTACCTCTCTCCAGGTCACTAATTTCACATTATTCTTGTTTAGCAATTCTCTGGCTTTTTCACTGGTAAAAAAATCGTAATCGGCTTGTCTCCATGGTGCATGATACGTATCATGACCCTTCGTCACAGCATTCATTTCTTCATCATCAAACGCTAAGTGGACTAATATCACATTCAATCCAGAGGTTAGATTATTGAGTGATTTGGTGTAAAAAGCTTCCATTCCGGTATTATAATCATTTGGTTCAGCCATAAAAAGTTGATCGACTATTGGAAACATATTCACATTAATTCCTTCAAATAATGAAGAATTTGGCTTAATGATTCCGTCTACCATTTGCTGGTTAATCATAGCGGGGATGTTCAGCTCCTGCGCAATTTTCAAATAGGATTTTAAATATTCTGGTCGTCCATAGAAAATGCAGCCCATATGGGAATCCAAATGCGAAGGAGTGATTCCCATCTGATTGGCAGCTTTGATCTGCGCTCTGATTTCCTTCTCTACTTCCTCAGGGCTTGCGTTTTCAGTTACTTGCGCACAATCAGGATACATATGTCCTTTCTCATTTGCCAATCCAGGGACAGCCATTCTTCCAGCCTCGGGTCCCCAGTTGAAATTATGCCATTCATTCGTCAGAGTAATATGAATTCCGATATCCGCGTCAGGCATTTCCTTCGCCATTTCCCCTACTTCCGCTGACCAACCTGTAGGAACCATCATG
This sequence comes from uncultured Algoriphagus sp., assembly GCF_963974365.1. Taxonomy (GTDB): domain Bacteria; phylum Bacteroidota; class Bacteroidia; order Cytophagales; family Cyclobacteriaceae; genus Algoriphagus. The sequence continues at coordinate 104,137 of NZ_CAXBBX010000008.1, read as the reverse complement.
CTTGTGGAAGTTACCAAGCCCTTTTTCATTGCATCGAAAGTCGCTTTGGTCTGGGAATGCGACACACCCACATCATCGGCGTGAATGATTAGGAGTTTAGCATCTTTATCATAGCCAAGTTTTTCAGCTAGATTTTGGGAAAAAGAGACTGTTGGCAAGAAAGCCAAAAATAATAGAAGGAAGCGTAGCGTATTCATCTGGGTTGTTGTTTGCCCTAAGATAAATATTATCAGCTTTTGTACTGCTTCGATTTAGTTCTATAAACCCACAGGTAGGTGAAAAAGCCTGTGAATACCTGTAGGATAGCAAAGTACAGCCAAGTTCCTGGTTCTTTTAGCGGCTCAAAATTGATGGTGTTATTGTAATAGAGCTTCGAAACAACTAAAGCGGCCAGCGTTGCAGGAAGCACTACTACGAGCCAAAAGTTGAGAAAGGAACGGTATATTAATGGGGTTGGCTTTTTTGAAGTTTGTGGCTTGGATTGATTCTTTTTCATGCTGTGAATTGTCTTTGCTTGATCGATCCTGATTAAGCTTCTTCTTTAATTTTAGCTGACTTAGGCTTATACTCTTTGAAATACATCCAAGCTCCAAAAACTATCTGGAATATCAGGATTTTGACATAGGTAGAAGGTAATTTGATGAATTCAAGCCAGTTTGAGTCGCCTTTAACTAATTGGAAAACTATGGTGGTGATAAGGCTAGCAGGTAGTATTACTGCCAACCAAAAGTTGAAAAATGAGCGAAAAAGGAAAGGTGGTTTTTTCATTTAACTTGAATTTTTACTTGAACTCTGATGATACCTCAAGTTAGGTCTATAGAAAATGTAATAGTTCGAGATACTGGTGAGAATAAGATACCAGATGAATGTAGAATAGAAGTTTCTTTCAACGATAAATTCCCATGAAATAGCTCTATTAATTGTGAAATTTGTTGCCAAAGCGAAGAGTACAGCATCTGGGAGCGTGAGTGTATACCAAGACTTGAAGTAAGGAGTGAAATGCCTTTCGAATCGTTCTTTGCCCTTTGATACTTCCATGGTTTTTAAATTTATCAATTTTTCGAAGGGAAGTAAAATGGCTGAAGGCTCACTTACTTGACCAACCCTTGGATGATTTGATTGAGATACATGATATCACCTAGTTCATGAAAGGCTGAAATCACGATTCTGTTCTCAGATGGACTTTCTGCTGTAGGGTATGGAAAAGAAGAAGTGATGATGCCTGCTTTTTCAAATTCTTTCACCCAAGAGGAATCTGAATACGCAAATGCCGGAAATGCCCGACTTCCGCTGATTTGAGCAATCTCGGCTGTCTCTTGGGCGAATATTCCACAGGCATCTTCCAGCCAGCTTTTCGCCTCCAAATAAATATGCTCCATATCCAGAAAAGTGCTCAAGTGCGCTGGTGACCCAGGTGAGGCTCCTCCAAAAAGCGGAGTTGACTTGATGGTTTCCAAGTGTTTTTCATTACCTAAGATTATCCCAGCGGGCAGGCCTAACCCTTTTCCTAGTGAGCCTGTCACAACAAGATTGATGTTCGGATCATCCCAGTTTTCGTAAGTACCGTAGATGCTTTTACCAATGGTGCCGAAGGCATGACTATCGTCTATCAGCAAAGTGACTTCGTGTTTTTTAGCGATGGACTTCACCCAATTATAATCATGAATCTCACATAGAAAAGGGTCTAGCGCATTTCCGATTAGTAGGATTTTGCGTTGAGATAGCTCTTCAGACTGTTCTAAGCAGGATTTTTTCCATTGTGTAAAATTTAATTGAGTAGAAGGAGATAAATCATCTGGCACAATAGCCGAATGTGCGTCTGGTGCAATCCAGATGAGATCGGCATTTTTATAACATGATTTCCATGCGGCTATTCCTGCCAGATAGCCTGAGCTAAAAACTGCTGCGGAAGGAGCACCTGCTGATGCGGCAAAGGCCTCTTCGAATTCATCGAAAATAAGGAGTCGAATATTATTGAGTCGGCTTTGTCCATGATTGGAGCCAAAATCAAACAGCCGATCAGCCAAAATGTCCAGGAAGTCATTGTTTTGAACAATTCCCAGATAGGAGGTTCCACTGAAATAGAGATGTTCTCTACCCTCTATTTCTATCATTCGACCTATGCCTGTATCTAAGTAGTGATTTTTCAAAGCTTCGTGTTACTTGGCGAAAATCTGAGTATCATCCTGAAAGGATTTGAATTCCAGCGCATTTCCACAAGGATCTAAAAAGAACATGGTCGCCTGCTCCCCTACTTCGCCTTTAAATCGGATATATGGTTCAATTACAAATTCTATTCCGTGAGATTTCAGTTTATCAGCTAATTCGTGCCACTCTTCCCATGGTAAGATTGCTCCAAAGTGCCTAACGGGTACATATTTCCCATCCACTGTATTGGTATGCGCCAAGGCTAATTCTTCAGGTTTGATATGTGCAGATAGCTGGTGACCAAAGAAGTTGAAATCTATCCATTTATCAGTGCTTCTACCGATCTCGCAGCCAAGAAGATCTCCATAAAATGCCCGGGTTTCTGCGATATCCCGTATCGGGAAAGCGAGGTGGAAGGGTTTAAATTGGCTCATAATGTGTACTTTCGTTGAGGGTTTTTCGGCGCCAATTTAGTTGTTTATTCCCGGAATAAGTATGGAGAAAAGGAAATCGGTATCATTGGTTTTGAGCAGTGGCGGTGCAAGAGGATTAGCGCACGTCGGTGTAATCGAAGAGCTGGAAAAGCGAGGCTATCACATTGCCGAAATTGCTGGCTGCTCTGCAGGAGCTCTAGTTGGAGGGATGTATGCTGCTGGGAAAATGGCCGAATTCAAAGATTGGATTTGCCATTTGGACCGGCTGGATGTGTTTTCTTTGATGGATTTTACTTTTTCCTCTAGAGGATTTATCAAGGGAGAAAAGGTGTACAATGCCTTGAAAAAAGTAGTTCAAGACTGTCAAATCGAGGATTTTGAGATCCCCTTTTATTGCAATGCAGTAGATTATATTAGTGGAAAGGAGGTGGTTTTTTGCGAGGGGAGTTTGTATGCTGCCATTCGTGCTTCAGGGAGTATTCCTACGGTTTTTCAGCCAGCTCGCTTTCATCGACAGGAGTTAATTGATGGCGGAGTGCTAAATCCCGTTCCCCTTTCACTTTTGCGCCAGTCAGAGGAAAATATGATCGTAGTAGTGGGGTTAAATGCTGGGGATTCGGAATTGGTTATTCCACCTAAGAAAGATGCAACCGGAAAAAGTTTTATTTCAATGCCAGCTTGGGTAGCTGATTACCGCATTAAGATGCGACAGTATTTTCCTGAGCAGGTGAAAGAACAAAAGAAAACCTCGCTCAGCTCCATTAGCCTGATGACACGCTCGTTTGATTTGCTTCAAGATCGGTTTTCAGCACTTTTAGTCGAAAAATTTCAAGTTGATATATCGATTCAAATAGCAAGAAATCAAGCTGGAACATTGGAATTTCATCGAGCGGAGGAATTGATAGAAATTGGTAGAGAAAAAGCAATTCAAGCCTTAGATAAATGGGAAAATGAATATCTCTGAACTCAATAAATTACTTGGAAATATCGACATCTATCTGCTGGATCAGATTCTGAAGGGAAGATTTTCTACCGACATGAAAATCCTGGATGCGGGCTGCGGGGAAGGTAGAAATGCAGTTTACTTCATCAACGCAGGCTATCAGATTTTCGGAGTTGATCAAAACGAAACGGCGATTCAATACTGTCGCTACCTAGCGAAAAGCTTAAATAAAAATTATGATGCTCATCGATTCCAGGTTGCTGGATTAGAAGAAATTTCATTTCATGATCATGCCTTTGATGCCGTGATTTGTTCGGCTGTACTTCACTTTGCACAAGATGAAAGCAATTTTTGGCAAATGATGAATGAAATGCTCAGAGTGCTAAAACCTGGCGGGAGGTTGTGGTTTCGGATGACGTCGGCTTTTGGTGGGATTTTGGAGAAAAGCCAAGATCTTGGTGGAGGAAAATACATGCTTCCGGATGGATCGGACAGATTTTTACTGACTGAAGCACATCTGGAGAAATTTCAGCAACTTGGATTGACCTTTTTGGAAGCACCCAAAACAGTGTTGGTGCTGGGGCGAAGGGAAATGGGAGTTTTTGTGTTGAGAAAAGAACTGTAAACAGCCAACTGAAAGCTGATACTATGGATTTACAATACGCATTAGAACTGGTTGGAACATTTGTTTTTGCGATCTCAGGAGCTTTGGCTATCCGGGAGCGCGAGCACGACATGTTTGGCGCTGGATTCACGGGGTTCATTACTGCCATTGGTGGAGGTACCCTCAGAGATATTTTGTTGGACAGTTATCCACTTGTTTGGATCGGCGATGTATGGTTTCTCTATGCCATCTTCGCAGGCATATTGGCAGCCTTTATTTTCCCAAATTTCTTAAGCCAATTGAGGAAGACTTTTTTTCTATTTGATACCCTTGGCATTGCTTTTTTCACGGTACTTGGAGTGGAAAAGGCACTCAGTTTAGGAATGAGGCCCGAGATCGCAGCGATCATGGGTATGTTTTCGGCAGTGATGGGTGGTGTGATTCGTGATACATTGACTAATGAAATACCAATTCTCTTTAGAAAAGAAGTCTATGCCTCTGCCTGTCTTGCAGGAGCCATTGTATATCTAATTCTCAATTACTTTCTGGTACCTCGAGATATTAATTTGTTGATTTCCGTCTCCGTGATTATCGCGATCCGACTGATCGCTATGAAGTTTAAGCTGAGCTTGCCTAGACTGGACTAGTGGAATTTTCAATAATCAAACTCAGGTATCAATTTTTAAGAAGCCACCAATTTTTGGCATGATTGCAGGCACTTCTGACTTATATTTTTGATAAGCTTCGCCGAATTGGTGGACTAGGTTTTTTTCCTCAAAATAGATCCCTACTGGTAGGTAGAGAAGCAGACAGACCAGATGCACGACGGAAGTTATACTCCCGGCAAACAAAAAATAACCTAGAAAAATCAGCGCCAGACCACCATAAAGTGGATGACGAACTTTGGCATAAAGACCGGATGTAATTAAGATTTTATCGTTTTTTGCAGAAGACTCAAATCCCAAAAACCGCTTTACAGAATAATGCTTACTTGATTTTGTGGCGATAATTGTCCCTAAGCCAGCTAGCATGTAGCCCAAATAATTGGTCAGATCACTTTTTGGAATCAACACATATTTAGGAATAAACAGGGACTGAAGTACTATTCCTAAGAAAAGGATCAATGAAATAAGCGTGTAAAGCAAGCGGTACCATTTAAAGGCATTTCCCGATTTTCCCTGCAGAATTCTTTTTATCTTGGATGCAGCCAAAATAGAGTGAAGTGCATAAAATACGATCCAGCTGAGGGCTAGCAGCACATAATTCATCAGGTGTATTAAATTTCGGAGAAACTATAATTTTTATGAAATCGAGCATTACGAAGAAGGTCACGAACTGGGATGATTCCTATAATGCGAGATTCCATACGGCTAATAAAAGTCAAATCATAATCATATGAAATCAAGCATGAATAAAAAGTCATACAGGGGCATGATTATCGGTGAGGCGAGATTCCATCTGACCATTAAAAATCAAATTATAAACAGATGAAAATCGGAATAATCCGCGAAGGAAAAAATCCTCCTGACAAACGTGTTCCTTTTACGCCAAAGCAGTTAAAGGCTATTCAGGAAGATTATGCTGATCAAATTACTTTTCAGGTTCAATCTAGCGACTTCCGTTCATTTTCGGATCAGGAATTTATAGATGAAGGGATTGAGGTCGTAGATGATGTTTCCGATTGTGATGTTCTTTTTGGAGTGAAAGAAGTGCCCATTGACCAGTTGCTGGATGAGAAGACGTATTTTTTCTTTTCGCATACGATCAAAAAGCAAAAATATAATCGAAAGCTGCTTCAGGCAGTGTTGGAAAAAAACATCCGATTGATCGATTACGAAGTGCTAAAGGACGAGGGGGGAAATCGTGTGGTTGCTTTTGGCAGATGGGCAGGAATAGTAGGGGCTTACAATGCGTTTTGGACGTATGGAAAGAAGACTGACCTTTTTGAGATTAAGCGGGCTTATGAATGCGCAGATCTGAAGGAACTCCATTCCGAACTAGCGAAGGTGCAATTGCCACCGGTGAAGATTATTCTTACTGGCTCGGGACGTGTTGGAAACGGGGCAAAGGAGGTTTTGAATTCATTAAAGATTCGGGAAGTTTCTGTCCATGAATTCTTGCATCTGTATTTTGATGAGCCTGTTTATGTCAAATTGAGTTCTGCCGACTATAATCGTCGCAAATCAGATGGGGGATTTGACAAAGAGGAATTCTATGCATTTCCTGAGCGCTATGAAAGTCATTTTCAGAAGTTTTCAGAAGCTGGAGAAATTCTGATCTCTGGAGCATACTGGGATCCGGATGCACCAAGATTATTTGAACTCAAGGATATTGCCGGCGAGGATTTTCAGCTTTCGGTGATTGCTGATGTGAGCTGCGATGTGGGTGGATCAATACCGACTACGATTACTTCCAGCACGATCACGGATCCAGTGTATGATGTGGATCGCCAAACGGGAGAGAAAATTCCTGCCTTTGGAAGTCAGACGAGTATATCGGTCATGGCGATTGATAATTTGCCTTGTGAGTTGCCGCGAGAAGCCAGCCAGGAATTTGGAATTCAATTGATGAATTGGGTGATTCCAGCACTTTTGGACGATAATTCTGGGATGCTGGAGCGAGCGACGATTGCACGGGATGGGGACTTGACAATTGAGTTTATCTATTTGAATGACTTTGTAAATGACTATGATTAAGTTGAATCGCTTTTTGGAATCCACACTCTTAAAACCCACAATGACTGGATCTGAGGTGGATTTATTAGTTAAAGAAGCCATTGAAGAGCAATTTGTGGGAGTATGCGTCCCACCCTTTTGGGTGAAAAAAGTAAGGAGAGATTTAGGCGAAGAAAACATACAATTAGTCACGGTAATTGGGTTTCCTTTTGGATACACCGATACCGCGACTAAGGTCTTTGAAACCAAGGAAGTAATCCGTCAAGGAGCTGACGAACTGGATTTGGTTTGGTCTCAAACCGCTTATCATTCTGGGATGAATTGGCCAAAAATAGAAATTGCTCAGATAGCCAAGATTTGTCATGAAGAAGAGAGAATTCTCAAGGTCATTATAGAAACAGCCAATTTGAATGAAGCGCAAATCATTGAGGCTTGTTTGATATGTCAGAACGCTGGGGTAGATTTTGTGAAAACATCCACTGGCTATGCCTCCGCTGGCGCAAAGGTGGAACATATCAAATTGATGCGGGAAAAATTATCTTCAAATGTGGGCATCAAAGCAAGTGGAGGCATCAAAACGCCAGATTTTGCTCTTGAACTGATTAAAGCAGGAGCAGATCGCATTGGGACTAGTTCCGCGAAAGCATTGATGGATTCCTGGCGGAATTCTTAATCGTTGCTGAAATAAATTAATAGAAACGGAATAATGAAGAAAGTCAACAAGATGTAGGCAAAGCCGAGAAACTTATTTTTTACCGTGCGCTTTCCAATATACATCGCCAATATCACAGGAATATTTCTCAGCGTAGGAAATGGCAAGAAGATCAACGCACCTATCAAATTGAACAGGAAGTGGACAATGGCAAGTGCTATGGCAGCTTCGGTTTTATAAATAGCCGCAATGGCCGCTGTGATAGTGGTACCGATATTAGCTCCTATGATAAATGGGAAAGCCTTTTTCACAGAGACTTTTTTATTTGCTACCAGAGGAACTACCAAGGAAGTGGTGACTGTGCTGGATTGAACAGCAGCTGTGAAGAATGTGCCGTATACAAAAGCCATGTAGGGGTTTTTGAATATTAGCTTATTGATATCCTGAAAACTATTGACCACAAATGCTTTGTAAACTGCCGTGGACAGAATCTTAATGGCTGCAAAAACCAGAAAGACTGAAAGAATCATCGTCACGAAAGGAATATTTATCGTCTCAGAAATCCACTCTGATATTGGGCGAGTAAACACCTTATTGAAAACGATGGGAGCTGATAAGGATTCATCAGTGATAAAAAAATGAGCAATGGAAATGGATAATTTGGATAAAAACCTAAAATAGACTTCCAATGGCAACAAAATAATAACCGTGGAAATGTTAAAGATATCATGAAGCATCCCTGCCGAAAAAGCTCTCTTGAACTCTCTATTGCTCATAATATAGGAGAGTGAAACCAGCGTTGACGTGAGGGTGGTTCCGATATTTGCGCCCATCACCATAGGTACAGCTTGCTCCAGGGAAAGGTGACCGGATGCGACCACCGCGACTACACTTGCGGTGACAGTTGAGCTGCTCTGTATCAAAGCGGTCATTAATAGTCCGATAAACAGACTGACAAATGGATTGCGAGTCGCAAGCAGGATGCTTTCCGCTACGTCATTGTTCAGATGGCTCATTGCTACCGTGAGCAAGTCAATAGCGAAGATGAATAGCAACAGTGCCAAAAGCATCATAATGTAGCTTTTGGTTTTATTTACTTTGTTTTGTTCCGGCTCTAAGCTCTCCATCTTTTAGTTCAGAATAAATCTCCTGCTTTTTATTTTACCTCAGGATTAGGGGCTTATAAAAGAGTCTTGAACTATCCTAGAATCCAAATTTTTAATAAAATAAAGGGCAAAAGTTGAAATTTTTTTGCGAAAAACAAGGCAAAACTTCCTTTTTGAAGAGGAATTGTAGTTACTTAACAATTTGATAACATGGATAGAAGGATATCTTCTTTAATTTTGCGCGACCGACCAAAAGGCAAATCATGGCCAAGAAAAAAATAGACCAAAACATTAATCAGGATAAGCTCTCCAAAAGTGCTTACTCCCTCTTTGATTTCACCAAGAAAGAGAAACCCTTTCTAATCATCATTTGTGTACTCATATCCATCGCTGCGGTAATTACTCCATATACGTATGCAGCTATGTGGTTTGGTTTTGCTTTGGCTGCATATTCTGCTATCGCCAATGACAGTATTCAGACGATCGGTACTTTTATCGCTTCCAATCATAATAAGAAGTGGTATTGGTTATGGCTTTTCATGGGCCTTATATTCGTAGGCACGGTTACCTACAGCTGGTTTACTTATAATGGTGACGTGAGTTACCAGAGATTATCTGTTCCGGGTCTGGATAAAGCGCCAACAGGCTTTGTATTCCTTCAGCTTGCTGCCCCTATCGTTCTTTTGATTATGACCAGGCTCAGAATGCCTGTATCTACTACATTTTTGTTGCTGAATGTTTTTACCTACAAGGCTGGGACTATTGTTAGTGTCATGTTTAAAAGCTTTGTGGGGTACCTTCTTGCATTCTCTATCGCTATCGCTGTTTGGTTTGTTCTTGAGCGATTTGTCAAAAATTACCTGAAAGGAAAGCCTGCTCCGTATTGGATTTACCTGCAGTGGATCACCTCTGGTACACTGTGGGCAGTGTGGATTATGCAGGATGCTGCAAATATTGCTGTGTTCCTTCCTAGACAATTGGATGCAGTAGAATTCTCCATTTATGCAGGGTTTGTATTTATTGGATTAGGCTTCCTGTTCTACATGAAGGGGGATAAAATCCAAGGAATTGTCAACGAGAAGACAAGTGTAACAGATGTACGTGCTGCTACAATTGTGGATTTTGTGTATGCTATTATTCTCTTTTATTTTAAGCTTTACAGCAATGTTCCGATGAGTACTACTTGGGTGTTCATAGGTTTGCTTGGAGGTAGAGAAATCGCAATTGCACTCGGCAAGCATGCCAAAACAGAGAAAAGAAATGCGTGGTTGTTCAGAGCCTTTAAATTGGCTAGGAATGACGTGTCCAAGGCATTTATCGGATTAGTGGTATCCTTGATTCTCGCATTCATTATCAATGATGGCGTGAGAAACGAGATTCTGGATTTTTTCTAGGTCGTTTTGGAAATAGAACTATACAGCCACGAGTACTTTATGAATGAAGCCCTGAAGCAAGCCAAAATTGCTTTTGAAGAGGGTGAAATTCCTGTTGGGGCTGTAATAGTTTCTAAAAACATAATCATTGCCAAAGCTTACAATCAAACGGAAAAGCTCAATGATGTAACAGCTCATGCAGAAATGCTTGCGATTACTTCTGCTGCGAACTACATAGGGGCAAAATATCTGAATGATTGCAGGCTGTACGTGACGTTAGAGCCTTGTGTGATGTGTGGAGGGGCACTTTTCTGGTCGCAAATCGGTGAAATCCACTATGGAGCGTCTGATCCAAGAAGAGGGTATTTGCAGAGCAATCCGGGAATAGTGCACCCCAAAACAAAAGTATTTCCTGGAAGTCTAGCCTTAGAATCTGAACAGCTTTTGCTGGAATTTTTCAAAAAACTGAGAAAATAAAAGGAAATTGATCACTAGAGAACCTTTTTCGTTTTCACTTGGTTGCTAAGGCAGATTATTTGTAAGATTTTTAATCAATCTTTTAACCTTAAAATAAAACAAAATGGCTTTCGAACTTCCAGCTTTACCTTATGCCACTACGGCTTTGGAACCACACATTGATGCAAAAACTATGGAAATCCACCATGGTAAGCACCACAATGGATACGTAACTAATCTTAACAATGCAATCGCAGGAACTGACTTGGAAAGTAAGTCTCTAGAAGAATTGCTTCAACTTGCAGGCTCAAATACTGCCGTAAGAAATAACGGTGGTGGTCATTACAATCACAGCCTTTTCTGGAAAATCATGTCTCCATCTGGAGGCGGGGCACCGACTGGTGATTTGGCAAATGCGATCAATGCAAAGTTTGCCAACTTTGATTCATTCAAAGAAGCATTTAACAAAGCAGCAGCGACAAGATTTGGATCTGGCTGGGCTTGGTTGATTTTGACTGCAGCCGGTACTTTGGAGATTGTATCTACTGCCAATCAGGACAATCCCCTAATGGATGTAGCTGAAATCAAAGGAACTCCTATCATCGGGCTTGATGTGTGGGAACATGCTTACTACCTGAACTATCAGAACCTACGTCCTAGCTACATTGCAGCTTTCTGGAATGTGATCAACTGGGATCAGGCAAATGCGAACTACGCAGAAGCGTTGAAGAAATAAGCTTTTGAAGCTAAAATTAGAATCCCCGGACATCATGTTCGGGGATTTTTTTATGTCCAAAGCTGAGATAATACTGTACGGTTTCGATACACTGTTATTTTTAGGAGAAACAAAAAATGTCGAATAGGGCTATTTTAGGCGGTTTTCAAGCCTTGGCATTTCTTTTTCAATAGGTGGCAAACGACACACAATGTACTATTGAAATGAAAACTACCAACTTACTTTATCTTACGCTTTTCACCTATCTACTGGGGATTAATAACCTTGCGGCTGCAGACAAAGATGTCAGCGTGATTACCGGAAAAGTTACGGATCAAAACGAACAGTCAGTTCCCTATGCTAATGTGGCATTGATCGACGCTACTAGTGGTAATCTTGTAGATGGTGCTGTATCCGATGAAAATGGGGAATTTCTAATTGAATCTACCAAGACTGCCAAAGTGAAATTGGTGGTTTCTTCTATTGGCTTTACCGCTTTTGAATCTGAAGTATTTCAACTTGAACCTGGATTGAAGAAGAACTTTGGGCCAGTCACTATTCAGGATGAAATGACAGGTCTGGATGAGGTGACTGTAAAATCTACCCGTCCGGAAATCATCATCGAACCTGACAAGACCACCATTAATGTGGAGGGAACAGTAATGGCTGAGGGATCAAATGCGCTGGATGTGATCGGAAGATCTCCGGGAATATACGTGGATCAGGACGGGATCATCAATCTGAATGGTCGGACAGGTGCTACAGTGATGATCAATGATCGTTTGACCTATATGAGTGCCACTGACTTGGCGAATTTTCTTCGGTCTATGCCTGCCGACAATATTAAGAGTATAGAAGTGATCAATAATCCTTCAGCGCGATTTGATGCGGAGGGATCTGCTGGTGTGATCAACATCAAATTGAAAAAGAATACAGTGGATGGAATGTTTGGAAATATACAGGCAGGAGCCTTATATAACGGGCAGTGGCTACCTAATACCGGCGTAGCGCTGAATGTGAAAAAGGGTAAGTGGACTACAAATGCCAATTTGAATTACAATCATTACGGTAACTTTAATGATCTTGAGATTTACAGAAATTTCACCTTGCCCGAAGGCATTTCTAATTTCAGTCAAGAGTCAAGAATTGTGACTAGGAATAAGAATCTCTTTTTTACCGGGGCGGCGAATTATGAGATTAATGAGAATCAGAATATTGCCATAAACGTACAGGCTTCGGATTCCCATGATAGAAATGACAATAACTCACTGACTGATATCATTACTCCAGGCATGGATGACATTAGTTATCTAAAATCGATTAATGACGCCACAGGAACAGGAAGTAGGTATTTTGCTAATCTTCATTACGATCTAAAACTTGACACCTTGGGCACTAAAATCAGTTCCGATGTGGACTTTACCCGAATGAATTCCGATAGTAAATCGTTGCTTACCAATCAACAATGGGTGGGCGCGAATATGTCAGATGCAATGAATAGTAATATTCTGACCCTGAATGATATGTATTACAATATCTTAACAGCCAAAGTGGATTTTGTAAAACCAGTAGGAAAAGGAAATACAATCGAGACTGGAGTAAAAGGGAGCTGGGTAAAGTCTGATAATAACCTAGACCTAAGTAAAGCACAGGAGGATGGTCCATTTATTCCTGACCCAAGCAGCAACAGGTTTATCTACAATGAAAATGTCTTAGCTGCTTATGTTTCCTATAAAGGGAAGTTCTCAGAAAAACTTTCCTATCAGGTAGGTCTAAGAGGTGAGCATTCGAATATCACTGGAAATTCAGTGACACTGGATCAAGTAAATAAACAGAAGTATTTCAACTTATTTCCAAGTGCTTTCCTACAGCATAAAATCAGCGACAACTACCAGATCGTCTACAATGTCAATCGCAGAATCACCAGACCTAATTATCGACTACTTAATCCTTTTGTATACTACATCGATCCTTTGACAAGTGAAACGGGTAACCCGAATCTCAAGCCTCAGTACTCCAATAACATTGAGATGAATCATGTGGTGAAGGGTATGTACCAATTCACACTTGGGTATAGCGAAACAGAAGATGCGTTTATGCAGGTGTTTGTTCAGAATGAGGAAGATCGGACTACGACTACTTATACCGACAACTTTGATAAGACGAGAAACGCAAACTTCAGAGCGATTATCCCTGTAGACATCAAAGAATGGTGGTCTACTTCGAATATGGTGCAAGTGAATTACAATCGTTATAGGTCACAGATTGGTGATGATTACCTAGACAATTCACAGACCTCATTCATGGTCCGTTCGCAGCACAATTTCGTTTTGCCACTAGGCTTTAAAGCGGAAGTGATGGGGATTTATCTCGGTCCTCAGATTTGGGGACAGGGAGAGATAGCCGGATTTGGATGGGTAGATGCAGGAGTGACCAAGTCTATCATGAAGGATAAAATCACAATTTCGGTAAACGGAACTGACCTTTTTCGCACACAAGTAATAAAAGCAAATGTTGACTTCGCTGATATTGACACGAGTTTCCGTCAGTATCGAAGCAACCAGGGAGTTCGATTTACATTGAAATATAATTTCTCCAAAGGAGAAAGCTTCCGCGTGAAGAGTAATTCAGGAAGCTCCGAAGAGCGAAATAGATTAGACTAAGGTTATCTGAAATAGAAAGAGCCGGATCATTGGTCCGGCTTTTCTTAGTTTATTTCAACGTTGTAAAGATCTTTCCCCCTTGATGGGAGATAAAACCAATTACTGAAAATGATATAGGAAGATCAAAACTCCTGTAAAGGCTGGCTTCCTTTGGTCTTTGATTTCGAGTTTTACCTCCACTTCAGCTTTTACAGTTCCTCGTAGGTTGGCTACATTTTTTAGCGTTGCAACCAGTCTCACTTCACTATCTACAAGTACAGGATTGGCAAATCTCAGGGATTCAATACCGTAGTTGATCATCATTTTCAGATTTCTCACATCCACGATTTGTTCCCAAAGATGCGGTACGATACTTAAGGTCAGGTATCCATGGGCAATGGTATTTCCAAAAGCACCTTCGGCTTTAGCACGCTCAGGATCTGTATGAATCCACTGATGATCATGGGTGGCTTTAGCAAAAATATTGATCTGTTCCTGAGTGATATGGAAATAATCTGATGTACCTAGACTATGACCATTGTGCTTCTCAAACTCTTCAAAACTACCTATGATTAATGGGGACATGCGCTATTTATTTTGTAAAAAACCAAATTAGGGGAGTTTTGGCGGAAATTACAAGTAGAATTATAGCGTCATGTACTTGAAAAGTGGGGATCAAATAGTAGTAGAATTCACTAATTAAATTTTTTATTAGGACTTTAGTTTTTTAAACAAAATAGTATATTTTGCACCAAATATATTCGTTTTCCACATGTTAATATTGGGTGTAGTTTTTAGTTTTTTCTTAGCTTCTCAAGTTCCAGTTGACTCGATTCCGACCAAAGAAGTACCCAAAATTTATTCTTTACTTTCAGAAGATCAGCGAATTGAAATTTCCGATTCTTATGAAGTTACCCACAAAATAGAACGAAAGTATACCATTTTTTCGCCAGATGGATTAAGTCATGCTTTTACCTCAGTTTTTTACGATAAGTTGAATGATATTGAAAATGTGGTGATAGAAATTACCGACCCGGTGAGTGGTAAGACAATAGATAAAGCGAAGACAAAAGATATGACTGATGCTGCTATTTATTCTACCAGTAGCATTTTTGATGATAATCGGCATAAGTATTATGAGGTCAAAAGCAGCAAGTTCCCAATACAGGTTACAATTAATATAGAGACTAAATCTTCCTCTAATTTCCAATTGAGCGATTGGATACCAGTACATCGCTATAATCAAAAGGTATTAAAATCTACCCTTACCGTTGTGTATCCTGAACAAATAGGATTGAGGTATAAGTCTGTGAATTTGCTTGGAGAGAAAACAGAGAAGGTGGTGGATAATAAGATTGAAATTACTTGGGTAGAAAAAGATCTACCTGTTCAAACTCCTGATTTGAAAAAAGAAGATGATCACAAATTGTTATTAGCCCCTGTCCAATTTGCTATGGGAGACTATGTCGGTAAAATGGAGGATTGGTCTGGCCTAGCTGAATGGCAATATAAGCTCAATAAGGAACGAAAAGCTCTTCCCACCGACTTTGAAGCTAAGTTGGTGGCTATGATATCCAATGCTTCAACAGAGTACGAGAAGATTCAAATTCTCTATGAATATTTGCAGAAAAACTACCGCTATGTCAGCATCCAATTAGGAATTGGGGGCTGGCAAACTATGCTAGCTACAGATGTTGTCAAATATGCATATGGAGACTGTAAAGGATTGACAAATCTAATGCAAGCTATGTTGAAGGCGGTCGGAATTACTTCAAACTATACCTTGGTACAAGCGGGTAAGGATGCGGAGGATATTGAGATAGACCTTCCCTCCAATCAATTTAATCATGTGATCCTGCAGGTTCCAATGAAAGAAGGACAGAGTCCTATTTGGTTGGAATGTACTTCCAGCTCTCTTCCTGCGGGATTTCTCGGGGAATTCACCAAGGATAGACACGTGCTGGTAATTGATGGACAAGGAGGTTATTTGACCAAAACTCCAGCCTACAACTCACTCGATTGGAATACTATCCACAGCAAAAATGAAGTGAAAATTGATGCTAATGGAGACGCTTCTATTGCTACAAGGCTTAAAGTTGATGGCAATTTTGCTGAAGACATGCTTATGGTTAAGCAACACCTTAATACGAGACAGCAGCGTGACTATTTCAACCGAAATTCTCCAGTTGCTGGTTTGATCATCAACCAATATGAGTTGAGTGTTGAACATAGAGATTCTCTTTTGTTGGCAGATGTAAGCTATGATGGCTTTATCCAAAAGTTTGTCCAGAATACCGCTAAGCGAATGATATTAAAATCATTTTTAGGAAAAGTGACAGATGACATGCTTGTCAATAATTCACTTAGTCAGATTGATGAGTATGAAATTGAGCTTCCGGAAGTGATGGATGCGGAAAATCTTCCGGATAATTTATCGATTGAGGAAGAAGGAATAGCGGTGAAATTATCTGCGTCGCTACATGGTAAAAGCTTACTTGTAAAAAGGGAAATGAAACTATCAATCAGTAAGGAAATGACCGAAGAATCTAAAACGGACCTTATTAAACGAATTAATGCTCTAGGCTCTTCAAGCTTCTACTTTATCAAAAACACAGCTGCACTCAGAAATGAATAAAACTTTACTAAGCCTTATTTTGATCCTTTTTTCGGGGATTGGGTATTCTCAAACGCCTAAAATGGGAGAGTTTAGTGCCACCGAGATTTCTATGACTGAGGTAGCATATGAACCAGATGCATCGGCGGTGTTATTAGTACACCATGGAAAATCTCAATTCTTATCTGGGCTAATTGAAACCACCTATTTTGTGCGTTTAAAAGTGCTTTCTGAAGCTGGTAAGGATAACGCAGATATTCGGATTCGCTTTTATGTAGGAGACCAACGAATGGAGGCCGTATCGGGTGTCAAAGCCCAGACAACAAATTTCGAAAATGGCAAAGAAGAATCCGTGAAGGTTTCGAAGGATGGAATTTTTGAAGTAGATCTAGATGACGGGTACAAGGAGGTGAGAATTTCTTTTCCGAATGTACAAGTAGGGTCCATCATCGAATATCAATACAAGAAAGTAGACAAAAACCTCACTTTCATAGATGGCTGGACATTTCAAAATAATCTTCCTACACTTTTCAGCAAGTATGAAATTACAATGAACCCAAACCTGGAATACAGAACCATGGGTCAAGGTCAAAACTTCTCTACCAGTGTGGAAAAAACACACGAGTTTAATACCTACACCTGGACGCTGAAGGACTTGCGTTCTCTCAAAGAGGAGCCATTTATGAAGAATTACAGGGACTACATAGATAGGATAGAATTTCAATTGGCTCAATATAAAGCTTCAGGAGACTATGGAGTGGAATGGAAAAACGTGCTCAACTCCTGGGAGGTACTGGGAGATGAAGTTATTTCCTATTATACGGAAAAAGGATTCTACAGAAATAACCCTATTACCAAAGAATTCCTCGAGGTGGACCTAAAGGGAGCTACACAACTAGAAACAGCTCAGAAAGCATATTATTACCTTAGGGATAACTTTAGAGTTGAAGGAGAAGACTGGATTTATCCAGACCAAAACCTCAATCAATTACTGAAATCTAAGGTAGGTTCACCGGTTGAAGTTATGCTGGCACTAATGGGGGTACTAAAGTCAGAAGGGATTTCTTGTGAACCAGTTTTAATTGGCAGTAAAGGATATGGGAGGAGCGATCTGGTACCTTTTCCTTTCCTTAATCAGTTTGATGAAATACTGTTGTTAGCAGTATTAGATGGAAAGCGTCAATTTCTTGATTTATCCCAACCTGATGCACCCTTTGGGTATGTTGATTTAGACAAACATGTGACTGGAGGTCTTCACCTCCAGAAGAAACAGAGTACGCTTATCCCAATAGACATTCAGCATAATTCTAATTCCTTGTATTTTAGTCAGGTTACCATGAATGAAGAAGGGCAACTAATAATGAATAATTCACACCGAAGCTATCGTTATAGGGGCCTTGGTTTAGCAAAAGATATAGCTGGAATAGAAAAAAGAAGTGAATCGTTAAATAAGCTATTCGATGAAGAAGATGGTGTTTTGTTTGATAATTTTGAAGTGAATAATTTATTGGAAGAAAATGACATGCTGATAATGAAATTCCAAACAAAGTTTACTGATATGGAAGATCAAGAGATGATTCTATTTAGCCCACTTAAATTTTCTTCTTTTTCAGAAAACCCATTTACCCAAGAATATAGAATGTTTCCGGTAGATTTTGGATATGCATATACAGAAACTTACAGCACAGTAGTAAGTGTTCCTGATGGATATGAAATAAACGATTATCCCTTGGAAGCTGGCTATACTATTAATGGTGAATATGTTGTATTTGTATATTCTTCGTCGATGACTAACGATGTTCTTAATATTTCTGCAAAGTTCGTAGTGAAGACCCCACTTATTCCTGCTACTGAATATGAAAACCTCAAGTATTTCATGGAAAGTGTGGCCTCCAAGCTTTCTGAGCCGGTGATTCTTAAAAAGAAAACTAGTCCATAATGACTGGGCTTGTTAGCAGGTACCTTATTAGCTGCTTAATTGTCTTTTTTATTCCTCTTTTTACGCATGCGCAAGTCACTTTTGGAGAATATTCCTTAGAGGAATTGGCTCTTGAAAGTGTTCCATTTGAGCCTGAAGCAAAGCAGGTTACACTGTATGAAGAAGCCAATGCTTACTTCAAAGTGAACGGTATTTACACAGATTATATCTTCAGGTATAAGGTTCTGGATGACAATTCTGAGGGATTTGGAGACTTTAGGATCTTATTTTATAAGGGAGATTACCTTACAGAGGACATCACTAGACTCAAAGCACAGGTAAGTTATTTGGATGGAGATCAAAGGAAGGTAGTGCAGCTTTCAACTAAAACCCATATCAAAGAGATAAATGTGGGTGAAGGATACTTTGAATTTAGGATAGCTTTTCCTCACGTCAAAAAGGGATCTATTTTAGAGTATAGCTACACCAAAATGGATAAATCGTATAGTATTTTAGACGGGTGGGCTTTTCAAGCTGAAATACCAGCGCTGATCAGTAAGTACACTTTTAAGGCGCCTGATTTTTTCCAATATCAAATGATTACGCAGGGTAAGATTCTAAAGGAAGTGTCGCAAATTTCTCAAAAGAAAAATACATATTCCTGGACAGTGAAGAATATTCATTCTCTTCCCGAAGAGCCTTTTGTTGGAAATATCATGGACCATGAAGTGCGGGTAGATGGCTATCTATTCACTAGTCAATATGTCAGCTCTGAAAATTTGGAGACATCCGATATCTTTTATGCTTCATGGAATCAGATGTCAACAAGAATGAGAGAAAGTACTGAGACAGCTTCTTATTTGGGAGATAAAATACCTAAGGCTAATTATCCCTCAGTCGTATTTAAGGATTCTACAGAGAAAGCTACAGCTGTTAAGGCCTTTGATTATGTTTCAAAAAACTACAAAGCCTATTCTTCGCGTTGGTTGGAACCCTTCTATTCCTTACCTGTCTTCTTGGACAAAAAGGAAGGAAATAGCTTTGATAAGAATTTACTCCTTTCCCATTTGCTCAAGCTGGAAGGAATAGATTCGCATATAGTTATGGTAAATGAGCGTGGGAGAGGTAGAAGTGTGTTGATCGAAAAACCCTATATCAATCAATTCCAAAGCTCTATTTTACTTGTGAAGATTGATGGTCAGCAGGTGTTTTTGGATGCAACGGACTCTACAGCTCCTTTTGGACTTCTGCCCTTGCGAAAACTTGTTCCAAGGGGATTTTTTATGGAAAAAAATAATGGAAGACTTGATGATATCAAGATTCCACATCGCTCAGGGATCATTCATCTAGTTAATCTTGAGGTGGATTCTACCCAAAGACTTCAGTTTGCCCATACCTTAAAGTATACAGATTATGCAGCTATTGAAGCGGCAAGTATGATGGAAAACAGTTCTTATGAGAAATCAATGAAAGAGCTTGGTGTTGAGTCAGAGATTTTTGACTTTTCTTTTGATAATCAGCTGAAAGATAAAAGGGTAATTAGTATGAAGTATAACACCAGTATTTCTAATTCTTCTGGTGATATTTTAGTCTTAAATCCCTTTGAGCTATCTTATTTTGCAAAGAATCTATACACTCAAAATGATCGAATACTCCCTATAGATTTTGATTATCCGATGTTCGAAAATTTTAACGTGAATTTCACTATTCCAGAAGGATATGTGTTGGATGATTACCCTGAAAATCAGGTCATTACTATCCCATCTAAGGGAGTAAAATTTTCTTATCAGATAGATGCAACTGGCCAGGAGTTTAAAATCTACACCAAATTAGAAATTGTCAACACTACCTTTCCCGCTGCAGAGTATTCTGATTTAAAATTTATTATGGAAAGTGTGGCTTCCAAGCTTTCTGAGCCGGTGATTCTTAAAAAGAAGTCTACACCCTTACTAAACTGACGTGAAGTATTTGTTCTTTTATTGATAATTTCGAAATCAAATGCCAAAAGCAGACACCTACTTACACGGATTTATCCCCAAGGAACAGCAGCGACTGATGGATCAGGCGGGAATACTTGGCTCTTTAATTTATCCTAGGATTGATTTCACTGGCTGCAAAAAACTTCTCGAGATCGGTTCTGGGGTAGGGGCTCAGACGGGTACGTTATTGAGATTATTTCCTGAGCTCGAAATCACTTGTGTGGATTATTCCCAGTGTCAGCTTGATCGAGCAAAGCAAAACTTGGCGTTTGCTGGTGACCGTGTGACGTTTTTGTGTCAGGATGCCAGGCAGCTTTCTTTGGAGGATAAATTTGACTCAGTTTTCATTTGCTGGGCATTAGAGCATATTGTTGATCCATTTCAAGTTTTGGAAAGTATGAAGCCAAATCTGCTTCCAAATTCCAAACTTTGGTTCACGGAGGTTTTCAATTCGAGTTTTTACTTTAATCCTCCTCTCTCTGGCTTATCTACTTATTACAAACGGTACAATGAGTTTCAGTCCTCACTAGGAGGTGATCCAGATATTGGTTCAAACCTTGGCAATTTACTTTTGCGGGCAGGGTATGAGGAAATTAATTTGTATCACGGAGGTTTTCATTTGGACCAACGAACTCCTGAAGAACTTAGAAAAATAACGCAGTATTGGAAGGAGTTGATGAAAAGTGCCAGTAAAGGTATGCTCGATGCAGGATGGATTAATACGACGGACCTGATGGCAATGGAAAATGACTTGGATAGTATTTGTGAGGATGAAAATGCCGTTTTTTTCTATCATTTTGTACAGATTAGTGCTACAGTTTAAATTTCGATTATGAAGCTTTTGAGATGGGTATGGCGTTTAATTTGGAAAACCACCCTATGGTTTTTGGTTTTGTCTATTGGGTTAACTGTCCTCTATCGCTTCGTTCCAGTACCGATTACTCCTTTGATGGTGATTCGGTTTTTCGAGCAAGCGTTTGATTCGAAGAAAGAAGTACGTCTGAGCAAAGATTGGGTTCCATTCAGTGAAATTTCCAAGAATGCACCACAGGCTGTATATGCTTCTGAGGACCAGAAATTTTTGGATCACAATGGGTTCGATATTGAAGCGATGGAGAAGGCCTGGGAAAACAACAAAAAAGGCAAGCGTGTAAAAGGGGCGAGTACGATTACACAGCAGACAGTAAAGAATGTGTTTTTATGGCCCTCAAGGAGCTACATAAGGAAAGGGTTCGAAGCCTACTTCACAGTTCTGGTAGAATTAATCTGGCCTAAGGAGCGTATCATGGAGGTGTATTTGAATGTGATAGAAATGGGTGATGGAATCTACGGAATTGAAGCGGCTTCTCAGGCTTATTTTAACAAACCTGCAGCGAAGCTAAATCGCAATCAAGCAGCTATGATTGCAGCTGTACTTCCTAATCCTAGGCGGTGGTCACCTGCCAAACCTACTGCTTATATTATAGGTCGACAAGGATGGATATTGAGACAAATGAACAATCTGCCGCCAATTGGCATGGGAATTTAGGCCTAGGATTTGCGCTGTTAATTTAGGATTATTTATAGGTCTGGTTAGAAAAAAGGGGAAGGAGTGATCTTCCAAAATTTAAGTCTGGAGATTTTGAATTCAGCAAATCACCGATACAAAATTTTCTATTTAAAAGTCACGTAATCGGACAATCAAATTGTTGAATTTCGTTTTGTTAAAACGCTATGCAAATCTTCCAAAATCTTTGTCTGGAGGCTCTATTTGGGGTTTAAAAAATCCAAGTGTTTTTTATCCACATTTTCGATAATTTATCCACAGTTATAAACAAGCGAGATCTAAAATACAGACTATCAGCTGTTTAGGTGTTGCTTTTTAAAGGTGGATATGTGGATAAAGAAGGCTAACTTAAAATTTGAAGCAAAAAAGTCATGACTATATCGTGGATAAATAGCTCATCCAAATAATATTCTAATTTCAATTAATCCTGCTTTTGTTTGATCAGCCTTTTTCGGTAGGCATTGAAGATTCTGGACTTAGAAACGAAACCTAAATATCTTCCTTCTTCGATTACAGGAAGATTCCAAGCACCTGAGAGCTCAAATTTTTCCATAGCCTTTTGCATATTCTCAGTAGCCAATAGGATTTCAGGGGGACTATGCATTAGCTCTTTTATCAACACACTGTCTTGTTTTTCACGGTCAAACATAATATCACGAATGTCGTCCAAAGTAACAATCCCACGCAATGCCTTGTGCTCATCTACCACAGGGAAAATATTACGTTTTGAGATTTTCACGAGACTAATCAGGTCCTTCAATTTTGCATCCGGGTGTATGGGTAGCAGATCTCGCTCTATTACGTGTGTGATGGTAATAAGCTCGAGCAATTCCTGGTCTTTTGATTCTGGGAGATATCTGCCTTTTTCTTTCAGCTGTATCATGTAGATACTGTCCTTTTGATAGGCTGTCTTCGTGACATAAGAGATCGCAGATACAAACATGAGTGGGATAAATAGCTCGTAGCCGCCAGTTATTTCGGCAATTAAGAATATGGCCGAAAGTGGCGCATGCTGAGCCCCTGCCATTACACCGCACATCGCTACCAATGTGAAATGTGCCAAGGGAAGAGGAATTGTGAATTCGAAAAGGTTGCTTGAATACGCAAATAGAAAACCTAAGATGCCGCCTACATAAAGTGAAGGGGCAAAGATCCCACCGCTACCTCCAGCACCAAGGGTAACTGCGGATGCTATAGGCTTGACTAAGATGATAAAGGCAAGAAATACAATGATTAGATATGGATTTTCGATGACAGAGAAAAATGGGCTCTTTTCCAATAATTGACTGGAATTTCCATCTATCAAGGTATTCAAAGTGTCATAACCTTCTCCATAAATAGGAGGAAGGAAAAATACCATAATGCCCAAAATAGCTCCGCCATAAAGGATTCTTAGCACCTGACTGTCGAAAGCGGCCATCAGAGACTCTGTTTTTCTCACAGCTTGACTGAAATACAAGGACACCAACCCACAAGCAATTCCCAACAAAAGGTAGTAAGGCATATGCGAAGCTTGGAAGTTTTCGATAAGCTTGAAATTGAAAACAGAATCCTTGCCTATCAGTATCATGGAAGTCATGGAGCCAGTTACAGATGCGATCAGCAGGGGAATAAAGCTTGCCGTGCTTATTTCCATTAAAATTACCTCAATTGCGAAGATGACCCCGCCGATAGGAGCACCGAAAATTGAAGAAATCGCCGCAGCAGCCCCGCAGCCAATTAAGAGGGTACGTTTCTTTGCATTGAGATGCACTAGTGAGCCTACATTCGATCCAATTGCGGAACCTGTCACAAGCATGGGAGCTTCCAAGCCAACTGATCCTCCAAAACCTACAGTGATCGCTGAAGTAAAAACCCGACTATATGTTTTTACTCGTTTGATGAGACTTTGCTTTTTTGAAATATTGAAGAGAATATCAGGGATTCCATGTCCACCTGTGTCCTTAAAAATAAATTTGCCTATCAGGTAAGCTGCTGAAATACCTATTAGGGGATAGATGATGTAAAAAAAATTGGCGTATTCCTTATAAAATCCCTCTGTAAGAAAATGCTGAATTGCATGCACTCCTTGTTTCAAAATCACAGCTGCTAGTCCAGAAAGAACTCCAATTATCCCACTAAGAATTAGGATAAAGGTTTGGTTGCTCATATGCCTGAGCCTCCATATCAAGAGTCTGGTGATGAAGTCTGTTTTAGCCAAAATTTCGCGGATAGCGTGCTTTAAATTCGAAGGTAAGTAAGATGTGAGTCAATGAAAAGAGTATTCCTTACTCTTTGGGCAATTCTGCGTCCAGAGCTAAAGTACATTTTAAGATAAGGTTAACTGCATTGATATAAAACTGCTGATCAATATTTTCAAATGAATCGCTAGGCTTATGATAATCGGGATGATCTTCAACACCGAAATAGATATGGGGAACATTAGCGCTGAAAAATGGCCCATGATCTGATGATTGGGTCCAGTTGTCTCTCCCTGTATTAGGTTCGTCATGACCGAAGAGCAGTTTTGGAGTGGAGTCTTCAGCCACACTTTCCAAAATTGTCTTTAAAAGGGGGTTGTAATAGGTGCCAGATGCATAGAGTTCGCCTTTTTCATTTCTCGAAATCATATCCATATTGATGTTCAAAACGATTTGATCCAATGGAAACGGAAAGTCCTTTACCAATGCTTTGGCTCCCTGCAGCCCCATTTCTTCACCGTCCAATGCTGCAAAAATCATCGAATGCTTTGGTCTGTGTTTTTTGAAATACTTAGCCAATTCGATCAAGGCTGCTGTCCCGGAGGCATTATCATCGGCACCGTTGTAAAGTGAGTCTCCTGAATCATTTGCCCGACCTATTCCTACATGATCATAATGGGCAGTGATGACAATCAACTTTCTTGAATCGCTTCCGGCTATAAACCCTTCTACATTTATAGCGTTTTCGTAAGTTTTATTTTCTCTTCTATTTGAGAAGGAGAATTCCTGTTGATAATTTTTGTAGTGGGTTTCAAGTCCTATACTTTTGAACTGCTCTAGAATAAAAGCCCTAGCCTCAGCGTTTCCCTCACTGCCAGTTTTTCTACCTTCCAATTTATCAGAGGATAAAAACCGAATGTTCTCTATTAGGCTATTGCTATCAATACTTTGCCCATTTGCCTGAAAGAAAACTAAAAAGAATAAACAACTTAGAGCGTTTTTGATTGTGAGTTGCATCAAGGAAAGTATTTTGCGTTATGTATATTGGTAAAATTAATAAGCTTAGTGGATCACACCTCTGAATTCATGAAATATTATATCCTACTTATTTTTATTCTTTTAGTAAATCTCCAGCAAGTTTCGGCTCAAGGCGGTTTACCTCAGACATTTTTTGATGGAAAATCGGTGGTTTTTGTTTCAGCTGACCCTGCTGCTAGACCTATAATGACTTGGGAAGAAGTGGCAGATAGCGTACATAATTCGCTTGTCATGGCAGGTGGAGATCCTGTAGCCTATTTTGAATTAGAGAAAGTAGCACTTTCTGAGGCAGTACAGACAGACTATGCCAAAGCATTTCAGCAGCGGCTTGTTAAGAATATTATTTTAATCACAAGGCAAAAAAATCAGATGAGTATTCATGTAGGTGCTTTTTCTGATAATGGACAAATCATTTCATCAACTGCATTATTTGGAGTGTCGGCTGAAAATATAGGTGCCGCTACGAGCCAGTTTGGTTTGATTGGTGAAAATCAACCCTCGCAAAATTTATTGGTATTGGATGTGCCAGAATTCATCAGTGTAAATACCACCGAATCTGCTTCTAGTCAGAAATTTTTAGCCCAGAATCCACTAAATCTGGATGTATTCAAATTGGGCATTACCATTGAAGGCTCATCTGCTGAGACAGGTCTTCTGAGTTATTTTAGATATGATATGTACGGCAAATCTCCTGAGGCGATTCTAGCTGAGCAGGCTGCGCAAAAGTCAGGGATTGAACAAGTCTTAAAGCAGGAATATCCCTATCAAGTCGCCTGGCTTACGGAAGCTAAATCTGAGCAGGAATTAATTCGTGATAAAGTACAATTTTTACTAGTAAAGGTAGAAGGTAGGGAAGCGGATTTGATGAAGAGTATGGGACTCGAACCAAAAACTGGTGAATCGGCCTCCCGTATTGTGGTCAAATATTACATCAAATTGCTTGTGCGCGACGAGCTTTACATTGGCCCCGAATGGGATGCAGATCCTAATTGGAGGGTAGCATTGGATAATTTCCTGAAGAACTTAAAAAAATAGACCTCTCAGATGAGAGGTCTATAGCTACTTAATGATAGGGGTGATTTAAGCAACTTCTACTACTGTTGATTTTTATGGCATTGTAATATTTCAAGCCTTTAGGATAAATCAAAGTCTTAAATTTCAATTATTCAATTATAATCAATTTTTATCCGATTAGGTTATACTTAGATAAAAAAATTGTAAAAACTACTTCTGTTTATATAAGTCTTTGTTTAAAAAAGGGATCAAGGCCAATATAATTGCCTGATTATAATACGTTTGTCGTGTGATTGTACCATGAGTAAGAATTCCCACAGAACCGCCATTTTGTTTTGAATTTTCTTGAGCAAAGTACTGATCGTCAGCTTTACCAAGTTCCATTCCACTATGAATTAATTTAGCTATTGCTTCAGGAAGATAAAATGTCCCTGTTTTCGATTTGCCGTGCAGTCCAGATTTATCTTCAATATAGATCCAGGCGAACGCATACATACCTCTCACATCTTCACCTACTCCGCCTTCTATGCCAACCCAGTAATCTGCTTCAGGGAAAGTTTTTCTGGCATTGATTACTCGATTTCTGGCCCCCAAGTAAGTTTCTTCATCACCTTTGGGTTGATCGGAAACTTGCGAGGCGGCATTGATGCCATTTACCACAAATCCCTTAGCAAAAGCTTCAGTAAAAGCGGATTCAGTACAATCTATTTTGACGGGGTTCTTACTTCCTACAATTATTAGTGGCTTTTCTACAGCCTGGAAATTTTCTCTTTTTGGGAAATTCATAAAATAAAAAAACCTAGGCGGGTGCCTAGGCCATGTTTGTGAAAATTTGATTTACGTCATCGTCTTCTTCCATCTTTTCTATCATTTTATTGATAATCTCTTCCTGCTCCTCATCGAGTTCGGTGAGGGTAGTCGGGAAGCGTTGAAAATCCGCGCTGATCACGTCTATGTGTTTTTCTTCCAATGCTTTCTGCATGGTTCCGAAGTCTTCAAATTCTGTATAAACAAAGATTTCACCTTCGTTCTCATCAATGTCTACTAAGCCAAAATCGATTAATTCGAACTCTAATTCTTCTAGGTCAAACTCACCTTTTGCAAAGCGGAAAACAGCCTTTCTGTCAAACATAAAAACTACCGATCCGGACGTCCCTAATGAGCCGCCTGCTTTAGAAAAGTAGCTTCTCACATTAGCGACAGTTCTATTGATGTTGTCTGTGGAGGTTTCAACCACGACAGCGATTCCGAAAGGACCATAGCCTTCGTATACTACTTCTTCGTAGTCTTTTTCATCCTTATTTGAGGCTCGCTTGATCGCTGCTTCAATTCTGTCTTTGGGCATTTGAGCACCCTTCGCATTCTGGATGATTGTACGAAGTCTTGGGTTAGAGGCAGGATCGGGTCCACCCGATTTCACCGCCATCACGATCTCTTTACCTAGACGCGTAAAAACTTTGGACATTTTGTCCCAACGCTTGAATTTTCTCTCTTTTCTGAATTCAAATGCTCTTCCCATGGTTATAAACTATTAGCGAGGTAAAATTAGCAATTCTTTTCGTTTAGGCTGAAAAATGAATAACTCAGAAAAAAGTTTTGGTAATTTAATCCCAGAAATCTGCCCAAAATAGCTACTAAATCGTAAGCACTTAAAATACTTTTGACATGTCGGATTTTCTTTCCCAACCCCTCCCAAACATTCCCAAATCAGATTTACCCAAAGTAGTTATTGTAGGTGCGGGCTTTGGGGGCCTAAAGCTTGCTATGAAGCTGATGAAAAAGAAGTTTCAGGTGATCCTGTTGGACAAGCATAACTACCATCAGTTTCAGCCTTTGTTTTATCAGGTGGCAACTGCCGGTCTTGAGCCAAGCGCTATTTCATTTCCGCTTCGCAAAATATTTCATGGGTCAAAAAATGTGACTTTTCGGATGGCGCAGGTGGAGTACTTTGATCCGAAAATAAAGCGGGTCTATACTGACATGGGTTACTTGGATTATACTTACCTGGTTATGGCGATGGGTGCAGACACCAATTATTTTGGAAACAAGAATATAGAAGAATCTGCCTCTCCAATGAAAACTGTTTCTGAGGCGCTTTACATCAGGAATAAGATCATCTCAAATTACGAGCGTGCTATCAATATTGAGAAATCAGAAGATCGAAAATCACTGATGAATGTAGTGATCGTCGGTGGCGGTCCTACAGGAGTAGAGCTGGCCGGAGCAATGGCCGATTTGAGGAATACTGTGCTACCAAAGGATTATCCTGAACTGAATTTTCATAACATGAAGATAGTGCTTATAGAGGCAGGCCCAGATTTACTAGGTTCTATGTCTCAGGAGTCAAAGGCACACGCATTGAAGTATCTGCAGGACCTTGGGGTAGAAGTGATGCTGAGAACCTTGGTAAAAGACTACAATGGAGAGGAAGTAATTCTAGCAGATAGAGAGGCTATTCAGACTCAAACCCTGCTCTGGGCTGCTGGTATTAAACCGAATCGAATTGGGGGAATTGAAGAGGATAGTTATGCCCCGAATGGTAGAATTTTCGTTGATGATTTTTCTGAAGTTAAAGGATGTCCGGGTGTTTTTGCCTTGGGAGATATTAGTTTGATGACTCAGGCGGATTATCCAAAGGGTCATCCTCAAGTTGCTCAAGTAGCGATTCAGCAAGCCGTCTGTCTGGCTACGAATCTTCATAGGATCGAAGAGGGCAAAGAGAAGAAAGTTTTTAAATACAAGGATTTGGGATCGATGGCTACTGTAGGTAGGAAATTGGCCGTGGTTGACTTGCCGTTTATTAAGTTTCAGGGTATTATTGCTTGGTTCACCTGGCTATTTGTTCACTTGATGGCGATTCTAGGTGTGAAAAACAAAGTATTCATCTTCCTTGATTGGTCTTGGAATTATTTGAGCTTTGACCCGAGCCTGAGATTGCTGATCAAACCAAAAGCGGTACGTCCTAGTGAGCAGAAGGAACTGACAGAAGAGCGATAGGCAATTTAGATTTGTTAACAAAAACATTTTGATGTCGGATTAAACGCATTGGTTCTAGGTCTGTCTAAATCATGTAACTAAACACTAGAACACATGAACAAATGGATTTTCGCTACAGGTATGATGGTTATGATCAGCCTAAGCACAATGGCACAAAAGAAAGGTGGAGAAAGACCTAGTGCGGAAGAAAGAGCACAACGAGCTACTGAGCGAATGGCTGAGTCACTATCACTTACTGAAGCACAGAAAAAGCAGATCCTAGATATCAATCTTGAGTATGCTAAAAAGAACGAAGCAGAAATGGCTGAAAGAAAGGCTGAAATGGAAGCCCGAAAAGCTGAGATGGATGCCAAAAGAGAAGAGTTGAAGGCTCAGGATGCTAAAATCCAGGCGGTCTTAACTGAGGAGCAAAGAACAAAATGGACTGAAATTAAAGGAGAGAGAATGGATGATCGTAGAAGAGGCCGTCCTAACGCTCAGATAGAAGGAGATCCTCGAAAAGGAAGAAAAGGCGGGAATTGATTTGCTAATTAGTTTAAAATAAGAAAGCCATCTCGAATATCTCGGGATGGCTTTCTGTTTGTAGTAAAAGAGTTTTTTACTCTATTATTTCCTCCTCCACTTGGAAAAATGATTCGTCTTTTTGAGGGAGTTTAGATTCTCCCATTAGGTATTCATCTACCTTCACGGCAGCTTCTCTACCTTCAGAGATTGCCCACACTACCAAAGATTGACCTCTTCGCATATCTCCTGCTAAGAAGACTTTTGAATTAGTACTTTGATAATTTTTAGACTTAGGAAGCGTATTTTCCATAGTTTCTGCACCGAATGCTGCTAGCAATCCATTCTGAGCCGGCCCAGTGTAGCCAATCGCCAAGAACGCAAGATCACATGGAACGGTACGTTCGGTCCCAGCAATTTCTTCGAAAACCATGCGGCCATCCTTATGTACCCACTCTAGATCTACCAAGCTTAAGCCAGTTACTTGACCTTCTTCATTTACAATAAATTCCTTGGTAAGGATTGAGAATACACGCTCAGCTCCTTCTTCATGCGAACTTGAAGTACGCAAAGTCATAGGCCATTCTGGCCAAGGATTCAGAGTGTTTCTCTGCTGAGGAGGCTTAGGCAAAAGCTCAAGCTGTGTAATTGAAGCCGCTCCATGCCTGTTTGAGGTGCCAATACAGTCACTTCCAGTATCTCCACCACCTATTACGATGACGTGTTTACCTTTTGCTGAAATTGGGTTTTCCTGAATCTCACCAGAAACCACTTTATTTTGCTGGCCTAGAAATTCCATTGCAAAATGAACTCCTTTTGCTTCTGATCCTTTGATCTTTAATCCTCTCGGTTCTCCGGCACCTGTAGAAAGAACCACGGCGTCGAAATTTTTAAGAATATTTTCAGCTTTGATATTAAAACCAACTTCTGTGTCGCAAGAAAAAATCACACCTTCCTGCTTCATATAATCGATTCGGCGATCAATCACCCATTTTTCAAGTTTGAAATCCGGGATCCCAAATCGAAGTAATCCTCCTGGTTTGGAGTCTTTTTCGAACAGCGTCACCTCATGGCCAGCTTGGTTCAGCTGATCTGCGGCTGCTAGCCCAGCTGGACCAGAACCAATTACAGCAACTGACTTCCCAGTTCTAGTCTTTGGCGGATTTGCTTTGATCAAGCCTAGTTCATAAGCTTTCTCTGCAATATTCTTCTCTATCAATTCGATCGCAACAGGATCTTTATTGATGCCTAGAACACAGCTTGCTTCACAAGGTGCAGGGCAGATTCTCCCCGTGAATTCAGGGAAATTATTTGTGCTTCGCAATATCTTAATTGCTTGCTCCCATTCGTTTTTATAAACCGCATCGTTGAAATCCGGGATTACATTACCGAGTGGACAGCCATTATGACAAAACGGTACCCCGCAATCCATGCATCTTGCTGCCTGATTATTTAACTTTTCGCCTCCAAAAGGCTCATATATTTCCTTGTAGTCACCTATTCTAGCTTTCGCGTCACGGGTAACCGGAGTTTCTCTTTTGAATTGAATAAATCCTTCTTTCGCTCCCATTTTACGCCAATGATTTTGATTGTTCTAATGCTCTTTTCTCTAAAACTGCCTTGTAATCTCTAGGAATTACCTTGATAAACTTCTCTTTATAAGTATCCCAGTCTTCAAGGAATTTAGTTCCTAGACCCGATTTGGTCAGTTTTACGTGTCTTTTCAGGAAGGTCTTGATTGTGCTGTAATCCTCTTCTGCCAGAATATCGATGTCCACCAATTCTGGATTGATCTCTGTAATGTAATCTTTAAGGATATAGGCAATCCCGCCGCTCATTCCGGCAGCAAAGTTTCGTCCTATCTCTCCAAGATTCACTACCAAACCACCGGTCATGTATTCACATCCGTGATCACCAATTCCTTCTACTACAGTTTGTACACCGGAGTTTCTCACGCAGAATCGCTCCCCGCCTTTTCCATTGATGTATGCCTCACCAGAAGTAGCACCATAGAAAGCTACGTTACCGATAATGATATTTTCCTCAGGAACAAACTTGGCGTTTCTGCTTGGGTAGATGATTAGTTTTCCGCCCGAAAGACCTTTACCAAAGTAATCATTTGCTTCACCCTCCAGCTCGAAATTGACTCCTTTGGTAAGGAATCCCCCGAATGTCTGGCCTGCAGACCCAGTGAATTTGAAGTTGATGGTATCCTCAGGTAATCCTGGACTACCGTATATTTTAGAAATTTCATTGGAAAGCATCGCTCCCACTGACCTATCAATATTTTTGATCTGGAAACTTCCAGAGGAAGCCATCGCTTGTTCTAGTGATGGTAGCGCCGCTTTGATTAGCTGGCGATCCAAAACTCTCTTAAGTTCAAAATCCTGATCAATTTGCTTGTGAATACCTACGTGATCTGGAACTTCTACTTTGTGGAATATTGGACTCAAGTCCACTTTATCCCATTTCCAATGGTTCAGATGTCCGGTAGACTGAAGCACGTTGCTTTGTCCAACCATTTCATCTATCGTTCGGAAACCTAGCGAAGCCATGATTTCGCGGAGATCTTGTACCAAGAATTGGAAGTAATTTACTACGTGATCTGGGTCACCAGTAAATAACTTTCTTAAATCTGGATTTTGAGTTGCAATTCCAACTGGACAAGTGTTCAGGTGGCATTTTCTCATCATAATACATCCTTCTACTACCAGAGCAGCAGTAGAAATTCCCCACTCTTCAGCCCCTAGAAGTGTTGCAATCGCAAGATCTCGTCCAGTTCGTAGCTGACCATCGGTTTGAAGGACAACACGGCTACGTAGGTTGTTTTTCACTAGCGTCTGATGCGCTTCAGAAAGTCCAAGCTCCCATGGCAAACCTGCATGACGAATTGAGCTCAATGGAGATGCTCCAGTTCCTCCATCTGCTCCAGAGATTAGGATCACATCAGCCATGGCCTTAGCCACACCTGCTGCTACAGTACCAACTCCTGCTTGGGAAACAAGCTTGACGTTGATTCTGGCTTTTCTATTCGCATTTTTCAAATCGTAAATCAGCTGAGCCAAATCTTCGATAGAATAAATATCGTGGTGCGGTGGAGGAGAAATCAAACCGACGCCAGGCGTGGAGTGTCTTACTCTACCGATCCAATCATCTACTTTATGTCCAGGAAGCTGACCACCTTCACCAGGTTTTGCCCCTTGTGCCATTTTGATTTGAAGCTCGGCGGCGTTTGCGAGGTAATTACTAGTTACCCCGAATCTACCGGAAGCTACTTGCTTAATCGCTGAGCGTTCCCAGTCTCCATTTTCTTTTTTAGCAAATCGAATTTCGTCTTCTCCGCCTTCCCCAGAGTTACTCTTGGCGCCTATCCTGTTCATGGCTATCGCCAAAGTAGAGTGTGCTTCGTGAGAAATAGATCCAAATGACATCGCACCGGTAGCAAATCTTCTCATAATGGAAGATGCCGGCTCTACTTCATCAATTGGGACAGAGATTCTTTTTTTGAATTCAAATAAGCCCCTTAAGGTCAAGGCGTCTTTACTTTGCTCATTGATTTTGGATGCAAATTTCTTGTACAAACCAAAATCATTCAAGCGGGTAGATTTCTGAAGTAGGTGGATTGTTTCAGGATTGAATAAGTGTTTTTCACCTCTTCTTTTCCACTGATACACGCCTCCTTGCTCTAGAATAGGAGAATCTGTCTCATAAGCAGCCCTATGACGAATCAAGACTTCTTCAGCCAATTCATCAAATGCGATACCCGAGATTCTGGAAATTGTTCCTTTAAAACATCTATCAATAACTTCTGGTCCAAGTCCTACCGCTTCGAAAATCTGTGCACTTTGGTAAGACTGAAGCGTGCTGATTCCCATTTTGGAAAGCACTTTCAGTAGCCCTTTACCTATCGCCGCTTGATAGTTTGAGAATAATTTCTTCTGGTTTTTTGCATTAGGCAATTCACCTTTTTCAAACATATCCAAAAGAGATTCCAATGCCATGTATGGATTGATGGCAGAAGCACCGTATCCAATTGCAGTTGCGAAATGATGTGTTTCGCGTATATCTCCAGATTCCAGCACCAAGCCAGCGCTAGTTCTTATTTTCTTTTTGACAAGATGATGGTGAACTGCCCCGATCGCCAATAACGATGGAATTGGTGCATATTCTTTAGTACTATCTCTATCAGAAATTATGATGACATTTTTTCCTTCACTAATTGCTTTTTCAGCCTCATCACATAGCTTGTCAAGTGCTTCCAAAAGCCTTCCTGGCTGGTGATCTGCAAGGAAATGACTGGAAAGAGTTGCACATCTATAGCCTTGCCCTTCCATATTCTGAATCTTTTCCAGGTCTTCATTTAGCAGTACTGGCTGAGAAATATGGATTTGACGCGTGTGCTTAGGACTTTCTTCCAAAATATTCTGTCCTACGCCCAATCGGGTGAACAAAGACATTACCAAACGCTCACGAATCGGATCGATCGGAGGATTACTTACCTGCGCAAATAGCTGCTTGAAGTAATTGGAAATATGCTGACTTTCTTTGGATAGAACAGCTAATGGGGTATCCGCTCCCATTGAGCCAATTGCTTCATAGGCAGTATCTCCCATTGGGCTCAAGACTACTTTGAGTTCCTCAGAAGTGTATCCAAATATAGTTTGGTTCTTTTTAATGTTCTCGGTAGAATATGGATGAGTCAGCGTTTTTGGAGCATCCTCCAGGCGAAGCTTGATTCGTTGGTCTGCTACCCACTGCTCATAAGGTTGT
The DNA here is from genome assembly GCF_963974365.1 of uncultured Algoriphagus sp. Lineage (GTDB taxonomy): Bacteria > Bacteroidota > Bacteroidia > Cytophagales > Cyclobacteriaceae > Algoriphagus. The sequence goes on along the minus strand of NZ_CAXBBX010000008.1, from coordinate 69,832 downwards.
TTTCTGCAGATTTCACCTTTTACTTCCTCATCAAATACCACTCGGCCTTTTTCCAAATCAGCCCAAATCATTCTACCTGGACTGATTCTGCCTTTTTCTAATATTGTAGCTTCCCGAATAGGCAATGCTCCTGCCTCGGAAGAAAGAATCAGTCTTTGATCCTTAGTAATAAAGTATCTAAGTGGACGCAGACCATTTCTGTCAAGCGTAGCACCAACAGATTTTCCATCTGTAAAGAGCAAAGCAGCAGGACCATCCCATGGCTCAACAAGTGAAGCATGGAATTTATAGAATGATTTTCTGTCCCGATCCATCACCTCATTATCCTGCCAAGCTTCTGGCACAAGCATCATCATAGCATGAGGAAGGGATCTACCACTCAATGTGAGTAGTTCTACCATCGCGTCAAGATTCGCTGAATCAGACTTCTGCTTATCAGTAATAGGCATCAATCGAGAAAGCTCCTCGTCAGTGAAAAACTTCGATTTCATGAGGTTTTCCTTGGACTTCATCTTATTCAGATTCCCTTTGATCGTATTGATCTCACCATTGTGAGAAAGGAATCGGAATGGCTGTGCCAATCTCCAGTTTGGAAAAGTATTGGTAGAGAATCGTGAGTGTACAATTGCAAATGCAGAGCCTATTCTCGGGTTTTGTAAGTCTTTGTAAAAAGCCAAAACCTGATCAGTCCGAAGCTGTCCCTTATATATAAGTGTTTGACTACTCAAACTTGCGAAATAGAATGACTGGTTTACTCCTGGAATCTTGGTGTTGATTTCAGAAGTGGAATAGTTTCTAAGCACGTAAAGCTTGCGTTCCAATTCAATTCCTGTGAGTCCCTTTTTATGCTTGACAAAAAGTTGCTCTATATTAGGCATCACTTCAAGTGCTCCAGAACCCGGGACAGTTTCATCCACTGGCACAGATCTATAGCCTATCAATTCAAAATCTAGCTCTTCAATAAGCTGATTGAGCAATTCTTTCGATTTATGAAATAGTTGCTTATTCTTTGGGAAAAACGTCATGCCCACGCCATAAGATCCAGCTTCTGGAAGCTCGATTTCTGTACGCGCAGTGATATCCTTTAGGAACTGATGTGGTACCTGAATTAATATGCCAGCACCATCGCCGGATTTGGGATCAGCTCCCCTACCTCCACGGTGCTCCATGTTGCTCAGCATGTATAAGGCATCGCTAATTGTCTCATGTGAGGGCACTGCGCTCAAATCGACAACTGCACCTATACCGCAGGAGTCATGCTCAAACTCCGATCGATACAAACCTTCTTGCATTTTTATAGAATTTATTAGGTTCAAAATTTCCAAAAATTACAAAAAAAAAATGTCCTATTAAAATTACGGCAATAAAACGGGTGCTTTAGTGTCTTATTACTTATGGATTTTAACTTTATTAAAATTTTGGCAATTATCTTTTTGGTGTGGAAAATCGAACTCACCTAAATAATTTATAGCAATTTTTGAAGAGATAGGGTGTTTTTTGACACTTTTCCACAAAAAAGTATGTCAAGCTTTTAGTTTTTGGGTACCCAAAATTAATCTGAAAAAAAATAAAATTATTTTCCGTGAATTTTCTCTTGAATTCTCGGATTCGTTGTTTAATGATTCAGCTGAAAAATATTATTCTGAAATAAGTGAATAATTAAAAATAATGTAATTGGCTGCTTTTCAATCAGTATGAGGACCGAGTGTGTCTTTGTCCAACCAATTGATGTGAACCTTTACTTTTTTGATTTTTCGGGCATCTACAGCTAAGATGGTGAATTCGAAATCTTCAAATTTGATCTTTGTGCCATTCTTTGGCAGCTTCGAATTTAGCTCCAGAAGTAAGCCTCCAAGAGATTCACTTTCGCCTTTTACATCTTCAAATAGCTGACCGTCCAATTCCAGCTTTTTGCAGAAGTCGTTTAGGGAGACCTTTCCCTCGAATATAAAAGTAGAAGGGTCGAGTTCTTGGAAGAAGATATCGTCGTGATCGTCAAATTCATCGTTGATTTCTCCAATTATCTCCTCAATTAAATCTTCCAAGGTAACTAGTCCTGAAGTTCCGCCATACTCATCCACTACGATTGCCATGTGAACACGCTTTAGCTGAAAATCCTTAAGCAAGGTGTCTACTTTCTTGTTTTCTGGCACAAAGAAGCTCTTTCTGATCAACTCATTCCACGCAAAATCCTCGTCATGCTCTATGTAAGGAAGAAGGTCTTTGATATATAATATGCCTTGAATATTGTCAATAGTCTCTTCATAAACTGGAATTCTGGAGTATCCACTTTTGTTGATTTTGTCCATCAGCTCATGAAAATCCATTTCTGTATCCACGGCAGTGATATCCATTCGGCTTTGCATCACTTGTTTTACAGTCAATGTTCCGAAGTTTACTATTCCGCGAAGGATCTCCCGCTCCTCGTTCGGTGCGTCTTCGGTGGTGATTTCCAGCGCTTGATTTAGCTCATTTACCGAAAGGGAATAGCCTCTCTTTTCGATTCTCTTTTCGAGGAGATTGCTAAAAGCCATCAAAAACATCGAAAAAGGCTTCAAAACTGTAGAGAAAAATGTAATGCTTGGCGCCATTATAAGGCTGAATTCCACTTTTGCCTTGTTTGCGTAGACCTTTGGTACAATTTCACCAAAAAAGACGATTGCGAAAGTTACGCCTATAGTCTGAACCAGAATGACAATTATTCCAGTGGCATTTTGTCCAAAAATGGACCAAGCGACAAATGTCGTAAGTGTCACTATACCTATGTTAATTAGGTTGTTGAGGATGAGAATAGTGCTGAGCAGGTTTTTCGGGGACTCTACTAAGTCTATTACTTTTTTGCCACGAGGCGTGTTTTCCTCATCGATATTGCCAAGATCTTCATTTGTCAGGGAAAAAAATGCTACCTCTGAACCAGAAACCAGGGCAGAGCCTATTAATAGTAGTATAAAAAGCAATCCATTTAGAATCAAGTAACTTACCGAAGGTGAGCTAATCTGAGCGAGTAAATGGTAACTCGGGTAGGGATCGTCCATGTATTAAACCGCAATGGTTAATGCAAAATTAAAAAATTCCCCTGAAAATAGCTTCCAGGGGAATATATTATTAAAATGGCAGATCGTCATCTTCTGTATCTGAAACCATTTCTTGTGCTTTTGGCGCTGACGTAGGCGCAGCAGATGCAGGTCTAGGTTGACTCGCTTGCTGTGGAGCACTAGATCCTCCTGCTCCCTCAGGCTTTGATCCGAGCATCGTGAAGCTCAGCACTCTGATACGCGTTCGGTAGCGATTTTGACCTTGCTCATCTTGCCAGCTATCAGTTTTGATTTTGCCTTCTACGTAGATCTGGCTGCCTTTTTTTAGGTATTGCTCGGCGATTTTTGCCTGAGCTCCCCACATTTCCAGGTCGTGCCATTCCGTTTGCTCTACACGCTCTCCATTTCTGTTTTTGTAAGCTTCAGTTGTCGCCATTCTAAGATTAGCTACAGTATTGTCGCCTTCCAAATACTTTACTTCTGGGTCTGCTCCGAGATTTCCTACTAAGATTACTTTATTTACTCCTGCCATAATTTTTTTAAGTTAAAGGTTGAAAAAGTGTAAGAACTTGAAGGTACTCAAATCCCTTGATCGTTCAAAAAGTTTACGATCAACTTTGGTTTGGCCAGGTATTCAATTTTGTCCTCTGCTACCAGCATGAAACCCTCCTTTTCGCACCAGTTTTCAAGCTGATCCAAATTTTCTTCTTTTATTTCTATTGTTGAGAAAACAGCATTCAATCGCTGGTGTGACAGAATGTGTCTGTATTTTTTTGGGAAAGGCTGAAATTCCTTCTCGCTAGAGGAAGGAATATCGATAGATTGGAAATTTTGATCCTCTTTAGTTTCTTCCTGAGGAAAATCAAATAGCCCTTCCCAGATATCACCGGAGGTTCTTTTTTTCCAAACCCACTTATCACCGCACTTGATCACGTAATAATGGAAGTGACGTTCTTTAATTTTTACTTTATTGATTTTCAGAGGCAGATCCGACACCATATTATATAGGAGTGCAAAACAGGACGATTTGAGAGGGCATGTTTCACATCCTGGATTTTTGGGCGTGCACATCCTTGCTCCAAAATCCATCATTGCCTGATTAAACTCTCCGGGTTGATCTATTGGGATAATTTGGTTGGCTAAAGCTTCGAATTCTTTCTTGGCCTTGGAACTCGCGATGTCCGTTTCTATTCCGAAGTATCGGGCTAGCACCCGAAATACATTTCCATCTACCACTGCCTTTACCTCACCATAAGCAAAACTGGCAATTGCAGAGGCGGTATAGCTGCCAACTCCTTTTAGTTTAAGTAGCTCATCATATGTCTCGGGGAAAATACCATTCATGTCAAACCAGATGCTCTTCGCGCAAGCATGAAGGTTTCGGGCTCGACTATAATATCCCAGCCCTTGCCACAACCTCAGCACTTCTTCCTCCGGAGCCCAAGCCAGATCTTTTACCGAAGGGTAAGCTTCGACAAAAGCATAATAATAAGGTAACCCTTGAGCTACGCGAGTTTGCTGAAGAATGATCTCTGAGAGCCAAATTTTGTATGGATCATGCGTTCCTCTCCAAGGTAATTCACGAGGATTTTCTTTATACCAAGTTAGTATTTGATACGAAAAAGCCTGATATTCAGTGGTTTTGTGATCCATGGTCAATATTGATCTATCATACAAATCAAGCTAATTTTTATGAATAAGTTTTTTAATTACAATGGTTGTCTTACATTTGCAGTCCCAAAAACACTTGGTTAATAGGTTGTTAAGCTTATTTCGTAATTTCTAAATTAATATTACAGTGACTAAAGCAGAAGTAATCACTAAGATTTCGGACAAAACAGGAATCCAGAAGGATGATGTTACACAAGCCATTGAGGCGTTCTTCAAAGTAGTGAAGGATTCAATGTCCGAAGGAGACAACATCTACGTGAGAGGATTTGGTAGCTTCATCAATAAGAAGAGAGCTAAAAAAATCGCCAGAAACATCTCCAAAAACACAGCTATCGTGATCGACGAGCATTACATCCCGGCCTTCAAGCCATCTAAGGTGTTTGTAGAGAAGATCAAGAACAGCAAAAAAATCAAAGAACTAGCTCCTCAGGACTAATTCCGAAAGGTTTTTGAAATGAAAAGATCTCAACTCATACTTATTGCACTAGGGATCATCGCAATCGGAGGATTGTATGTTCTTCCTACTGTGGTAGTGGACAATGAAAGTAAAGCAGATTCAGTTTCCCAGGAAGCTGGACCCGCAGCCTCATCGTCCGAGGATCCAGTAGCGATGCATGAGGCTGAGTTAAGTCCTGATCAGAGACTTCAGATAAATACACTGAAACTCCAGATCGCTGAAAACTCTTCGAAAGAAGAGATGAAATCTTCCTCGGAAGAAATTGCAGCAATCTATCAGGAACTTGGGAAGTACGATAGTGCTGGATATTATCTTAGTTTAGCTGCAGATCAGCAGTCGGACCTGGTATTAGCAGAGAAAGCAGGAAACGCTTATTATGAAGCATTCAGTTTCGCGCTAGATCCAGAGAAAGTATCTTACACTGCCGAGCAGACCCGAAAGTATTTAAATCAGGTGCTGGATAACGATCCCACCCGTTTGGATTTGAAAACTAAGGTAGCGATGACTTATGTGTCCTCGTCCAACCCCATGCAAGGGATCACCATGCTAAGAGAAATCTTGGAGCAGGATCCACAAAATGAGGACGGACTGTTCAACATGGGCGTACTATCTATGCAATCAGGACAGTATAAGCGTGCCACCGAGAGATTTGAAGAATTGATCCAATATCACCCGGACAACCTTCAGGGGCAATTTTATCTGGCAGTGAGCTATTTCGAAGCCAAACAAAACAACAAAGCGAAAGCCCAGTTTGAGAAAGTGAAAGCGATGACTTCCGATGAAATGATCCTCGGAAGTATCGAAACCTATCTCGACAAGCTATAAATTATTTGTATCACTACTAAATCCAAAGACTATGCCTTGCGGAAAGAAAAGAAAAAGACATAAGATCGCTACGCACAAGCGTAAGAAGAGACTAAGAAAAAACAGACATAAGAAGAAGTAATACACTTCTTCTTATTGTCATTTGAGTAAACGTTCATTTACATAGTATAATAAGACGAGATTTTGAGTACGGAATTGTTAATCGATTCTGCTCAAAACGGAAGTCGAATTGCCCTCCTTCAAGACAAGAGCCTGGTTGAGTTGCATTCCGAAGGAATGGACAATCAGTTCAAAGTTGGAGATATTTATCTCGGTACGGTCCGCAAAATCGTCAATGGGCTCAATGCAGCTTTCATTGACGTAGGTTATGAGAAAGACGCCTTTCTTCATTACCAGGACCTCGGGGCAAATTTCAACAGCCTGACGAAGTTCACCAAAATGGTGCGCAACAACAACTACGGCAATTACAATTTGAAGGGTTTTGAGAACGAACCTGAAATCGATAAGATTGGAAAAATCTCCGGTCCTCTATCGAAAAACCAGCAAATACTGGTTCAGGTCGTCAAAGAACCCATCTCTACGAAGGGGCCTCGACTATCCTGTGAGCTCTCTCTGCCAGGTCGCTACCTCGTATTGGTTCCCTTTTCGGATTCGGTCAACGTATCTAAGAAGATCAGAAGCAACGAGGAAAGAAGACGTCTCCTGAGACTCATCAATTCTATCAAACCAGCCAATTTCGGAGTAATAATCCGTACAGTGGCAGAAGGTCAGTCCGTTAGTGACTTAGATAAAGACCTTCGCAATCTTCTCACTAACTGGGAAGAAGGCATGGGGAAATTGATGAAAGCCAAGAGTCGCGACAAAATTATCGGAGAGATGAGTATGGCTTCCTCACTAGTGAGAGACCTACTCAACGAATCATTCGACGCAATCACCGTAGAAGAAGAATCTACTTACGATCAGATCAGATCCTACATCAGGACTATAGCCCCTGAAAAAGAAAAAATTGTCAAGCTTCACAACGGTAAAGCTAAGCTATTTGAAAGTTTTGGAATAGAAAAGCAGATCAAAAGCCTGTTTGGACAGACGGTCAGCCTTCCCCAAGGAGGGTATGTGATCATCGAGCATACAGAAGCCCTGCACGTCATTGATGTGAACAGTGGTAATAAGTCCAATCAGGAAAGTGACCAGGAATCAACGGCATTAAAAACCAATCTGGTCGCTGCTAAAGAAATTGGCAGACAACTCCGCCTCCGGGATATGGGAGGAATCATCGTAGTCGATTTTATCGACATGAAGAAGGCTGACAACAAGAAAGCCATCTACGAAGCGATGAAAGAGGAGCTAAGGTTTGACAGGTCTAAGCATACTGTTTTGCCGCTGAGCAAATTTGGGCTCATGCAGATCACCAGACAGCGAGTAAGGCCTGAGGTCAATATTGTGACCAAAGAAACTTGCCCATCATGTAACGGCACCGGCAAAATCCAAGCATCTATCTTGGTGGCTGATAAGCTCGAGCGTGACCTGGAGCACATCGCTACTATCCAGAATGTGAGTAAAATACAAATTGGGCTGCATCCCTACCTGCACGCATACTTCACTACAGGCATTTTTAGCCGAAGAGTAAAGTGGTTTTTCAAGTATAATAAGTGGATAAAACTGATCAAAGATTCTTCCCTACCCGTGACGGAATACAGATTCTTAGATGAATCTGGAGAGGAAATCGAACTACAAGTAAAAAGCGAGACTGAATAGTCTCGCTTTTTTTATGAATTTTTTTAAACCACGAAGGACACAAAGAATGCGCAAAGGGCACAGTTTTCAGATTTGGTTCAAGTTTGCAGCTTGGTTCAAGTCTCCAGACTTGGGCCCATGACATTGCAGTCTTCTGACTGCTTTCTACGTAACAGCCCTATCAAACAAAGTGAAAATGATCAAAGGAAATTTATAATCTCAAAAGTGAGGGTTGCATAACCTGTTGTCAGTCAGAATATTGAATTACTATAAGTCCGAGTCAGAAGACTTGAATTAAGGTAGTCTCTAGATTGCTATTCATTATTAATCAACTATTCTAAAGAATTAATTTTTGAGAAATCCAATCTCCCAAACGCTACTTCATCTTCGGAGTGTGGATATCCTATGTACAAGTAATAACCGTTGGGTGTCGAGAATCCGCGTGTAAGATGCGGTAATATCACCTCTGCTATTTTTTCAAAATCCTTGTTCAAGACCACTAATTTAGTGAGAGGCTTTCTGCCCTCCTTACGGTTCGATTCACTATCGACTGTGATTATAGCTTCTCGGAGATATACATTGTTTGTGGGGTCATAATCTACCCAGCTGTATTTGCTTGTATTGCCATCCTGGAGAAAAACAGTGTACTCCCCTTTTTGCTCAGTTCTTCCGACCAAGAATTCCATACGATCATCAACTCCTGCATATATCCATTTCTGGGAACTTGGTGAAATCACGAGTAATGAGTCATCTGCTGGAAAGGAAATTAGATGGAGATCATCAGTCCTATTATAGGCATTTTGGTAAGTTGCAAATGTAGGGTCGTCCAGAAAATCCAAGTATTTCGTGGGGTATTTGAATTTCACATAATTGATGGAGCTGTCTTTTGGATCGAATTCTAAGAGCCAATTTTCATAGTTAAATAAAGGCTCTTTTAGCACAAAAGGCACATCAGGGATTATGATCTTCCCATCTACATTCATGGCTTTTGTTCCCGATAAGGTATTGTAATTAACCGTCAATCTATCTTTGGGACTAGCAGGCAGGTCATATCTGGACAATACATTTCCATATTGATCAGCTTGTATCAACTTCTGATTGGATACAAACCATGCTGATGAATCATCAATAAAATTGACCTGCAGAAAACTCCCAATTCCATCTGGACCTTCAGCTTCATAAAACTGATCTCTAATTAGCTTGCCTTCTGGATAGCTATATTCTATATATCTGTGCTGTTGGGAGGTGAGCAGAAACTCTTCATTTCCTCTCTTTATGTAATTAAAATTTGTTCCCAGGTTTTTAGTTTTCGTATCCTTCTCCAGATAAAGCGTGTCAACAATCAAATCCTTCAACTCAAGGACGGGAATCTCCTTATCTGATTTTGTGGTGCAGGAAATGACAATAGTTGCGCTAAAAAGAAAAGCAATGATTCTATACTTTACCATAAAAGGGTAGTTTGAATAGTTTTCTTAGAATAAAGAATTCGTTAAAAAAATACTTACCATTTAATAAATTGAAATTGATCCCATTGCTCTATTTTCACGAGTTCGGCTTTGTTATCCACAAAGCCATAATCCAATAAAAGCTTTTCTACCCGAATGGTATGGACACCAGAGCTTAAACCCGTGATGTCTATTCCAGTTTGATAGATTTTTTGCTTTGTTCCAGAAAGGCGGTGTTTCGTCCAAGTATCTATTTTTACCAATTTATCATCTATGTAAATTCGATGTAGATCAGCTGTTTGATTCAAGGCTTTCCATGACATGGAAATTAGCTTTTCCGAAAAATCTGCGTTTAACTCGTCTATAATTTTCCCGTCACCCTCATACCTGGCAACTCCAAGACGGAGGTAATTACCCTCTATTTCCTCTGAAGAAATGAATGCTCTAGGGTAGCGCATAGACTCGTCATGCTCATCTTCAAAATGAAGGTATTTTGCAGGCCATTCAAGTTCCTTTGCAATTAAATTTCGCTCATTTCTGAACATGGTAAAGTCCTGTGCATCTGAGATAATAAGAGGAATAGCCAACCCAAATATGAGTAACGCATATACTATCGCTAGCCACTTGCCTAAGTTACTTTGGTAGATAGCTGATACAGAACTCAGCATGTTTTGCGCATACCAGGTTTTAAATTTTGATTTTTTCTTACTGAGCATCAAAGCCATAAATGTGATTAGGCATACGATGAATAGTAGGAAAATTATAAAATAGTTGAGGTTGAACCAGAAATATAAACCTGTAAGGAAACCAATAAAAATGGTAATAATTAGAAATACCTGAACCAATGAGACTGGGTAGGCAAAAGTCATGGAGCATAGTTTCTCCAGCTTCAGCACCATGTCAGCGGGTTTTTGGTGGGTGTAACGCTGGGACATTTTGAATAGGCCTTTGTTAATTACTCCATCAGGGAAAGCGTAACTCAAACCCAATAGTCCTGTCCATACGAACCTTAAGCAAAGATGAACAACAAAGAAGATTTTGAAAACCGAAACAACGGTAGTCAAATAGAACAAAATTAGAAGACTGGGTAAGTATCCAATGCCAACCTCCTGGATGAGGTACGCCGAAAACTCATAGATCTTAGCTGGGAAGACAAAAAGAAAAGCTAGCGTAATACCTGAAATAATTACCTCAGGCTCCCAGCTGTTCCGCTGCAAATTTTCCAGCCAGGTGAGTTCTTCTTGTTTCCTATTGTAATCTGTGCCATTATTCATTACCCAAAAAATACATTAGAAATTCCGTAAATCTAAATTACTGATCAAGCCAATCTTTGAAATCACCTACTTTTTCTCGACTGATCAAAATATCCTGATCGGTACAGTTTTTCAGAGTTACCTTCAATCGGCTATTCGAAAAGGAGAAAATCCCGTCGATGGATGAGATGCTACTCAAGTATTTTCTATTTAGCCGAAAGAAACTGCTAGGGTCAACTAATGATTCTGTCTGTTCTAATGTGCTTTCAAGTACATACTTTTTGCCATCTAAAGTTTGCAGAAAAGTGATTCGTTCTTCACTGAAAAAGTACGAAATTTCTTCCATTGGCACGCTTTGAATTTTCTCGCCGTAACGCACCATAAATCTGGTTTTGAAAGTTGATTTCTTTGGAGAAAGCAAATTTTTGAGCACATCGAGATCGATAGTTGATCGAATTTGATTCGATTTAAACTTATCCACAGCCCTTTCCAGATCTTCTGGATCAATTGGCTTCAAAAGGTAGTCAATCGCATTTACTTGAAAGGCTTTGATCGCATATTGATCAAAAGCAGTAGTAAAAATTATCGGTGTGGATAACTTTACTTTTTCAAAAATCTCGAAGCTTAATCCATCGGCTAACTGGATATCACAGAAAATTAAATCAGGGGCAGGATTTAACTTCAGCCATGAAATTGATTTGGTGATACTATCGAAATTTCCAATTACCTCTGCCTCCGAGAAATGCTTCTTAATGAGCTTTATTAAAAGATTTGCGGCAGGTTTTTCATCTTCAATGATTAATATGATCATGTGGATAACTCTAAAATTGGCAGTTTGACAAGAAATTCTCGTTCCGTTTGAGAGACAGTTATAGTTTTATCAGAGAGAAGTGCATATCTCATTTTTATATTGCTTAGACCTACTCCCGTTGAGGGTTCCGACAGGCTAAATTTTGGTTGAAAATTATTACTTATCCAAAGCTCATTTTCCTTCAGGATAATGTGGATAAATAATGGGTTCTCTTCACTTGCCACGTTGTGTTTTATGGCATTTTCTAGCAAAAGCTGTAAGGATAGGGGTGGCAAAAGTCCGATTGTTTCACCAATTTCTATCGTGTATTGCAGACTTTCCTCAAATCTTATTTTTTGCAGTTCGAGGTAATTTTTAGTGAAGGCTACTTCCTTTTCCAGCTCAATTAATTCTTCCTTTTGAGCTTCCAATACATAGCGGTAGATCTTTGATAATTTCTGGATAAAAGCAGCGGAACGATCGGCATCTTCATAGACGAGATTGGATAAGACGTTCAAGGAATTAAAAAGGAAATGAGGATTTAACTGATCTTTGAGCGATTGGTATTGACTGGACAGTTTCTCATTTCTCAGTATTTCGGCTTCGAGTGCTGACTTTCTCCACTCCAAAAGCCAGGATCTTGTCGTAAATAGCGCCATAAAACCCAGAGCTATTTTCATCGGCATCAAGGAATAATCGAATATATTTTTCCAAGGAACATTATCCAGACTGAAATTCCCCCTAGTCCATGAATAGATCCCGACGACGATAAATGCTACTAAAAAAGCATAACTGAGGTAGGTGATGCTGGTAAAAATAAACCGTTTTACCGGCTGGTGAATCCAGGATATCCGTTTGTCATAATAGGTCTCCACGGCGTTTCCCCCAAAACTCATAGCTACTGTAATGGCTAAGGAAAAAATAAAATCTGGAGCCATGCTTTTGACTCCCTGCCAGCTCAAAAAGCAACTAGGACAGAAAAAGAGCATCAGGATGGTGACGATTCCTAGGTTGATTAGTATGAAACTAGGGAATGTACTCCAAATACCTTTGTTTGTTTTGCAGATTCCTGATTGCATTGCTTCTGACATACTGGGAAATTAATTAAAATGGCGCAATTCCTATCTTAGACTTTTAAAAGAAAAGAAGTGCGCCACCTGTGGAATGATCAATTACATTTTGAAGCTACCTGATCTGCTTGAGTTTTGCCCCAAGTAGGAAGAATATACGCTGCTGTGATTTTTGCTTCTTCTTCCTTATAGAGTTCTAGGCTCATTCTGGCCATGCCGCAGGCTTTCTCTGGTCCAGTACCAAAGAATTCAGCCATTCCCAACTCCATTTGAGACATCAGTGACACTGCCCGAGGGTTTCCTCTATCAAGATTGATCGCTTTTCCAAGAAGTTGCATCGCCTGCGGGCTCATCGTCTGTCCACGACCCGCAGGATCCAAGCTTATTTTACCCATCAAAATGTAGCCTTGTAAGGCAGTGATTTCGGAATTTTCTGAGGCTATTTTATCAGCCTTTTTAGCCAATTCCATGGCTTCGTCTAGGCTTTTGTCCTTATCAATATCAAACCGAAAAGCAGCTTCTGTTTTCAATAGTGATGCATAATAAAGTGGAAGCCACTCAGTTTCTGACACCTCTGCAATTCTCAAGAATCCATTGGTTACAGATTGGGATTCTTCAAATGTTGAGACGGTATTTCTTGCTTCCAACTGCTTTTGCATCGCTGCAACGAATGCTGGGTCAGATGCTTGGGCGAAGGCGATAAAAAGGAAAGTTAAGGCGAAGGTTAAGATGTTCTTTTTCATGTGTTTATGGTTTATAAGTTGTTTAGATTATTTGCAGTTTTGTCTTGTGAAAGGGTAAGGAAAATTCCCAGAAAAAGGAATCTAGGCGCTGGCTGTCCAGTGGGTAGTGATTCAAACACACCTTGCTCATTTGGCGATCTAGCATAGGAATACCCAAATACATTTTCTCTCCCCATCACGTTTTGCACCGCAAAGTGGATAATCAAATTAGGTTTGGGTAGATAACTCCAAGAGAAACTTAGGCTTTGGTAACTCTTGGTTTTTGAATTCATTTCTCCGGTCTCATTTGGATCAGTGTAAGTATATCCGTCATTGAAGGCGAAAGTCGTACCTAGCTGAGAATTCAGCACGGGGATGAAGTGTTTGACAACCAAGGAGAAATTATGCCTTGGAGCGAAATCGGGCTGAACTTGGGTTTCATACTGATTGTATATGCGCTTACTGTCCACAAAACTATACGATATCCAGTAGTCGGTATTTTTGATGCTTTGACGATCCCGGAAGAAAAAATCCAATCCGCGGGCATAGCCTGAGCCTGAATTGGACAGCATACTTGGATTTTGTGGAATACCTTCGAAAGTCAACAACTGATTGTAGGATTTGTAGAACGTTTCTGCTCTAAATAGTACGCCCTCTTTTTGATACATATAATTTAAAATCAGGTGTTTAGATTTAGAATTTTCAAGGGAAGGATCGATTACTTTGTAATTTTCGATAGGTAACTGGTGATATTGACCAGTGGCAAATGACACTTGACCGAATTCCGATACCTGATAGGCGAGCGAAAGTCTAGGGTCTACCCAGGTCTGATTTGCCAGCTTACTATTTCCAGCACGCAAACCACCACGGAGTACAAGCTTCTTACTCAGGTACCAATCCCACTCTGTAAACAGGTAGGTTTCTCTTTCTCCAAAGCTTCTTTGCTGATTTTCCAGCGGAAGCGCTTCTGAGTAATTATGGATGAAATATTCTGTTCCAATTTTCATGGAAATACGATCAGAGAAATCTTTGATCGCAGTGAATTTGGCATGAGAAAGCAGGTTTTTTCGCTCTATCGGAACAGTAGCCACATTCAGATTATCCTTGTTTGAGGAGACTGAAATTCCCCCGAATAGTGACCAGCCATTTTCATAGGAATTCCTCCAATTTGTCTGAGCATAAGAGTATTTGTTGTTCAGATTCACCAAAATTCCACGGCCATCAATTCCAGGCTGAGGCTGCCACAGTTCCATTCCCCCCGCCTCAGTTCTGGCAAGTACTTTCATAAGCCCACCTTTCTTTAGCTTTTGCTGAGCGGACAATTCCACATCCCATCCGAATGGTGCTCTTTCCCAATCAAAATCTTGTTTGATAAGTTTCTGGTAGGGTTTTAAGTCAAAGTAGTTCGCGGTGAGCGAGATACTTTGAGTTTCATTGGCCAGTGTTTGAGCATATCCTCCACCCACCGACATGATAGACAGATCACCCTGAGTTCTCAGCGAATGGTCTTTAGTATTTAGTGATAAAGTGGAGGAAAGCGCCTGTCCATATTCGGCAGAATACCCGCCCGTACTGAAAAAGGTGCCCTTGAAAATATTGGGATTAAAGCGTGTTCTGGTTGGCACGTTTGCGGTGGAGCTCCCATAGGCATTTCCTACACGAAGCCCATCGATGTAGATTCCCACCTCGCTGGCATCGCCACCCCGAACAAACAGACGCCCGTCATTTCCCACGGTGCTAGTTCCTGGTAATGTCTGCAAAGCCCCTACTATATCTCCCATCGCGCCTGAGGTGGTGACGATATCCAGTGGTCTCAGTACTACAGATTTTTTCTCATCAGAGGCCTCCATGGCTCCAGCAGAGATCGTCACAGAATTCATTTCGGTGATTTCTTCGATCAGTTTGACTTGCTGGATTTCGAGAGAATTCTGATCAATTGAAATTGTTACTTCCTGAGTTTTGAAGCCTAGAAACTTAAAAACCAACACTTGAGATCCTGTCGCTGAAGTTTCAATTCGGTAGCTTCCATCTGCCTCACTTGTAGCCCCATCATAACTGCCTTTGATCAGAATATTTGCTCCTGGAAGAGGTAGTCCTTTTTCGTCTAGGACTTTTCCTTGGAGAGTTGCTTGCGCAAAAGCTAGAGTGTGCAGAAGGAGAAAAGTGATAAAAAGTAGAAGTCGTGGATTCATTTCGTTTGAGATTTGAATCAAATGTGGGAGATAACCCTACCTCAAAAAATTAAAGTTGACTGAAGTGTAGAAATCTGCGACTGAACCGTGAAAAAGTGAAACTGGGTAAAATCAGAGAAATACGATAGTCGTTAAAATCAAACTGTAATCTCTATCCAATTCCCTTCTGGATCTTCAATCACACTTTCGTAATATCCATCGCCAGTAGTTCTCGGCTCACCTATAATTGAGGTTCCTTGTGCTCGAAAATCAAAAGTCATCTGATCTACGATTTCCTTGGAACCCACAGAAATAGCGAAATGTGCAAAGCCAGAAATCATTCCCCTTGGTATTGGCGATTCAGAAATAACAGTTCTTTTCATCAGTTCTATTCTGGTTCCTGATGCAAAGCTGAGAAAATAGGAGCTAAAACCTTTTGTAGGATTCTCATATTTTTCTCCAGCAGACAAATCAAAAGTTTGGCAATACCAATCCTTCATTTGCTCTAAATTATCAACCCAGATTGCGAGGTGTTCAATTTTCATCTTGTTACCACTCCCTTCCCACTGGAATAACTTTCCAATTTTGATCAAAATATGGTGTTTGCTTATAGAACCAAGAATAAATTGCTCTCGGAGATTTAGCAAAATCAGGATTTGCAGTCTTTTCTTCTTCAAATCGCCTTTTCAAATCCGCATCTTCAGCTAACATTTTTGTGATAAAAGGCTCCATGATGTAGGTTTCCATATACTCAGTCTGGGTAAAAATCGAATTGAAATATCCCCATTGAAAAAAGCTGTCAACTGACTCAGGTTCCAGTAAAATCACAGCAAGCTCACCTAAAGCTTGATCTGTAGCTACTCTTACTGACCCTGGATTTAAAGTCATCGTTCTGTACATTTTATCCAGCTCAAATCTTTGCACCCGCATCAATCCTTCGTAAGGTTGATTTCCCATAGCATAGCTGCTAACTGTGGATAACTCAACACGAACGTCCTTGGCTTCCTCTAAAGTTTCAAACTGAATTCCATGCTGCTCAAGTTTCGAGATTACTTCTGACCATTCTACTGGTACCCAATAGGCTTTTGGAACTGGAACTGAAAGCTCAGGCACATCCATAAGAATACTTGGAACGGATTGGGTCACAGGTTTTCCTTCCCACTTTACATATTCTGCTCCAGTAATTTCGGATTTTACTTTTGTAGAAGCTACACCCAGAAATTCCATCGAATCAGCTGGAGTATCGCGGAATTTGAATTTCACAGGAATAGACTCCTTTGGTTGATTGGCATCAGCTTTTACTGCTTTTTGGAGTGCTTCAAAATGATCTCCCAGTGATTTGATGGCTTGTTCTAAAAATACATACGTGCCCAAAACCCGCTGCTCGAAAGGTTTCAAGGAGTGATTTTCAATCAGGATGGAAGCCATGTGTCGGATATCACCATAGGTATGAGAAAAGCGGGGGCTAAAGGAAAAAGCAATGTTACCTTCGGAGAAATCATTTCCATTTGCTGCAAATAAAAGTGGGCCTGGAATGTGCCCCTTATCCTTTAAGGCCTGATCAACTTCAGGCTGAAATTTCGTGGATAACCAAGATGAGACCTCAGGTGAATAGCCGCCAGTGGCTACGTAGCCATAAGTAATGTCGTATTGATAGTCGGCACCGTCAGTGACATGGATGTCAATGTATAAATCAGGATCGTAGCTGTTGATAACTTTTGCTACAGTTTGAATTCCCACAGTTTCTAATTTGGTGTAATCTCTGTTCAGATTGAGGTTTACTGCATTAGTTCTCCAACCCATTTCTTTAGGACCTCGCTGATTTACTCTTCCATATTCACTTCTTCTTTCATGACCATCCACATTTAGAATTGGAATAAAAAGTAGGTTAGCGTTATCTAATAGGGATATTTTATTCCCTTGACTAATATCTCTTAGCAGCATCATTCCAGCATCTTTTCCATCAATTTCGCCTGCATGAATTCCAGCTTGGAAGAAAATCAGCGGTTTTTTTGATGTGGATAACTCTTCTGCGGTAAAGTCCTGGTCCAAAGATGCGATGACCATTTGAATCGGCCTCCCTTGTTCGCTACGTCCGATAGAAACAAGCTGCAGGTATCCCGAATTTTCTACTAATTTCTCCACCCAAGCCATCGTTTCAGCGTAGGTAGGAGATTCCATTCCATCAGAAAGTTCGAAAGGAGTTGCCCATTGATTAGACTTATCTACCAGAAGTTCTTTGCTTTTACCATTCCATGGAATTGTCGGAGGCATTATGTCTTGGGCAAAGGTTGCTATGGAAATGCTGAAGAAAAATAGGACTAGAGTTAATGTACGAAGTGATTTCATTGAACTTGAATATTTTTCTAAATATCGGAGTGTAAACAACAAATATCCCACATAGTAACAAGTTTTACTGCCGTAGATGGAAATTCTAAGGAGTGGTTAACTTTTATCATCTAGTCTATTTGAAAAAAAAAAGCGCAGTCCAGAGAGAACTGCGCTTCGGTTGGATTGAAACTCTAATTAGGCCGGCAAAGCAGCAAGCCCATTTCCATCTGGCTTACTTTTCACTTCTGGCGTATCTTTTAGAATCATAGTATCTCCACTTACTGCCGTATATGCTGGCCATTTTGGTAAAGTTCCAGCATTTGGATTACCGGTTTTCATAAAAGCTAGCAGAGAGGAGGACATTTTCTCGGATAATTTTCTTGGGCGATCTCCACCGCCAGTATGTGTATACATTCGATCTGTATTATCAAACCAGAAGCAAATATCAATGCAGTGGAATGCTTTCATTCTTCCATCATATAATTCTGGTTCCCAACCGAACCAGGCCAGGTAAACCGGAGCTTTTTGCTTCGACTTGGCATTGGCAGTACTTATTGCTCCTTTTCTGTTTGAAATGATCATTGCCCAAAGGTCTGCCGGAGATACATGAGGAAAGTCTTTTCGGTAAGCTGCGATTACTTTTTCAGTATCATCTCCAAAATTTGGATTAAGCTTCTCAGCTACTCCTGCCCAATCAATTTTCTCAAGTTCTGCTGAAGTTCGAGTAGGATTCCACTCGTGATAAGTTGTACAGATCATCAAAGGAATGTCCGATGCCAAGCCATTTGGATCAGAAAAGAATTCAGCTTTTGGAATAGTTGTACCATCAGCTACTGGGCTGAAGCCCCCTCTAAACCCGGGAAGTGGATGGTCTTTCCTCATTTTGGCTAAAGCCTTATTGGCAACATCTAAATATTCCCTCCAGCTCATGTCTTGCAATTTATCCACAGTTTCTGCAGTCAGCCCGGCTTCTTTCATTACGTATTCACCAAGCTCGCGTGAATATTCTTGATCCGATGCCTGAAGCATTGAGCCACTCAGTGCAACTCCCTTATGGACTAGACCTTTTGCTGCTGGCATAGCCATAGTAGCAGTGACCTTTGCGCCACCACCGGACTGCCCCATGATGGTGACATTTCCAGGATCTCCTCCGAAATTTTCAATGTTATCTCTCACCCATTCAAGTGAGGCGATTATATCCAGTTGGCTGACATTCCCTGAATCAGAATACTTGGATTCTACTACGCCAGAAAGATCAATAAACCCCATGGGACCAAGACGGTGATTAATGGAAACGAAAACCATGTCACCATTTTTGCTAAAATTCTCACCATGGTATCCATCTTGTTCGATACCATTGCCATTGGTGAATCCTCCACCATGCAACCAAACTAAAACTGGTCGTTTTTTAGCATCTAAAGCCGGAGTCCAGACATTTAATTTCAAGCAATCCTCACTCACTTCATCGTAATTCCAATGATCTGCGAAGGAGTAATCTGGACTTGCATAACGATTATCCATAATCTGAGGAGCAGTATTCCCCCACCATATTGTAGGCTTTACATCTTTCCAGGGAGCGGGTTTTTGGGGAGGCATAAATCTGTTTTTACCAGAAGTGTCTGCTCCATATGGAACTCCTAGGAAAGTATAAATATCGTTGAGAATATAGCCTCTGACCTTTCCAGAATCAGTATTGGCAACGGCAATTTCATCGCCTATTTGCAGAAATTGACCTCCATCTGCTTTTGATTTTTGCTTTGCTTGGGAGGAAAAAGGAAGAGCGGTTGCTAGGCTGAGTCCTGCAGTTCCTACGCTTACTTTCTTGAAGAATTCGCGTCTGTTATTTTTCATGGTTTTGGGTAGTATTGTAAAGGTTTGATCTTGAGTAAAATATACTTTAGACTTTCCGGATTATTAGCCTTTCTATAGGTGGAATTACTTGAACGGGAAATTATTGTTTCAAAGTGATAAAATAGAATTAGAAATCAAAAAAGACCGACCACTTTTCAGTAGCCGGTCTTGAATCTTATGTTTAGGTACCAAAATCTATTTCTTTGGTTCTTGATTCTATAATCTTGGATCTATTTTACTGTCCTACCATAAAGATCGCATTGCTCAGAATTAGTTTTCCAGACTCCCAGAAGCCTCTGAAAATCGGGTCATCCACGAAGTAAACGATTTCTCCGCGGCCAGCTCTCTCTACGCCAATTGCCATGGATTCGCCCATGGTGGATTTGATTTTAAAGCCAATATAACCGGTTCTATAGGCATCGTTATTTGCAATTATTCCTGCATTTGCACCATTGTTTAAGTAGGTGAATTTGCTTGAGTTGTTCTTTAAAGCATAATAAGTTCCGCCCGTACCATATCCCAATGGATGAGTTTCGTCCATGGTAATCTGATAAATTGCTCCGGCCGCTCCGTTAGAAATAGCAACTCTTTCCCCATCTTGATATGGAGTAAGTCGCTCTGCTTTTGCTAAGGAATCCAGCTTCTTTTGAGCTGCTTTTTTATCATCATCACTATCAAATGTTTTCAGGTCAAACCCTTCTTTGTTTGCAAAGAGATTCAAAGCACCATCGATCGCTATTACTTTTCCACCACCTCGAACCCATTGCATTACGTTTTCTTCAGCTGATTTGCTCAATCCTCCACCACGCATGGAAGGCATGATGAGCACTGTGTATTTATTTAGGTCGTAGCGACCCATGTTATCTAGTTCCAGATTTACCAGTGGATAATTCAAGTCTTTTTCGAAGAAATGCCATAGTGCACCGTAGTTCAGCGAATTTGTTCCTTCTCCGCCTACTAGCGCTACTTTCGGTGCTTGGATTACACGGATATTTGGCGAGCCAAAATCTTTTCCTTTGTCCACATACCCACTCATGGTAGTAGCCAGAGTCACCCCGAATTTATTGGCGATCTCAACCACTTTCTGGTCAAAATTTTGAGCATATTCATTCCCTCCTTTGGTGATCATCAGTGATCCAGCAGGAAAGCTTTTTCCTTCCACTTCAAAAGGAAATTCATTGTATTTCACACGAATATCAGCAGCCAGCAAAGCGGATAGAAATGCCGCATCACGAGTTCCTTCCCAAGCTGCGATATATGCTACGGGAGTTTTTCCTGCGACGTTTGCTGAGAACTCAGGCTTCATATATTCACCAGCAGCATTTACTCTAGTTTCAAGTGCATATGCCTCCAAACCATAGGCATAAGGCATGGACCAGCTGGTGATATCATAGGTAATACTGTCATGCAAGGCTGGATTTGGCTCAAATAATAACTGAGTCAACACAGCTTTAGGCTGATAGGCATTGATGATAATATCCTCTTCACTCGTAGAGAATGATTCACTTTTCCCAGAAGTATAAGAGAAGCCTTTCAAACCAGATTTTGCTCCTGCTTTGCCATAGACAATTTTATTTTTATCCAGCAATTCGAGTAGTTTCGCTACCTGAGCAGGGTTGCTTTCTCCTTTGATCACAAAGCTTTTGTACTGCCCTTTTGGAGAAGAGGAATTTTCATCAAAGAATTTCTCAAATTCTGAAAGCAATTTTTCAGCGTTTTTGCTGGTGACCTCAGTAGCAGACATGGCTGCAGTGTAATGGCCCTGGATTCTGTAGCTCAGAGTGACAGTATCTCCAACGGCATCAAAGCCTCCAACTCCAGCCTGACCACCACCACCTTGCTCGATGGTCATTCCTATAGCGCCGTTAAACATCGGATATGAATCACCATAGGATGGATAAAGCAAGTCAAAGCGCTCCTTTGTAAAGTAAAATCTTCCTGCCTCATCGAAGTATTTGGCAGTATTTCTACCAAAAGTATCCTGAAACTCATGTTGCCATGCAGTCAACTGCTCATGAAGAGGCTCCGCTGCTGGAGCCATGTAAAATGGATTGTTGATCCCTTGCTCATGGAAGTCCAAATGCAACTGAGGCATCCACTGGTTGTAAAGCTTCATTCTAGCTTGAGATTCCACTTGTACCTGCCAAGCCCAATCACGGTTTAGATCAAACAAATAGTGATTTGCACGTCCACCTGGCCAAAGTTCATTATGCTCCACCGATTGTAAATCCGGCTGAAGGGTAGTGTTCATTTTCTGGTTGTACCAGTTCGAGTAGCGATCGCGACCATCAGGGTTGATACATGGATCAATAATGACCACTTGGTTTTTTAGCCATTCTTGAGATTTTGCATTGTCAGGATTGGCTAGTGTATAGAACGAAGAAATCGCAGCTTCCATACCCACTGATTCATTTCCATGAACATTAAAGGACATCCAGTTGATCGGAACAGAAGTTGAAGGATTTCCATCCACCATGCCAGTTCTTTTCAGGTTGTCCGTTCTGATTTGTTCCAGATTGGCCATGTTTTCCGAACTCGAAAGTATAGCCACAATCAACGGACGCTTTTCGTTTGTTTCTCCGTATTGAACAAGTTTGACATTCGGATTATTTGCCGCCACATGCTCAAAGTAATCTACCATTCTGTGATGTGGAGTGAAACGGTCACCGGGCTTGTAGCCTAAAAACTGCTCCGGAGTCTGGATTTGGGCCCAAGAGCAGATGGTGGTCAAAAAAACGAATAATGATAAGAATAAGAGTTTTTTCATAAGGGGGTGGTGTAAAATGCTATGCTGAAAGTTAAAAGGAATTGTGATTTTACTTGACACCGATTAAAAAAAAGCTTGAATTTCTCTAGTGAGTAATAGCCAGGATCGCTGTAGCTTTAAGAGACCTCCTTCATTGAATCATGTAATCCTGAAATCTTTTACCATGAAAAACGTAAATCAAACCTTCGATTTTCATGGTAAATAGCCTCCTCAAATTATAGAGTTTAATGGTTGACTGTTTTAACTTTGGAGAACGGTGACCTCAACACTTTCTAAAAAACAAGATATAAGGTTTTAGTAATTGAAAAACAGATATCTGAAAATCTAACTTCTAAATGGAAATAGAATCAGAGAAATATTTCAAAAAATTCAGGCTTCATATTGAGAAGTATGTCCATATAGAAGACGCTGAATTTGATTCTGTTTGCAGGTATTTTGAAGTGGAAAAAGTCAGTAGAAAAACCTGTCTACTTGAACCAGGAAAAATTTGCAGGTTCGAGAATTTTGTCGTTTCTGGTCTATTTCAAACTACGGTGTCTGATGAATCTGGAAAAACTCACACACTGAATTTTCCTCACGAAGATTGGTGGGTAGGAGACTTCAAAAGTTTCTCTTCCAAGACCCCTTCTGTCATGAGAATAGAAGCCCTTGAGGACGCAATTCTGCTTAAAATATCCAAATCCTCTCTTGACACCTTATTGGAAAGTTCTCCAGCTTTCGCAAGCTATTTCCAAACACTTAGCGAGAATGCTAGTATTGCGGCAAATGAGCGGATTATCCAGCAATTATCACAGACCGCAGAACAACGTTACGTGTTGTTCAACCAAAAATACCCCAACATAAAAGGCCGCCTTTCTCAAAAGAAAATCGCCAGTTTTTTAGGGGTTTCTCCTGAGTATTTTAATCAGATAGAGAAAAGAAATAAATTTTAAAGACTTAATGTAGTTAAAGTTTTTTGGGAATTTGAAGTAATAGGTTTGGGAAACAAAACTGATGAAAAATGACTCAAAAGCACCCAAACATTAAACTTATTGAAAGCTTTTTTACAGCCTACGCTAATGCTGACTTTGCGGCTATGCAACAGGTGATGTCCATCGATGTTAAATGGCACATACCAGGCAATCATCCTTTTAGCGGAACCAAAAATGGAGTTAAAGAATTAATGGAATATTTAGAAAAACTAAATGATTTCGGCTTCAGAGCGGAGCAAATTGTAATCGGAGTAAATGAAAATTATGTGATCGATTGCCACAGAAACTGGAGTACTTCCAGTGGCTCAGGAGGATTGAATGCTATGTCCTGTTTGCTATGGAAAATCGATGAAAACAAGATAGTTGAGGTATTCAACTTCCCTCAGGAGCAATATTTGGTAGATGATTTTTTTAATAAGAAGATATAGTGACTATCTCAAAGCTAATCACTATCGTTTTTCTGCATGAAAGCTGTTAACCACCGAAGCAAAAATAGGCTGTGCTTTTTCGAATTGTTCCGCTGTAGAAGTTGCCGTTATTTTGAACGTTTGATTCAGCTTTTGGTACATGTAGAAAACTCCCATTTTATCTCCATTTGTGCCATAAGAGAATTTCACCCACTTAGCCGGAGTTTCGTCTATCGTCGCGGTTCCATTTTCCTCCACTTTTAAATTCGGAAACTCCTCGGGTAAAATGTACTGAATTTCAAAAAGAAAATCTTCTTCGAAGGATTGCTTTGCACCAACTGATTCAAAATTTTCTGTCCCCTGAGCGCTTTCTAGATAGGTTACAGATAGGATTGCTTTATCTATGTCTTTAGCAATAATCTTATAATCATAGCCATCGTCACTTACCTGCCAGTCTTTTGGCAAAACATAGCTGAATTTGATGTCTGGATCAGTAACCACTACTCGTTCTTGAGCAAAAGTAACTAGTGGGATCACTGTTAGGGAAAATAGAAATAGGATGCGATAGATCATGATGGATTTAAAGTTAGGATACGAAAAACACCTGAACTAATATATCCATTAATCAGGTGCTTATAAAATACATATCGCTTGATTTAAGTAGAATTAAGAAGTGGAATGAAAATGCTTATGCTTCTTGTACACTAAAAGCTACACAAAAGCCTCCCTCAGATACTTCGCAGTATAATTTCCCTCTTCCTTCATCATATCTTCAGGCGTTCCTTCGAAAGTTAAATAACCGCCTTTATTTCCACTTTTCCGGCCCAGATTAATTACCCAATCTGCCGTTTTAATTTCCTTGGCAGTTTGCTTCTTGGCTATCCATTCCCTTGTCAATCAATTTGTTAAATAAAGTGAATCAAAAACTTTAGCATGTTATAAATAAATATCTTAAGGAATATTTGGTAACGTATCCTTTGAGCAAACCTCATTTTAAATATGTCTAGACCTATTCTATTTTTTGTCATTTTCATTACGCTGCTTTCCTGCGATAAAAAAGAAAATTCTGTTACAGATGTACAAGTTTTATTTGAAAAGGTGGATAGCATTCAAATTAATTACTTAGGCAGCCCTACAGTTCATGATCTCGATCCTTTGTCTCAGAGGGTCGTTTTTATGGAACATAGTTTATCGGATAGTGGGCATGAAATTTTTATAGCGGACTTTGATGGAAATATCCTTTCATCGTTTATCAAAGATGGAGATACCCGTGACACTTACGGTCACATTATGGCACCTCTCGCAATCGATGGGGAAAACTCCTTTATGGCCTACTCTTTTAATGGTTTTATTCATTATGATTTTGATGGAAACCTTATTTCAAGAGTCAAAATTGTAGATTTTTTTAATCCTGGCGGACGAATATTAGGGATGGGATATGGCATGGAAAAATGGGAAGGCAAATACTTTTACGTGAATAGGGGAAGTAAAAATGCCGATTATGGTGATAAGGACTTTTTTGATGAGTATCATACCATGTACTTATTAGATCCTAGTACTGGTATAAGGGAATCTATTATCCCCTTTCCCGAAAATAGTCTCTTTATGAAAGGAAACTTTTTTTTTAGCCGCGCTTGGGAACCGGTTTTTCATATATCAGAATCTAAGCTTTACATAGTGTTCGGATTGGAGCCAGTCATTTACATTTATGAAAATCAAGCTCCTTTTAATCTTATATCAAGTATCCCTATTGAGCTTCCCGATTATCATTATTTTAAAGGATCAGAAAAATATAATAATGAAGATGTTCGCTTCTTTGGACATAGGGTTACCTCAGGTAAAATTTCCAATATAAAATATGTAGATAATTATTTTGTTCTCTCGTATTTTCCCGGCTTTGATGCTGCAGATACTGAAATGAGTATTTCAACCAATACAGGTCCGGATTTTTGGAATGCGATGCGGAAAAAATATACCACTCGTATTGCAATTTTGGATAGCCAAGGGAAAGTTCTCAATGACTTTGTGCCTGAAGGGCTGAGTGAAACTTCTATGAAAGTTAAAAATGGAGAGCTTTGGATGATGGGTAAACCCAATGGGGAAGTTGAGCTTGATTATTTCCAACTTTTTAAAGTAGGGTTAACAACTAAGGGGCCTTGAAAATTTGATTAAATAGAGCTCTTGGTACTTCTTTCAAAAACCAACTGGTAAACTACACAAAAGCCTCCCTTAAATACTTCGCAGTATAATTTCCCTCTTCTTTCATCATATCTTCTGGGGTTCCTTCGAAAGTCAGGTATCCTCCTTTATTTCCTCCTTCCGGTCCTAAGTCGATAACCCAATCTGCAGATTTGATCACCTCGGTATTATGCTCAATGATGATAACTGAATGTCCCTGATCGATCAGTGCATTGATGGAATGCAGGAGTTTTTTGATGTCGTGGAAGTGAAGTCCAGTCGTCGGTTCATCGAAGATAAATAGGATATGATCACCCTGTTTAGTTCCGCCCTTGCCTAGGAAGGAAGCCAGCTTTACCCGCTGAGCTTCACCACCTGAAAGCGTATTGGAGCTTTGTCCCATACCAATATAGCCAAGCCCAACTTCCTGTAGTGGTTGCAGCTTATTGATAATCTGAGTCTTTCCCTTAAAGAAATCCAAGGCTTCATCGATGGTCATATTCAATACGTCAGAGATGTCTTTCTCCTTGTACTTTACGTCCAATATCTCGTTCTTAAATCGCTTGCCTTTGCAGGACTCGCAAGTGAGATGTATATCTGCCATAAACTGCATTTCAACAGTGGTGATTCCTTCTCCGGCGCAATTTTCACAGCGACCACCATCTACGTTGAAAGAGAAAAAAGCAGGTTTATAGCCTCGCTGCTTGGAAATAGGCTGCTCGGAGAAAAGCATACGAATTGCGTCATAGGCTTTCACATAAGTCACAGGATTAGATCGGGACGACTTTCCTATAGGGTTTTGATCCACAAATTCCACTTGAGAAATGGATTTGTAGTCTCCCTCGATCTTGTCGTACTTTCCACTTTCGTCGATGACAGTTCCCAGCATTTTTCCCAAAGCAGGATAAAGCACTTTTTTGATCAGAGTAGACTTGCCTGAACCGGAAACTCCAGTTACACAGGTGAGCGTGTTCAGCGGGAATTTTACAGAAATGTTCTTAAGGTTATTTTCCCTAGCACCTTTTACCGTAATTGAATCCTTCCACTTGCGATTGCCATCTTTCTGGAAAATTAACTCTTCCCCACGCAAATATTTGGCAGTGTGCGTCTGAGCGGAGGTCATGAGTTCAGCTATTGTCCCTTGGAAAAGCAACTCTCCTCCATGTACACCAGCATCTGGGCCAATATCAATGATCTGATCAGCAGCTTTCATTACCTTTTCTTCGTGTTCAACCACGATCACGGTGTTGCCCAGATCTCGAAGTGACTTCAACACTTCGACCAAGCGATCGGTGTCTCTTGGATGCAAACCGATGCTTGGTTCATCTAAGATATACATGGAGCCTACCAGCGCAGAGCCCAAGGAAGTCGCCAATTTGATACGCTGAAATTCCCCGCCAGAAAGAGTAGAGGTCAATCGATTCAAAGTCAGGTATCCTAATCCAACCTGATCCATATACTCCAATCGACTCTGGATTTCCTTCAGCAATCGGTTGGCAATTTTCGCTTGATGTGGAGGAAGATCTAGGGTATTGAAAAACGGCAATGCCTCGTCTATCGGCATCAGCACGATATCCTGAATGGATTTATCTTCGATTTTTACATAAGAAGCATCTTTGCGCAAGCGCGTTCCCTTACAGTCAGGGCAAGTCGTACGACCGCGGAAACGTGAAAGCATTACGCGATATTGAATCTTATGAGTTTTGGTTTCCAGGTCTTTGAAAAATGCGTCCAGACCTTTGAAATACTTGTTCCCCGTCCAAAGCAAGGCTTTTTCCTTGTCATTCAGATCCTCATAAGCTCTATGAATAGGGAAGTCAAACTCGATTCCTTTTTTCAAAAGCGGTTCCACCCAAACTCGTGAGGATTCCCCTCGCCAAGGAGCAATTGCGCCTTCATAGACTGAAAGGTCCTTTTCGGGAATAACCAGATCGGGGTCAATTCCCAGCACATTTCCAAACCCTTCGCAGGTACGGCAGGCACCGAATGGATTGTTGAAAGAGAAGAAGTTGACCGAAGGGATCTCGAACTGCATGCCGTCGAGTTCAAAGCGATCTGAGAAACTCTTTGTCTCTTGACCAGGAATAGTGATTTTGCAGTCACCATGGCCTTCGAAAAGCGCAGTTTGCACCGAATCAGCAATACGGAATTGATTGTCTTCATCCTCTTTGTGAACAGCCACACGGTCGATTAAGATCTCATAATTCCCCTTTTGAATCTTTTTTTCCTGAAGCAAATCTTCGACAAAATAGGCTTCATCGTCAATTAAAATCCGTGTATATCCTTTTTGCAAGAGCAATTCCAACTCTTGGTTGATCTTCCTTCCACGCTCAATTTGAAGCGGGCAGGAAATCATGACTTTTGATCCCTCTTCAAAAGATTGAATGTAATCCACGATGTCTGTGACGGTGTGATGCTTTACTTCTTTCCCAGAAATAGGCGAGATTGTTTTCCCTATTCTGGAGAAAAGTAGCTTGAGGTAATCGTAAATTTCTGTTGTTGTCCCTACGGTGGAGCGAGGATTTTTTGTATTGACTTTTTGCTGAATAGCGATGGCCGGAGCTACACCCTTGATGTATTCCACATCGGGTTTTTCCATCCTGCCGAGAAACTGGCGGGCATAAGAACTTAAGCTTTCCACATACATGCGTTGGCCTTCGGCAAACAGCGTATCGAAAGCCAAAGAAGACTTTCCAGAGCCCGAGAGCCCGGTTACAACAACAAATTTATTTCTTGGAATTGCGACGCTCAGGCTTTTCAGGTTGTTCACCCGGGCGTTTTTGATGATAATGAATTCCTTGGGATCGAGGGAATCGATGGATGTATTGGCTGTTAATGTACTCAAAGTCATAGGGGACAAAGTTACGAAAGGAACAGAGGAACTCCTTGGAAAGTTTGAAGCTTGCAGCAAATTGTCGGATATGGATAGTAATCCTTAATTCGCGATATGTTAAGAGATACTAATTCGTTTAGGCGAATGGCTTGGAGGGAAAAAGACAAATTTGCAGTAGCGTTTGTAATGAAGGAACCGTCATATACTTGTGAATGATATTTCAAGGTTATTTAATTTATCTTGGCGTGTCGCTTTATCCATATTTTGTAGCAGTTTTTTACATAAAAATGAAATTATGAAAATTTTCAGCAAACGTTTTTGGGTTCTAATTCCGGTAGTTTTGGTACTGTTTTCTTGTGAGGAAGCAGAAAAGCCTTGCGGATGTACCAACCTTGACGTGGCCTTCCTTTTCAATGTAGTAAATCAAGAGAATGTTGATTTACTGGACCCAAGCGAGCCAAAACACATTGAAGCGAGCGATTTGTCAGTTTCTTTTCTCCTCGATGGAGAGAAAGTTGAGGTTTATGACTCTAAGATTAACCAGTTGAAAAGCTTTCCTAGGATAGTAGAACCAGAGCCTTTGGCGGGTGTGGATAAGTACGTACTAAATGTGATTTTAAATTCATCAGAGGATGAAGCTATACCAACCACCTATTTGGAGTGGAAAGATGGATCAATAGATGAATTGCAAGCTGAATTTAGTTATAGTGGCAATTCTGTAATCGTTAAGAAGCTTTGGCTGAATGGAGATCTAATTTGGGATATGCAAAGGGATGGAGAAAAGCCTATTTACCCACTTGTTAAGGACTTCTAAGAACAGCGATTATCAAAGTTGCTTTCCATTAAAGATGCTTCCCATGGTTGGGAGGCATTTTTATTGGCTGGATATTTCCGCTTTTGGTTAAGTATTTTCCTGCCAGGCAATTCTCCAATCTGCCACTGCGGACAAGTACTTACAATTTTATTCCTTTTCTTCGCATCATGGAATTCCAATTTTTATATAATGGAATAAGGGAAGGCCTTGCTGCGATGACTTGGCTGGAAGCTATTGCTGTGTTTTTCGGAATAGCTTCTGTGATTTATTCGATGCGGGAGCACATTTGGGTATATCCCACGGGCATTATTTCTACGCTCATCTACGTTTGGATTTGTTTGCAATACAAGCTCTACGCCGATATGGGGATTAACGCTTATTATTTCAGCATGTCTATTTTCGGCTGGTATGTGTGGACTCATCCGAAGGAGGGAAAAGCGGAGCTGCCCGTGACTTGGCTCAAACCTTCGGGTTGGGCGGTTTCATTAGGAATATTTGTGTTGTCTTATGTTGTTCTGGTATATGTCTTGGTCAATTTCACAGATAGCGATGTGCCTTATTGGGATTCTTTCACGACCTCTTCGGCATTTGTAGGCATGTGGTTGATGGCAAAAAAGAAGGTCGAAAACTGGATTTTCTGGATTTTGACTGATTTGGTGGCTGTTCCGCTTTATTTTTACAAAGGCCTAATCCTGACCTCATTTCAGTATCTTTTCTTCACAGTGTTGGCGATTATAGGATTAATTGCCTGGATCAAATCAGCGAGAAGATATGAGATTTATGCTTTATAATTAGATATTATTTCGCTCTTTCAGAGCTAAGGGAAACTAAATAATTGCTAACCCAGCCCGTTAGGCTGGGCTTTGGTATCTTGGGCTTTCAGCCTTATTCATACCACTAAAAATTCTGCTTTGCGCCACTCCGTGTTGACCTCCGTGGCCTCTGCGGTAAAAAACCTTATCAATGCCCAATCCACAACGAATCTTAATTCTCGGTCCAGAATCAACAGGCAAAAGCACACTGGCAGAAGATCTGGCTAATCACTTTGGGGAGCCTTGGGTGCCAGAATATGCTCGGGAATACTTAGATCAGTTAGGTAGAGAATATCGCTACGAAGATTTGATTGAAATAGGAAAAGGGCAGGTTGCCTTGGAAGATGAGATAGCTAAAGGAGCGGAAAAGTATCTTTTTTGTGATACAGATTTGCGAGTTATCCACATTTGGTCGGAGCATAGATTTGGGAAGACTGATCCTTGGGTATTGGAGCAAATAGCTGCGAGAAAGTATGCTAAAATCTTTCTTACCGATACCGATTTACCCTGGACACCAGACCCTTTGCGGGAATATCCAGAATTGGAGATGCGAAATTACTTTCTTGATTTATACACCAAATTGGCGAAGGAAAGCGGTTTTCCTTTTTATCTAATTTCTGGAAATAGGGATGAGCGGCTTACAAAAGCCCTTGAATTGCTTTAGTTTCGAATTTGAAAACACATTGCTATGACACGAAATATTCTCTCTCTAATTCTAGTACTCTCATTTTTTTCTTGCCAAAAAGTTGAAGATCAAAAGCCCACTAAGCCCAATATAATTTTTATTCTGGCCGATGATTTAGGTTTTGGTGAGGTAGGTTATCAAGGTCAGAAGAAAATCAAAACGCCGAATATTGATGCCTTGTCAGAGAAAGGAATGATTTTTACGAATCATTACTCCGGTGCACCAGTTTGCGCTCCTGCGAGATCCGTTTTGCTTACAGGAATGCATATGGGGCATTCCTATATACGCGGAAATGATGCTATGAAAGAGCGTGGAGATGTATGGGATTATGCCAAAGCTTCTGCAGATCCAAACCTTGAGGGGCAGAGAAATCTCCCTGCAGAAACAGAGACCATGAGCAAGATGCTTCAAAGAGCTGGTTATAAAACAGGCATTGTAGGTAAGTGGGGTTTGGGTGCGCCATTGACGGAAGGAATTCCAAATAACTTGGGTTTTGACTATTTCTACGGATACAATTGCCAGCGTCAAGCTCACAATCTCTACCCAACTCACCTTTGGGAAAACAAAGAAAAAGTGATGTTGGATAATGACTTGGTCGTTCCGGCCACCAAACTTGGGGAAGGTGATGATCCAAATGATCCGGCGAGTTATGCCAAATATGAGCAGAATGATTATGCGCCGGATTTGATGCATGAAAAGGCGATGAATTTCATCCAGGAAAATAAGGATGAGCCATTTTTCCTATACTATGCTTCTCCGCTTCCACATGTTCCTTTGCAGATTCCGAATGAAGAGCGACAGGAATATATTTCCGAATTTGGATCTGAAGAACCTTATAATGGAAACAAAGGCTATTTTCCTAATCAATATCCAAATGCTACTTATGCGGCGATGATCACCAAGCTTGATCAGCAAATCGGCGAGATCCGAGCAAAAATTAAGGAATTGGGTTTGGAGGAAAACACCATGATTATCGTGACTAGTGACAACGGGCCAACTTACGTGGGTGGAGTGGATTATGATTACTTCGAAAGCTCTGCTCCATTCACGAATGGATTTGGAAGAACAAAAGGCTTCCTATACGAAGGAGGAATTCGAGTTCCAATGTTGGTAAGCTGGCCAGGAAAGATTGAGAAGAGTACCTCGGATCACATTTCAGTTTTTTACGATATTTTCCCTACCCTGGCCGAGTTGGTAGGCGCATCTGTTCCTGAAAATTTAGATGGAAAAAGCTTCCTTCCGGAATTGATGGGGAAAGAACAAGAAAAGCATGACTATCTCTATTGGGAATTTCCCGAAACTGGAGGTCAGCAAGCCGTAAGAATGGGAAACTGGAAAGCCGTACGTCAGAATATAGTTAAGGAAAATAACTTGGAAATCGAGTTGTATGATCTTTCAAAGGACATTCTGGAGCAGAACAATATTGCTGCTGATCATCCGGATTTGATTAAGAAATTTGAAGAAATCATGGCAAAGGAGCATGAAACTCCAGTGGTGAGTACTTTTAGAATGGCTGCTTTGGGAGATTGATTTTGTAGGAAGAAGTTACCATTTCCCCAAAGAAAGCGTAGCTGCTTCCACTAGTCTCATCATATCTGGATGAGCGTTATTGTTAAGGATGATGATGGTTTTATTTTCTTCCAAATAGCGAACGATGATCGTCGAGTATCCAGGGTTTCCTCCAGTATGCATGACCATTTTCCCAAAGGGACTTTGAGGCTTTATCTCCCAGCCAAATCCATAATAGCTGCGTGTTCCATCGTTTAGCTTGAACGCACTATAAGCCTCTTCCATGGTCTTTTTGGAAACTAGTTTTTCGGTATAGAGCGCCTGATCCCATTTCAATAAATCTTCTGCATTGCTGCTGACTCTTCCCGGGCCTTTTCTATTGCCCAGCCAAATTGTGTAATCGGAGGAGTGGAATGTATTTGCATTTACATAATTGCCGTTCCCATCTTTGATGTGTCCTGCGGCAAAATTCTTAACCTTCGCTTTTTCCTCCAAAGATCGGATGTCCGTGTTTTTCATGGCAAGAGGCTTAAAAATCCACTCCCGCATAAGTTCTACGAAATCCTCTCCAGTTGCTTTTTCCACAATGCTAGCAAGAAGAACATAACCTGTATTACTGTATTCGTATTTGTCGCCAGGGTCAAATGACTTCGCTGGTTGGTATTTGCGCAGGTATTCAAGAATCTCAGGGTTTCCGGCTACTTTGCTTTTATCCCAATGCTCATCCATTACGGACTGATAATCCGGTAATCCGCTGGTATGTGTAAGAAGATTACGAATGGTGATGTCTGGATAGGGTGTTTCTACATACTTTGATGCCATGTCGTCAAAATCCAACAACCCTTTTTCCTTGCAAATCATAACCATCATCGCAGTGAATTGCTTAGATAGGGAAGCTAATTCGAAAATATCGCTTTCATGTAGGAGTGCACGATTTTCATAGGTCCGCATTCCCATTGCATCTTCGAGAAGTATTTTGCCATCTTCTGCTACGAGTATCACTCCAGAAAAGCCCTCTTTCTGTGCTCTATCAATTGCTTCTTTTAGGATTTTTTGCTGCGCAAAAACACTAGGTTCTATAAGGATAAAAGCCAGAAGAAAGAGTGCGAGAAATCTATTCATGAGAAGGGGATTTATCAGGAATTTACAAAAGGTTTTGCTGTTCCGCTAATATGGGGTGGAAATGAGGATATTGAAAAATAATATTAACCGCAAAGCCCATAAAGTTTCGCAGAGTTGACAGAGCTTAATTTCGAGGGTGCGGCATTTAAATAGGATTGCTTTTGCCGCGAATTCTGGACGGCAGGTTTTTATGATTTTATTTTAGAGTATTCTTACTTAAGCTAAGTGATTTGGGCTTTAACCTAATTCTCTATGTGGGAGAGAGGGTGTCGATTGTGCCCTCCTATTTAAATAAAAACAAAAAAGCCACAGTTTCCCGTGGCTTTAAAAATATAGATAAGAGGTTAATACTATTCTACTCCACCTTTTCTAGTAGGAGATCTTACTGCTGGCCATTCTGCCGGCTCACCACCTCTTCCGAGTGGTACACGTACTTCTCTGGATACCATATCGTCCTCTTCGCTCGCCATATAAACCATGATAGCTGCCATGATCACGTTATTCTGAACGTCATCAAACACAATTTTATCATAGGTATCTAAATTGGTGTGCCAAGTGTAATTGAAATAAGACCAGTTCAAAGAGCTCAATGAAAATGCCGGAACACCAGCTGCCACGAAGGAAGCGTAGTCAGATCCGCCACCGCCTGGATTGCCAGGAAAAGTAGTTTCCACATCTCTGGTGATCTCGCGAGGTACTTTGGACATCCATCTACCCAAATACTCATAGCTATGAATGAAGCCTTGTCCAGATACGTTGGCCACACGACCGGTTCCGTTATCCTGGTTGAAAAGCGCCTGGATTTTAGGCATCATCTCAGGGTGGTCTTCAACGAAAGCTCTAGAACCGTTCAGTCCCTGCTCTTCAGAACCCCAGTGACCTACCAAGATTGTACGCTTAGGGTTTGGATAGACTTCTTTCAATACTCGCATCACTTCCATCATCATGATTGTACCAGTTCCGTTATCCGTAGCACCAGTACCGCCATCCCATGAGTCAAAGTGTGCAGAAAGCATCACATATTCGTCCGGCTTCTCAGTTCCTTTGATTTCAGCAATTGTGTTGAAAGTCGGAACCATGCCGTTTTCTTTAGATTGCGCATTAAGGTTGATCATTGGTTTTTCGCCACCTTCAGCCAATCTGAAAAGCAAGCCATAATCCTCCAAAGAAAGATCTACAGTAGGTACTTTTTTAGTTGATGCGGAGAAGATTTTGTTTGCTCCGAAACCTTGAGACCAGTAAGAAGTGATGATACCTAGTGCCCCTGCATCTTCAAGTGCGATAGGTAATTCTCTTCTGCCTTGACCTGTTTTTTGAAGTCTCTGGTTCCAAGCTGTATTAGATTCAGTGCGTTCTTCTTTCATTTTCTCGAAAGATTCTTCAGTAGCGAATTCCTCCCAGTTGTAATCAGGACGGCCTGTCACCTGCGGAGCGGAGATCATTACATATTTGCCTTTTACAGAAGGAAGCCATGCTTTGAAAGCCGCTTCATCTGCCAGTTCTGGTATTACTACTACTTCACCTTGAGCGCCACCTTTTGGAGAAGATGGACTCCAAGCCAATTGCTGCCCTGCCAAGGATTTTGTCCAAGGAGCCACCATATCGATGTGGGTAATTCCTCTTTCCCAGCCTCTCCATTCGCCCCACTTCTCATTGCGAGCTTCTATGCCCCAGCCTTTGTATTTTGCTACTGCCCAATCGTGCGCTTTTTGCATTTGAGGTGAACCTACCAATCTTGGGCCGATACCGTCCATCAATTCGTGACCGATTTGCTTGAGTTGGGAGTTTTCCGTTTCCTCTTTGATGATCTTTTCAATCACCTCATCTTGTGCTTGGACATTGCTGCCTAGAAGCAGCATCAAGCCCAGTCCTACTAAGTATCTCTTTTTCATGTGTATATATTTGGTTTGCTTTGGTCGCGCTGAATCTTATATGATATAAACAGCTCAATCTGTGTAGGATTGATCCTGCTCTCTTTCATAGTTGGCTATTTTATTTTTAAAATTATCGCTTAGTAACGTGATTTCCGCACCGTTGGTGGATTTGTGGGCGTGCAGAGATGTGCTTGTCCTAGTGATTGAGCCCTTAGCTTCTGACTGTTTTTCTGTATAAAGGGGGAAATGTTTGGGATGACCCCTAAGCAAATAAGTTAATCAGATTCTTCTTAAAATAGGTAGCGTTTTCTTTTACACTTTGAATAGGGTTTTGCGCGAAATTCCCTCCTTGCTCAATGTAGTAGTATTCCATTCCGGAGAGGGTAGCATCTGGGAGAATTTTGGTGTAATCAATTGATCCATTCCCCATTTCGGTATAGTCTCTCGAACCTTTATCCATGTCTTTGATATGCCACATGACAAATCTTCCTGGAGCTTTCATGAAAAGTTCCTGGGCAGTTAGTGGAGAGCTATGTGCGACCCAATACAGGTCGATCTGAAGTTTGACTAGCTCTGGATCTGTATTTTGCAAAATGATGTCATAGCCTATTTCACCGTTATGGTCAATAAACTCAAAATCATGATTATGATAGGCAAAGCCAAGTCCGGCTTTGTTCACTCTTTCTCCAATCAAATTCAGCTTATCAGCTAAGATCTTGAATTTTTCAATGGAGCGGGACTCTGGATCTAGCCATGGCCAGGTAATATACTTTTGATTTAGCGCATGAGCTCCTTCTATGCTTTGATCTGTATATTTCATTAAGTCCTCGGATGACCCGTTGAAATACTTGATAAAATCGTAGTGACCAGAGGTGCTTACCAGAGAATTATCTTCCAAAACCTTCTTGAAATCAGTAGCCGGCATTCCATAGAATTTCTGATTTTCTCCATCATAACCATATGTTTCGGTGTCCTGATAGCCAAATCCAGCAATTGTTTTTAAAGCTAGTTTTGGATCTTCTGCCATGGGAGCTCTGATCGTAAAAAGTTGCAGCCCCATTTTGTAATCTTTAGCCTTAGGGGAATTGAATCCAGCTAGTCCAAAACTTGCTGCAGATATGGCAAGTCCGGTTTGCTTTATGAAATCACGGCGGTTAATCATTGAATGAGAATATTAGGTTTATTGGTGAAAAACTAAGTAGGAAGATAGGCTATTTTGCTTGCTCAAAATAGTTATGAAAAAACAGCAATTGGTATTGTACTGCATCAGCCCAATATTCCCAGGTATGGCCCCCGGGACCTGTCGTAAAGGTATGGGGGATATTATTATAGGCTAGTTTTTCGTGGAGCTTCACATTGACATCGTAGAAGAAATCTTCTGTACCACAGCTGATGATTATTTTTAATTTGTTTGGAATCAGACGATTGCTTTGGTACATCACAGAATATTCTTCCCAGCGCTCAGGGTTTTCTGCTTTGGTCCCTAAGTATTTTTTCATTTCCCAGTTTTCTGGAAATGGACCAATATCTACTCCTCCGCTTAAGCTTCCAGCTGTTCCATAAGTGTCTTGATGACGAAAAGAAAGGTAAAGTGCACCATGACCTCCCATACTTAAACCCGTGATTGCCCGTCCTTCACGACTTGGGATGGTGCTATACTTTTGGTCAATAAACTCCACTAATTCCTCGCTCACGTAAGTCTCATATTTTGAGTCTTCCACTTCTGGACTGTCCCAGTACCAGCTTCCAAAATTACCATCGGGTGTTACGATAATCAGATCGTATAAATCTGCAAGGCTTTCTATTTGAGGGACTTTTTCGATCCAATTCTTATAGTTTCCTGAATAGCCATGAAGCAGGTAGACCACTGGATAATCCTTGGATGCGTGGTAATTTTTTGGCGTGATCACTACAGCGTTGATTTCTTTTTGCATGGAAGCACTGTAAGTCGCGACGGTGTCTACACTTGCCAGCGTATGAAATGAGACTATGAAGAAACCGAGGAAGCCTAATAGAAAAGAGTACTTGGATTTCATTACTACGGTTATTTTAGGTTATAAGTAAGGTAAATATGGTGAGGATTCTAAAGAGTTGTACACTCAAATCTCAAGAGCTTAATTTTTCCTTAGCAAGAGCAAAATGTGTCATAAGAACTAAGAAGGAAAGTAACTATTTTAAGTTGAAATAGTAACAAATCTGTATTTAAGTCCTATTTCTGTTTAATCGGTATCAGGGGGATGTAGTAATTAACTGATTAATATTCAGCATTATATATTTTAATTAGGACTTTGGCCCAATTTTCAATTACCGATCGTATAAGTATATAGCCATTTATAACCGATAAGTGAATTTGATATAATCCGCTTGGTAAAATTCAAGTTAAAGCCCCACCTTTTTAAAAAATTTTAACAAACCACATCAAAATGACGAAAATTATACTCAAAGATTGGGTTTTTCGATCGAAGATCTTAGTAATTATTATTGGCTTAATTTCATTCTCGGCCAATTCTGAGACTTTAACCGAATTATCTGTATCAGAAGCAAACAGCTTTGACATGAATAAGAAGCTAAATTCCGGTGAGGCAGTGGTGACCATCACAGGTAAAATAGTAGATGCAGAGGGGTATCCTCTTCCTGGAGCCACTGTCACCGTTCAGGGCACCACGAGAGGAACTGTGACTGATGGAGATGGGAATTATACCATTTCAGCTGATGA
The DNA here is from genome assembly GCF_963974365.1 of uncultured Algoriphagus sp. Taxonomy (GTDB): domain Bacteria; phylum Bacteroidota; class Bacteroidia; order Cytophagales; family Cyclobacteriaceae; genus Algoriphagus. The sequence continues at coordinate 31,789 of NZ_CAXBBX010000008.1, read as the reverse complement.
AGGAGCTACTTTACAATTCTCTTTTATCGGATATGCCACTCAAACTGTAGTGATAGGCAATTCAAATGTGATAAATATCACTATGACTGAAGATGCGCAATCATTATCTGAAGTAGTAATTGTGGGATACGGTACACAAAAAGCAACTAACCTGACTGGTGCTATTGACGTGGTAGATGGAAAAATGATAGAAAGCCGGCCTTCACCTTCTGTATCACAGTTGCTTCAGGGTACTTCCCCTGGTCTTACTTTCAGTGTGGGAAATAACGGTTTTCAGCCAGGTGCTAACTTGGGCGTTCAAATTCGTGGGATGGGATCCCTGAATGGTGGTGGCCAACCTTATATAGTAATTGATGGTATTCCAGGTGATATGAACCGCCTAAATCCGGATGATATCGAGTCAATTTCTATTTTGAAAGATGCTGCAGCTTCAGCAATATATGGAGCCAGAGCACCTTACGGTGTAATTGTAATCACTACTAAATCTGGTAAAAACCAAGACTTGCGGGTAAGTTACTCAGGAAATGTCTCCGTGGCTACTCCTCAAAACCTTCCAAGTATGGTTAACTCGTTGACATTTGCAAAGGCTATTAATGAAGCTGGGGTAGCAGGAGCTGGTGGTAGATTTTTCAGAGATGAGATTGTTGACAATATCATTGCCTACCAGGCTGGAGATTACGAATTTCTCAGAAGCCGTCCCAATTTCCCACAGGATGCGACTTATTTTGAAACTACTCCGAATCTAAACAACCAGAATCAATGGGGGTTCAATCAATTTGGAAATTCAAATAGAGACTGGTTTGATGAGTACTATGGTACTGGATTTATTCAAAAGCATGACTTGACTCTATCTGGAGGAAACGACAAAACAGCTTATTATTTCTCCGCTGGCCTATTTGGTCAGAACGGGGTGCTGAATTATGGTACAGATACCTTTGACCGCTACAATGTCATGGGTAAAATCACTACGTCAATCACTAAAAACTGGGACTTCACCTATCAGCCTCGATTTTCAAAGCAAATACGTGAGTTACCAAACATGGATCGTCAAGGTTCTTATGATCTGATATTCCACCAGATTGCTCGTACAATGCCTACTAACGCACTTTACGATGGCTATGGAAATATCATGATCCAATCCAAAATTCCTTGGGTAAATGATGCGGGGACGGATAGAACTGAAACTACTGAAAATTGGCAAAATTTCTCTTCTGATTTTAGACCAATCGAAGGATTAACTGTTCATGGTGATTTTGCATTTAGAAATGTGGATCAATTCTATCAAAGTAAAGAATTGACCGTATATGATCATCTGGTCGACCAAACTGTAATTCCTAGCGGTAATACCGTACCAAGTAATTACCGTGCGACACACTATTCCAATATTTATTGGACTACAAACATCTTTACATCCTACGAATTTAAAGCTGGAGAAAAAAACAATTTTAAGGTTTTGGCTGGTACTCAGTTTGAAAGAACTAAACTTAGAAACCTATCTGGATACAGAACAAACATCCTAGTGCAGGATGTACCGTCATTGAATACTTCTGATGGAGAAATCCAGATGACGGAAGGCTTACTCACCTACAGTACGCAAGGTTACTTTGGCAGATTCAACTACAACTTTGATGAAAAGTACCTTTTTGAAGCCAATGCAAGGTATGATGGAACATCTAGATTTAAGGAGGGAAACAAATGGGGTTTTTTCCCATCATTCTCAGTAGGCTGGAATTTGGATAAAGAGAATTTTTGGGAGTCTATTCAGCCAGTAGTGAACAAATTCAAAGTACGTGGATCCTGGGGTGAGCTAGGAAATCAGAATGTTGATCCTTACCTGGATCTGTTACTTATCCCTCTTTCCGGTAATGCAGTCAACTGGATTTTTGAACAAGGTGGAAGTAGACCTATTGGATTTGCAGGTACTCCTTCACTAGTAAGTAATAGTCTTACTTGGGAGACAGCAAGAACGCTGGATATAGGAGCAGACATGTCCTTTTTGGATAATCGTTTGAAAGTTGTCTTTGATTATTTTGAAAGAACTACCTACGATATGATTGGGCCAGTTCAGCCTGCGCCTGGAGTATTAGGTTCTGCGGTGCCGCAAACCAACAATGCTACTCTGAGAGCCAGAGGGTGGGAATCTTCTATCAACTATGGTCATACCACTAACAGCGGCTTCACTTATAATGTAGGTTTCAATATTTACGATAGTAAAGCAGTAGTTACTAAATATTCAAATCCAGAAGGAGTGTTGTCCACCTGGTATGAGGGACGTGAACAAGGCGAGATCTGGGGATATTCTGCAGATGGTCTTTACCAGACGCAAGAAGAAATTGACACCTATACTTCTCAAGTTGATCTTTCAGACCTGACAGGATTAGCATGGAATACAGGTGATGTAAAGTATCTTGATACCAATGGAGATGGTAAAGTGGATAACGGATCCAATACGCTAGATGATTCAGGAGATCTTCACATAATAGGAAACAGTACACCACACTTCCAATATGGCTTGAACCTTAGCGCTGCTTACAAAGGTTTTGACTTTTCATTGTTGGTGAGAGGAGTAGCTCGGCGAGATCTTTGGTTTGGGTCAGGAGAAAATATGTTCTGGGGCTTTAGAACAGGCAATCAATCGACTCTTACAGATTACCATTTAGATTACTTCAGAGATCAAGTCGGTGATACGTATACAGGTCTTGTAGAAGGGGAAGCCAACTTCAATACCGATGCCTATTTCCCTCGTCCATATATCAATAACGGTCAGAATGATAAGAATAGAATTACGAGTACCAGATACCTTCAAAGTGGTGCTTATATGAGGATTCAAAATGTGCAACTGGGATATTCCTTCCCTAGGCCATTGTTGGATAAAATGAAGATTAGTAACCTTCGAGTTTATTTCTCAGGAGAAAACCTATTCACTTTCTCAAGCTTACCAGACGGAATAGATCCAGTAGCCGTAGGCGGAAGTTACGGTGTGGGTAAAACATATGGTGCAGACCGGATTTTTTCATTCGGGTTGAAAATCACCAATTAATAAAACCACAATAGACATGAAAAAACTACAATATATACTATCCTTTTCTTTACTACTCTTTATCACTATGGCATGTGATGAGTTTATAGAAAATCCTCCTGAAGATCAGATCTCAGTCAATGAGTACTTCAGAACTAGCAATGATATTGAGAATTACGTAAAAAAATATTACGATATTTTCCCACGTCATGGAAGCGCAAATCAGCCTCTATCGGAGAATAACTCTGACAACCTAATCGTGGCTACTCCGAACGCGGTGATAAATGGTACTCGAGCTCCTCGAAACGGACAATGGACCAACGAGTGGTCAAACGTTAGAAGTATTAACATCCTATTTGATAACCTTGAAAATGTGCAAGATGATATCAGCTCCTATGGCCAATTCTTAGGAGAGGCACATTTCTTCAGAGCTTGGTTCTATTACGAATTGTACAAAGACTATGGAGATCTGCCCATCTACGATCATCAGCTATTTCCTGGCGATGAGGCACTACTTGACCCTCGTGCGCCTCGAACTGAGGTAGCGGATTTTATTATTTCTGAGTTAGACAATGCTTTCCAATACCTTGGCACTAGACAACAAGTCGGAAATTCAAGACTTAATAAAGAAACTGCACTAGCATTCAAAGCTCAAGTGGCACTCTATGAAGGAACCTGGCAGAAGTATCACGCCGGTACTGCATTTGGTACGGATGGAGCAGATCCGGATAAGTATTTCCTAGAAGTAATTTCGGCATCCGAAGAGCTAATGAGCGGGGGCTATACCGTTGGCTTATTGAATACTGGCCAGCCGGAAGTTGATTATTACACACTTTTTGGATTGGATAATATGTCCAACGTCGATGAAGTGTTGTTTTACAGAATTGCTAGTACAGCTGAGCAACTCGGACATGAATTGCAGTTTTATACTACGCGCAGAACGCGCGATATGTCACTCACCTGGTCGTTGATTAGTTCCTATCTAGGAAAAGATGGCAAGCCATACGACTACATGGACCTTGCGGAGTCAGCTAAAGGAAATGCGTTTCTAACCCAAATAGTCAAAGATGTCGATCCTAGATTACACGCTACAGTCTGGGCTCCAGGAGACCTTAGAGTGGGGAGTTCTAATCAGCTATTTAGTAAGCCATTTCTAGATGGTGGATCTGAGGAGCTTGCTGCTACAGGCTTTCAGGTGAAAAAATTCTCTAATCCATATTCTTCTGGAGCAGGTGCAGATTTCGGTGGATACAGTCAAACTGGTAGGATTTACTTTAGATATGCGGAAGTACTTTTGAATTATGCAGAAGCTAAATATGAATTGAATCAAGAAATAGCATTGACTGAGTTGAATATGATTAGAAGTCGCGCAGGAATGCCTGATTTTGAAGTGATTCCTCAATCAGAATATGGTTCGAGCTTACTAGATTATGGATACGCAATAGATGATGCACTTTATGCGATCAGAAATGAACGTAGAGTAGAACTTGCGCTGGAAGGTCAGCGAGTAGATGACTATAGAAGATGGGCAGCACATGGATTATTCAAAGGTCAGCGACCTCTAGGATACCCATTTGAGCAGTCGGAATTCCCGACGCTCAGCGTGAAAGTCAATGAGGATGGTTTAGTGGATTACTTTCAAACCGAAATGCCAAATGGATACGGTTTCAAAGAAAATAGAGATTATCTCATTTCCATTCCAACCGATGAGCTCACACTTAATCCAAATCTAACTCAAAATCCAAATTGGTAATTTGACTAAAGGAGAAGCATTTCGCTTCTCCTTTTTTATTTTTAAGCTTATGAAAATACTCATATGATGAAATTAATTCTACTCCATGTTCCGATCCTTCTTCTATTTTCAACAGTAACTAAAACTGAAGCTCAAACTAAGCAGCCAAATATCATCCTGATCATGGCTGATGACTTGGGTTTTGAAACATTGGGAATTAATGGATCTGATGATTATTCCACGCCCAATCTGGATAGGCTGGCAGCAGAAGGAATGAACTTCACGCAGACCTATTCCATGCCGCTATGTACTCCATCCCGAGTGCAAATCATGACAGGCAAATACAATTTCAGAAATTACATAGGCTTTGGATTGCTGGATCCTAACGAACTTACATTCGCTGATTATTTGAAAGAAGCTGGATATAAAACCTTCATTGCTGGCAAATGGCAGCTTTATGGAAATGAAAATCAGCAAGAGTTGGCAGGCGGAAAAATAGGGTCGCTTCCTGAAGAAGCCGGATTTGACGAGTATTTTTTGTGGCAAATCAAAGAGCTTGGCAGCAGATACAAAGATCCTCTGATTAGCTCAAATTCAGGCACCCAAACCTATACGGGTAAGTATGGACCGGATCTTTTTACCGAGCAGGTTAACCTTTTCATGGAGAAAAATAAGGAAGAGCCATTCTTCATCTATTATCCGATGGCCATCACTCATGACCCATTTGTACCAACTCCATCAAATCCAGATTTTGAAGACTTTGATTCCAAATCCAAAATCAATGACCCGATTTACTTCGGAGAAATGGTGAACTACATGGACAAGTTGGTTGGTTCAATCGTAGCGAAAACCGAAGAGCTCGGCATCCGAGAAAATACTTTGATACTCTTCGTGGGAGATAATGGTACAGATAGAAAAGTGACCAGCTCTCAACTTGGGACTTCCATCAAAGGAGACAAAGGTTATACTACTACTGCTGGCACGCATGTTCCTTTTATTGCAAACTGGAAAGGGAAAATCAAGCCGGAAAGCATAAATGACAACCTGATAGACTTCTCTGACTTTTTGCCTACACTTTTGGAAACAGTCAATTACCAGAACTCATCTGCTATTCAATCTGATGGATTGAGCTTTTATTCCCAGCTTTTGGGAGATAACACTAAGAAACGGGATTGGATTTATTGCTATTATGCTCCAAACTGGGGGAAATTTGAAAATGCTATTTACGTTCAAAACGCCGATTGGAAGCTCTATGCAGACGGTAGAATATACTCACTTCAAGAAGATCCACTTGAGCAAAGTATCCTTGAGAAATCGAGTCTGTCAAAAAAAGCGAGAAAGAAGGTCTCATCATTCGAGCGAGTAATAAAGGGATATGAAAAAATGAAATAGCCAAGGAATTGCGGGCTTCAAAGAAATTCAGTTCGCCTTTTATAAAGTAATTGTTCTGCAAATCTGGAATCAGATTGTTTCCCTAGAACCTAAATTTTAAATTAGTCTGGACTTTAGCCTTTTAGGAGGCTTTCCTTTTCTAGATTTTATTCGATCTCACCTGATGAAGAAATTACTTGCTTTTACTGTCTTATTCTTAGCGTTTTATGCTTCGGTTGAAGCACAAACTAAGGATAAAGAGCCCAATATTATCCTGATTTTCATTGACGATATGGGCTGGGCAGATTTGTCTTCCTTTGGAAATACGGATGCCCAAACTCCGAATATTGATAAGATGGCCAGTGAGGGAATTTCTTTCGAGCAGTTTTACGTCAATTCTCCAATTTGTTCACCTTCACGGGTGGCAATTTCTACTGGCACCTATCCGCAGCGCTGGAATATTACCTCTTATCTGGATCATGAAAAGAACAATAACGCTAGAGGAATGGCGAATTGGCTGGATCCTTCAGCACCTATGCTGGCAAGAAATCTTCAGTTAGCGGGCTATTCTACCGGCCATTTTGGCAAATGGCATATGGGTGGACAGCGGGACGTCACTGATGCTCCGCCGATCACTGATTATGGATTTGATAAGTCTTTAACAAATTTCGAAGGAATGGGACCAAAGCTCCTTCCCATGACCAAAGACGAGACAGGAAAAGTAGGGAAGATCTGGCAAGATGCTGAGATTTTGGGTGAGGGGTATACTTGGGTGCAGCGTTCTGAGATCACCACGGGATTTGTGGATGCTGCATTGGACTTTATTGAAGAAGCGAGTGGAGAAGGAAAGCCATTCTATGTGAATATATGGCCAGACGACGTTCATAGCCCATTTTGGCCACCATTTGAAGAGTATGGATTGGCAAAGGAAGCTGGCAAAAGAGCGTTGTATTTGGCGGTATTGGAGGCGATGGATCAGCAAATGGGAAAGCTTTTTGAGTACATTCAGGCTAATGAGGAGTTAAAGGAAAATACCTTGATCCTTCTTTGCTCTGACAATGGCCCGGAATTAGGAGCTGGAAAAGCAGGCAACTTGAAAGGCTATAAAACTCATCTTTACGAAGGAGGAATTCGCTCTTCGCTAATAGTGTGGGGACCTGGATTTATCGATAAAAGTGCGGTAGGTAGCCGAAATAAGGAATCCGTATTTTCTGCCATTGATTTTACACCTTCACTTTTGGCTTTTACCAAAAGTCCGAAAACTAGCCTCTCGGATGGGGAAAATGTCATTAAAACTATCCTTGGAAAGTCTAAGGATTCCCGTCAGGCACCTATTTTCTATAGCCGTCCTCCTGATCGAAAGAACTATTATGGAATCGAAAATCTTCCGGATCTCGCTGTACGAGATGGAAAATGGAAACTGCTTTGCGACTACGACGGCAGGCGACCAGAACTCTACGACATGGTAAAAGATCCAGGAGAAACAACAAACCTAGCTGACGCAAATTCGGATATTACAAAAAGACTAGTCCGTGAAGTCACTTCTTGGTATGCAACCATGCCTCAGCTGTAGGTGAAAAAATTTAATTAAGCTTAATGAAATACTCATGAAATCTATTCCTTCATTCCCATCGATCATCTGTTTATTTTCAGCAATCATATTTTTTTCATGCCAGGAAAAAACAGAAAATGCACCTACACTCAATGAGCAATTACAGTCTCAGCTAGACTCTATTCAGGGTGATGTCGCTGTAGCTTTTTACAATTTGTCAGATCCTTCCGACAGTTTACTTATCAATGCCAGTGAGGAATTCCACGCTGCCAGCACGATGAAAGTACCCGTTATGATTGAGCTTTTCAAACAGCAGCATGTGGGTAAAATCGATTTGAATGATTCGATTTTGCTTAAGAATGAATTCAGAAGTATTGTGGACAGTAGTTTGTATAGTATGGATATCGGAGTAGATAGTGATGATGTGATTTATAGTAAGATCGGAACGACCGTCACTCTCACAGATTTGATGTATTCCATGATCACCGTAAGCAGTAATTTGGCCACTAATGTTCTTATAGAATTGGTAGGAGCAAAAAATGTAACTGCCACGATGCGCGACTTGGGAGCGGATAAAATCGAGGTGCTAAGAGGAGTGGAGGATACTAAAGCTTACGAGTTAGGATTGAGTAATTCCACTACTGCGAATGATTTGATGCAGATCATGAAAGCAATCGCTCAACATACTGCTGGGACTAAGGAGGATTGTGAAAAGATGATTGCAATCATGAAGGATCAGAAATTCAACGAAATCATTCCTTTTTACTTACCGAAAACAGTGAGCGTTGCTCATAAAACAGGATCAATAACTGGTGTTCATCATGATGCCGGAATTGTCTATTTACCTGATGGAAGATCGTATGTGCTTGTACTACTTTCGAAGAATTTACAAGATTTTGATACCGGAACTGAGCAGTTGGCGGGGATGTCTAAAACTGTATTTGAATATGTGGTTAAGAAAGGAAATAATTAGCTTTGTCTGCACAAGTCAGGACTAGGCATACGATATCTCAGCTGTGCGCTTTGTGCGTTCTTTGTGTCCTTTGCGGTTTAAAAAAAAACTAAAAAAGCCATCCCGATTTCTCAGGATGGCTTTCTACTTTTACTTCGTTCCAAACTTATAAATACAAGTTTGTTCATATTTTTCTCCCGGTTTCAAGATAGTTGACGGGAAATTCGGTTGATTCGGAGAATCAGGATAATGCTGGGTTTCCAAGCAGAATGCAGATCTCAGTTCATAGACTTTTCCTCCTTTTCCTGTGACAGATCCATCTAGGAAATTTCCGCTGTAGAATTGGATCGCTGGCTCAGTAGTCCAAACTTCCATTTCTATTCCTGTTTGAGGGGAAGATATCACTGCTGCCTCTGTCAATTCATTTCCAGTCTTGTCCAACACCCAGTTGTGGTCATATCCACCGCCAAATTTCAGTTGCTGATTTTCTTGGTTTATTCTTTCGCCAATTGTGGTTGGATCAGTAAAATCAAAAGGTGTTTCTTTCACGGATGCCACTTCACCAGTTGGAATTAGCACCTCATTCACCGGTGTGTATTCACTCGCATTCAGTTGAAGTGTATGATCCAACACAGTTCCATTTCCTGCTCCATTAAGGTTGAAAAAAGAGTGGTGAGTCAAATTCACAGGAGTGGCTTTATCAGTTTCCGCTTCATAAGTGACTTTGAATTCATTGTCATCTGTCAGTGTATAGATCATTTTCACTTTCAGTTCTCCCGGGAAGCCTTCTTCTCCATCTGGTGAAGTGTAGCTGAAGATCAATCCATTTTCTCCGGACTTTTCCACATCCCAAATGACATAATCCATTCCGCCTGGACCGCCGTGAAGCGTTTGTCCATTATTATTCTGAGGCAAAGTGTATTCTTCTCCGTCAAGCGTGAATTTTCCATTTGCAATTCTATTGCCGTAGCGACCAATCGCTGCACCGAAGTATTTCTCACCACTTGAAGTATACTCGTCTAGAGTTTCAAACCCTAGAACCACATCCACCAGATTTCCATCCTTATCAGGAACCCAAAGATTGGTAACCCGTGCACCAAAGTTGGTGACTTTCATTTTCATGCCATTGGCATTCTTGATCTCGTATGTTTCCACTTTTTTATTTTGAAAAGTTGTGCCGAAAACCTGCTCTTCCACAGTGTCCTCGACTTTAATTTCTTCTTTTGGTTTGCTATCGCAGCTGTAAAGTAAAATGCCAAGCGCGGTAGCGCCAAGAACTTTATTGAAATGATTCTTCATTTTGATCACTTTTTATATAAAGGTGAATGTATGCTTTTCATCTTAGAAACATCGAATTTGATGACCTTTCTATCGTATGTCATCAGTCCATTAGTCTCCACTTCCACATCGGTAGTCTGGGTATACACTGCTGCCGAAAGACCTGCTTCTATCAATTCCCCCAATCTAGTCATCAGCCCGGCATATCGATCGTAAAGCTCATCTTGATTTTTGAAACTCTGATAGCCCCAATTGTCTTTCTGCTGCCAAACGTGCCCATCCACTGGAAGTCCCAATCCACCAAACTCTCCAAGCACCAAGATATTATCTTTTCCATAAATCTCCGGTGCTGGCATTTTTGCATCTGGATAATTGTGCAAATCGATGATGTCTCCGGCTATCTTCGTTCCTTCCATTTCGAAGTTTCCACCACTTGCACTATTCACCAACCGTGAAGGATCATGGTTTTTTGTCCACTCAGAGATTTCTTTGGTTTTGAACTGACCCCAAGCTTCGTTGAAAGGTACCCAAACTACGATGGAAGGGAAATTATAGAAATCATCCATGATCTCTTTCCACTCCTCCTTGTAAATAGCCTCGGACTCTGGCGTTCTATCACGGTCTGTTCCGCTTCCCAACACGGCAAGCTTCATCTCCCAACCATTTCCCATGTCTCCGCTAGGCATGTCTTGCCACACCAGCATTCCCATTTTGTCACAGGCATGATACCAAGTTGCAGGCTCCACTTTCACGTGCTTTCTGATCATGTTGAAGCCCATATCCTGAGTCTTTTGAATGTCAAAAACCATTGCTTCATGACTTGGCGCTGTGTACAATCCGTCAGGAAACCAGCCTTGATCAAGCGGTCCATATTGGAATAAAAACTCACCATTCAGCATCATTCGCTGAATTCCGTTTTCATCGGGAGCCATGCTGATTTCTCTCAAAGCTGCATAGCTTCCAACTACATCAATTACTTTTTTCCCATCTACTAGTTCTACTTTCAAATCATAGAGAACTGGATTTCCAGGTGCCCAAAGCTGTGCATCTTTGATAGCTAACTTAGCCGTTTGGGTAGGAGATATGGTTTGCTCAGCGAGCATTGTTCCATCTTTCCAGGCAGATACTTTTACTTGCTGGCCAGCGGCTGCTCCTGAAATTTCCGGAGTTACCATTATCTGACTGCTTTTAATATCTGATGCATTTCTCAAGCCAGATATATAGGCTGCAGCTACAGTTTCTAACCATACAGTTTGCCAGATGCCAGTCACAGGAGTGTACCAGATCCCATGAGGATTATTGATCTGCTTACCACGTGGCTGAGGTCCGTCATCACTTGGATCCCATACGCGAACTTGCAAATTTTGAGTTTTACCGGATTTCAGATGCTCTGTGATATCGAAATCAAAAGGATCATATCCGCCCTTGTGAATTCCAATACTTTGGCCATTGACAAATACTTCCGTCTCCCAATCTGATGCGCCGAAGTGTAATAAAACCTTGTCTTTGCTTGATTTTTTTGGAGTGGTAAAGGTCGTGTTGTACCAAAGTTCATTGTCCTTTCCTACAGTTTTCCCAACTCCAGAAAGCGCTGATTCCACAGCGAATGGCACCAGGATTTCCCCGTCGAAACTTGTAGGAGCTGACTGACCTTTTGGTTTGATAGCATAGTCCCAAAGTCCGTTTAGATTCACCCAATTTTCACGGGTCATCTGTGGACGTGGGTATTCCTGATGGACATTTTCTGGGGTGACCTCAGATGCCCACTCAGTCATTATTTTTCCTTCTACAGGCTTGTATTGGCTAGTTTGTGCTGTCGCAATTTGCTGGGCAAAGAGCAGGCAAGCGCTAATTATTAATTTGTGTTTCATAGGATAATAGGTTTATTGATCTAGGGGATTTAAAGAGTGAAATGCATTGTTTTTATGAAGAGACACATCAATGCTAGGTCTTCTTTAATTTTTTAATTTCCTTATCAAAGTCAGAAATGATTTTTTGGGTTTTATTAAAGTCCTCGTATTCGCTTATTGCCTTTTTGTCTGCCTTAAGTTTAGAGATATGACCTTTACCAGTTAGGACTTTGTATTCATTGAAATTTAGAAATTTGTTTACGCTTTCTGCCAAGCCAGCCATTGTAAATATGTTTTCTCTTTCTATCAATCCTTCTATGTAATCAAAGTATCCTGTCACTGTTCTTTCCAATTGTCTAATTTCCTTTTCTTGAAGGTAGTTTTTAGCAATAATAACATCAGATTTTAGTACTCTTCCGTCAGGGCTATTTTTCCAGGTGGTGAGTCCCATTTTTTCTTTCTTCGAATCGGCAGAAAGATGAATGATTTCAGCCGCGGTTTTACCTGTAATAGCAAAGTGAAACTTATTCTGCACCATGGCATAGAATTCCTTGGTAATTTCCGATTTAGGATCATAGTCAATGCTACATTCGGCAAAAATATCTGTCACCTGTTGGTAGATTCTACGTTCGCTGGCACGTATGGAACGAATCCTCTGTAGTAATTCCTTGAAGTAGTCCTTACCAAAGCTGTTCGTTCCTTGTTTTAGGCGCTCATCATCCATCACAAAACCTTTGATGATGTACTCTTTCAAAGTCTGTGTGGCCCAGATTCTAAATTGGGTAGCTTTAGAAGAATTTACTCGGTAACCTACCGAGATAATAGCGTCTAGGTTATAGAAGTTGGTTTTGTAATTTTTCCCATCCGCAGCAGTTGTTTCCAAAATGGAAATAACTGAATTCTCTTGAAGTTCACCTTCTTCAAAAATGTTGCTTAGGTGCTTGCTTATCGCAGGTACATTTACACCAAACAACTCACTCATAGCCTTTTGGGTTAACCAAAGACTCTCATCCTTCAGAAAAACTTGTACCCGAACCTCACCGGAAGGGGCTGTATAAAGCAGAAAATTATTTACATCACTCATTGTCTGAATCACCATTTTCTAAAACATACTTGATGAAAACTGCATCCTAATACCTGCTACTAATTACTTGCTACTTCTAATAAATCTTCACTTCCTTGAAATGGGCATAAGAATCTGTTGGTCCTTTGGCTACTAATCCAAGGCGGAATCCCATGCCCCAAGGCACAAGATGCTTCACGTCTTGTGTCTCGCCAATTTGAATTGCTTTTCCATCCACAAGGGCCGAAGTAGTCATTTTGTAGCCGTCTTCCATGCTTAAAACTAATTTGACTTCTTTGCTGTCTGGAATCGCTAGTTTGGCAATTTCTCTAGTTTTCTGATTGATCGTTTCCCAAAGGATCAGTTGATTTCCCTTTACAGAAATGCCCATTCCTGCAGGAGGGGCACCGAAGCCATTATTAGCACCACCAATTACCGCCAACCCGGCTGCAGCATTCCCGTCAGGAATTACTGTTGCTTCGTATTGATAATCCAGAGATTTTGTGCCTTGAACCAAGAGTGTTCCAAGCGTTTCATTTTCCTCAGAAGCCTGAAGTATGAGACCATTTTTGCCAGTTTCGTAATTGATATCTTGGGTCACTCTCCATTGCCAAACTGGATCCAGTCGCTTTTTAAAATCGTCATTAAATTCCAAGGAAGCTTTGCTACGCTCGTATTTTTCATCGTTTGCGAAAACTGGCCATTCATCAGCTGTCCATTCTACTTTTTGCAAAACTCCTTGCCGACCTACATAAACAGACCCCTCCTGATTATAAGCATGGTTTAATAACCAAAGCTCTCCATCTTTTTCTACGACAGTTCCATGTCCAGGGCATTTCCAGTTCTCATTATCCTTGATGACTGGATTCATATCGTACTTTTCCCAGGGTCCCAGAAGTGTTTTACTTCGTGCTACGCCAGTTACATAGTCACAGGAAATTTCGCAGCAACCACGAGCAGAATAAGTCGCATAGAAATAGCCGTTCTTTCTGAAAATGGCAATGCCTTCTACCAAACCACCTTCCCATTCCTGATCATTGTGGAAAAGCTCATGCTTCTCACCGATCAATTTGGTGCGTTCCTCGTTTACTTCCTGCGCCCATATGGGAGTTTTTTGCCCTTTACTATTCCCGTCTTCCTTCCAAAGGACATAGAGTTTCCCATTTTCATCCCGCGTTTCAAAAGCATCGATAGATCCATATTCCTGAGCGACAAGTGGGCCATGATCTTTAAATTTTCCTTCCGGCGAATCTGCGCTAGCTACTGCGACGGAAAGCCTATTGCTTTCTTTATCTCGGGCAGTATAGTAAGCGTAGATTTTATTTTGCTCCTCATCATACGAAAGCTCGGGAGCCCAGAAGTTATTCTTTGCCCAATCTGGAGCTCCATCTGGAAAAACATAGTTTACCAGCTCCCAATTCACCAAATCATCGGATTTGAAGATTGGAAAAAGCGGCGCCCACTCGTTAGAGGTGGCCGAAGCGTAATAATATTTGCCAACCTTCACCACCGTTGGATCTGGGCGATCGCCTTCCAACACAGGGTTAAAAAAGGATTGTGTTTGAGCTAATCCGATATTGGAAAATCCAATAATTAGGGAAAGTAGTGCAATAATTTTAGATGAGCTTATCAGCCTATTCATTGATTTTTGGGTTATTTTCTAATTGAGGAAATGCGGTAATTCTTAACCTCGCTGCACCCATTGGAACTAGTGTTACATCTACTATGGGCTGATCGGAAATCTTTGGAAGATCCTTCAATTCTCCCACCAAACCATATTGATCCAGTTTCCAGTCGGGAATCTGACGGGCTTTTGCTACGATTTTAATTGGAACTTCCTCCAGAGAGAATGGGAAATCAGATTTTGGCCAATGTCCTTCCATTACTTCGAAAGAGGATGCAGGATCATTTTCGTCCACTACCAAACTGTAGTTCCAATCCGTTACGGGATGAATTTCCCAAGACGGCCATTTTTTTGTATCTGCACCTTTCTGCCATTTGGAATCCCATTGGGCCGTTTCCTCACTGTCTTTTTTGAAATACTTCTCTCTGATTTTTAATGAATAGGTCAAAGGACCTCTACTTACGCTTAGACTATTGCTGTTTTTCTCCCAAGTTTTGGTTTGGATTTCCATCGGAAGGGAAAGCGAAATTTGATCTCCGTTAGTCCAAGTTCGGCTGATTTTAGCATAGCCGATTCCGGAAATATTTTCTTTCACTACTTCTCCGTTGATGGAAATGGAAGCTTCTTTTGCCCATGCGGGAATACGTAAATAAAGTGGGAAATCTACCGCTTTTTCTGTGCTCAAGGCAAATTTGATTTCCTCTTCAAATGGGTAGTGCGTTGTTTCTTCGATGTTTACAATTGTTCCATCTCCAACTTTCACTTCCACTTTGCTAGCTCCATACATTGCTGCCACTACACCATTATCAGGTGTTGCCATCCAGAGATTTTCTATAAAATAGGGCCAGCCTTGCGCATGATTATGCTGGCAGCAACGTGAGCTGAAAGGATTCATCATCAGGAATGGGCCAGAGTTGGCAATTCCTGGAGAGTGATTCTCAGCATCCAGCAAAACCATATTTGGTGAAGTGATGTAATGCAAGGCCTTGAAGTCAGGCATCACAGCTGCCGGATACGTGTTAAATGCAACTTCCTCGGCATGGTCCGCCCAGAAAGGATCTCCCGTGATTCTCAGTAAATGCTCATCGGAATTCATCTGCTCCACCATTCCACAGGTTTCTACGCCTTGGCGTGGATCTGCATATCCCGGTCTTGCATTTTCATCAGAGCCAAACATGCCGCCAGGAACCTGACCGAAATGCTCACGGATGATGTTGAAATTTTCATAAGTGGCCTGAAGGTCTTTCTCGTTCTTGGTCAGTAGATAATACTGGGCTGGTTCGCGGAATGCCTGCGCATGGTTTACATTGTGCCAATCGACTTGATCGCGATACCAATCAGGAACTTCGCCTCCATCACGCACTTCATAATAATTTTTCACCTGTTCGATAGGCAGATCTCTCCCTCCCCAATCGGAAGTATTCTGGTGGATTTTTTCAGCTAGTTCTAATAAAAAATCGTCTCCTGTGCGGTTGTAAAGCCAAATCACGCTGTGAAGATTATCTCCCCCACGTAATCTTTGCCAATATCCTTCGAGGAATTCCTCATCAGGAACTGTCAGTTCATATTTGAAATAATTGGTCATGAGCGTGATCACCCGCTCATCCTGAGAATACTCGTAATACGATTGCAGACAGTATAGCATGATCATTTTTGCCCAGAAATCTGGATGATCTCCATCCATAAGTTTGGGTCCAAAATCACCATTTTCCCGCTGACTGGTAAGCACAGATTCCAGCCAGATCATGGATTCATTGATCATTTCCTGATCCTCCATGATGTAGCCGATATTGGCGTATCCTTTCAGCCAATAGGGCACTTCTTCCCAGCCCCATTCTCCAGTGCCATCTTTAGAGAGCCAGGCGTTATTTTCTTTTTGAAGCCAAGCGGAAATTTCTCCTAGGTTACCAGTAAGGCCATTTTTCTGACGGGTGAGGTATTCTTTTAAAAATCCCTCTGGCTTCACAGCACCTACGGGAAGCTTAATCAGCGCACTGGGCGCCAAAGGCGCCCGGTTGCTGATGTAAAATTGATTTGTGTTTTCTGTGGGGATTCGGTCGACGATTGTGACCGAGTTATTGGATTTTATACCAGTGGTACAAGAAATCAGTGCTGCACAGAAAATCAGTGCAAGCGTTGATTTAAAGCGGTTTTTTAACATTTTTAGCAGGTTTTGGGACAATAAATGTTCCCGAAAGTGCAACGCCTTGCTTCAAACTAGGTTTGATCTTAGTTGTGTTTCTAGTGTAGGTCTTTTTCATAATAGGTTTGGGTTTTTGTTATTAAAAATAGATTTGACTCTAGCTAGCAAGGTAGTAATCAAAATCTAAAAAGCACTTTATTTTTGAGGGCAATATCTAAAAGTCTATAATTCCTATAGGAAATTATACTCCCTCATACCTAGGAGACTATAAAAAACTCTACTTCCAAACTGGTGCTTTTTGTGAGGTGATGCTTGGTTCAAAATTTTCAATTGAGGGCCATCCTTCTTTCCAGCTAATCTTGTCCAATAGCAAAGTTCTTCTGTTAGTCCCATTGTTGAGTTTTGGTTTTTGCTTGGCCATCCCATGATATAGTAGCCAATTCTGACCTTCTGAGTCTGTAATGATTTCAGCATTGTGTCCTGGGCCGGCATAGCCATTTCCGCTTGCATTTGGACCTACCACCAAAGTCCCAGAGTCAGCATCTAGCATACTTTTACCCTGCTGATCAAAATAAGGTCCTTCCAGATTCTCCGACCTTCCGACTAGAACTTTGTACGTGCTATTTGCTCCTTCACAGCAAGTTCCAGCAGAACCAAAAAGATAGTAAAATCCATTTTTCTCATAGATATAGGCTGCTTCCAGATGATTACCTGCAAGTTGGATTTTTTGTCCTTGAGGCTTTTTGCCATCAGCAGTCAATTCAGTCATGTACAAACCATGGAAACTTCCCCAGGCTAGGTACTTTTTCCCATCTTGTTCTATATAAAATGGGTCAATTGAATTAGCGACACCAATTTCCTTTGAGTCAAAAACTTTCCCTTCATCTACAAATGGACCTTCCGGCCTTTCAGCTATTGCCAATCCCACACCTGGGTTTGGATCTCCCCAAGTGGAAAAGGAATAGTACATGTAAAACTGCTCCCCGACTTGTGTGACGTCCGGTGCCCAGATGCCTCCTCTTTCTTTCCATTCAGGCTTTTTGTCCATAGAGTTGCCTAGCAATTCCCAGTTTATCAGGTCTTTCGACTTGATCACAGGAACCAAGTGATAGCCTCCCTCTTCACCCCAATTATCCTCTGTGCCATAAGAATAGAATTCCGCGCCAACCTGAACGACTGTCGGGTCTGCAAGCACCGGTTCAAAGACAGGATTGGCATACCTGAGCGTGTCATTAGTATGCAATGAATACTCAGCCGCCTCAATTTTAGAAGGATTCTGATATACTGTGAATAGGATGATTAGCAGAGGGACAATGGGCATGACGATTAAATTTGACTCTCCAAGTTATACGAAAATGTTTTCTAGTGAGAAATTCGAAAGGAGAGTTTGGAGATGAAAATCCTCACAGGATTTTTACTTTTAACTCCGTTTAATATGGAGAGAATTCACCTTTAGAAATTCTATCCCCATTTTTACTGTCTATACCTTTCCACTATATTTGCACCTCATTCCCGCACAATCACTATGTGAAATCTAATTTCTTTCTGACTATAAATACGGCAATCCAGCCTCTTGGCAACGCTGTTTGTTTAATCTTCAAAGAGAAATTATGCTCATTTTACAGAATATCACCTATATACATCCCAATAAGGATTTGTTGTTTGAAAACATCAACCTTACCCTTAATCAACACCAAAAAGTTGCCTTAATTGGAAATAACGGTGTGGGAAAATCCACCCTTTTGCGAATCATCGCTCAGGAAATCGCATCCTCAGACGGGCAGTTGATAATAGAATCCCAACCTTATTATATACCTCAGATTTTCGGGCAGTTCAATCATCTCACCATAGCTCAGGCTCTGGGAATTTCCGAAAAACTCACGGCCTTTCATGAAATTCTCGATGGAAAAGCGACTGAAAGCAATTTGCTTTTGCTTGACGACGATTGGACTGTAGAAGAGCGATGTAAAGAAGCGCTGGCGTATTGGCAAATTTCAGAATTTGATCTTTCAGAAAAACTTAAAAACCTCAGTGGCGGGCAAAAAACTAAGGTTTTTCTGGCTGGGATTGCGATTCATAAGCCTGATCTGGTGCTGCTTGATGAGCCGAGCAATCATCTTGACACGGAATCCAGAAATCTGCTCTACAATTATATTTCCTCCACTTCCAATGCTTTATTGCTAGTGAGTCATGATCGGAAACTGCTGAACCTGCTGGATACTGTATGCGAACTCACCCGAAGAGGTATCCACACCTATGGAGGGAATTATGATTTCTACGCTGCACAAAAACAGCAGGAACTCGCTGCCCTCGACCATGATGTAAAAAGCAAGGAAAAGGCGTTGCGAAAGGCCAAAGAGAAAGAGCGGGAAACAATAGAAAGACAGCAAAAGTTGGATGCCCGAGGCAAGAAAAAGCAGGAGAAAGCTGGAATTGCGACGATCATGATGAACACGCTTCGAAATAACGCAGAAAAGAGTACTTCAAAAATCAAAAATGTCCATACTGAGAAAATTGGAGGGATTTCTCAGGAATTGCAGGAATTGAGAAAAGAGTTGCCGGACATCGATAAAATGAAGTTTGGCTTTGACAATGCTAAGTTGCACAGAGGCAAAGTGCTCATTACTTCAGATTACATGAATTTCTCATACCATGGGCAGAACCTGTGGAAAACTAACTTGGATTTTCAGATTACAAGTGGTGAGAGAATTGCCCTGAAGGGACAAAATGGCTCTGGAAAAACTACGTTGATCAAGCTTATATTGGGAGATTTAAATCCTCAGATCGGTAAACTTTTCCGAGCTGAAATAAATGCTGTTTACATCGATCAGGATTATTCCTTGATAGACAATAGCCTAAGTGTTTACGAGCAAGCAGAGCGATATAATTCCTCCGAACTGAAAGAACATGAAGTCAAAATCAGGCTAAATCGGTTTCTTTTCACTAAAGAAGATTGGAGTAAATCCTGTAGTGTGCTTAGTGGAGGAGAACGCATGCGACTCATGCTCTGCTGCCTTACGATCAGCAGTCATGCACCGGATATGATCATTTTGGATGAACCGACCAATAACCTGGACATCCAAAACATCGAAATACTCACCGCTGCCATCAACGAATATCAGGGTACATTGCTCGTGGTTTCCCACGATGAGTCTTTTCTAGAGCAGGTGATGATAGAGTCCTCCATCCAACTTTGAGAGATCTAGCGAAAACTGAGGATATGCTTTGAAGTTACTTCGGTCATCTCTACTCGATCAGTTCCGCTTTGAATCATAGGAAATTTGGTCGCAACCAGCTAGACAGCAATACTGACTACTTATTAAACCGATCAGGATGTAGTTCTGAGTATTTTTTGTCTTCTGACAAACCCATGAAAATTGGATCCATCAAGGACTTTTCCCAGGTTTTGATCATATTTTCCAATGCTTTGACCCGCTCTGCCTGAGTAGCAGCTAAATTTATTTTTTCAGCGATATCCTTTTGGATATCAAAAAGATAAGTTTCATCCTTCTTTAGGATTTGTTTGCTGTTTATTGTCCGGATCGCAAATTTCTGTGTGTCGTAATTTCTCCAATAAAGCTCTTGATGCGGAATTCCATTGTTTTCACCAGTCAGGTAAGGAATCAGATTCACTCCATCCAGTTCGTTTTTAGGAGTCACTTTAGCCAAAGCAACAGCGGTGGAGAATATGTCCAGAGAGATCACAGGATTGTCATACCTGATGCCCTCAGGAATGACACCTTTCCACTGTACCGCAAATGGAACGCGTACTCCACCTTCAAAGAAATCACCCTTGAAACCGCGTAGAGGAGCATTGTCAGCAGCGTTATGTGCGGTAGGTCCGCCATTATCAGATAAAAAGAAAACCAAGGTATTGTCATCTAGCTCCAATTCTTCCAGTTTATCCAACAAAGTACCTACCCCGTCATCCACCGCACTTACCATGGCAGCATAGGTTCTACGCTTGATGTCTTTGATGTGCAAAAACCGGTTGAGATACTTCTCTGTAGCCTCCATAGGTGCATGTGGTGCATTGTAAGCTAGATACATGAAGAACGGTTCTTTCTGGTGTCTTTGGACGAAATCAACAGCTTCTCGGGACAAGGCATCCGTGAGGTATTCTGTCTCTTCTACCCGCTCGGTATTTCTGAGCAATTTGGTATTATAGGCATCGTATTGGGATTTGGATTGCTCTATATCCTGCAAGGTAAAGTCCTCAGGAAAGTACCTATGTCCACCGCTGAGAAATCCATAAAATTCATCAAATCCTCTTTTATTTGGCCTTAAAGTCGGGTGAACCCCCATATGCCATTTTCCAAAAGCAACCGTGGCATATCCTGCTTTTTTCATGGCGGCGCCTAAGGTCTCCTCGCTGAGAGGAAGCCCCATCAGTGAATCCTTCGGAGCCATCAACGGGTTTTTTGCGAAGCCAAATTTGTCCTGATATCTGCCAGTAAGCAAGCCCGCTCTGCTAGGCCCACAAACTGCATAAGAAACGTAGCCGGAAGTAAATACTACCCCATTTTTTGCAATTCGATCAATTCCCGGGGTTGGGATTTCTGTGCTGCCGTTGAAGCCCACATCTGCATATCCCTGATCGTCGGTAAGGATGATGATTACATTGGGCTTGTCTGCAGCAGTTCTATCCTGAGCAAGTAAATTGGATGAAAAGACAAAAAATAGACTGAGGGCAAAATATCTCATAGGGGTAGATTCAAGCGTTCTTTTGAAAATTAGACTAAGGGCGAATTTATTGATTAATGGCAAGTTTGGTGGTTCTATTTGACCAATACGCGATCTTCAGTGATAATTGGGCAAAAGGACTAGAATCTAATTTTTCTAGTTTAAGATTACTCTGATCTTGGATGTACAGAGAGATAGCGTGTAGGGGCTGGATAAACAATTATCGTCTCGCCAGTATCACAGCCAAACTGAAATCACTCGATGAGTGGTTAAGAAACCGTCTCCGATATTGCATCTGGTCCCGTACTTACGGGAGAAAAAGCCTGAGCGAAAACGTAAAAACCTGATCAGATTGGGAGTGGATCAAGACCATTCCTATGCATGGAAGGGCTGAGCGTTAAGAAATTGTCCCTTAGGACATTTTTAGCGAAAGAGCCAGAATGTGGGGAGGCAGAAAAGGAGGATGGGCTGTGGCTCAAAGTCCAATACTGGTGACGACAATCACACTTTCAAGGCTGATAAGAAAAGGTTATCTAAGTATGCTGGACTATTACTCTAAATCAAAACCTGAGATTCAGAGAACCGCCGTATACAGCCTGTCCCGAGAATCGGGAAGACCCGTATCCCGCACGTGCGGGAGTGGTGTGAGAGGCGCACTCCCGTAAATCGGGACTGGCTGTGGGCTTATGGCTCACGGCCGTCTACTCGATTACCAGCATTTACCCTATTTCCATCCGTCGGTTAAGAAGTTCGACGTTAAAGTTGATTTTGGCATTCAATGCTCGGAATACTTTGATGATGGTTTCAAATCGGGCATCTGTTAGACTGTTCTCTAGTTTGGAAATTTGTGCTTTCTTAACTCCAACTAGTTCACCAAGTTGCTCCTGTGTTAAGTTGCGCTCTTTACGAGCATCCTTGATGGCCTGCCCTAATAAGTCCATTCGGAGTTCATACTCAAACGCATCTCGCTTTGGCGTTCCTTTTTTTCCAACGTGTTTGTCTGTTAGTTCCTCAAGTGAATATGTCTTCATGGCTTTCTTTTTTGCTTGCTCTCAAAATAATTTATTCTCAAACGTTCAGCTTTTTCAATTTCTGAGTTCGGTATTTTTCCAGTTTTCTTGATCAGTCCATGCGTGGAAATGACCACAGTATCTTGGCTGTCAGACTTGTCCCAAAAAGCAAAAAGTCGGAAGTAGGTTTTCTGATACAACGTTCGAAATTCCCAAATTTCACCCTTCAATTTTTTGAAAAGTTCTTTGTCATTTATTTGCCTAGACTTCCAAATATTGAAGAGAATCTTCTCTCTGGATTTTTCATCCACGTCATCTAAAAAGTTAGCAGCCTCCTCCATGAACTCTACTCGAAACTTTTCCTTCACCGTTCGTTTTTGAAGTAAAGATATATGTTTCCTAATTAAGAAACAATAGATCGCGCTTTGAAGATCATTGCTGGTAACGTTTTCGGGCTTGGCGAAGGTGGCGATTTTCACCACAAATGTTTATGCGGAGAACCAAACTTTGATTAACCACAAATGTGTCTGCGGAGCACTGAACCGCCACTTTTGCCAAACCCGTGTTAGCGGTTCGGCTTTCTTGTTCGTTCCAATATTCCATATAGTAGTTTTTCAATTCCTGTTGTCATTTCGAAGTCGTCTTCTTTTCTGAAAAAGTTATATCCATTTTCACTCCAACCCATTAATTGAGGGCTAAAAATGTCACGAACTGTTTTATGTATTATAGTGTCAGAGTTTGGTAGATATTCAATGATAGTTGTTGAAGTGTTGTTATTAATTAACTTCAATTGTCTTGAATCATATTGAATTTTTCCTTTCTTGAACTCAAATAGATGGGTTCTAGGGTTTAAACTTTCATAATTTTGTCCTGTGCTGTCAATTTGAAGGGCAATAAATTTGTCGGGTAGTTCTTCTTTGAACTTGTAAATGTATGCAACTCTTTCTCCTGTCGTCAAATTTGCAAAATCGCTGTAATTAATACTGTCGTATTTCACATAAGCATTAAAAGTGTCTCTGATTTTATATAAAGTCGTCCCACCGAAGTCTTGAGGGGTTGTCATTAATTGTAAGAATATTTGAAATGAAAATACGCATAAAAAAAGTGTCGAAAGTTGCCAAATTTTTAGTTGTCGTTTAGTTACCTTAAAAATAATTAAACCAAGTCCCATTGCAATTAATATTGTCAATGGCCAGCAAATTAGTCCACCAAGTCCTGTGTATGGAAATAACCATAATATAATTGCCTCTGCTATCATACACAAAATGACATAAATTCCAAAAAGTAAAAGTCGTTTTGATTTGTCCATTTATTCGTTCCGTGTCTATTGGTTGTCGTATTTTAAGCTGACCGCCAACGAGTCGCTATACGCAACTAGTTTCGTATATATTTTATATATCTAATTTGTCTAATGGAGAGATGATCTGGCTAAATCCCTTGGTTGTAATATGGGTGTAGACTTCCGTCGCTTTGGAATTGCTGTGTCCTAGAAGACTCTGTATGTACCTAAGATCAATCCCATTTTCCAATAAATGAGTAGCGAAACTATGCCTTAGCGTGTGGACTGTGACATGCTTGGTTATCTTGGTCTTACTTAACGCCTTCTTCAAAATCTGCTGGATACTTCGCGATGTGTATTGAACAGGTTTTTCCTTGGTGCTTCCCGCTCCTTCAAATAACCAATAGTGAGGCCTTTCTTTCTTGAAATATTCTCGTAAAAGCTCCAATATTTTCTTGGACAGAATCGTGTACCTGTCTTTGTTTCCTTTAGCATTTTCTACATAGATCTGCATTCGATCCGAATCTATCGCATTTATGGGAAGGTTGATCAGCTCGCTGATCCTCAATCCTGCCGAGTAAATAGTGCTCAAAATGGCTTTATGTTTGATGTTTTGGATGCCATATAATATTTGTTTGATTTCTTCTTCACTGCATACTGTAGGAAGCGTCTGTTCCTGCCTTGGACGCTCCACAAAATACAACTTTCTTTTTCCTCCTAATACCTTCTCAAAATAAAATTTGATAGCATTAATCGCCTGATTTTGATATGAGGTAGATACCTTTCTTTCTGTCACTAAAAATCTTGAAAACTCCATCACATGTCTATCATTAAATGAGTCAAGATCTTCTTTTGGAAAATGATTTATAAATTCTTCAAAAAGCGGAACGTAGCTTTTTACAGTGTTTTCGCTATAGCGTAGCTCTTGGAGCTTGTTTAAATAGGTATCTGGGCATGTTTTGTAATAGGCTGCCTCTTTAGGTTTCAACTTATTGATCCCATGTTTCTTGGGAGGTTCTTTTTCAAAAGTAATTTTAAGGCCAAGGCGCTTCGCAACTTGACTTATTTCTCCAAGGAATTGTTCACTATAGGGTATTTTCCACCACTTATTTTTGGTATCCCAGATTGAATAAGGAATGGTTTTTATATGCTTTATTAATTCTGGAACATACGCAAATAGTAGTTTAAGGCGGTTCTTTTGAATTTGTATTATTAAAATCTCGTCTTTTTCAATTGTGGGTTTTGCCACATGATTTAAATTAATTACCTCATCTTTTTCTATAAGAGTTATTCTATCTCCAAAATAGGCCTTTAACTTTTCTAAGTTGCCTGGATAATGCGGTACTTCCCAAACGAATTGATTTTGATTCCACCTAGCGTAAGTGATTCCTTTGACAAAATGGATGTCAGTGTCATTTTTGGGCATTTTAAGTAAGATCTTCCTACCGAAGACTCGAATTTCTATAGAAGTGATCACAAGCGAAAAAAATAAACGGTTGCGTATATATTTCTATAGAGCTACTATGCGCAATTAATTGTGATTCAGAATCCTACTTCATTGGATTTTATTACCCTCCACGTGCTTTACTAATCTTTCGACGTACCGGCTCCAAACTTTTTTCTCCAAGGACCATTTAGCACTTGAAATTCCTAAAAAATCTTCTGATAAACCTCCTCCAGCTTACTTACAGGCATGACTTCGATTTTGTATTTGCTGAGATCCAAGCCTTTCACAGCGTATTTGGAGACAATGATTTTTTTGAAACCTAGTTTCTCAGCCTCTGCGATTCGGTTTTCGATTCGGTGAACAGCCCGTATTTCTCCACCCAAACCAACTTCTGCCGCAAAACAAATCTGCTCAGAAACAGGCGTATCCTCATAGCTGGAAATCAAAGAGGCGCAAACTGCCAGATCTAGCGCTGGATCATCCACTCTTAGTCCACCTGCTACATTCAAAAACACATCTTGCTGCCCAAGTCGCATTCCGCCCCGCTTTTCCAATACTGCCAGTAGCATATTCAATCGCTTGGCATCATGGCCCGTGCTACTTCGCTGCGGAGTCCCATAAGTTGCTGGACTGACTAAGGATTGGATTTCGATCAGCAATGGGCGGTTTCCCTCCATCATGGCGCCAATTGCCACACCGTTTAGCACTTCTTCCCGCTGGGTCAATAGGATTTCCGAGGGATTTGCTACTGGACGAAGACCCTCGACGCGCATCTCATAGATACCAAGTTCATGGGTAGATCCAAATCGGTTTTTGGAAGTCCGCAGAATTCTATAGCTCATGTGTCTATCTCCCTCAAACTGCAAAACGGTATCCACCATATGCTCCAGCACTTTTGGTCCTGCGATGGAACCGTCTTTCGTGATATGACCAATTAGGAATACCGGAGTTCCTGTTTCCTTGGCAAACTTCATGAGTTCGGCAGTGCATTCCCTGACTTGGGAAACTGAGCCTGCAGCAGATTCTACATACTGAGAAGTCAAGGTTTGAATAGAATCAATCACCAGTAAATCTGGCTTTAGCGCTTCGATTTGCTGAAAAATCTGTTGGGTATTTGTTTCCGAAAGCACGTAGCATTCCGGGTTTTTTGCAGACATACGATCCGCACGCATCTTGATCTGAGCCTCGCTTTCCTCACCGGAGACGTAGAGGATTTTTTTGGTATTGAGAATCAGAGCAATCTGAAGCATCAGCGTAGATTTCCCTATTCCAGGTTCTCCGCCAATTAATACCAGTGAACCCGGCACAATTCCTCCTCCCAAAACCCGATCAAGCTCCGCATCTCCCGTTACATATCTTGGTTGCTCCTCGTAGTTGACTTCTTGGATTTTCTTAGGTACAGATGCTTTTTTGGTGCCTGTTGTTGGAGTTTTCCAAGACCCTTTCCCTGATTCCTCCTTTTGGATTACTTCTTCCACATAGGTATTCCATTCCCCGCAGGCAGGGCATTTGCCTACCCATTTTGGACTTTGAGCACCGCAGTTTTGACAGAAGAATGTTGTTTTTATTTTAGCCATTGGGATACGGGAATTACGATATGCGATTTACGAGGTTTGCTGGAACCTCGGAGATTGAATTAGG
Source organism: uncultured Algoriphagus sp. (assembly GCF_963974365.1). Classification (GTDB taxonomy): domain Bacteria; phylum Bacteroidota; class Bacteroidia; order Cytophagales; family Cyclobacteriaceae; genus Algoriphagus. Next base: position 5,145 of record NZ_CAXBBX010000008.1, on the reverse strand, counting down.
AAGTGAATTTTTCCTAGCAAGTTAATCTGGAAGTTATTTTCAAAACTTTCAATTTATAAATAATGAATGCCGAACGTTGAATATCGAATTTAAAACCTTCCAACCTTCCAACCTTCAACTTCCAACCTCCTAGTGCGCCTGCAGCCAATCCGTGCCTGTTCCAACTTCTACTTCTACCGGTACGGCCATTTTGATGGCATTGGACATCAGACCAGGTATGTTGGCTTTAAGGAGTTCAACCTCATCCTTGTGTGCATCAAAAACCAATTCATCATGCACCTGAAGGATCATCTTGGACTTGAGGTTTTCCTTTTTCATCCATTGATGCACATCGATCATGGCGACTTTGATCAGATCGGCTGCAGATCCTTGGATTGGTGCGTTGATTGCATTTCGCTCCGCAAAGCCACGCATGGTAGCATTTCGGCTGTTGATATCCCGAAGATATCTCCGGCGACCGAGGATAGTCTCCACGTATTCGTGAGTTTTGGCTTTTTCAATGGCTCCATCCATATACTCTTTCACAGCAGGAAATTCCTTGAAATAGGAATCAATAATCTCTTTGGCCTCACCGCGTGAAATAGACAATCTCTGTGAAAGTCCAAAAGCCGAAATACCGTAAATAATCCCAAAATTGGCTGTTTTGGCTTTTCTACGCATATCTGAAGTCACTTCTTCCAGGGGAACCTGGAAGATCTTTGCAGCGGTAGTCGCATGAATATCTCTTCCGCTTTTGAAGGCTTCGATCATAGATTCATCGCCTGAAAAAGCCGCCATGATCCGCAATTCAATCTGAGAGTAATCCGCTGCCAATAGGATGTGGTTTTCATCTCTTGGGACGAAAGCCTTTCGGATTTCCCGGCCTCTCTGGGTTCGGATTGGGATATTCTGAAGGTTTGGATTGATGGAAGAAAGACGGCCTGTTGCAGCCACAAACTGGTTATAGGTCGTGTGAATTCTACCTGTTTTGGAATTGATCAAGAGCGGCAAGGCATCCACATAGGTAGATTTCAACTTCACCATTTGGCGGAAGTCCAAAATGTTTTGGATGATCTCATGCTCATGGGCCAGTTTGCTTAGCACTTCCTCGCCAGTGGCATATTGGCCGGTTTTAGTCTTCTTGGCTTTGGGATCGAGTTTTAGTTTGTCAAAAAGCACTTCGCCCAGTTGCTTTGGAGAAGCTAGATTGAAGCGAACTCCAGCCATTTCATAGACTGTGTTCTCGATCTCCTTACTTTCTTTTTCCAGCAAAAGGGACATTTCTGCCAGACTTTCCATGTCTATCCGCACTCCTTCAAATTCCATGTCCGCGAGTACATTGATCAGTGGATTTTCTACCTCATCAAAAAGTTTTTCAAGGTTATTCTCCTTCAATAAGGGATCAAATTCTGCTTTTAACCTCAGCGTAATATCTGCATCTTCAGAAGCATAAGCAGTCACTTCATCTTCGTCAACATCACGCATATTTCCCTGATTCTTGCCCTTTTTGCCAATCAGTTCTGTGATGGAAACTGGCTCGTAATTCAGGTATTGCTTTGCCAGCCAATCCATGGAATGCTTTCCGTCCGCATCGATCAGGTAATGTGCAAGCATGGTGTCATAAAGGACTCCCTTGACTTCGATATCGTAATTTTTCAGTACCAAAATATCGTATTTGATATTCTGGCCAATTTTCAGAACAGCTTCGTTTTCAAAAACCGGCTTCAGTAACTCAAGAATAGCTAAGGTCTCCTCCCGACTTTCTGGACAAGGAATATAATATGCCTCCCCTGTGACATAGGCGAAGGATATTCCAACCAATTCTGCCTCCATTGGATTTACGGAAGTAGTCTCTGTATCAAAGCAAAGCTCTTTTTGAATCTCCAAATACTCAACAAGCTCCAAGATTTCAGCCTTGCCTTTTACTTTGTGATAATTCTGAATATTGCTGTGAATAGTATCCGGGGCTTTTTGCTCGGCTACGTTTACAGATTCCTCTTCAAATTCTATTGCAGGTGAGGAAGAGGCTGTAGCAGCTGGAGCCTCTCCGAAAAGTCCTAATTGATCGTTTTTCTGAACTGCAGCTTTTTTGTCTGTGCCTTTGAAAACCCTGGAAGCTAGGGTTCTAAACTCAAGCTCTGTAAAAATCGCACGAACTTTCTCCTCGTCGATTCCCTCGTATTTCAAGTCTTCTTTAACGTAAGTAATTGGCACATCGCATTTGATCGTGGCAAGTTCCTTTGACAAAATACCCTGCGCGGCAAAGTTTTCCACATTCTCCTTTTGCTTTCCCTTCAGATCAGCGGTGTTTTTCACCAATTCTTCTACGGTGCCGTAGGTCTTTAGAAGTTTGACAGCGGTCTTTTGTCCAATTCCAGGAATACCAGGAATGTTATCCACAGCATCTCCCATAAGGCCGAGAATGTCCCGAACTTGATCTACATGCTCTATATCCCATTTGGCGCAGATCTCTTTTGGCCCCATGATATCTACCCCATTTCCCATGAAGGCTGGCTTGTAGAGGAAAATATGATCATCTACAAGTTGCCCATAATCTTTATCGGGCGTCATCATATAAACAGTGAAGTTTTCCTTCTCGGCTTGCTTGGCCAAAGTACCAATCACATCATCAGCTTCGTAGCCGTCTAATTCCAAAATCGGGATGTTGAAAGCCTTCACAATTTCCTTCACCCAAGGAATGCCCACAGCTATATCTTCTGGCTGTTCCTGGCGGTTTGCTTTGTAGGGTTCGTACTGAACATGGCGGAACGTTGGGGCGTGGGTATCGAAGGCGACCCCAATGTGGGTAGGTTTTTCCTTATCAATTATTTCGAGTAAGGTATTGGTAAAGCCCAGCATGATGCCGGTATTCAATCCTTTGGAGTTGATTCTGGGGTTTTTGCTGAAGGCAAAATGCGCTCTATAAATAAGCGCCATGGCATCGAGTAAAAAAAGCTTACAGGGCTGTTTTTGGGACATTTGAAGTAAATTTATAGTAAAAAGGCATCTGCGTTTTAGCCAAGCAAGTTACAAATTTTAGACAAGGAGCTACCCAAAATCTAGCTATATCCATTGATAGTGCGACAGAGTTTGGCTGTAATATTGACAATAGTTGAAACCTGACTTTAAACAAACATTCTTATGAAAAAATTATTCGCAATTCTCGCACTTGTATTCTCCGCTCATATGCTTGTAGCAGCGCCGGCAAATGACGATAATTCCAAAAAAGATAAAACGGAATTGACAGAAGCTCAAAAAGAGCGTCTTGCAGAGATTCAGGCTAGAGTCGATGAAATCAAAGCCATGGACTTTAGTTCCATGAGTAAGGACGAAAAGAAAGATGTACGTATGGAGTTGAAAGAAATGAAGGAAGAAGCCAAGCGTGCAGGTGGTGGAGTTTATATTTCCGTGGGTGCAATTATTATCATTCTTTTACTTTTGATTTTGCTTACTTAAGCAAATCTAATTACCAATCGACCAAACTAAAGGCTGACAACTTATTGTCAGCCTTTTTCTTTGTAGTATTATATCCGTTGAAAAAGTAGTCTTACGAGATATTTGAACAGGAAATTTCTTAAATGAAAGAGGGGACCATTAGTGATAGTGTCGGCTATTGAATAGTGTAACTCCCAAGCTATTTGGTGTATAATGGTGTTCTTTTGATTAAATATTGTAATGTAATTTCGTAGGCATTTTCATCAGGCCAGAAACTGTCATGAGTATCTGCATAGATATTTTGCCCTTGATCATTATAGATCTTCATATCTACATTGGTGTTGAAGCTAGCTGATGAAGTGCTTGAACCAAAATTAGTTGAGTTATATCTATTTCCATTACTCTTGCTTGAGTATGCGTTAGAACTGCTATTTGTTACTCCTGTTTGGGTGATAACTACCGAGCCGTATATCACATATTCCACACCCAATAGATTGGCCATTTCACCTGGAGTTAGTCCAATTAGATTATCCACATGAAGGTTATTTTTTACTAATAATGCATTGGTAGTCATGGGATCTTGGATATTGAACATTGCAGCTTTCTTTTTTAGAAAAGTGTAGCAATCAGATTGAACCTTGAGTCCCATTTTATCATCTCTAGAGCCGCCTGACCCCATATAATCAAATGGTAAAACTGCAACTTGATTGTGATGAGATTGTACAGTATTTCCTGAATTCGGCGCTGCAGGAGCAGCCGGTGAAGCACTAGGGGTTTCAGTAAAGAATTCTACTCTCCCGCTCGCAAACTGAATTTTATTTATGTCGGTAGTTTTAACTGTATAGGTCAGAGATTCGCCTTTATGAATAAAACTGATCGCATCATCATTGATCGCTGTGACATTTCCTATCATCTCTTCTCCATCAATTTTGACGACCTTGTCAAACTGTTTTTCCTGAGCCGAAGCAACAGAAAAAATGAATAGGAGAACCACAAGTGAGAAGCAAGTTTTTAGATTAGCCTTCATATAATTAGCTTATAAATAGTATAAAAATAGGTTATTCACGCACTTAAAATAATGAGATAATTTTTTGTGTCACAGCTTTTTAAAGATGACGTGGACCTTTTACTGAGAATTTAATTTCTCTCTTAAATAGACTTTCACTTGTAAAGCTCGGAGAAAAACAACTATTAGAGGTGCGGTCCACAAAATCTCATTAAAAATAAGCTGAAATGCGGCTCTTTTTTGCCAGCCCAAATCAGGAATAAAACCCAGTGCAAACCAAATCGCTAGTATAATTTTCCCTGCAATACCAGCAATGATCAGGTACACCCAACTTACTGGGTAAAAGGCACTAAAGAAAATCAGCAGTCCAACCAAAATCCCAAATCCTCCATAATAAGCAGTCGGAAGTGTTGCCTCAATCACTTTTCCATCAGCCAGCCAGTTGATAATAGATCCTCCCATCAGTCTGAAAATAGCAGACCAGGCAATTGTGTACATCCCGGATAAGAGTAGAATTCCACGAAAGGACATTGGGAATACAGGAAAGGAAGGATTTTGATCCATTGGTTGATTATATTGGGAAATTGATCATGCACTTAGCATTCTTAGATTACATTATATGATTATCCGCATTCTTGCCAGTCATCCTAGAATCTTTGCTTATCTGGTAGGAAGACCGATGACCGAAGACTCCCTGACCTTACCTGATTTTGGTTGTCACTTTC
>NZ_CAXBBX010000007.1:0-277952 GCF_963974365.1 uncultured Algoriphagus sp. | reverse complement strand
TATTGAATAGAAAAGGCTATTTTAAATTATGAAAATCAATATGAGACAGCCTCATCTGAAAGCTAAGTGGAAGATTAGAAATCTTTGAATTCAACTGTCACGACTCTGTCGTGTCGGTTGAGAAATCATTTTCAATAGATTTGTTTTTTTGGACAGATTCTTTGATGCTTTTCTTCAGGGATTGATCCAGCATTTTGGTTTCTTTTTTGATTAGCTGGACCAGTCGCTTTGATTCATTGTTTTGTGGTTCGCTGTCAAGAATTTCTAGAATTCCCAGGATATTTGCTACTCGTGCGCGTAGTGTATGGGATTGCTCAAAGGCAAGTTCTTTTAGGAAATAATGATGTTCTTTAAGCCAGATTTCTTGCTTTTTCCTGTCAGAAATATCCAGAATACATCCTAGAATTTTTGTGGGATGACCTGTTGTTGACCATTCAATCGTTTTTCCAAAACCTAGCGCCCACACTGTCTGATTGGTTTTTTGATTTATTCTGAACTCTTTCTTAAAAGGAATATTCCCAGTGGTTCTAAAATGATTACCTAAATCACGCAATAGTTCAGGGAAATCTTCTTGGTGTATGTGCTTTTGCCAGGAAATAGGGGTTGTTCTGGAAAGTTCGTCTTGGGTGTATCCAAGCATTTGGCCAAGTCCTTGACTGATATTATCTCCCTTTTTTGTAATGTCAAATTCCCAAAACCCAATCAATTTATCCTCTAGAATACTGTCGATAATTTCCTTTCCTTCACTAGTTGCACTATCAAAGAAATCACCTAATCCTATATTATAGGGCATTGCTTGACTAACTGGATGGCCAATACCTAGGCAAGTTCCAAAATCTTCTGTCACAAAGAAGAATTCCCACTTAGTGTCTACGATATCTCCTTGTGGATGCACTATTTTTTGCAGATCTACAGTAAAAGATTGATGGGAGTTTTTCCACGCTTTTATCCTCTGGTTTTCATATTTGCCCCAGTTGGAGGCTACAAAGCAGTCAGCAAAATAGATAGGCTTCTCCTTATTATCGAAAAATGAGGGTATGGGTCCGATGCCCGAGTCAGATGTGATGACTCTACCAGTTTTGTCCAAAGTGACTTGAAGAAAGTAGTCAGAAACTACTGCTAAGTGACTTAGTGCCTGAATAGCATCGTAATTGTTCATGGTCCAAATTTAGGTCATACTTTTTTATAATGCATTATAAACATGTTAAAATACATAAATTTATATTCAAAAAGTTTAATTTAAATTTCCTGATCATCTTCATTATTCGAAATCATGGGTTTAAAATTATTTGATAAGCCCAATTGTTTATTCTTTTTATTACATTTAGTAATTATTTTTAATCAAACTATAGTTTTATGTTTAAAAAATGTTGTTTATCAATGGGGCTATTTTTATCAGTGGTGATAGCCCAAGCCCAAGAGGCAAAAATGGATAGCACTGCCTTGATGATTTTGGATAAAATGAGCAGTGTTTTCGGTGAACTGAAATCTGTAGGTTTTACATCGAAAATAGCTAAGGATGTGGCCTATGCAGACGATTTTTACATTAAAGAGTTTACCTCAAGCAAGGTGAGAATTACTGGTCCGAATAAATTTTCAATCCATGTTTTGGGAGAAAGTAAGGATGACTTGTATGCATACAACGGAAGTGAGGTCGTTTATTATTCTTTCAAAAACAACATATATACTGTAGCTGATGCACCTGATAATTTGATTGAAACGATTGATTGGCTCTATACTGATTTTAATATTGAGCTTACATCCGCAGACGTGATGTATCCATCTTTTGCTGCTGATTTGGCAGAACATATGGACTATATTGAGTTTTTAGGAGTTACGCATATCGATGGAGAGCGCGTTTACCATATTGGTGGAGCGAATTCTACTATGACGGTTCAGCTTTGGATTTCTGACGATGCCTATTATTTACCAAAAAAGACTTTAATCACCTACTTGGAAGGTCAATACGCCCATCAATTCGAGACGGATTTTGCAAACTGGGAATTGAATCAAGAATATCCAGCACCAATTTTTGAGTTTTTGCCACCTCCTGGAGCAAAGCAAATCACCTGGTTGAAAAAAGATTAACACGCATTAATTTATAGACTATGAAAGCTAAGAATATAAGATTGTCATTTTTATTTATAGGCATGGTAGCGATGATGCTAATGCCTGATATGGTAGAGGCTCAGCGTATGCGAGGAGGAGGAGCTCGTGGTGGTGGAGCTGCACGCCCAGCAGTATCGCGTCCTGCACCAAGTAGATCAGCCCCCGCACGAACTCAATCACGTCCAACTACATCTACCCGAACAGCTACTCAAAGCCGCGCCTCAAATAGCAGTTCAAGAGCAACATTGAATGGTGGGGCAAATCGTGTCACAAATAAGACAACCAACAATAGTAGGGTTGCAAATATCAAGGATAACAAGGTTGGAAATAATTCAGGAAACAAAATTGGCAACAATACAAATGTTGGCAACAGGGTGAACATAGACAACAGCAAAAATGTCAACGTCAATGTCAATAATCGAAATAATATCAATGTCAGAAATAATCGAAATGTAGGCTATAGACCACCTTACAGACCTTATGTTCGTCCTCCGTACAGGTATGGTGGTTTTGGTTTTTATGCGTTTAGACCTTATTACTATCACCCGTTCAGACCGTTCTATTGGGGGCCAATGTGGCATCCGTGGGGATTCTTTATTGCTACTTTAGCTACTACTGCTATCATAGTTTCGGTAGAAAGTCAGCAATATCATTATGATCAAGGTGTATTCTATGAAGAGTCAGATGGTGGATACGTGGTAGTCGAAGCTCCTCAAGGTGCTACGGTGAAAGTAATACCAAGTGATGCTCAGACTGTAGAAGTGAGTCCTACCGTAAATAATTACTATTACGGTGGTACGTATTATGAGAAGGACAATGGCGAGTATACGGTGGTAGCTCCTCCTGCAGGAGCAATAGTCGATCAACTGCCAGATGGTGCAGAGGAAGTTAAAGTAGGAGATCAGACATACGTGAAATATGGCGATACGTATTATCAGCCAGTTCAGGTCGATGGCAAAGATGCTTATGAGATCGTCCAAGTAGAGGAAGATGATGCCAAATAGGATTTGTCCTTAACAACAAAAAAGGCCGCATTCGCGGCCTTTTTTGTTGTTAAACTTAAAGAACTATTCCTCGTCCTGAGGGACCTCTGATTCCTGCTTCACTTCAGAAACTGGTCTGAAATTACCTTCAGGCAATTGATCAGCTACCTCGTCTCTTTCAAAAGGGAATACTTCAATAATCGCGCTTTCTACAATATCAGGTACTCTAAAACTTACCAACATATTACCCAGACTTTCCTGAATTCTATCGTAAGCTTCTTTGACGTCGTTTGCTGTGACAATCATGTATTGTGTTACTTTTTTCTCCTTGCCACTTTCGCCATCGGCGACCATGTAGGAGATTTTACACTTATGCCAGATATCTGCATCTTCATAGAAAAAGACATCTACGATATTACTCTTACTAATCCCTGTCACTTGAAAATCCCCTCGAATCTGAGAAGCTAGCCTGTCATATAGGATAGCCTCAGCCTCGGTAAAGGATACTGCATCCACAAGGTATTGCTCAGAAATATTCTTCAGCAACCCTTGTTCATTTTCTTTCGCGTACTTGACTTTGCACAAAAACCAGGTTCTCATAACTTTCTATATTGAATTTCGAAGGTAAAATTTATACTTAGAAGGACAAGAGAATTTCTGACCAAAGAAATGAGTAATCAGGTAGTGTTGTTAGTAAGTCGCTGACTGTCAAGTTGATTTATTTTTGGGTAAAATAAGGTTGGAAATTGGCTCTTTGAAAGCTTCCTGAATTGTGGGGCATTAGGAGAAAAGAAGTAAATTATCGCAAAACGGGATACATGTGGGATAAAATCTGGTATAGCTTCCCTATACAATTATTATTTCTTCAGCTAAGAAAAAATCTAGGCCTTACGCTAATATGGGTAATGCTGCTAGGTGTGATTTTGGAATATTTCGGAGTGGTGCTTGGAATTCCATTTCTTTTTCTAGATCCTGAATATTTACATCAAGTGTCTTGGGTTAGTTTCTTATTGATGGGGGTAGGATTTGCAGTATTGACGATGGCATTTCACATGTCTACCTACATTATGGATGGTAGGCATTTTCCATTTTTGGCAATCCTGAATAAGCCTTTCATTCATTATTGTGTGAACAACGGCATAATCCCCTTGGTTTTTTACATAGTCTATATTACGCGATTTATTAGTTTCCAGCTCGGGAATGATCTCTCAAATGACTGGGAAGTTTTGTATTATTTTCTAGGTTTTCTAGGAGGAGGAATCATTACCTACTCGGTGATCTTCGCGTACTTTGCTTTTACTAATAAGGATTTTTTTATACTCTTTGCAGGAACTGTAGATAAAAGACTTCGTAAAGTCCGTCTTACTCGGGCAAATGTTTTAGGTCAATATAAAGACCAGAAAACTCAAAATTACAAGGTTCTATACTACTTAAATATTAACCTTAGGCCACAGAAGGTTAGACCTGATATTTCCAGATTTGAAGCCCCAATGTTGCTCAGGGTTTTTGATCAGAATCATCTTAATCTATTTATTATTCAGGTAGGATTGATTCTTTTTGTCCTGTTTTTGGGATTTTTTAAAGAGAACCCTTATCTCCAATTACCAGCGGCAATGAGTTCTACTTTATTGTTTGCTATTCTGATTATGCTCGTAGGAGCAGTGAGTTTCTGGCTTAGGAGGTGGTCGACATTTGCTGTCTTTACATTCCTGATTCTTGCCAATTATTTCAGCAATTTCAATTTTCTAAATAGACCGCACGAGGCCTACGGTTTGGATTACTCAGTGCCTTCCGCCACTTACAGTCTAGCTCATATGGACTCACTGTTGGCACCGGATTTAGTGAAAAAAGATCGAGATAACGTCCTTGCTATTCTTGATAATTGGCGTGCTAAATTCCCAGCGGAAAGCAAGCCTAAGTTAGTCATGGTGGCCGCAAGTGGGGGAGGACAGCGTGCTGCGCTTTGGACTGTGAAGATTTTGCAAAGCATCTATGAGATTGAAAAAGGTGAAGTATTAAAACATACGGAGTTGCTCACCGGCGCATCAGGTGGTGTGTTGGGCGAAGCCTTTTTTAGAGAAGTGTACCTTAGATCGTTGACTGACTCTTCTGTAAATCCGCTTGATGAAAGATATCTTGATCAAATTTCTGCGGATAATCTCAATCCAATAATTTTCACTTTGCTGGTAAATGATCTACTGATTCGAAATCAAAACTTCCATTACAATGGCCATAAGTATCTTAAGGATAGGGGGTTTGCTTTTGAAGATCAATTGAATCAAAATACAGAAGGAATTCTAGATAAACCTATTGCTGCTTACAAGGAGCCTGAGTTTTCTGGAAGTATCCCCTTGTTACCTGTGTCTACCTTAATTACTAACGATGGTAGAAAGCTGGTAATTTCTCCACATTCTATGTCGTTCTTTGGGACTTCTTTGCTTGGCAAAATGGGGAGTGATGAGAAGAAGCAAACGATAGATTTTCTTAGGTTTTTTGAAAATCAGGATTCTGGAAACTTGAGATTTCTCACCGCATTGCGAATGAGTGCTACTTTTCCATTTATTACTCCAAATATAGAGCTTCCATCAAACCCAGTCATGGAAACCATGGATACTGGGCTATCTGATAATTTTGGAATACAAGACGCGTTGCGATTTATGTATGTATTTCAATCCTGGATAAATGAGCATACTGATGGGGTGGTTTTAGTGACAATCAGAGATTCTGAAAAAGTGACAGAGATTGCACCGAGTTTTCCTCCGAGAATTTTCGAAAAGGTATTTACTCCCCTGAAAAATATTTATGGCAACTGGGATAATATTCAGACGATTCAGAATGAGGTGCTTTTTAATTACATGGCTGAATCCATGCCTTTTGATCTTGAAAAAATAGAGTTTGAATATGCTCCTGAGAAGGTACAGGCGGAGGAATTGACAGATAGCCAAGAGACTATGCAGCGGGCGTCTTTAAATTGGAGGTTGACGGCCAGGGAGAAAAAATCCATTTTGGAAAGTGTCTATACCCTTAAAAATCAAAGCTCTCTGAGAAGACTAGAAGAGTTGTTTGATAGTAGTCAGCCTGCTGTAGTTGATAGCATTCAATAAGCAAATCCCCACTTTTTATAGATAAAATGCATTAGCCAGGCAGGCCCAATTAGTAGAAACTGTAGGTCTTTAAGGAAAGTGGGTTTTTTGCCTTCAATCTTATGCCCATAAAATTGAAGGATCCATGAGAGCACAAAAATAGCAATGCTGATCATCCAAAGTTTACCTGGAAAGTTTAGATCTATAAAATTTGCGACGCATAGGCAAAGTGCTGAAAAAAGAAACATTCCCAACGTAAGGGGAGTGGATAGCATTAAGTAGTAAATCAGGACTAACGCGAGTACAATAGTCGCCCAATTAGCGAAATTGCCAAGAAATGGCATGAGTTCTGGCAATGGCCCTGCCGGAATACTGAAAATTAATCCAACTATGCTGAAAAAAATAGCTGGTACACAAAACCAGTGAATGAGCTTATTTGTCATGTTTTGATGACTATGCCCATACTCTTGGAATAAAGCATCTATTTTTCTCATGGTTTTTTGGGATTATAACGCTTAGATTTAATTAAAATACTAAATCTATTTTAATTCCTTTTTCTAAAAAGCGAAATGTTCAGTTATTGGGAGAAAAAACACTTTTTTCATTACGACCTAATTGTCGTAGGATCTGGGTTTGTGGGACTATCTACAGCGATTCATTATAAAGAAAAACATCCAAAAGCACGTGTGTTAGTGCTGGAGAGAGGGGTTTTTCCGACGGGGGCAAGTACCAAGAATGCTGGCTTTGCCTGCTTTGGGAGCTTAACAGAAATTTTGGATGATTTTTGGCACATGACACAGGATGAAGTGGTAGCATTAGTCGCGCGACGATACCGAGGATTACAGTCCATTAGAAGGCAGTTTGGGGATAAAAAACTGAGCTATTCTCACGTGAACGGATATGAGCTTTTGGAAGAAAGTCAATTGAGTGCGTTGGATGAATTGAAAGGCGTAAACAAACTTCTTCATCCGGTATTCAAAGAGGATGTATTTTCAATTGTAAAAAAACCTGAGAAATTGGGTTTTTCGGATCAGGTAAAAGCAGTTGTCAAAAATAAATTTGAAGGTGAGTTGGACCCGGGGATGTATATGAATTCACTCTGGAAGCTCGCTCAGGAGAAAGGGATACGGATATTGACTGGAGTTTCGGTGTGCGAAGTACAGAAAGATGCGGGGATTGTGCTAGCTGAAGATAAAGTAGGGAAGGTCTCTTTGGAATTCATCGCAACTAAAGTTGCCATTTGCACCAATGCTTTTACTAAAAAACTTTGGCCGGATTCGGATATTCAACCGGGAAGAGGGCTGATTCTTTTGTCCAAGCCAGTGGACTTTGAAATTCCTTGGAAAGGGACATTTCATATGGATAAAGGCTATGTATATTTTCGTCAAGTTGACGGTCGCTTGCTGCTAGGTGGAGCGAGAAATAGAGATTTTGAAGGAGAGAAAAGCACGGATTTCGAAGTAAATCCAAAAATAAAATCCCATTTAGAAAAGCTGGCTACAGGCGTTATTTTCCCAGGGAAAAAGATTGATTGGGATGTAGAATGGACTGGGATTATGGCATTTGGCAAAATAAAATTACCACTTATTCAGCAGGTAGGCCCTAAAACTGTAGCCGCTGTACGTCTTGGCGGAATGGGGGTTGCCATCGGTTGGCAAGTAGGTGAGGAGCTTTCAGTACTTTTGTCCAAGATGTAATTAATTTTTTTTGATTAGATTCAGATTCTAAACTCACCCAACCCCGATTAATGCAAGGTTTTACCCGTACTCCAAAAGTTTTTGACGCCCTGATTCCATTGGTTTTTTTGATCGTCCTTTTGGTATTGAATATTCAAGTTTTCGGTACAGATGGACTTTCCGGTTCAAACCAAATAGTACTCATACTTTCATCCATGGTTGCTGCTTTGGTAGCAATCTATCGCTTAGGTTTCAATTGGGAGACCTTACAGGATGGTGTGATTAAAAGTATCAGTGCTGCTATGTCAAGTATTCTGATACTTTTCCTAATCGGAGCACTGGCAGGTACTTGGCTCCTTAGTGGGATCGTTCCCGCAATGATCTATTATGGACTCCAGATTCTTAGCCCAGCCATTTTTTTGGTGGCAGCTTGTGCAGTAAGTGCTATTGTTTCTGTGGCTACAGGTAGTAGTTGGACTACAGTGGCGACCGTGGGGGTGGCGTTATTGGGGATTGGTAAAGCGCTGGGTTTTGAAGAAGGAATAATTGCTGGAGCCATTATTTCCGGAGCGTATTTTGGCGACAAAATGTCCCCTCTTTCTGATACTACTAATCTTGCTCCGGCCATGGCGGGGACAGACTTATTTACTCATATTCGCTACATGGCGAAGACGACAATTCCCTCGATTTCGATCACCCTGGTTATTTTTATTATTATTGGCTTGAACTATGAAGCCAATGGAACAGTGAATGATGTGCAGGTGATTTCAGATGTGATTTTGGATAAATTCAATGTCACTGGATGGCTCTTCATTGTACCAATCTTGGTGATTGTGATGATTGTTAGGAAAGTACCGGCAATACCCGCTTTGCTTACTGGTGCGCTTTTGGGAGGTCTTTTTGCAATCATATTTCAACCGGAAATTATCCGTACAATAGCTGATGAAAGTGCATCTTATGCCTATCAGAGTTTCAAAGCGGTAATGATGTCGCTTTACGGTGAGATCAGTATTTCCACCACCAACGACGTAGTTAATGAATTGCTCGTAACAAGTGGAATGGGGGGGATGATGAATACAATTTGGCTGATCATTGCCGCAATGGTATTTGGTGGGATTATGGAAGAAAGTGGGATGTTGAGAGTTCTTGCTGAAGCTGTGATTCAAAAGGTTCACAGTATCGGTTCACTGATCGCTTCCACGGTGGCTACTTGTGTGTTCTTTAATATCACGACTTCGGATCAATATTTAGCTATTCTAGTTCCTGGTAGAATGTATGCAGATGTGTATAAAAAGAGAGGTTTGGCTCCTGAAAATCTAAGCAGAACATTGGAAGATTCGGGAACGGTGACATCAGTGTTGGTGCCTTGGAATACTTGTGGAGCTACTCAGGCCTCAGTATTAGGTGTGGCTACTTTGACCTATGCACCCTATTGCTTTTTTAATATTATTAGCCCTTTTATGACTATTCTATATGGGTATTTCAAAATTGGGATCACATATTACGATGAAGTAGAAGAAGAAAAGTTGGCATGATTCCATTTAAGATTACAAAAGAAGAAGTAAATGCCCTTCCACTTGGACAGTTTGAAGGAGACATATTTTTAATAGATAAAATAGAAGATGTTGAGGAGGTTGCAGAATTTCTCGTGCAGCAGCGCGTGATCGGCTTTGACACGGAGACCAAGCCTGCCTTTACCAAAGGCGTAACCAATCAGGTTTCCTTGTTGCAGCTTTCCACCTCTACGCAGGCATTTCTTTTTCGGTTAAATGAGATAGGTTTTCCGGAATCCATCCGCAATATCCTAGAAAAAGAAACTATTGTGAAAGTAGGCGCAGCAGTGCATGATGATATCAAAGGACTCGCAAAACTTACGGATTCCTTTTATGCTAATTCGTTTTTTGACCTCAATGATGAGCTCAAGAGAGTTGGTTTTATCAATATTGGTGTTCGGAATCTTTGTGCAATGGTGCTTGGTATGCGCATTTCCAAGTCTGAGCAAGTTTCAAATTGGGAAGCAGAAAAGCTGACGATTAAGCAGCAGCGCTATGCTGCTACTGATGCCTGGGGCTGTTTGGAGATTTTCAAAAAATTGAAAGCGGAAGGCTATTTGGATGAATTGTTCAAATGAGATTCAGTTCTAATTTCTCGATTTCGCCTAATGAATTTACGATTAACTCTTCAAGTCCTTTCCTGAACTCTAAGGTCATCTGACAATCCAGAGTCATTTCTTGAGATACAATTTGTAGGTCATGAGCTTTGACTAGCTTCATGACTTCATTCATCACTTGATATGGGAATTGTATGATAACTACAGTTTTCACCTGTTCTTCTATGATTTCATTCTCTTCAATCGCCAAGGCTGCCGAGGTTTTGTAAGCTTGGATTAGCCCTCCCATTCCGAGTTTCGTGCCTCCAAAATAGCGAACTACTACGATCAGAATATTGGTAAGATTATTAGATCTAATCTGTCCTAGAATTGGGTCTCCCGCAGAATGATTTGGCTCCCCATCGTCATTAGCTCGGAATATGTCTGCTTCCTTTCCCAAAGCCCATGCGAAACAATGGTGTCTTGCATCGTAATATTTCTTTCTTAGTTCTGCCAAGTGCCCTTTTATTTCCTCCTCATTTTTCACAGGAAATGAAAAGTAAAAAAACTTGCTGCTTCTGTCTTTGTAGAGGCCTTCAGAGGTTGTAGAAACAGTTAAAAATGTATCTTCGAATGCTGACTCGTCACCGAGGTCTGACATGGATTTGAATGGATTGATGAGGAGCGAATTTAGAAAATTAACAAATGGGTAACAGTTTATCCATTCTAAATATCTTAATTTTAACGAGAGGAAATAAGTAGAAATGCCCGAATCACTTACTGCACAGACACCTTATACTTTCACCCTGCCGGGAATATCGAATGATACTGGGAGTATTCACTTTTGGGAAAATCTTGAGCTTTTCCCAAATGGGATTCAGCGTTGTTTTTGGATCTCAAATGTGCAGGAAGGGGAGACCCGTGGAAATCACGCACATTGGAAAGAGTCTCAGGTAATCGTTGCGATGGCTGGAAAAATCGAGTTGGAACTTCACTGCGCTGATGGAGAAGTTTTTAATTTCGAGCTGAATTCACCTGGGCAGGCAGTTTTCATTCCTCCGTTGAACTGGTTGATAGCAAGATTTACTCCTAATTCTGTTTTACTTGGAATGTCCGATCGGGCATATTCAGAAGATGATTACATCAGAGACTTAGACTACTTTGGAAAGCTTCAGGAAAGATATAAGTGAATCCCATCAACTTCGGGTGATTTCAGCCTCGAAGGAGGCTAAAGATTACTTTTTGAGCAATTTTCCATCCGAAGGTTATAGAGATCAACTTGATTTTATTTGGGAGAAAGGTCATAAAACTAAAGCAACCATCACTTTTGCAATTACTAGATTAGGGGAGGCGCATTCACTTCCTCATGTTCCCTTTGGCGGCTTTTGGGTTCATGAAAATCTAAGTTCAGCTTCTTTGGAATGTTTTATTTTGGCAGTAATCGAGGAAATGAAAAGGCTTGGAACCACCATGATTTCACTTACTCAGTCTCCCAAACCATACGAACCACAAGTTGATTTAATCAATTACTTGTTGTTTACTTTGGGTTTTGAGCAGGCAAAAGTGCAGAGCCATCATTTTTTTGTCGGTAAAAAGAAAATTAAGAAATTCCTTCAAAAAGAAGCAGTTAAGTCTTCTAAGAAAAGTAGTTCGTCAGATTTGAAAACTAGTCACTCATCTATTTCGAATTTCAACTTTTTGAAAGAAATCCGAATGTGGAACAAGGAAAAGGGGTATGAAGTGACAATTGATGAGAATAGGATTGTAAGGCAAGTGTCGGAGTACCCAAGTCGTTATTTTTTAATCACGTTGATCAAAAATGGGGAAGCGATAGGTTATTCTCTGGCAGTGAAGCTCACTACCGACTCGCTTTACTATTTTCTCTCCGCTATTAACCCAAAAGTTACAGTTAAGAATGGAGGGGAACTTATCCTTAGAGAGCTGTTTAAGCTTGCTGCAGAGCAAAAAGTGGATTTTATAGACTTGGGTTCCTCCAATTTACTTGATGGAGCTAATCATAGCTTAATGTTCTTTAAATCACGCTTCTCAAATGATATTTGCAATAAGGTTACTTGGATGAAAAAGATCTGATATGGAGCAGGTGGATCGTGTTTCAATAATTTGTATTTCCTTCAATCATGAAAAGTGGATAAAGAAGGCGTTGGATAGTGTCCTTTGCCAGTCTTTCCCCTCGATAGAATTGATTATTGCGGACAATGGCAGCTCTGATCAAACGCCTGGTCACATTCGTGATTGGGTGGAAAAGCATTCGAAAGAATTGCAGATTAAAGCGATCTATAAATCAGAATCAGTCGGATACTGTTCACTTTTTAATGAAATGCTAGAGCAGGCAAAAGGAGCCTACGTTGTTGATCTTTCAGGTGATGACTTCTTGTATCCGGAGCATCTTTCTGTTTCTATCGGGTGCTTGAAGGAGTGCCCTCAGGCTGCCTTCGTTTTTTCAAATGCGCATATTCAGGAAGAGAATGGGGCAAAAAAAAACTACTACCAAACCCAAGAAATTGCAGATTTGAAAGGAAAAATTTTGGAAAGAGAGTTTTATGAAACGTTAATCCGAAGAAGTTTTATTTCTTCCCCTACGGTAGTTTTTAGAAGTGAAATTCTAAAGCAGGAAGGGGGATACGACGCTTCACTTTCTTATGAGGACTTTGATGTCCAACTCCGCCTGACGAATAACTATCCAGTTGTATTTTCTGATCACGTAGGAGTTTTCAAAAGAAAGCATTCGGACTCACTATCTGCCAATCAATACCGTAGATACCAATCAGAAATGCTACCGAGCACGTTACGAGTTTGCGAAAAAATCAGGAATATGAATCGGGAAATTAGTGAAGATTTAGCCCTACAAGAGCGAGTTCTTTACGAGTTAAAACACGCACTTTGGTCGGCAAACTTCACCATTGCAGCAGGTTTCGTTGACTTAGCAAATCAACTTGCTATTCAAAATTTAGAGTTTGACCTCTATAAGCTTTGGCTTCGATTAAAGCTGGATATCTCTTGGCTTTATGTCAAATTGACCTAATTAGCCCACGATTACTTCTATAAATGGCGGGTTAGAAAAGTATTTTTGACCGATTGAAATCATGTCCTTTGCAGTGAATTCTTTCAAATAAGCCAATTTCCGGGCGTAATAATCAAAGGTCATTCCTGATTGATGAACAGCTTTAAATCGTTCTATCAAGTCAAAGGAAGTACCAAATTGCTTGAGCATTTGACCAATGAGGTAATTTCGAACCACTTCCAGTTCATCTGCATCAATTTCTACTTCTGTCAAAAGCTTGATTTCATGATAGATTTCCTTGACCACCTCCGGATAAAATTCTTTTTGCACATCTGCGGCTATCACCCAATAGTTTGAAACTCCAATTTCCGCAAGCGAAGAGAAGATTCCATAGGTGTGGCCCTTGTCTTCTCTGATATTTTTGATCAGTCTAGAACCAAAATAACCTCCAAGAATCGTATTGAAAACGGTTAGTCCAATGAAGTCTGGATGTGTTTGTGGAATAGACCAGCTGCCAATTCGGATACTGCTTTGGACGGATTTTACTTTAGGTTCAGTTACTGCCAAAAGCGTATTTATACCAGGCAACAATACTGATTCAGATGCTTCACGAATTGGAATTTGGCCAAGTTTACCGCGAAGGCTCTCTAGTTCTTCAGCATCAAAATTTCCCGTTACGAATAGTTCACATTCTTGCCATAGCAAGTTCTCATAATAGGAGATAAGTTGCTCTCGCTTGATGAGATCCACGTGCGTTTCTTCCACTTCCACACCATAGGGATGGTTGGCTCCAAAGAGACATTTTCTATGAAGTTGACTCGCTCTAGAAGCTGTTTTTTCTCTTTCCAATTGAATGCTAAGCTTCCGTTGCGATTTTCTCTTATCCAACATATCCTGCGGAAAAGTGGCTTCCGTGAACAGGGAAATATAAACTTCTAAAACGGCCGAAAGGTGCTTTTTGGTAGTTAAAAGTCCAAGACCTTCGTGAGAGTAACTGACAATTGGATGAACTTCTGAAGCATAAAAATCGAAGAGTTCAGCTATTTCCCCAGCACTTTTAGCGGTAGTGCCTTCCTGAAGCATTTGTAACGTGAAGGAAGAAACAAGTGTCTGGTTGAGTGGAAGTGAAGCCCTGTGACCTTTGCAAATCACGTCTATTTTGACGGCGTCTATTCCAGGTGTAGGAATAAAAAAGAACTTTGCTCCATTGGAAAGGTTAAACTCCATTGGGGGCAATAGTTCAAAATCCTCTGGAACATTAAATTCCGGAGCCTTTGACCTGTCTAAAATCATTTTTAATTGGAAATATTGTACATCAAGGTGAACCTCAAAGTCTCAGCGAGTGGGTGATTTTGCTTTTGAGGTACTAAGTAGGAGAAGTCAAATCCTAGTCTTTTCAGATCAAAACCAACTCCCATTGTAAAGTATTTTCTGCCGCCTTTATTTGGATTCTCATAAAAGTAACCTGTGCGAAGTGCAAACTTGTCATCGTAGCTATACTCAACTCCGAATGAAATCATGACCTCTTGAAGTTCCTCTGAGAATCCTCCCGGAGCATCAGCGAATGAGCCAAACATGCCAGATAGTAATGGGCGATTCGGATCTTTTCCGTCACCTGGTTTTATTATAAGATTCCCATTTTCATCAGTCTCCAAAGTTCCATCTTCGTTTGTAGCGTAGATAGGTGGGGTAGGTACAAGAAGTTTGTTGAGATCTAGGGCAAAAGTAAGTGTATTTACTTGGTCTAGATCGATAGAATAAGCAACTCCAACTTTAAGATTGGTAGGAATGTAATCCAAATCGTCTGCAGAATTATACGTAATCTTTGGTCCTATATTAGTGATACTTGCTCCCCAGGAGATGTTAGCATCTTTTGCCCCTGCGAAAATTGGTTTAGAGTAATACAAACCTACATCTGTTCCTACGCTTATTCCTGGTTTTGCTTCGCTTCCACCTGCAGAAGAAATGTTTCCGGAAAGATTAGAATAGATGAATCTTGCAGAGATACCCAAGCCTAAATAGGAAGACAGTTTCCTTGAATAGGTGCCTCCAATTGCTATATCGCGAGGATTAAATTCACCCAACGGATTTCCTCTTCCATCTGTCAATTGGATATCACCCATATTGAAATAACGTAGATCAAATCCAAATGCGGAAACCTCATCAATTTTGAAATAACCTGTTAAATAACTCAAGGACATGTCATTGACAAGCTTGCCAAGCCATGGAGAATAAGATAGAGAAAAACCCATGTCATCTTCGATAAAGGCTAAACCACCAGCATTCCAATGTGCTGAACTTCCATCTGGAGACAAAGCTACACCGACATCCCCCATTCCTGAATGTCTCGAGTCTGGTGCAAAATTCAAAAACGGGACAGCGGTAGTTATTACTCTTCGGTCAGGATCCTGACCAGAGATAATTGTGCTGTTCTGCGCATATGCAGATAAAGTAGCCAGGGCAAAAACCGCAACGAGTAAGTTTTTCCTATTTAATGTGGCTATTTTTTTCATTGAATCACGATTAGTCCGCTCACTGAATCTGTAGAATTATCAAGTTCTGACTGAAGCGTTAATTTGTAAATATAAGTTCCTTTTGCTGGATATTTGGTTTGCTTTTGTAAAAAAAACCAAGACAAATCAGCTATCTGAGCGTCAGCTTTCACTAAACGTTCACTTTCTGTAAATAGTATCTTGCCGTCCGTTTGGTAAACAGCAAGGGTTAAATTAAGGTTTTCCCCAGGCTGATTGTGTTCTAATTCAAAATGACTTTCAATTTGCGCTGGGTTTGGATAAGTTTTGTGATTTAAGATTTGAATTGTACCACTTCCTTCTACAATTATTTCCTGATTAAATATACTTGCGTTTCCTAAGTTATCCCAAGCTCTGATAGTTACCAAATTCTTTCCTTCTTTTAGTTCTTTTAGTCTGAAATTCACTTTTCCAGATGTAAAAGTGCCGTTTTCTGCGACAAAATAATTACTCAATTCGATCGGCTCATTATCATTTAGTTGAATGGTAAGAATTTCAGAGGTCAGGAGACTTGAAGTATTAATGCCACTTGAATCAAAAAAAGTAGCCACCATATCCACCGAAGTGGAAGGGAACTTGAATGGAGGTATATCTTTTCCTCCAAAAACGGCAGATATTTCAGGGCCAACTTTATCATCTGGGCTTATGGAGGCTATTCCCCCAATAACTGGAAAGCTATCTCCATAAGCTTCCCAATCAGGATCCTGACTTTCTCCATTTATTCTAACTGAACCTTTTCCAAACTCCAAAGCAATATTTTTGGGAACGATCAATTTACCTTTCATGAGTCCGGATTCTATTTTCCCAGTTCCTTTGAAAAGAAGTATTTTTTCCTCTTGAAATTCGGACGCACTGCTTTCGTCTCCCAAGGTTTTGCTCGTGGCGGGTTTATCATAAAGCTCAATAGTATATGATCCGTTGAAATTGGTAGCGATTCCTTCAGAGCTTGGGTTTATTACTTTTGCTTCAAAGTACACTTCTTGAAAAGCAGAAAGTGTGTCTAAAAGAAGTTGAGCTGACGGGTCTTTAAACTCCGTTATTTCAATTTGGAATTCTGGAGCAGCAAGTCTCAGACTTGGATCTGCAAGCAGGCTAAAATTTCGATTCAGGGCTCCATTTTGACTTTTGTTTTTAGTGTTTCGGAAAATGCGTCCCAGATCTTGAGTTTGTCCATTTTCCACTTTAAAAACCTCTTCTAGGAATGCCTCATTTAAAGAGAAATTCACACTGCTGAATACAGGTCTTCCTGTTGTCAATAACCCAATAGCGCCCTTATTTGGAGCGATCAAAAGCTCCTCTGCTGCAGATCTCAGGAAAGGGCTATCGTGCCTTCCAAATTCGCAAGTGGCCGTCATCCAAAGTGCCAATTGATCTTGATTTGCCCAGTTTGCTATATCTGAAGTCATGAAAACCTCTTCTGCTGTCAACGTGGTTTCATTTCCATGGCCGATATAGTTTAAGAGCAATGTCCCTTTTTCCAACGTTTCCTCTAGTGCATTTTTTGCTTCTGCAGAGGATTGTCGCTCTCCAGTATTTTCCTGTTTAAATCTGTCTAAGTACAATTTAACTTGTTTGAAATCTTGATGCTTTTCATTCAAAAAACTAGCATGAGACTCAGAATCACGCAAGTGGATATTATTATCTCCATCGTCCGCAAAAAAAGTAACTGTTTTTTTCCAATCGCCAGGTTTAGGATTGCTCTCGTAAGCTATTATTTTGTCTACCACGAGTCGAGCTTCTGTAGCGCTGATCACTGGCAATCTGCCTACGCCAATTTGCATTAATTCATCTCCTTCGCGCGTCTCTTCCCATTCTCCTTGTCCAAATTCAAGTAGGGAAAAGTAATCATCTGAACTGAAGGTGGTCAAAGGATTCAAACTATTTCGACTTGTGTAGATGGGTACCAGATTTGGTCTTCCTCCCAAAATTTCTTTGTAGTCAAAAGTCCCTTTTCCCAAAATCAATACATTCTGAAGTTTGCCTCCTGCGTAATACTGCCATGCTAAATAATTGCGGATAGCAGTCAAATCTGAATTACCATAGCCAAATGCGTCATAGATATCTTCGAGATAAGCAACCTGGGCATAGATTCCCATTCCTAATTTGTGTAGGCTGAGCTTCTCAGCTGAATTGCGAAGGATTTTGGGAGTGATAATTAGCAAATCCGGCCAGCTGGATTGACTTCTTAGCGAAAGGTCTGCAGGTTCAATTTGTTCAATGTCTTTTGCTGTTGAGCTATTGAAAACAATGAATTTCTGCCCTGATATCATCGATCCAGAACTTAAATTAACTGCAAGTGGAGCTTCAAAATCACTTACTTCCCAAACAGTTAAATCCTCCAAAGGATCAATTGAAATCGAAGTTTTTTGTTCTAAAGCGTAAATACCCTCTCCCAATTGCTCACTTGAATGCGGAACTCCTATTCCTATATATTCAAAGTACCCAGCATCATTTGGATTAGAGGCTTCGAAAGAAATCCGTAATCGCTCTACTTTTTTTTCAGCTGGCGCAAAACTTTCAAATACACGTACTTCTTGACCTTTAATGGAATAAGTGCCATTGGGAACACCGTCGAATGAACTCTCGGAAACACTCAAATCGTCAGTTGCTAATTTGATAATTGAGGCCGAATTCGACCTCGCCATTATTTTAGCAGCAATTTTCCAATTTGCATTGGAAGTCGTTGCCAAAGGGAAAGAATAGCCGCGAGTTATTCCAGGTGCTACTGATTTGGAATACCAAGCGCGGCCAGAGTTTAGCATGTTATTTTCTTGCTCATTTAGCCAACTCCATGAATAAAGTTGGGTTGGTGTAGCTGTACTTGATTGGCCGTATACTGTTGCGATTCTTTTGGGATTTTGCGAAAAACCAATCAAATAACTAATGGAATCAGAGAATTGATTCACTCGGTATGAAATTCCTTCGTTTGTAAACTCATAGCTATTCGGACCAGAGAGATAGAAGTAGAGATGCTCGTCTTTTTCCAGTCCTGGGATTTCCTGAAGTTCTAGGTTTTCGGGTTGCAGAAGCTGAGGGAGCATTCCTGGATATCCAAATAAAGCGATTTCACTCAGGGAACTCGCTCCTAACTCTCTAGCTTGAGCAATACTTAATTTATATATTCCATCATCGGAGATTTTGAATTTGAAAAATGAATTTTGTCCAGAAGCTCCTTCCATCAACAGTAAGTTGATAAGTAGTAGTAATACAAGCTTTTGGCAACGGAATATCATTCTGTACTAATTACATTTTCCACCACAGACAAGCCTAAATAGACTAAGATCAGTACCGGAATTCCTGCAAAACCAAAAGTCAAAATAAGGGCTAACCCGATCGCAATTAGCGCGTATCTGAATTTATTGGCGGCTAAAGAGTAGTTTTTAAATTTCAATGCGATCAGTGGTAACTCAACCAGCAAAAGAATCGCGAATATCCACGCTAGGGCAACTAAGAAAACCGGTGACGTGAGCCATGTATCAACCCATGGCCATTTAATTGCGAAATACGGTAATGTGCTAATAAATAAGGCATTTGCTGGAGTGGGCAGACCGATGAACCGATCGCTTTGTCTGGTGTCCAAATTGAACTTGGCCAGCCGAACAGCCGAGAATAATGGGACAATCAGTGTAAGGTAAGGCAGCCATTCTATTTCGCTTTCGACTCTTGCCATTTGGAACAGAATCACTCCAGGAAGAACGCCGAAAGAAACTAGATCAGCCAAAGAATCAAGTTGCTTTCCAAGTTCTCCTTGGACGTTCAGCAGTCTTGCCGCAAATCCATCAAAAAAATCAAAAACTGCAGCCAAAATAATGAAATAAGCTCCAGAGACGATGTTTCCATTAATCACCCAAATAATTCCGATGACTCCGGAAAGTAAATTTAAGAGCGTGATTGTATTTGGAATATGTGATTTGATTTTCAAGATCTTGCGTTTTTGCCCACGAATGGATTGTGAATTTTTTCGAAAGCGATGGTCGTTTCAGGTCCATGGCCAGGATAAATGACCGTCTCCTCAGGAAGTGTGAAAAGCTCCGACTTGATTTTACTCAGGAGCAGCTCATGATTTCCGCCAGGTAAATCCGTTCTGCCAATACTTCCTCTAAATAAAGTGTCACCTGCTATGCATTGATGAGATGCTTCATGATGGAAAACTACATGTCCAGGAGCATGTCCAGGTACGAAGATGATTTTGAGGACTTCTTTACCAACTTCAATTTTTTCTCCTTCAACCAGAAATCCATCAGCTTCACTGCTTTCATAGCCCACGAATCCATAGTTAGGAGCATAGACTTCTACAGCTTTCAATACCGCTGCCTCTTCCTTATGAATAAGTAGTTGCACTCCAAACGTTTTTTTAGCCCAAGCGTTTCCCAACACATGATCAACATGGCAATGTGTATTGAGTAACTGGGTGATTCGAATCTTTTTCTCCGTCACAAAATCAAGTAACTCTTTTCTTTCAGCCAGATCAAAACATCCTGGATCAATCAAGGTTCCTGTGCCATTTTCATCGTATAGCAAATAGGTGTTTTCCTGAAAAGGGTTGAATGTAAAAGACTTAATATAAAGCATGGGAAATGTATGTGGGTAATCAAACAAAATAAGGAATTAAACCTTTATTTTGGGCTATGGAAATTGATTTTTTGCTCATAGGACAAGGACTTGCTGGAACGGCACTTGCCTATAGACTGAAGCAAGCTGGAAAGAAAATTAAGATAATTGATCAGCCAGAGGCTAATAATTCAAGTAGAGTTGCTGCTGGACTTTTTAATCCGGTGACTGGAAGGAAGATGGTAAAAACATGGAAAGCAGATTCGCTTTTTCCTGTCATTAAAACTTTCTATCGGGAATTAGAAACACTCACTGGCCAGAATTTTCTGACAGAAAAGGCAATATACAGACCTTTTCTCTCTGTAGAAGAGCAAAACGAATGGATGGGACATAGCGCCGATCCAGGGTTTGAGGCTTATTTAGAGAGGATTTATTCCAAGAGTCAGTCCGAGTTTCTCAAAGACCCACATGGAGGTGTGATGCTTCGCAATTCCGGTTGGTTGAATATCAACAATCTGCTTGATGCGATGACTTCGTATTTTAAAGAGGAGTTGATCGCTGAGAGATTTGATGAGTCCTTGCTACGTCGCGACGAGAACTATTGGTCTTACAAGGAGTTAAAAGTGGACGCGGTGGTTTATTGCAATGGCTTAGGAGCTATGAATTCAAGATTCTTTAATTTCCTTCCTTTTGCGCCAGTGAAAGGTGAGATTTTGGAAGTGAAGCAAAATTTCACACCAGATTATGTGGTCAACAGAGGCGTGTTCAGAGTTCATTTAGGGGATGGGGTTCATCGGGTAGGTTCCACCTATACAAAGCATGATTTAGATGTGGGGGCGACTATTACTGCGAAAAATGAAATTTTAGATCGGTTGACAGATTTGGTTAAGTTGCCTGTTGAAGAAATTCTAAGTCATAAAACTGGGATTAGACCAGCAACAAGAGATAGAAAACCATTTTTGGGAAAACATCCTACCGAGGTAGGCGTTTACATATTCAATGGTTTTGGAGCAAAAGGAGTATCGTTAGTTCCTTATTTTAGCGAGCAGATGACATCCTACCTTCTAAATGAAAAGGCTATTGACCCAGAAGTGGACATAGCTCGGTATTTTAATTATATTTAAAGACATCTTTCAGCAAATCGAATGCGATATCACCTTTTCAGAGTTTTAGTTTTTGCTGGGTTATGGTTGAACTCTTTTTTCGCCCTCGCTCAGTTTGATCAAGAGCGATTTGGAAAAAACAGAATTCAGCACCACCAGTTTGAATGGTATTTTTATTCCTCAAATAATTTTGAGGTTTACTATTACGACCGTGGTGGTGCCAATGCAAAAATGGCCATAGAATACCTGGAAAGTGAGTTCAATAGACTCACTCAGATGATTGGTTATGTAGCATACACTAAACCGAAAATTTACATTTATAACTCTCCGGAAGAGCGATTGCAAAGTAATATCAATCTCAACAAAGAGGAGTATAACGAGCAAGGACAAACTAATTTCAATCGACTTCTAGCCGAAGTCGCCTATCAAGGAGAAATAGATTTATTCAAAGAAGACCTAATCTATGGGACCACCAAAGTAATCATAGAGGAGATGCTTTACGGTTCTTCTGTCTCAGATGCCTTTCAGTCCAACCTTACAAATAGCTTCCCAGAATGGTATGTGGATGGAATCGCCCTATATCTGGCTAAAGGATGGAGTAGAGAAATGGATGATTATGTACGTCATTACTTCCAGGAAGATGAGAATCCGAAGATTCTAAAACTGAAAGAAAAAGAAGCGGCCTTAGTAGGGCAGTCGGTTTGGAATTACATCGCCGAAAGATATGGTAGAAGATACATTTCGAGTATTCTTAACCTTTCCCGAATCAATAGGAATGAGGAAAACAGTATTGCGAACACGGTAGGTCTGAATTATAAAACGTTTACAGAGGATTGGAAAAAATATTATCTGGATGTGAATAAGCAGGTTTCTTCGAATTTTAAACTGCCTAACAGAGAGGCTGCTGTAGCTGAAACTTCTCCAAGATTTATTGGTGCTATTAATGATATAAAATTTAGTCCTGATGGTTTGAACCTCGCTTATGTGATCAACAATGGAGGGAAATATAAAGTGCAAGTGCGAGAAGTTAGCTCAGGTAGGGAACAGACGATTTTTGCTGGAGGGACTTCCTTGCAAGATCAAGATGCAAATTTCACTTCGCCCATAATAGCCTGGAAAGATTCTGCAAATATTGCAATTGCTTCATTTAAAAGAGGATTCACTACATTGAGATTGAGGTCATTAGATGGTTCTAGTCAGGATAAAATTTTCCTGAGGAATATCACGGAGATCCTAAGTTTGGATTTTAATAGTGATGGCAAAAACATGGTGTTATCAGCGATTTCAAATGGGAAATCAGATATTTTTACACTGAATGCACGAGGAGCTGGAAGGAGACTCACAAATGATTCCTTTGATGAATTGACCCCGGTTTTCTTAAATGACTCCACTATAATTTATTCGTCAAATATGACGAATCTTCCAGATTCGGTAATGGGGAAGAATTTAGAGATGACCTCCCTACCTAATTATTATAACCTCTTCATGGTGGAAGTGACGGACACCATCATTACTAAGCAGCTTACTAATTCCAATAGCAAGAACATCAGGCCAAAGAAATTGAATAGCAATTCAATTGTATATCTCAGTGATCTCAGCGGTATAAATAACCTAATGCGGATGAGCATAGGCAATCAGGTATCGAATCAGATTTCAGCATTTAATAAAAGCATAGAAGCTTTTGATATTAATAGTAGGATGAATAGGATGGCATATTCTGTTCGAGATGGAAGGGAAAGTTACCTCGTGGTTGAAGGGCTAAGTACCTCTGATCAATTTACCCCAAGTACTCCTAGAATACAGCTAGAACAAGCTAAAAGTCTAAATGAACGACTGGCTGCCCGTAGATTATTAGAGGAGAAGGAGGCCAGGGAAAATTTGCCTCAGGTAACTAGAGAGCCAGAACCAGCTACTCAGCCAATGGTAGCCCTTGATACTATACCGAAAAACACATCCTCATCGATTGATCTCAAACGACTTAAATTTGAGTCAAAGAATGGGCTGAACACTGATAATTATACTTTTGACACCATACCTGGCAATCTTACCTCGCCAGTAGCTTCAGCTGCCGAGTCTAAAAATAACTTGCTAGAGACTTTTAGAAAGCAGAGTTTGCAAAAAAGAGTGACAGGACCTAGGCAGATGGAACCGCAGTTTTTCATCAATAATATCAATACAAGATTTGTTGTGGATCCATTGAGAGGATTTGGGATTGGGTTTACGGGTAAAATGACCGATTTACTTGATAATCACTCTTTCCAAGGAGGAGTAATGACTACCCTTGACTTTAGATCAGGTGGGGATATTTTCTTTGAATACGAATATTTGAAAAGCCGAGTTGATTTCAAAGGAAGGTTTGATCGTAAGACTATTCGTGTTTCAGAATTTGAGGTCGAACAAAAATACGTTCTGACAAAAGTAGAAGCAGGATTTTCTTATCCACTAAATGCCAATGCACGAGTTACTCTTGCTCCTTTTGCAGCAAAAACTCAATATTTCAATCTCAATCCAGATTCCTTAATAAATGGTCAAGATCCGGATCAAAATCGCTACGATGTCAATTATTTAGGTGGGAAGGCAGAGTTTGTTTATGATCGAACTCAGCCTTTGGGGCTTTATTCCCAGAGGGGATTCAAAGGTAAAGTTGGCTACGTGCAATATCAATCCTTTGGTAATAAGGAACGTTCTTTTGGGAACTTCTACGTTGATTTGAGAGAGTATAGATCTATTCACAAAAACATTGTACTCGCTGCAAGATTATATGCTGGATCTTTTATGGGGAATAATCCTCAGACTTACATGTTGGGAGGGATGGATAATTGGCTTTTCAATGAATTCTATCGTCCACCATCCAATAGACCGGAATCTTCCCCGATCAGAAATCCAACTGGTGTAGAAAATTCAAATATTCTATTCGCGGACTTTGTGGATTTGAGAGGGTATGACTACGATGAAATTCGAGGTCGAAACATGATTACCTTCACAACTGAACTTAGAATACCTGTTTTCTCCTATTTGACGAGAGGAAACATCACTTCGAATTTTATCAGAAACTTCCAATTGGTAGGTTTTTATGATATAGGATCCGCCTGGAATGATTCGGCTCCATGGGAGAGAATAAATGATCAAAATACAGAAGTGATCAATACAGAAGGATCTCCTTTCACTATTACTCTTAATAATTTCAATAATCCATGGCTTCAAAGCTATGGTGCTGGATTGCGCACCGTTTTGCTCAACTATTATGTGAAATTTGATGTAGCTCGGCCTATTCGAAATTATGAAGCAGAAGACTTAAAGTTCTATGTAACTTTGGGCTTCAATTTCTAACAACAAATTTTATTATGATCAAATCAATGACCGGCTTCGGCAATGCCGGATTTGAAGATGAGCGAATGGTAATCCAAGTGGAGGTACGAACGCTTAACTCAAAATTCTTAGATCTATCTATTCGCAGCCCGAGACAGTTTAATGACAAAGAGCTGGAAATTAGAAACCTGGTTCAGTCGATTTTAGACCGTGGTAAAGTGAGTATTTCAATAGATTTTCAGTCAAAAGGATCAGCCGAAATGCCAGTTAGCATCAATGAAGATCTTTTTAACCTGTTTTATCAAAAGTATAAAGGACTTGCTGATAGTGTAGAAGATCAGTCTCAGGATATTTTCAAATTAGCTTTGCAGTCTCCAAGTGTAATTACTCAGGTAACTGGTGAGGATAGAGATGATCAAGCAGATTGGGAAGAAATCAAAAAAGTTCTCACCATTGCATTAAATAAATGTGATTCCTTCAGACAAGATGAAGGGAATTCATTGGAGCAAAAACTTCAAGGAAATATCGCAACAATTGCCAGTGGCTTGAAGAAAATAGAAGAGGAAGAGGGTAATCGAAAGGAAAGAATCAAGCAAAAAATCAGAAATCATTTTAACGAATGGTTAGATGAAAATTCCTTCGATGCCAATCGTTTTGAGCAGGAGTTGATCTATTATTTTGAGAAATTGGATATTACTGAAGAGATTGTACGACTGGATACACACTTAAAGTATTTTGCCAAATGCCTAAACGAAGAATCAAGCCAAGGGAAAAAGCTTGGATTTATTTCTCAGGAAATAGGAAGAGAGATCAATACCATCGGATCTAAAGCAAATGATGCAGGAATGCAGAAGCATGTCATCCTAATGAAGGACGAGTTGGAGAAGGTAAAAGAGCAATCGCTCAACGTATTATAGAAAAGGGGCATTCGCCCCTTTATTTTTTAAAGTATCATTCGATAAGCTAGTTAAGTCTAAAGCGTATCGGCATTGTCATCCGCGATCGTACTGCTCTTCCACCTATCCTTCCAGGGGTCCAATTCGGAGAATTCTCGATCGCTTCCTTAGCTACTTCGTCGCAGCCGCCACCGATGGTCCTTACTAGTTCTAAGTCTTGAATTGATCCATCAGTATTTACTACAAATCTAACGATGACCATTCCCTCAATACCCATTTTTTTTGCTTGTGAAGGATACTTTAGGTTTTTGTTGAGATAGGCATACCAAGCGTCCATTCCTCCCTTAAACGTCGCCTGAATGTCCACAAAGTCTACGATTACATCAATGTCTTCTTTTATAGGCGCTTCTTTTATTTCTACTTCAGGTATCTCAGCTGATTCAGTGGTATTGATATCTATGTTCAGCTTTTCAAATGTGTCAATTTCGACATCATCAGGTTTGATGATCACTTCAATCGGAACCTGAGGTGGGGGAGGAGGAGGAGTTTGAATGGTGATCGGAATTTCAATGTCATCCCAGTCATCATCCATGCCTTCAAAGGTCTTGATATTTCCTTGATCATATGCTTTCCATTCGAAAGCCACCAAAACTATTCCGAGACTGATTGCCAGTCCCAAGTTAAACAATGCAACAGACCATCGTTTAAGATCTGACGTTGGATTTTTTTTGTGTTCCATGAGTGTGAAATTAGAGGTTAGAAAAAACTACTCTAATAAATTACACTACATAACCCTCTGAGCCTAATCTACTAACACTATTTAACTAAGCTAAAAGTTGTTAAACTTAAGGCAAAAAAAAGACCCGATCTCTCGGGTCTACATTAGCAATTTATGATTAGCTAAGTTTGAATCTAATTGGTAGTCTCATACGAGTACGTACTGCACGTCCTCTTTGCTTACCAGGAGTCCACTTAGGAGCACTACTTACTACTTTCACCGCTTCTTCGTCACAACCTCCGCCGATTCCTCTCAAAACTTCAACATCTTGAATAGAACCATCCGTGTTTACTACGAATACTACGATTACTGTTCCTTCTACACCCATTCTTCTCGCTTGAGTAGGGTATTTCAGGTTTTTAGAAAGGTATTGATTCCAACCTGACATTCCCCCTGGAGGCTCAGGCTGAGTTTCTACCACATCAAAGATTGCATCTACTTTCTCCTCTACTGGAGCTTCAGCGATTACTACTTCTTTGATTACAGTAGTTTCTTTCACATCGACATCGAAGTTAACTTCGATTTTTTCTTCGATTTCTACCTCATCAGGAATTTCCTGAATGATAGGCTGCTCTACAGGTGGTGGCGGTGGTGGTGGTGGCTGCTCTGTGATAGGAATATCTAGCAATTCTTCGAAGTTGTCAGTTACTTGACCAAGGTCTTTCAATGAACCATCATCAAATGACTTCCACTCGAAGGCAGCAAGGGTAGCACCTACAGCCACTGCCAAACCAAGATTCAGGAACATTCCTGTCTTTCTGGTTAGATCAGCGCTGGGAGTCTTTTTTGCTTCCATGATAAGTTTGGTTTATAAAGGTTAATTTTTCTTCTTTTTCAGACTAACAATTCTAATAATTAATAGGCATTAATCCAAGCCAATCTTGGTAGTAGGAATCTTAAAATATGCTAATAAACCAGCTATTCCACCTATTTCATTGACAATCATGTCCATATAATCGAAAGTTCGGAATGGAATGAATAGCTGGGCGCATTCTAAAACTACTCCAGCGGCAACGCCGAAAATCAAATAGTTAGTCAAAACTCTTCCACCTAAGCCATTTAAATTGGCATGTTTGACACCTACTCCACACCAAAGAAAACTCAAACCTCCAAAACAGGCAAAGTGTATAAGTTTATCTTCAAAGTTAAAGGAGGGTTCAGGGAAATTATCACCTGGAGTTAACATGGCAACGGCTATAATGAGAAGCCAGATAATCGCAATTCCTAATCTCAAAATATGCCTCTTATTCTCCTACTAACTCAGCATATTCTGCAGCTGAAAGCAAATCAGAGGGTAAGTCTCCGGTAATCTTTACTTTGATCATCCAGCCATTTTCGTAAGGTGATTCATTGACCAATTCCGGAGAATCTTCCAATTCCGGATTAATTTCTAAAATCTCTCCTGACACAGGCATGAATAGATCAGAAACAGTTTTTACCGCTTCTACGGACCCAAAAACTTCATTGGTATCCAATGTTTCGCCCAATGTTTCAACTTCTACATATACGATATCACCTAGTTCACCAGCGGCAAATTCTGTGATTCCAATAGTTGCTACATCACCATCTATTTTAACCCACTCGTGGTCTTTGGTGTACTTTAGTTCTTGAGGAAAATCCATGTTTGTAAATTGTTATATAGGGGCCAAAATTAATAGGAATCAAGTAAGGATAAAATCTATTGACCTAAATTAAATCGAAGTTGACCTCCAAATGCTGTCGAAGTTCGTTTGTAGGCTGTCGTCACTCGAGGATCATTAATAGTTCTATCGAAGTAAAGCGTAAGATTTAGGTTTTGATTGATGAGATAGGAAATTGTAGGACGGATGGAAATATTCAAATTTCCGCTCGTCACCGTGCTACCTTCCTCGATCTTTCGCTGAATCTGTTTCGTACTAACAACTTTCGAATCTAAATTGAAGGTGAGATCATTTTTCAATACAGACTGTCTTCCTTGGAATTTAAAAGGAACTTTTACCCCAGCTTTGGTATAACCCAGAGACAATCCAAAGTCGCTACTTTTTTGTTCAGTCACCTGAGAGTTAGAAAAATTCAAACCTAGATTACGCTCCTTGCTGTAATTGACGGTAATATTTAATCTGTCTTTTGTCAACATATCAATTCCAATCAACGGGCCAAATCGTTCGGTTAAGACAACTTGGTTGAGTACATAAATAGGAATGTATTGACCTTCTTCATTTACTTGCGTTGGTCTAGGGATATTCTGAAGTGTATTGTATAGCTCTAACCCCTGTTGGTATTGAAGTGAATTCGAGAAATTACTGGCATCATACGTTGAGGTATACATATGTTGAATATTGATGCTGCTGAATATCTCGCTTAGCGCTTTGATTCTGGAAAGTCCTCTGTAATCCAAGCGCCAGTTTGGCAAAGGTGTTTTTGGGAAAGGATTCATATCGAACGTAGCAGCATCTTTACCTCGGTATGCTGCCATGAAAGCGGGGATCAAAACATCCTGACCATTGATTGCATATTCCCCACCTGTAGTCATTCCATCCAGTCGATTTTTGATGATTGCTCTATTATTTTCAAAATCTGCAAAAAGAGGCGATACGTTATCAAATCCATCTTTGCTAAAGGCGGTTCCAATCATAATTGTAGTGACACTATAAGCGCCGAGTCTATTGGGACTGATGGATTCATAGACGCCGGGATTGTCCATGGAATTCCTGAATATTTCCTGATAATCTCCCACTTCCCGTTTAGTGGCATTCAGCGTGATTTTGAAGTCTTGGAAAGGCTCAATAATACTTCCAAATCTCATGTTCATCACGCTACTTTGTTTGAAGGTCTGAGTAAGCTCACTACTAGGAGCCATGAATCCTGCTTGGGCAAATTCATTTCGGATAGCCGGATCTTGACTTCCAAATAGGAATGCAAAGCCTGGGTTGTCAAATGCTCGATCCATTCCTAATAGTCCAGTATTTGGCATGTAACCAGGTAAGAAAGTGCCCTCAATTTTCCCGTAATTGAATGTAACCTCTTTCACCATCATCAATGCTTTCAGAAGTTTATTGGTGAAAGGAGTTCCAATGGTATCTTCAGCAGTTACTCCCGACCTACCAGGAATACTTGGTCGTTTAGGTGCATTCAGAGCTGCCAGTTTTTTGTTCTTATTGTAAAGTTTTATAAGATCAAACTTACCATTAAGTGATTGATCTCTAGTGTTCTGAATAGTATTTCCCAGCGTATCCTTTTGCCCGATTGCGCCGGTAAGCCAAGTGTAGGTAGTGATGTATTTATAATCTGCTCTGATCCAGTCTGTGAGCGGAGATTTATCCAGGGGAAGGGTGTAATTGAGAGATACTGTATGGTTGTAATTCGTTTTTCGGCCAAATCTCCACGCATTATACCGAACCGAATCAGATTTTTGCTCTGTATCCAAATCGCCTTGAGGTTCATCTACCACAGCCATAATACTTCCTGTATAATCTACTCTCAGGTTTTTTGTCAGATCCCAATTCACCGAATAAAATCGATTCATGAAGAAGCTTTTTTGGAAAAGAGGATCTACTCCAGCGGTACTCAATTGATCATTTCTATATTGAGATCTTAAGTGTTTCCTATCAATATCTAACCTAGCCAAAACTAGAGTAGGGGATAAATTCAGGTTGAAGTCCTTGATTAGTCTTAAATGCGGAGAATCTAAAAAGCCAGCATTTTTAAATGGTTCTATAGTAAGTGCCTTTGGCTGGAAGCTGTATGTTACGTTTCCCCTATAAGTTTTGTAGCTGTAATCTTGAATCTGAGCATTGGTCTGATTCATTATTCCAAAAGCATACGAGAAGGAGAAATTACTTAAGTCATAGAAATGACTTTTTGCATCTGGATTTGTCTTAAGTTTTCGTACGTTATTAAAGCTTACATTTTTACGGTTAATTTGATCTAAGGCGATTTTTCTATAGGCCTCTTTTTGAGCCGCAGTTTCATATTTTTGTAGCGCTACCTCAAACGGCACATCTGGATTCAAAGGATCATATTCAGGTTTAGTCGTGCTGTTTTCGATAGAAAAATACAGAGGAATGCTGACGCCCAACCCTTCGGGTAAAAGCTTATGAATATCCACACTAGTTGAGATATCATATTGGGTGGTTGCTTGTCTTGCCCTTTGGGAAAGTCTGGTTTCCAATCCTCCAAATCCAATAGAGTTGTGTCTAATAGATCCTGAAACAACTGCTACATCAGCGATTTTTACGTTCATCAAAGCATTTGCAGCCCATCCATTAGATTTAGTAAATCCAGTTACTCTCAACTCATCTACCCAGATACATAGGCTTCGGCTTCCGCCTCCATTTGTGCCTGGATTTCTCACGCCTATCATGGAGGATTGAGATTGACTCAATTCCGGTCTACCCACCACAGTCACTTTGTATCTACCTATTTGCTGTGAAAAAGGAATATTCAGTGGCACATGCTGGTTGTCCCGAGCGACTTTTACCCCGACAATGTCCTCTATGGCTATGTCAATTTCATTTTCTTGCGGCCAGATCTGAGTAGGGTCTCTTGTGCCTTTGGGCGTGATCAAAAGTGGAACTTCGATTTCGTAATAGTTGTCCGTGTTATCAGTTCCTAGTCTTAAAAAGGCAGTAATTTCATCGTCCATTGCATCCTCACTATCTGCATGAATGAACATTTTGATTCGCTCAAATTGCACCAAATCCAACGTGACATTTTTGAAAACCGCTCGTGCATCCTTTGCAGCAAGATCTTCCACACAAATCCGCAGCGATTGTTCATTCAGCCTACGTTCAACAGTTGAAGTGTTATCACGATCTCTAAAAATCCCCGGAGGAAGGACATAAGGACTCTCTGTCGCACTTCCCTGACTGTTCTCCTCGATGCTTACCACATCCACGGTTACATTTGAATTGTCAGGCTCAGGGATTTCGAAGAGGCCTCTTTCAAAAAGTGATTCCTGGAAAACTCTCCACTGACTTCCTACCATGCGGAAGTTTGCCATTCTTAATACTACAGGTTGCTCAAATCCAGACAAGTAAGTTCTGATCCATCGGATGGATTTGAATCCTGTGATATCTCCTTCGACGCGATCTGGCTGTCGGATTGGAATACGGAATAAATACCAATTTACATTTTGGCCATTTACATTTGCCGTGGTTTTATCTACGATATACTGTTGTCCAACATCGAGGTTACCTGGCTTGAGATCCATTTCATAAGCGTAGTAATTCTCAAGTTCGTTGATGGTATTGTCAGTGTTCAGATCCTCATTGTCAGGAGTGTTTGAGCCTGATGGCGTATAGGGAAGATTTTCATTGGCCGTGACAGGCGTATTGCCTTCCATGCCATTGAATTTTTTGTAGCGTTCTAATATTTTAGCATCCTGTTGGTCGTAAGTGTCACTCAGGTAATAGTTGAATAAATCCGATGAAACGTCTTCAAGAATCCGGCTCCTCGCATCTGCATTGACATTCAGACGATTCAAAAATCTACTGGCAAAAAATTCAGCTTCGTCTTCATTCTTGAGACCATCAAGGCCTACGTCTTGATTTTGGCGAGAAGTCTCCGAATTGTCAAAGGCAGGAAGTAGGAATTGCTCACGGGTAATTCTTCCCCATTCGTCTTGTCCAGTTTCTGCTGGATCTCCATCAGCAGGAAGACCATTTTCGAAAGAGTGTCTTCCGTCTTTCATCAAGTCTTCAGAAATATCTCCCAGATTTATAGTCAACTTACCACCTGTCGTGTTGTTTTGGTTGAAAATCCCATCTAATACTTTTCCATTTTCCCCATCAATAAACGGATCCAATAGCCAGAATTCTATGTATTCTATATTCGTCCGGTCAAAATCCACTTCGGTAGTGATTGCTCTGGTAACACCACCATAATTCAATTTGGGATTGGGGAGATAGCCATCGGTCGTCAGCGCGGTATTGTAATTATACATACCTCGCTCACTTGGAAAGAAAGCTAGCTCAAATAGGGGCTCCGGGGTGACAATTACATCTCGATCTTGCTGAGGGAAAATCTCCTGAGGCAATACCCTCCGCACATAATGGTTCTGTCTATCCTCTCTTGTAATATTCTGAGGTACGCCAGGTCCACTTTCTCTGTAGAAAATATTGTCAATATTATACCAAGCCACCCTGCCTCTTCGGTATGCAGCTCCTAGGTTATCTTCCGTCTGATTGCTAAGATCAAATCTATCGTCAAAAGTCTGCGGGGTAGAAGCAAGTTTCCAATTTTGGTTGGCTGCGCCTCCGAGGTTATAAGGCGTAATTGCGGCCTCAAAATCATCAATGTATGAGGCAGGTTCTCCATCTACTTGGTTTGAAGTTCCTGGGATAAAGTGAGCAAATTCCCCACTTATATTGACAAGGGAAGTTTCTTTGGTACTTGTAAAAGGCAAGGCATCTGCCATTTTGGTCAGCCAGCGGGATTCATCGCTGAAATTCCCATCCAATCCCCACATGCTATTTCGAAGGGTTTCACTACCAGTGGCAATCCTTGTTACATTCGGCCTTTCGTTGAGGTAAAGGAAAGTTCCGCCAAGATTAAATTTGTCACTGAAAAGGTAGTCTAGCCGCGTCCCAAGGAGGCTTCGGGTTTGGAATGATACCAAATCAGCTTTTTCGAAGCTCACATTGATTTGCTTGCCAGATTGCAGGATGGCCTCATTAATGATGACTAATCTGCCCACATTGTAATCAATCGTAAAATCGACTCCTTCTGTTAGTGGGATATTTCCTGCCTGCACGATCACAGAGCCTGGAGAAATATTTAAGCCAGGCAATTGAATTTCGCTGGCGGACCCTGCTGTCAGTCGACCTTTGATGAAATATTTATTTAGTCTAGTGACTAGCTCTGCGTCGGCTTGAGTTGTCTTGTATAACGTGTCATAAACGTACTTGTCTTTCAGCACCACTTCGCCTGGCTGGAAGTATTTTTCTAGATTTGAACCAAAAGGTTCCAGGACTGGAAAAACCAGTAATCCTCGATCTGTGAGTATGGTGAGTCCTTCAACAAAGTCAAAATTCCCATCTGGAGCTGGATCATTCTGAGGGTTAAGATTATCGAGTCCGGTCAGCCTGATTAGTGGTTTGTCTTTGACATTCACCCCCTCCAGTAGCGAAGGGTTGTCTAGGCCTGTTCTATCATCTCTGTAGATTACTTGTAGTTGAAAGCCATCACGGGTGATTTGATTTGCGTTCAGACTGTAGACGTTTTTCATCATCAGGTCCCAGGTAGGAACCTTGGTGTTAATTCT
Source organism: uncultured Algoriphagus sp. (assembly GCF_963974365.1). Taxonomy (GTDB): domain Bacteria; phylum Bacteroidota; class Bacteroidia; order Cytophagales; family Cyclobacteriaceae; genus Algoriphagus. Next base: position 244,579 of record NZ_CAXBBX010000007.1, on the reverse strand, counting down.
TGCTGGACGAAGTAATTTCAGGAAAATCAACTCGTCCTCCTGACGGTTTTGGTAGTCTTCAGTGAGTTCACCCACCTTATATACTTGCCCATTGTAGGTGTATTCGTAAGATACAGCGAGTACTTCATCATTTTGAAGACGTCTGAAAAGAGATAGGTATCCAAGTTGAGGATTGAAAAAATATTCCGTTTGATCCAGTTTTCTTGCTCCATTAATCTGCTCAAAGTCTACTCCTTTTCTAATGCCTAAACTGGATTCCATCGCCCTTGATCCTGTGTCAAAAGGGCGGAAGGCTGGATTGCTGGAAATATTGGAATACAGGTTATTGGCAGAATTGGAAGCAGCTGAGCTTGGGTTCCCTGTGCCTATGTTTGGATTGGTGGGGTTGTAGATCACTCGTCCCTCACCCAAATCCATGAAAGCGGCAAAATTCCGAAGTGTTTCAGTATTTGCGGCTCTGTTCATGATATAAACTTCAATTCTGGTCACATTCACTCCAGAAAGCACCTGAGGAAGTCCTCTTAGCCATTTTTCATAGTTGTCCCGAAAGAAATGTCCTATAAAGAAATGTCTGTTATCATCGTACTTCGAGGCTTGAATGTCAAATGATCTGCCTTGTCCATTGGCGTCAATCGTCAAATTATCACGTCGGCCTCTCTGAGTGGACGCTACTGCAGTTGCAGTTAATTTACCGAACTGGAGTTGTGTTTTTACTCCGAAAAGATTTTGAGCTCCTTGGATTAATCGGTTTTGCGTCGGCATACTGACATTACCAATTTCAATGGATTGGATGATATCCTCTTCGAAACCGTCAAATTCAAGCTTCATTTGGTTTTGAAAGTCGAAGGAATTATTGGAATCGAAATTTGCCCCGATTTTCACTTTTTCTCCCAATGAGCCATTAACGGCCATTTGGATTTGCTGATCAAAGTTGAATCCTCCGTTTTGTTGCTGTCGTATCGGTAGGGTCGGATTATCTACACGTCGGAAGATTGCTCCAAAATCAAGGTTTACGTATCCTGACGGCACAATATTGATTTCACTACCACCGAATAGCCTATCCAAAGACGGACTCACCGTAAGCGGAGGAATTAACCCTCGACCTTCTACGGCACTTTCACCATCCCCACCGCGGGCTCTACTGCGCCAATAGTCCTGCCTGACTTTGTACTCCTGAATTTTTGAAAATTGCTCAAAATCATATTCCTGCTCATTCCCAACTCTCACTGTGTCAATTTGGTCGACTACATTGTATCGAAGCACGGAATCGACTTTCACTTCCACATTTTGTGTAATCGGATTTGTTTGGAAGAATGGGTTTTGAGACTGTAGAAAAGGGTTTCGGGAAGGGAATAGGGGATTTGTCCTCAGATTTTGCCAAAGCAAATACGAGGGGGCTAGTCTCCTTCGATTCAAAGAATCAATCCGAGACTGAATACTGTCAGGATTGGTTTGTTGAGCCTCAGAAGCGGAATAGGCTAGCAGAAGACCAAAAAGAAATATTACTTCAGGCCAACTACTGAGAAACCTCCTCCCGAAAAAAGTCAGTACACTCCAAAAGTTCAATACAACGTAAAATTATGATGTCTTTAAAGATGCTTTAATTAAATCTTCTAACGAAATTTCTCCAGTGGTTTTTTTGAGGATTGCCGCTATGTTTTTCTCTGCGGCGGCTTTTGGGAAACCCAGCGTAATGAGTGCTTGTAACGCTTCCTCGCGGATTTTATTGCCTGATTTCAAAAATCCAAGTGAGGTAGTTGAACCTTCTGATCCGCCTTTACCTACTTTATCTTTCAGTTCTAAAATTATCCGTTGAGCAGTTTTTGCACCTATCCCTTTGACATGCTGTATAGTAGCTACGTCACCAGCTAAAATTGCCTGCTCGATTTCCAATGAGCTCAGGGAGGAAAGAATCATCAGTCCGGTACTAGGACCAACGCCATTGATAGAAAGTAATAGTAAAAATAGTCGCTTTTCATCTTCTTGTTTGAAACCAAAAAGTGTATGTGCGTCTTCTTTGATATGAAGGTAGGTGAGGAGCTTGATCTGCTCCTCATCCTTTATTTCAGAATAAGTTTGAAGGGATATTTTGACATGATAGCCTATTCCATTTACATCGATGATGACATAGGTAGGGTCTTTGAAAACAAGTTTGCCTCTTAGGTAGTCGATCATAGTGTGTTTGTGGATTGTGCATCTACTACCGCTACAGCTACCATATTCACTATTTCTCTAATTGAGCTACCTAACTGAAGAATATGGACAGGTTTGTTCATCCCTAGCAAAATTGGTCCAATTGCCTCTGAGTTTCCAAGTTCTGCAAGTAGCTTGTAAGCAATGTTGCCAGAGCTAAGATCAGGGAAAATCAACGTATTCGCGCGCTTATTGATCAATTTGGAGAAAGGATACATCTCGCGTTGGATATCTTCGTTGATCGCTACGTTGGCTTGCATTTCCCCTTCGATCACCAAATCTGGATATTTCTTCTGGGCAATGGCTGTGGCTTTGGCCATTTTTCCTGGTATATCCCCTTGGGCTGATCCAAAATTGGAATAAGAAAGGATAGCAATTCTTGGCTCCATATTAAAGAATCTTACCGCATCTGCCGTTAAGCCAATGATTTCCACCAATTCTTCAGCTGTTGGATTCAGGTTGACTGTAGCATCAGCGAAGAAATAAGGGCCTTTTGGCGTATTCATAATATACATACCTGCCACTCGGTTTACACCCGGTTTTACGCCAATGGTCTGAAGTGAAGGCAGGATAGTTTTTGGATAATCACGCGTAAGTCCGGAGATAAAAGCATCTGCTGCACCCGATTCTACCATCAGTGCACCAAAGTAATTTCTCTGAGTCACTAGCCTAGCGGCGTCACCCACAGTCATCCCTTTTCTTTGCCTTTTGTTGAAAAGCATGTCTGCGAATTTCTTCAGCAATGCTTTTTCTTCCATCGGATCAATGATGGTGACATTGGTTAGATCCAAGGAATTGTCTTCGATAAGCGCTAATATTTTCTCGCGGTTACCGAGCAAAATTGGCTCCCCTATTTTTTCATCACGAATAATCTGAGCGGCTTTGAGGATTTTTCTATTATCTGCCTCTGCAAATACTACGCGTTTTGGATTTTTCTTTGCTCTGGCGATGACTACAGACATGAGTCTCTGGTCTATGCCAATTCTCTCCTGAAGTTCAAGTTCGTAAGCGTCCCAATCTTTAATCGGATATTTTGCAACACCTGTTTCCATGGCAGCTTTGGCTACTGCAGGAGCGATGGTAGTAATCAATCGCGGATCAAGTGGTTTTGGAATTAGATATAGTCTACCAAAGCCGAGTTTATCCTCACCGTAAGCTTTATTGACAATATCTGGAACGGGTTCCTTAGCAAGTTTAGCGATGGCGTGTGCGGCGGCAAGTTTCATGGCTTCGTTGATTCCTGTAGCACGCACGTCTAGAGCTCCACGAAAAATGTATGGGAAGCCCAATACATTATTCACTTGGTTAGGGTGGTCCGATCTGCCTGTAGCCATGATAATATCTTCGCGGGTTGCGATTGCTAGGTCGTAGGAGATTTCAGGGTCTGGATTTGCTAAGGCAAACACAATAGGATTTGGAGCCATCAATCTCAATTGATCCTGGTTCACAATATTTCCTGCAGAAAGGCCCAAAAACACATCAGCATCTTTAAGGGCATCAGAAAGTGTATGCAGATCCCTATCTGTAGCAAATTCTCTTCTAATCTCATCCAGATCAGTTCTGTCAGATCGCAGAATCCCTACAATGTCACACAGGACAATGTTTTCTTTTAGAATGCCGAGGGAAATATAAAAGCGAGTACATGAAATAGCTGCAGCACCTGCACCATTCACGACTAATTTGATTTTGGAAATATCTTTATCTACAATTTCAAGGGCATTAAGTAATGCTGCTCCCGAGATAATTGCGGTGCCATGCTGATCATCATGCATGACAGGAATGTTCATTTCCTTTTTAAGCTCTGTTTCTATTTCAAAACATTCCGGTGCTTTGATGTCCTCAAGATTTATCCCTCCAAAAGTAGGTTCTAGGGATTTTATAATTTGTATTATCTTTTTTGGATCTTTTTCATTGATCTCAATGTCAAACACATCGATACCAGCGAACTTTTTGAAGAGTACTCCTTTGCCTTCCATCACTGGCTTTGACGCCTCTGGGCCTATGTCCCCAAGACCGAGCACTGCTGTGCCATTTGATATTACACCAACCAGATTGCCTTTTGCAGTGTATTTATAGACGTTTTCTACATCTGCTGCGATTTCTTTACATGGTTCTGCTACTCCAGGTGAGTAAGCAAGCGCAAGGTCCATTTGACTGGAAAGCGGCTTTGTAGGATTTACTTCAATTTTGCCAGGTGAACCTTGCGTATGATAGTTTAATGCGTCTTCCTTTCGGATTTTGATTGCCATAAAAGCTAGTATGATTTGGGTTTTAAGCCCCCTGGTCCTCTTTCCAACTCACATTTGTGTTGAGAAGAATGGTCTCGATCTCACGGAGGGCATCTCTGTGTATTTCATTTGGATAAAATACGAACCCTTCAATGTAATAAAGTTTTCCTTTTTTCTGATCAACCATGATGTATCCTAGAAAGGATCCACCCATGCTTGTATTGTTTGTTTTCCAGGCGCCTCTTATTTCTGTGGTAAAATTATCATTAATCACCATGTTTCTGAAAGCTGGCGGGACTTGTTTTTCAGATACCACGTAGGAGGTAGGGTCTTCTGGATCTCCAAAAATGTACTGTTTCGTGATAGAGTCTCTGAGTGTGAGGATGTTTGCAGGAAATGTCTGCTCCTCAGAAGTGTAATCTGTCTCGTAAAAAAATAAACTGATATCAGCTCGATTAGCAGTTGGAGTGATTTGTCTTACCCAAAGAAAGTCATCCTCCGACTTGGCTACCTGATATGAAGCAGGTACGTTGATTTCTATTCCAAGATTCTTTTTGGCTTCAAAATCAGCTGCAGAATTTTTCCTTGCTAGAATAATTTTTTCCAATCTTCCTCTTTCCCTTACTTCGAATAGGTTTTGTAGGCGTCCACTGTTCTTCTTCAAATTTTGAATAAGTTGATCCTCTGTGTTCCCAAACAGGTAAAGGACTTCCTGACCGATCGCATATTCATCTTCCATTCTCAAGGAATAAATGGAAGGGTCGTTCATCGCTTTTTCTTTGGATTCTTTTGAGAATTGCGCATTAATCACTTGACTAGCTGAGCCTTTGTCGTCAAAAGTGGTTACATAAACTAAGTTCGTTGACATTTTGAGAATTCGTGTCATCGCTCTTGGGTCTACCGTATTTACTTTGAATCTAGCTTCGGGGCGAAACATACCAGGTATATCGGATTCGAAGATTTCCTTAAGCTGTTCGCCAACAGGGCCGGCCCATTTGACGGAGTCGATTACTAAGATGATTTCCCCAATCGATCCCCTCGCTTTTGGCTTTGTACTATCTGTTGAGCTTCCATCAGTTTCGCAAGAAACTAGAGAAACACCCATAACTAGGGCTATGAGAATAGATGAAAAGGTTTTCATTTTTGGTTGTTTGGTTCTTGTGTTACCTCAAATTAATGACATAAAAACAGATATCCTTATTTAGGATTAAATAAAGCCAATAGTTAAAAAAAATTAACAATCTAAGGAGGAATCTGCCTAGAATTAGCCAATAATTAGCTTTTGCCCAGGCTTAATATTGTTAGAATTAAGATTGTTTAGCCTTTTGATTTGCTCCACCGTCAGGCCTTGATGCTTTCTTGAAATAATCCATAATGAGTCTCCCGGCTGGACCACATAGGTAGTTTGCCCAGCAGCATTTGTTTGGGTCGAGGCAATATTCCCTGACATGCCAGAATTGATGTGTAAGGTCTGACCAACGCGGATTAAATTTGAGGAAAGGTTGTTCCAAGACTTAAGTTGTGTGACCGAGACGCCATGTCGTTGAGCTATTGATCCCAATACATCTCCTGATCTCACTTTATATATTGTACCACTTTGCTTAATCTCCTGAGCAAGATCTTCTACTGACATCAAGGCTACATTAGATGCAAGTAGGACAGTAGGAGCATTGTTTAGTGAGTCGTTCAGCCAAGCTAAATTTTCCTTGATGTAAGGCACTTTTGACTTAGGGATTCGCAATGCCATGGTTCTATTACTTTCCGGAAGCTTTGTATTCTTAATGGCAGGATTTAGCGTCTTCAGATCAGATACACAAAGATTGGTGAGCTCAGCAAGCTTATCAAGGCTTAGTGCTCTGTCAAAACGGATTTTCTCATATTCCACTACGTAGGTCGGATCTTCAGGGTGGAAATTATGTTCTTCCAGGTGATTTAAGATGTATAGCATCGCTTGAACCTGTGGTACGTAGCTTCGGGTTTCTCTTGGTAAATAGTTGTAAATACCCCAGAAGGTCTTTTTTCCGCCGGATCTTCTAATTGCTTTTCTGACGTTACCGGGACCACAATTATAGGCTGCCATGGCTACTTCCCAATCGCCGAACATTCGATAAAGGGACTTTAAATACTTAGCCGCTGCTTCCGTAGATAGCTCTGGATCCATTCTATCATCCACTTCTGAATTGGTATTCATCCCATACATCCTGCCTGTAGCTGGCATAAACTGCCATAGTCCCATTGCACCTACGCGAGAACGAATTTGCGGGTCAAGTCCTGATTCGATAATTGACAAATATTTGATTTCGAGTGGCATTTCATGTTTTGCCATCGTCTCATCGAACATTGGAAAAAATAGCTCTTTTCGGGCCAAGACCATTTTGGTATAGTCTCTATTTCTTACAGTAAAATATTGGATAAAGGAAAAAATACGGTCATTCAACTCAAATGACATTTCGTGATCCATTGCTTTCACACGAGTCTCAATTTCCTTATAGGTGAAATCTGGAATGTATTCGTAATGATAATTTGGGAGGACTTCTTCATCCAACAGCGGAGCGGCAGCTACCGAAGAATCGTCCTGCGAAAAGGCCTGAGACAGAGGGATCAAACATGTGGTAAGCGCAAGTGTGAAGGTTCTGAACGAAGGTCTTTTCATTGGTAAAAAGGGTTTTATGATGTTAATTCAGTCAAGTAATTACTAAATGAGTAAAGCTCTGCTTCTTTGAATGAGTTGCAAATAACCTGCAAACCAATCGGCATTCCTTGCTCATCTTTTCCATTTGGAAGAGAAATAGATGGGACTCCAGATACTGAAGCTTGTACTGTAAATAAATCTTCCAGATACATTGCTACCGGATCACCACTATGCTCACCAAACTTAAACGCCGTAGATGGCGTAGTTGGCATAATAATATAGTCATAATCATTTAAAAGATCTTCAGTGAAGTCTTTTATTAATCTTCTGACCTTCTGTGCTTTGGTGAAATAGGCGTCGTAATAGCTAGCACTTAAGACGAAGGTGCCAAGCATAATTCTGCGCTTCACTTCCTCTCCAAATCCCTCACTCCGAGTCAGCTTATACATGCTTTCTAAGTTGTGGGCATTTGGGGTTCTATAGCCATATTTCACTCCGTCAAATCGAGATAAGTTCGAACTTGCTTCTGCCGTAGTCAGAATATAGTAGGTAGGAAGAATGTAGTCAAGAAGTGGGAAACTTACCTCTTCTACAGTATGTCCTTCTGATTTTAGGTTTTCTAAAACTGCGACTGTATTCGCTTTGATTTCTGGCTGTAAAGCTGATGATTCAAAGGTCTCTTTTAGGTAGGCTACTTTCGCTTTTTTGTCAAAATGCAGAAGCTCACTGTAAGGAAGTACAGATTTCCTGGAAGAAGTGCTGTCGTATTCATCGTGGCCAGCCATGATTTCCATAGCAAGCGCATTGTCTTTAACCGTTCTGGAAAAAACACCAATACAATCAAAGGATGATGCATAAGCTATTAGCCCCCAGCGGGAAACACGAGAATATGTTGGTTTCATGCCAATCACACCAGTAAAAGCTGCTGGTTGTCGGACAGATCCACCTGTATCAGTTCCCAAAGAAATGGTGCAAAGATTAGCTTGTACAGCTACAGCAGAACCTCCCGATGAACCTCCTGGAACACGTGATTCATCTGCAGCATTCAATACTTTTCCATGTGCAGAATTCTCATTGGAGCTTCCCATACCAAATTCATCACAATTCAGTCTTCCGATAATAATAGCGTCCTCATCCAGCAATCGTTGGATCGCCGTCGTGGTGAATTGAGATTCGAAACCGTTAAGAATTTTGGAGGAAGCATTTGCCTCATGGCCAGAGTAGCAAAGTACATCTTTGATGCCGATGACCATTCCGGCAAGTTTACCAGCGTTTCCATTAGCTAATTTCTGATCGATAAGATCAGCCTGCGCTAAAGCGGATTGCTCATAAACTTCGACGAAGGCGTTTAAATGCGCCTTCGTCTGAATGTTTTTTAAATAATATTGGACTATCGCGCGACAGTCACTTTCCTTCTTTTCGAGCGATTTTTTAATTTCGTCGAATGAGATGAATTTTTCCAATTTCCTTGGCTTAAGAGATTACTTTTTCTTGTCGTCTTTCAGACCTTCCTCTAGGTCGTTCTGAATGTCCTTGGTAGCATCTTTAAATTCTCTGATACCACGGCCAAGGCCACGAGCCAATTCAGGTATTCTTTTAGCACCAAACAATAGAAGGACGACCAATACGATCAATACGATCGAGCCACCGCCCATGTTTTGAATGAAACCTAATGTAGTCATGATGGTGTGTGTTTAAGGGTAAATGTGGATACAAAGATATAATTGTGTTCCGCTTACACAAAGTTCAGCGGTAAGCAATCCATCTTTTTTATGAATATACGCAATTCCGTGCTACTTGGATGTTAGCCATGTGGAAGGATTCATTACAGTCAGGCCTTTCCATGTCTGAAAATGTACTTCCGATTCGCCATCTGCACCTGTAGCAACCTGCCCAATTACGTCTTTTGCACTTACAGTTTGTCCCGATTTTACAGTAATGGTTTTCAGCTTACTATACATGGTATAATACTCCCCATGTTTGATGATGACTGTGCCTCCAAATCCAGGCATAGTTGTGATTTTTGTTACCGTTCCATCAAATACCGCCCGTACATTGGAATTAGGCTGTGTTCGTATATCTAGCCCATCACTTTCCATAGTGATACCTTTGAGGGTAGGGTGAGGGTAAGTGCCATATCCCTGAGACACAAATCCAGTTTCTACAGGCCAAGGCAGCCTTCCTTTGTTTCCGGCAAATGAATTGGAGAGTGCTGCGACTTCAGGGGTCATTGGCATACTACTTCCGGAAGATTTGGTAGCTGTGCTATTTTCTTTTTTAGCCGCTGCTTCCGCTCGTTTGATTTCATCCTCAATCACCTTTTTGATCATCCTATTCAGTTGATCTTGTTGCTTTTTGGTAGCAGTGATCTGCTTCTTGATGTCTTTCTCCTTGCTGGTCAAAGTATTAACGAGCCCTTGTTGCTCCCGCTTCATTTTATCCAACGCAGCTCTTTCTTTTTGCTCCTCTGCCAGTACTTTTTCCTTCTCTACTTTTTTATCATCCAGCAAAGCGCGTTGATCGATCAGCTCCAGACTTAATTTCTCGATCTGTGCAGCCTGTTGTTTTCGACTATCTGTGTATTGCTTGAGGTACATCAGTCTAGAATAGAGCTGATTGAAATTGGCAGAACTGAAAACAAAAGAAACGATTGATAGTCCACGATTCAGTTTTGATGCATTATAAATCATACGTCCGTACTCTGCCTTCAATTCTACTAGCTGACTTTCTAAGCTGGAAATTTTCGATTCAGTTTCGTTGATTTCCTGATTGATCAGTTTTACTTCTCTATCAAGCGTGTTTACCAATCTGTTTTGAGTTTGAAACTGTCGAGTCACTGCATTTAACTCTCCGATAGAATTTTTCTTGGTAGCAGTGGTTTGCTTCAGGATTTTATCAAATTCCTGCAGACGAGCTTGCACTTCAGCTTTCTGTTTTTCAAGTTCCTCACGTGTAATGCTAGTTTGCGCAGCAAGATCAACTGCAGAAAAAAAGAGTAATCCAATCAGAAAACTAAATGGAATTAGGTGTTTGCGGAACATGCAATTCAAAATTTGAATGGGAAGCTAAGTGGTTCTGCGCGCGGGTCGACAGAAGTCCATTCTACATGGATAATGGTGTTTTGTCCGCCTTCAGGAAGCTGATAGGCAAGTTTGTAGAGAACCTCAAAAGGAAAAGGTTTCCCCTCGATATCCTGAAATGTGGCGTAACTCGCTAACAATGAGCCTCTGTCATCCAAGGAGTTGCTCACCAACTCAGAAACTTTTCTATAGTTCACATCCACTTTTGAGAAATAGCGTACTTTATCTCTTACTTGAGTAAGTTCAAAAGCTTTGCCAACACGTACCAACCGATCTTTGTAATCTACTTGATGGGGGGGATTGGCGAAAAGTACATTTTGGAATATATCAAGTGATAATTTCAATCCGTAGATTGACTCAAATTCCTTGTAAGTGAGATTCACATTTTCTTTTCCTATTCGGTCTTGGATTTGAATTTTATCCTGAGTGATTAAGCCTCTTACAGCTTCCATTCCCATACCTGGTGAAATAATAAACCAGAGTACTGAATCTTTTTTGGCGCGAAGATTCATACTTCCTCGGGTTATCTTCCCGGATTCTTCTTCGATCACTACTTTGGCTTTGGCGCTCATGTAGTCATAGTCCGTGTAAACAGGGGAGAAATCTTCCATTTTACCATCTGCCTGATAGACTATCGTCTTTTTGGAGCAGGAGAAAAGAAGGCCTAAGCCGATGAATAGTACAAATCCTGCAAAAAGTTTATTCATGGTATTTTCCTTCTTTTATTTTCTGTGAAAGTTTATCTGAAGCTTCAGGTGTTCCTTCTGCTTTTTTCCAATAACTGAGTGCCTCATTCTTCTTGCCGAGGTGAAATAAAATGTCGCCATAATGCTCAAGCATCACCCCGCTAGGCTGATCTTCATGCTTCATGGCCAAATCCATAAATTTCTTGGCTCCCTCGTAATCCTGCATTTGGAATAGAACCCAAGCATGTGTATCAAGGAAAGTGCCATTGTCTGGAAATCTCTTCACAACTTTATCAGACATGGTCTTTGCCTTATCTAAATCCTTCTTTTCCAATGAAAGGAAATAGGAATAATTATTTAACACCTGCTCGTCATTGGGATTGAGAGCCAAAGCCTTATCGAAATTCTGAAAAGCTTCTTCCTTCTCTCCAAGATTATATAATGAATTCCCTAGGGAACCGAAAGCTACCTGGTCTAATTGAGGATTTTTGTTGGAGTTAAGTTCGATGGCCTTTTTCAGAGAGATTACAGCTTCTTCATCTTTCTTTTGAGCAGATTTCACTACACCATCATAAAACCAGAACTCAGGGTTTTGAGGGAATTCATCCACACCCAAGATGGTGAATTTCTCTAGTTCATTAAAGTCAGCATCTTCACCAAAAGATCCTAAAATCACTTGCTCCAGTAATTTGGCATTTTTCGGATTGATCAACAGTGATTTTTTAAAGTATTCCAATCCTTCTGCTATCCTCTCTTCTTTTATTTTTCTCTCTCCTAATGCTTCATAAATAGCTGCATTTTCTGGAGTTGAGCTTGTCATCAACGTCTCCAAACTATCTAGTAAAAACTCTCGCTCCTGCGTTTTTATTTCATTCAGAATGCTCACAAAAGCCTTTGATTTGACTTCAGGGTCAAGATCAGGACTGGCAAATGCCGTATATAAATGATGGTTTGATACTTCTATGTCTCCTTTGTCTTTCAATAGCGTGTGAGCCGCCATCTGCAATTCTGGTTGATTCGGATATTTTTTTATTTCACCAAAAACCAAGTCTAACGCCTGATCCACAAGATTGTTGTTGTAGAGAATCTCAACTAGGTTCATGACATAGGCAGGGTTGCCTGGACGAGCCTCTACGAGCTTTTTACCTTCATCTATCGCTTTACTCAGGTTATTATTGTTCAAATAAATCCGCTGCTTTTGAATCGTGATCGGTTCCATTACGCCATAGAATTCTTCTGCTCGATCCAATACAATTAAAGCTTTGTCAAGCTCTGAGGTATTGAGGTAAATAGAAGCTAGGTCTAAGTTGTATTGCTGATTGTTTTCCCCATCAGCAGTCAATTGTTCAAGTATTTCAGCTGCTTTGAGTGGTTGCTTAAGATTCGTGTAGATCTCAGCAAGCATTAAGGAATAGTACTTGTTTTCGGGATCTAGTTCAGCAGCTCTAGTTGCGTAAGGCATTGCTTTTTCAGCTTGATTAGCCTTCACTAAAATCTCTGCTATTTTATAATGAATGGCTGGCTCCTCAGGGGAAAACTCCATTGCCTTCTGAAAGTAGAAAAATGCCTTCTCCAGATCATCAAGCACTAGGTTTTTCTCACCTTCGATGAAATAGCGAGTGCCTTGAGATTCGTTCAATTGTGCCTTACGCTCTTTTTTGGAAAGCTTTTCTTGCGCAAAACTTGCTGAAGAGCCTAGTGCGACAAGTAGAAATATGAGGATGGTTCTTTTGAAATTCACGGGAAATAGGGACTGCAGCTTGAATTCACAAACATAATGCCTTTTATGCAATTCGAGTTTGTTTGTAAGTAGGAATGAAATACTTAAAGTGTTTTTTGGGTCATTTGGTTTGCTAACGATAATTGTTTCATAAATGATCCCAATCACTAAAATTAAATACTATGGTTTTTTGTTTTTTGGCAAAAAGGACATAATCTGATCTTTTTCCAGTAAGAAAATTAGCCCGATATAAAGTAGAATAAGGCTGTTTTTCGCTAAGAAATTCAATGCAGGCACGCCCAGATTTAAATAAAAACCCAAGTAACTCACGGCAAAAGAGATTAAAAGATAAAAGACGCCTTTTGCTGTCTGATAAGGAATGGGGTAATGTTTTTGACCATAAAAGTAGCATAATAGGCACATCACCAAGTAACAGGAAATCGTACTGAGCGCTCCACCCATGTATCCCCAGATCGGCACGAAAACGAAGATTATCACAATGGTGAGTATCGCTCCAACTAAGGTGATCCAGAAACTATATTTAGTCTGATCAGTGATTTTGAACCAGATCGAAAGATTGAAATAGATTCCAAGAAGTAGGTAACCCATCAGAAGTGTGGGAACGATGTAGAGCCCTTCTTCATATCCAGGCTGTCTCAAAAATAGTGGTCCCATCCATTCCAGATTTACAGAAATAGCAATCATTAATACGGTACAAAATAGAATGAAGGCATGCATTACTTTGGCGTAAAGCATAGGAGAATTTTTATCTGCAGATTGCTTGAAGAAAAATGGTTCTGCAGCATATTTGAATGCCTGGATCACCAAATTCATCAAGATTGCAAGCTTGAAATTGGCTCCAAAAACTCCACCTGCCTCCCGGGCAGAAAGACCTGCATAGAAATTTGGAGGTAGTACATATTCAAACAAGAATCTGGAAAATAGCTCATTCGTAACTCCTGCTAATCCCATGAATAGGAGTGGAATGGAGTATGACCACATAGGCTTGATGATGGTTTTTTCCAACTGAAACTTGAAGAAACCGGCTTTCCACCATACAAATGGAATGATCAGGCCATTCGCAAATAGGTTTGAAAGTAGAATATATTCCACTCCCCAATCGGATCGGTAACCAATAAACCCTTCAGGAATCGTTCCAGTTGAGATCAAGTAAGGAAACCCAACGATCAGAAGGAGATTGAAGAAAATGTTAATTAATATATTCAAAATCTTCGTTCCTGCGAAGATCAAGGCTTTGTTTTCTAAGCGGAGCTTAGCAAATGGAATTGCCAGAATCGCATCAAAGGACAAGATCAACGCGGTCCATCGGAATAAATAGGCCTGTCCTGGATATTCTAACCATTCTGCCAACCAAGGGGCCATCAGGTACAATCCTGATCCTAAGAGGAGAGTGCTCGTGATGAGCAAGGACTGGGTAGAGTTGTAAACGCTCTTAATGTCTAGATTTTTGCCGGTGGCGAACCTAAAAAAAGTAGTCTCCATCCCATAGGTAAAGACGATATTCATAAAACCTACTAGCGCATAGATACTCGTGAACGACCCCATAGCCTCTTTAGTGAGGTATTCGGTGTACACGATGATCATTAAAAAATTAATCGATCGGCCGAGAATGCTGCTCAGGCCATAAACTGCGGTTTGTCCGGCTAGTTTTTTGAAATTACTCATTCAGTGTAAAGGAGCTTATTCTCCTTTGAAATGCGGCTGTCTTTTTTCGAGAAATGCGGACGTTCCTTCTTTGTAGTCTCCAGATTTCACACATCTGGCAAAGCTATTTGCTTCAGTTTGAAAACCATTTTCATCCGGTACATAAGCGGAATTGACGCAGTCGATAATCATACCAATAGCAAGTGGGGCTTTGCTTAAGATTTTGGAAATGATTTCTTCAGCTTTTGCGAGGGCCTCCTCCTTAGTAGGTAATATATGATTTACCAGACCTAGAGATTTTGCTTCTTCAGCCCCGATCATATCCCCAGTCATCATAAGTTCATTGGCTTTGCCTCTACCTATGAGAATCGTCAGTCGCTGTGTACCACCGTAGCCAGGAATAATTCCAAGATTGACTTCCGGTTGACCGAATTTCGCATTTGCAGTAGCAATTCTCATATGGCAAGCCATGGCTAATTCACAGCCTCCGCCAAGCGTGTAACCATTGGTTACTGCGATTACAGGCTTGTGACAGTTTTCAATCATACTGAAAATCTCTTGCCCATTTTCAGCAAACTTCCTGGCATTCACTTCATTTAGCGAAGCGATTTCACTGATGTCAGCACCTGCTACGAAGGCTTTTTCACCCGAACCGGTGATAATCACCGCCTTGATTTCTTTGGTGTCCGAAACCTCTTCAAAAATCGACCTTAACTCCTCTAAAGTTTCAAAATTCAGCGCGTTCATTTTGTCTTCTCTGTTGATGGTCAAATGAAGTACTCCATTCTTTACATCAGTAAGGATATTTTTGAAATCAGCCATAGTTCATCGTTGAGTATAAAACAAATATACAAGCAGGGTATTCAAACCCAAACTGCATACTTAGAAAATGAATAACCTAAGGTAAACGATTATTACCCTTTTTGTAATTTAAAGCCAGATAATGTGGATTTTGTCCTAGGTCAAAAACCTGCTTCCACATTTTTATTTACTTTTGTTCAAAATCGAATTTTAACTAAATCCGCTATATTAATATGTCTTCCAAAAGAAAAATTACGGTTGCCTATGGTGACGGGATCGGTCCCGAAATCATGAAGGCTACTTTGGCGATCCTCGAAGCAGCTGGCGCTCAGCTCGAATACGATGTAATCGAAATCGGTGAGCAAGTTTATCTAAAAGGTATCAGCTCCGGAATGGAGCCGAATGCATTCGAATCGCTCAGAGAAACGAAAGTTTTCTTGAAGTCACCGATTACTACCCCTCAAGGAGGTGGTTTTAAATCGCTAAATGTAACCACGAGAACTTCTTTTGGTCTATATGCGAACGTAAGACCTTGCAAGGCTTTTTCTCCATTCATCCAGACGCATTTCCCGGAGACTGATCTGGTGATTATCCGTGAAAACGAAGAGGATTTGTATGCAGGAATCGAGCACAGACAGACTCAGGAAGTGTTCCAGTCTTTGAAATTGATTTCTAAGCCAGGTTCTGAGAAAATTATCCGATATGCATTTGAGTATGCTAAGAAATATGGTCGCAAGAAAGTGACTTGTATGACTAAGGATAATATCATGAAGTTGGCTGATGGGCTTTTCCACAAGACGTTTGACGAGATCGCGAAGGAGTATCCAGATATTAAAAATGACCACAAAATCATCGATATCGGAACAGCTTTGATCGCTGATAGACCGGAAACTTTTGATGTGATCGTTACGCTGAATCTTTACGGAGATATTATTTCTGACGTAGCAGCGCAGGTGACAGGTTCTGTAGGGCTTGGTGGTTCTGCAAACGTGGGTGAAGAAGTAGCGATGTTTGAAGCGATTCACGGATCTGCTCCTGATATCACAGGAATGGGTATCGCGAATCCATCTGGGTTGCTGAATGGCGCAATTATGATGTTGGTTCATATTGGTCAGCCTGAGATTGCTGAGAAAATCTCTAATGCTTGGATGAAGACGTTGGAAGACGGAATTCATACAGGAGATATCTACCAAGAAGGTCTTTCTACCAAAAAAGCCGGTACTGAAGAATTTGCAAATGCAGTGATCGAACGATTGGGTCAAGTGCCATCTACGATGGTTCCTGCATCTTTTGACAAGGATACTACTCCAATGAACGTATTTGTATCTCCGGTGACCAAAGCCAAGAAGGAATTGATCGGTGTCGATGTATTTGTGGATTGGGATGAAGCAGGAAGAGATCCACAGGTGTTGGGTGAGCAGCTCCGTGCTGCTAATGCTGATGGCTTGCAATTGACTTTGATCACGAATAGAGGTATCAAAGTATTCCCAGGTGGAATGAAAGAATCCTTCTGTACAGACCACTGGAGATGTAGATTCCAGACTCCTGAGCAATCCACCATTTCTCATGCTCAAATCCGTGAGCTATTGAAGCAAGTGGAAGAACTAGGTTTTGACTTTATCAAAACTGAAAATCTTTACTCATTCGATGGCGTAAGAGGCTATTCTCTAGCGCAGGGAGAGTAATAGAATTTAAAATTTGGAATTTAAAATTTCAAATTAGGATAGGGAGTGGGGTGACCTGCTCCCTTTTTTCTTTTTAAACCGCAGTGGAGGCTGAGTTTTTCGCAGAGGACGCATTTAAATATTTTGGTTCGAGTCACATGCCTTTGAATAAGTAAATAATTACTGAACTCAAGCAGATTCTTATACTAATTGGAACACTTTCGTTACATAGAGTTCTTACTGCGACTGAAAACTGAGACAGCGACTTAATGTTTTTTCTAAGATTTGATTTTATGGCCAGCTACTTGGTACTTTAGACTTAGGACATGGTACACTTATGAAGAAACGAGTTTTAATCATCACTTATTATTGGCCACCAAGTGGAGGGTCCGGCGTGCAGCGTTGGCTAAAATTCGCCAAGTATTTGCCGGAAGCAGGTTGGGAACCTGTGATTTTTACACCGGAGAATCCGGATTTTGACCTGAAGGACGAAACGCTGGAAAAGGAAATTTCCAAAGATCTGGAGGTAATGAAATTCCCGATTTGGGAACCGTACCAGCTTTTGGATAAAATCAGAGGCAAAAAAGAATCACATCCAGGAAGAGTACTGGAGCAAAAAGAACATGGTTTCATAGAAAAAGCCGCCATCTGGCTTCGTGCTAATTTGATGGTCCCTGATCCACGGGTTTTCTGGGTGAAGCCTTCGGTAAAATTCTTAACAGAATTGATTGAGAAAGGTCAGTTTCAGGCAATCATTACGACAGGTCCACCTCATTCCATGCATTTGATCGGAAGGGATTTGAAACGAGAAACTGGCATTTTCTGGTTGGCAGATTTTAGGGATCCTTGGTCTCAATGGGAGTTTTTGGACAAGCTTCCTATGCAGAATCGTGTGAGAACCAAACACAAGAAGTTGGAGCAGGAAGTATTAAGCGAAGCGGATGTGGTGACGACTATTTCTCCGACATTCCAAGAGGATTTGAAGCAGCTCGCTACGCGGAAAATTGATTTACTTACCAATGGTTTTGATGATGACGACATACCTCAGGGTTTTTCTATTGGAGAGAAAAAAGCTGGAAGTTTACACCTGGTTTACACAGGGATTATTGATTCGATTAGGAATCCAATGCCTTTGTTGAAAGCTATGAAAGAAGAATTTTCTAAGGAGAAAGGCGAGGTGAAATTTACCTTTGTAGGGAGAGTAAGTGACCAGGTTCGTGAGGAAATTGCAGCGGATTCCTGGCTTTCTGATCATGTGATTTTTGCCGGATATGTTTCACATCAAGAGGTTTTTGGTTTTTATGAGAAAGCCGATGCTTTGGCTTTGATCCTTACCAATACCAAAAATGCGAAAGGAAATATTCCTGGGAAACTCTTCGAATACATGGCGACTACTTTGCCGATACTCGCTTTAGGAGATCCTGATGGGGATTCTGCCAAGATTTTGAAAGAGGCTGGAGCAGGAGAGGTGTTTTCTCATTCCGATCATGTAGCGATTCAAGTGAGCTTGAGGAAGCTGTTTGAGCGCAGTGGGAAAGCAGATTCAGCTACAGGAATAGATCAATATTCCCGAAGAAATCTAAGTATTCAACTAGCTAACTTATTGGATGAAGGTTCCCTTTCTTGATCTCAAAAGAATGGATGAAAAGCTGAAAAATGCTTTGAAATCTAAGTTTGAAGAAATGCTTGAGAAGGGAATTTTTTCTGGAGGAGAGGAAGTAGAAGATTTCGAATCTCAAATTACAAACTACCTCCATTCTCCATTTTCAATTGCCTGTGCAAATGGAACAGATGCATTGGAACTTGCCTTGCGAGCATTAGGAATAGGGAAAGGCGATGAAGTGATTGTTCCTGCGATGACCTGGGTTTCTACGGCTGAAGTGGTGGTGATGGTTGGAGCAAAACCAATTTTTTGGGATACAGATGAAAATGGACTTTTGGCTTCGGATTGGGTAAGGGCTATTTCGCCTAAAACCAAAGCTGTAATGCCTGTTCACCTGTATGGAAAAATGGTGGACATGGAAAAGCTGATGAAGAAGGCGAGACATCACAAGCTTTTAGTTATTGAAGATGGAGCTCAGTCCTTTGGTTCTTTTCAAAATGGTAAAGCAGCAGGGACTTTTGGAGATATTGGATGTCTCAGTTTTTACCCCACAAAAAACTTGGGAGCTTTGGGAGAAGCGGGGATGTGTTTGACTAACTCCAAAGACCTAAATGACCAAATTCGATTGCTACTCAATCACGGACAGGAGATTCGTGATAAACATGATGTCCTAGGGAGAAATAGTAGGATAGATGCTATTCAAGCAGGTTTTTTGAATGTGTTTTTGAAGTATTTTGATTCATTTCAAACTACTCGAAAGAAGCTTGCAAAAATGTATTTGGAAGGACTTTCAGGAATAGAGGATTTAAAACTTCCAATGAGTATTCTGGAAGAAAATCACAATGCGCATCTTTTTGTGATTCAGACAAGTCGAAGAGATGAGCTGAGGAATTTTCTTCTGGAAAAAGGAATCGGAACAGCAATTCATTATCCGCATGTTTTGCCAGATATGAAGCCTTTTCCAAGTGAAGGAGAATTTGTAAATGCTAGAAAACTGAGCGGGCGAGGGCTATCGTTGCCCTTAAATCCTTGGATGAAGGAAGAGGAAATTGACTTTGTGCTATCTGAAATCAAGAAGTTTTACCTTACCGGAGATTTATAACCTACAAGAAAAATGGTCAAGGTTGCGATTTCCTTGACCATTGTTTTTGAATATTGATTATTGAGTTTTTTTACCAGCGCATTCCACCACCATACATCCCTACATTGACATGAGGCGACATGCCGTATCCACCATACGGGCCACCGTAGTAACTCATACCTACACCGCCTGATACATACATATTTGCGCAAGCAGTGACCAGCAAGGATGCACAAACGATTAAACCGAATAGTAATAGTTTCTTCTTCATTTCGATGTTGGATTAAGGATTGTAAACTTGAATTGCTACTGGTGCTCCGGTAGGGTCCATCAATAAGGCGACATTGCCATTTCTGATTTCAGGGTTTGGCTCTACCAGTACTTTTGCGCCAGCTTTAGTCGCTTTTGCAAGAGTTTCTTTTAGATCAGCTACTCTGATATAAGGAACCCAATGTGAGCGTACTGTTGGAGCTGGATTTTTTAGCATTCCGGCGCAATTCATATCCCCCATTTTGAAAATGGTGTATGGGACTTTTTGAGTGTCAGTTTCCTCAGCAGTGTAGCCTACGACATTCGCATAAAAGGAAGCCGATTGAGTAGGTTCATTGGACCAAAGTTCCTGTCCCAAAAATGTATTGACTTCAGCTAGAGCCGGTTCTGGATCACCGTTTGAAAGTTTGATTAGAGAAATGCTAGCTCCTTGTGGATCTTGAATAAAAGAGATGGATCCTCTTTCATCTACGTTCATCGCTTTCTTGATGATTTTGGCTCCCTGAGCTTTTGCTTTAGTTGTAGCATCGGTCACGTCATCAACAGATATGGCTCCGATCCATTCGCCTGAACCATTCTCAGTTTGGTAATATGCCATGAGGGCAACGGGTTTATCTTCGTTTTTGAAGACCCAAACCATTTTGTCTCCTTCTCCATGCGGAATAGTTGTCCATCCAAAAACTGCCTCATAAAAAGCTGCGGAAGCCTCAGGATTAGGTGAAGCCAGATCATGCCAAACTACCCTTCCAGGCGTGTACGAGCTCTCCCCGATTTGCGAAGCGATGGGTGGAGTAGCACCTGGAGTACAAGCGAATCCCATACAGGCCAAAGCAATACTTGTAAAGATTTTTTTCATTGTGTGAGTTAAAAGTGATTTGAAGGCATAAGATAAGGCTATTTTAAAATAGTTTAGGCTGATTGTTCGCAATTATGCCAGCTGTGGTGTCCACTTGGTTTAATGGGATGGTAGACCTGCTTGGCCGTGAGTAATGGGGTATAGAAGTTTCCGTATTGCTTGTGAGTGCCATTTATTAAGATGCATTTAGTGTTTTTTTACAGCAATTGCAGAAATAGATTTAAAACTATCATCTGAGAATAAGGAAAGTAAATGAGGGATTATTCTAAAAGCGATAAGCCAATTTTTGCCTAATTTCCCACATGACTTGGACTCAAGACCCTCTATATGTAAGTGGAATGCTTTGTGTGATCGTATTGCTAGCTGTTTGGCTTGCAAAATTCAAGGGCTGGAAGACTTTGGGAACTCCAATTTTAGTGATTTTGATAGCTGCTTTATTGGCTAATGCGGGTGTAATCCCAACAGCTACTTCCGGTAATCCAGTTTATACCGGGATTTTTCTCTATCTGGCACCGATGGGAATCTTCATCGCTCTTTTGGAAGTGGATCTTAAAAGTCTGAAGAAGGCAGGTGCTTCTATGTTGTTTATGTTTGGTGTGGGTGGACTGGGGACGATCATTGGGGTATTAGTAGCTTGGTTTTTGGTGAATCCCGCAGCTCAACTAGGCGATATGGCAAACGCGGTAGCAGGAATGTACACGGGAACTTATATCGGCGGAAGTATAAATTTCAATGCAATAGCTCTGAGTTACCACGTCAATGAAAATGTGGATTTGTATGCCGCAACCACCGTCGTAGATAGTTTAGTAGGAACCGTTTGGATTATTGCCACCTTGATCGCACCCAAGTATTTGCAGGTTTTATTTCCTAGAGAAAAGTTACTTCCTGTGGCTGCTGAATCTCAACCAATTAAAAACGAAGAGTCGATTAGCATAGCAAGCTTGTCGACTATTTTAGGTTTGGCGTTTTTGGCTATGGCGGTTTCCAAATTCGTTTTTGAGCTTTTTCCTCAAATCCCAGAGATTTTAATACTCACGACACTCGCTTTGATTTTGGCACAAATGCCTTTAATAAAGAACTTGTCAGGAACTCATACGCTAGGGTTTTTTCTTATACTCTTGTTTTTAGCGGCGATTGGAGCATTGTGCGACCTGAGCACGCTCAAAGGTCTAGGAGATCTGGCAGGGATTCTCTTTTTGTTTGTGGGTATTCTTGTTCTGGTTCACGGAGCCGTGATCTTTGGAATCGGTGCGCTTTTCAAAGTAGACTGGGATGTGATCGCTGTGGCTTCTCAGGCGAATGTGGGCGGTAATACTACTGCCTTAGCTTCCGCCGAAAGCTTGAATCGCCCAGATCTTCTTATTCCAGGTGTCCTGGTGGGTAGTTTGGGTAATGCGCTGGGGACTTATGCTGGGTTTTTTATAGCAGGGATGCTGGGTTGATTTAACTTTTATAATAGTTTGTCTATGGTTATTTTTCAATGTCTAAAATAAGTATTTGATATAGATCAAAAAACTTACTACCTTAAAAACGAAATTTACAGCAATAAAATTTTGAATATGGGTAGTACAGTTGATCTATTTATTTCAAAAAGCCCAAAGTCTTCCTTTAGTTCTCAATCTGACGACAAAGTATTGTGGCTAAGTGTGAGAAAGGGGAATGACCTTGCATTTTCAAATTTGTACCAACGCTTTTCTAATTTACTTTTCAATTACGGAATGCATTTTTGCTATAACCGTGAGCTTGTTAAAGACTGCATCCAGGAGCTTTTTACCAATATTTGGAATAGACGAGAAGGGCTTTCTGAGATTGATTCTGTCAAATATTACCTTTTTAAATCATTTCGGAATCTACTCATACAGCACATTACACGCGACCGTAAACTTTATTCAGAGCTGAATGAAGATAGCCAATCAATTGAATTTGCATCATCTATCGAAGAAGAGTTGATTTCCCAAGACTATTTGAAGGATAATAAAAGCAAAGTTGCTAATGCACTGGCTAAAATCTCAAAGAGGCAGCGTGAAATCGTAGTTCTCAAATATTTCAATGACCTCAGTTATGCTGAGATTTCCAGTATCATGTCTATCACTCCGGCTTCTGCCCATAATCTACTTTCAAAGGCCTTGCAATGCTTGAAAGTTGTGCTCAAAGCATTATTGTTTGCATCATACTTAAACTATTTAGCTTAGTTTTTTTGCTTTTGAATTTTTTTTGAAAAAAATGATGAGGTTTTAGCACTTCTACACTCTTATAGGTAATAACCAAAAGAGACCTAGTGAATCATCAACCTTCAGATTACTCTAATTTTTCAATAGATGACTTTGTCATAGATCCATTTTTCAAGGAATGGGTGCTTTATTCTGACCCAATTCACGATGAGTTTTGGATGGATTGGAAGGATTCTAATCCATCTAAAGTGGCGTTGATCGATGAAGCAAAAAGGTTGGTTTTGAGTTTGGAACATGCAAAGCTTGAGATGAAACCAAGTGAAATGCTTTCAGTTTGGGGCGCCATCCAAAGCGAGATCAAGCAGCCCCCAAAGTTTTCTAAGCCAACTCCAGACAGGAGGTTTTTCTGGCCTTTTGCCTCTGCTGTGGCGTCTTGCGCATTGGTATTTCTAGCTTGGTACTGGTATAATTTGCCAAAAGAAATCGAATACCAATCTGCATTTGGAGAGACGAAAGAGCTTATGCTTCCTGATGGTTCAAAAGTGATTTTGAATTCAAATTCCAAACTGACTTTTATTGACAATTGGGAGGGTCAGATGGCAAGAGAGATTTGGATAGAGGGAGAGGCATTTTTTAGTGTAGTCCATAAGAAAGATCATCAACCTTTTAAGGTTTTAAGTTCTCAAAATGTAGCCATAGAGGTGTTGGGGACGGAATTCAATGTCTATAACCGGTCTCAAGAAACAGAGGTTGTGCTCACCTCAGGGTTGGTTACGTTAAGTTTTCCGGTGAAGGAGAAAGAAGGCAAGATCGTGATGAGTCCAGGTGAGTTGGTGGAGTTTAAGGAAAATAAGTTCCAGCGGAAAAAAGTAAACACATCGCTTTATACCTCATGGAAGGATAATGTATTTCATCTGGATGAAACAAGCCTAGGTGAAATCATAAAAATGGCCAGAAATAATTACGGAATTGAAATAGAAATACAGGATGAGGAGGTGCTATCCCAAACTGCATCTGGCTCAATGCCACTTGGAGATTCAGCGGAGTTTATGGATCAGATCTCCAAAATATTCAACATTGAAATAGTAAACGAGAGAAATAAGTACCTGATTAAATAACCCAAAATGAAGTATTCCCCAAATAACCTAAAACCTGTTTACAATGAGAAAGTTTGTACTACTGATGTGTATGAGCTGTTCGATTTCTTGGTTTGCAGCTGCGCAAGTCGAGGGATTGTTAGCTTCAGAAAAACGCCTAGATACCTATACGTCTAGGAATGAAAACAAGGATCTAAAAGAGGTCTTGACCCAATTCGAGCATAAATTTAATGTCTCGATCGCATACAAGGATGAGTTAGTTCAATCAAAAAAGATCAAGCCATCGAATTCTCCCTTTAATTCTGTAGAAGAGGGATTGAAAGTGATCCTGAAAGAAACAGGACTCAGCTACGAAAAAGCTGGCGATACTTTTTATGTGATATTTCAAGCTAAGTCTGGCCAATCAGCCAAAGATTCTGAATTGAAATATATTCAAGCAACTAACTATTTACCCATTTCGGATAATAAGATTAGCGCTAGCGGTTCGAAGACTACAAGGAATTCCCTACTCAAAAAGGAACGCCAAAGAATTCCTGTAACGGGGAGGATTACTGATGAGACAGGAGCGGGCTTTCCTGGCGTCAATATCCTGTTGAAGGGAACTTCAGTGGGTTCTGTTTCTGATAATTCAGGTACCTATGCTATCGATGTTGAAAGTGAAGCTTCTGTATTGGTGTTTTCCTTTGTCGGATACCTCAATCAAGAAATCACAGTTGGAAACAGGTCGGAAATCAACATCACCATGGTAGTAGACGAGAGCGATCTAGAAGAGGTAGTCGTAACAGCTTTGGGCATAGAAAAATCCGCTAAAAGCCTTGGTTATGCTACTTCCACTGTGAAATCTGACGAGTTGACCATCAATAGAACGCCAAATGTCATGAATGCCCTTCAAGGGAAAGTGGCAGGTGTATCCATCTCAGCATTAGGAACTGGTCCCGGCGGAACATCAAAAATCCGAATTAGAGGTCAGTCTTCTATTTCTGGTCAAAATAGCCCTTTGATTGTAGTAAACGGCGTTCCGATTGACAATACCAACTTTGGTACGAATCCAAATAGCAGCGGATCAGATAGTTCAATTGGAGTTCGTGGTGGAGGAAATACTTCGGATGGTGGTGATGGTCTATCTAGTATTAATCCTGATGATGTACAGACTATGACCATTCTGAAAGGTGCCGCTGCCGCTGCACTTTATGGATCCAGAGCAAAAGACGGAGTGGTCATGATTACTACCAAGAGTAAAAATGATTCTCGGGGAATAGGTGTCACTTATAACCTCAACTACACCAATGAAGCCCCTTTGGACTTTACTGATTACCAATATGAGTATGGTCAAGGCGAACAGGGTGTCAGACCAACTACTCCAAATCCAACTTCAGGCCAATGGTCGTTTGGAGAGAAATTCCAACCTGGCATGACACAAATGCTTTTTGATGGAGTAACGGTGCCTTATGAGCCTGTAAAGGGAATTATCAATGATTTTTTTCGAAATGGTCAGAACATGACCAATTCCATAACGCTCGCTACCTCCACAGAGAAAGGTGGTATGAGCTTGTCTTTCTCCGATCTGAATAGCAAAGGTATTGTACCAAATAACACGTACAACAGAAAGACAATCAACTTAGGTTTTGGCTATGACTTGACATCCAAATTGAGCTTCAAAGGTAATTTCAACTATTCTGTAGAGGACAATAAAAATCCTCCAAATATCGGGGAGCAGGACAATACCATTCCAGTTGCCCTTTACAATATGGCGAACTCCATGCCGCTAAATGTACTGGATGAAAATAAATACGATGCTAATGGAAATGAAGCTGTTTACTCTAGATTCCGTAATCGTACCAATCCATACTTCACGCTTGAAGAGCAATTTCAAAATATCAAAAGGGATAGGATTTTTGGAAACGTAGCTGTGAAATATGAGCTTTTTCCTTGGTTGTTTGTCCAAGGGAGAGTAGGGGAGGATTACTGGTCCCGTGATCAGGATTACAACAACTTCCCTACAGGTCAGGCATCCAGAGCTGCTGCCCCAGCTGGTTTTGTCAATGGGGTTTATACGCAGGAGTCACGCAGATTCCGTGAGATCAACACAGATTTCTTGATTAATGCGAATAAAGAATTTGGTGATTACACCATCAATGCAAATTTCGGAGGCAATCACATGCAGCGAAGGTCTGATCGGAATAGTGTTCAGGTTACCGACTTCGTAGTTAGAGATCTCTACACAGTTCAGAATGGTAGAGCAAAAGATCCGATTTACGATCTGAATGAGCGGGCAGTTAACTCACTTTATGGATCAGCGGAAGTGTCGTTCAAGGATATGCTGTTTTTGACAGGAACAGTTAGAAACGATTGGTTCTCCACACTTTCGGAGGAAAACAGAAGTATTGTTTATCCTTCTGTTTCAGCCAGCTGGGTGTTCACTGAGAATTTCGGTAAAACAGGTTGGTTGAATTTTGGCAAGCTGAGAGTGGCGTATGCTGAAGTGGGAAGTGACGCAGATGTAGGAGCATATTCCAATGTGCTTTTCTATGGAATCAATAATAACCTTTTTGGTGGTCAGCCGATCGGAGGTCCAAATGGGACCAATCTTCCAAATCCCAATTTGCGTCCAATGAGAATCGGAGAAGCTGAAGTGGGTTTTGAACTGAGCATGTTACAAGGCAGAGTTAGCCTCGACATGGCTGCCTATAGAAAGCTTACGACAGATCAAATCGTTAGTGCACAGATTTCAGATGCCTCAGGATTTGTAAATACATCTATCAATAGTGGTCAAAGTGAAAATAAAGGAGTAGAAATGCTCTTGACCTTGGTTCCAGTTGAGAATGAGAAGTTCACGTGGGAATTCACCACAAATGCCGCATACAATAAAACTGAAGTACTTAGTCTGCTTACTGATACGCCTGGAGAACGAATTACGGTAGGAACGCACGTTTTCAATGGTGAATTGAGACAAATCGTAGGAATGGAAATGGGGCAAGTGGCAGGATTTGGCTATAAAAGAGATGATCAAGGAAGAAAGATTTTCGGTGCTAATGGAATTCCCCTTAGAACTACAGATCTGGTCAATTTCGGGAGTGCCTTACCAAATTGGGTAGGTGGCTTCAACAACTCCTTCAATTACAAAGGAGTCATGCTTTCCTTCCTGATAGATTTCAAATTGGGGAATATCATGCTTTCAGGTACTAATTTCAATGCTACTCGACATGGTCTTCATAAGATGACGCTCGAAGGAAGAGAAGGAGGTGTAGTAGGCGAGGGAGTGAATGAAGCAGGTGAAATAAATACAGTAGTTGCACCAGTCCAATCTTACTGGGAAGTCGTGAGGTCTCAGGCATTAGTGGAGCCTGTCATTTATGATGGGGGCTATTGGAAGCTTCGGCAGATCACATTAGGCTATGACTTTACCAAGCATTTACCTGAGAAGCAACCATTCAAATCCGTGAAACTGAATTTTGTTGCGAACAATGTTTTCATGATAAAGAAATGGGTTGACAATATTGATCCAGAATCTTTCGGCTACTCTTCGGATAATTTGGTCGGCATGGAGTCCACTGGACTACCATCTACCAGAGGTTTAGGTTTTAATCTTAATGTCAAATTCTAAGCTATACAGACATGAAAAAGATACTTAATTACATATTTATAGTTTCCATTCTGGTGTATTCATCAGCATGTGACAGCAATTTCGACGAACTTAATACCAATAAGGTCAGTGCAACTTCTATTGATCCGGCATTTCAGTTAAACAATGCCATTATTGGAAGTGCATATAGTACAGGTACGCTGATTTATGAGATCGGGGTGGTTCAACAGATCGTTTCTCCTAATTCTGGCCTGCTCACGGGAGCTAACTATAACCAAGACAATCGAGGAGTCACAGATGACAGTTGGCAGGCATATTATCGCAATGTCATCAAAAACACAAAAGATGTCATCAGTCAGATAAAAGAGGATCCTTCTCGGGAAAATCTATACCACATGACAAGAATCATTCAGGCAAATGCCTATATGGTTTTGACCGATACTTACGGGAGTGTTCCATACTTTGAAGGAGGGGTTGGGTATTCACAGCAAATATATCTGCCTGTATATGATAGCCAACAAGTGATCTACACTGATTTAATCAAGGAATTGTCAGAGGCATCTGCCGCTTTGAATCCTTCTGGACGCATCGAAACTGCAGATATTCTGTATGCAGGTGATATCATGAAGTGGAAAAGTTTTGGCTATTCATTACTTCTACGAGCAGGCATGAGACTTAGTGAAGTTGATCCTACTACAGCTCAGTCCGTGGTGCAACAAGCTTTTCAAGGCGGGGTGATTCTTACCAATTCCGAAAATGCTTCTCTCAAGCATGATCCTAATTATACGAATCCTATAGGCAACTTGCTTAATGCTACTGAGGCTTCCAATTTCTATTTGACAGAGCCATTTGTAGAATATTTGCGAAGCAAAAATGATCCTAGACTTCCCGCAATTGCTATTACTTACGTCGGTGCAAAATCCGGTCCTGAGCAAACTCCTGCGAATGGTACCTATGCAGCGGATGTACATGTGGGTATGCCAATGGGGAATGATAATGCAGGAGCAGTAAAAGCAGCATCCGATTTAGGATTAGCTAGTTTCTATGAATTTGCGCAGGCAGATAGAAGGAGATTGGCAAAAAATACAGCACAGAACTTTCTGGTAACAGCCTCTCAAAACTACCTACTATTGGCAGAAGCCAGACAAAGAGGGTGGATTACTTCAGGAGATGTAGAATCTTACTTTAATGCGGGCGTGCGTGCGCACATGCTTCAATTGGGGACGGTAGATGAAGGGTCTTCTATTGCACTGGGAGAAATAGATGCATATCTATCGGCAAATCCATTTGATTCTTCCAAAGCAATGGAGCAAATAGGAATGCAATACTGGGTATCCTCCTTTCTGAATGGACCTGAAGCATTCGCGAATTTCAGAAGAACAGGATTTCCAATTCTTCAAGCAAATCCTTATCAGGGTAGGGAAGTAGAGTTTATCAACCGACTGACTTATCCAAATTCAGAGATTTCAGTAAATTCTGAGAATGTTCAAGCTGCAATTTCTGCACAAGGGGCTGACAACCTAGCTACTAAAGTTTGGTGGGACAAATAAGTATAGAACCGAACTTGGAAAATCCAGGCTCGGTTTATTTTGATTTTAGTTATATTCCAAAATGAAAAAAACCTATATAACCTTGCTGTTTTTATTCTTTATTGGAATAGATTCTTTTGCTCAACAGATTTCAAAAGAGGAAATGCTCTTTCTGACCCAAGAATGGAAGGGAGAAAGATTTGAAGATGGTCGCCCTAAAGTGTCTGATGACCTGCTGAGGCGTATGAGAATAGTGACTCATGATGAAGCATGGGCAGTAATGAAAAATGCAGGCTACAAATATCAATATGCCGATGGCTGGGAAATGATCAATCCGGACAGCATAATGGTAGGAAGAGCACTGACGGCTACTTTTATGCCAGGCAGACCAGACATTCACGGGGCTATTGATGCACGTGGGAAAGCTGAAGGGAAGAAAGGGCAAAATGTCTGGCCAGTAGATTTGTTGGTGAAAGGCGATGTCTATGTCGCCGACCAATTTGGTATTCATGATGGAGGTCCTACCATAGGTGACAATGTAGGTAATGCCATTTTTGCAAACTCAGGAAATGGAATCGTTTACAATGGAGCGATCAGAGACATCGCCGGGCTTAAGGAAATTGGTGGATTCACTTCCTATTACCGTAGCTACCATCCTTCCCATCACAATCAACCTAGAGATTTGAATACAATGCTAATCGGAATTAATAAACCTACAAAAATCGGTCAAGCTACGGTGATGGCTGGGGATGTGGTTTTAGGTCGTGATGGAGCAGTATCCTTTATTCCTGCACATCTCGTGGAGCAGGTGGTAGTTACTTCAGAAGTAGTTCGATTGAGAGATATGTTTGGACATGAGCGAATCAGAGAAGGAAAATACACCGCCGGAGATATCGACACGAGATGGTCTGATGAAATAGAAAAAGACTTTTCACAGTGGCTCGAATCCCATATAGATGAATTACCTATAGCTAGAGAACAAATCCAAGAAATTCTAAAAAACAGAACTTGGTAATTTTAAATACAACCCTTAAAACCTATGAAATCTAAAAATTCAAGAAGATCCTTTCTCCAAAAAGGAGCAGTAGCTGGCTTGGCTGGAGCTGGCATGTTATCCACTTTTGGGCAAGGATTGAATGCTGCTGTAGTCAAGCAAAACCCTTATTCCAATCCGTCAGACCTAAAGATCACAGATGTGAAATGCGGCTATGTAAGAGGTGCCGTTTATGTGAAAATCTATACCAATCAAGATGTTTGGGGCTGTGGAGAGGCAGTTGATGCGATCCAAGGAACTTATTATATGATCAAGCGGATGGGTAATCAGCTCAAAGGGCAAAATCCTTTAAATCCCAATCGTCTTGCAGAGCAAATCCGGAAGGGAGCTTTTTTTGGTGGTGCACAGTCTGGAGTTTTTGTGGCTGTTCTCACAGCAATTGAGACTGCACTTTGGGATATTACAGGAAAAGTGTTTAATGTTCCTGTTTACCAATTATTGGGAGGGAAGTTCAGGGATAAAATTCGTGTTTACTGCGACACTGCGCTATATACTTCTACCAATCCTACTCCAAATGATTATGCTATGGCCGCGCGAAATGCAGTGTCCAAAGGCTATAATGCTGTAAAATTTGACGTGGACGATGCTAGAGATCCGAATAAATATGACCGCTTCAACTGGACCGCGAGTCCCGCAGAAGTAGACAGAATGTACAATGCCATCGCTGCAGTGAGGGAAGAAGTGGGCCCAAACATTGATATATGCGTGGATATGCATGGTAGATACGATGCGGTCACTGGAATGAAAATGGCGAAAGCCTACGAACCTTTAAACTTAATGTTTTTAGAAGAACCTATTCCTGCTGATAATCCGGAAATGTATAAGCACATCACTCAAGAGACGAGTACACCTATTTGTGCCGGTGAGAATATTTACCTCGCTTACGGTTTTACCAAGTTACTTTCTGATGGAGCACTCAATATAATTATGCCGGATTTGCAAAAAGCAGGCGGACTCGGTGAAGCACAGCGTATCGCCAATCTGGCAAATCTTTATTATGTGCCTTTTTCTCCTCACATGGTTGCTTCTTTCTTAGGCGCAATGGCCAGTTGTCACGTCTGCGCTTCTGTGCCCAACTTCCAGATTATGGAATGGCAAATCTACATGGACACAGATGACTTATGGAAAGATATCGTCACTTACGATGGTCCAAGAACTGAAAATAGCTTTATCACAGTCTCTGAAAAACCAGGTATCGGAGTGGAAATCAACGAAGAAGGAATGAAAAAGCATGCAGTTCCCGGCATTCCTTTTTTTGAATAGATAATGAATATAAAGGTGGTTGCCAATTCAAGGCAACCACTGCTTAAATCAAATAACCCAGCTTATGATCTCAGTTTCAATAAGACCCAATTTCACAAAAAAAACACTAGTTGCAGTAACTCTTTTTGCTGCCCTAGGAATTTCCACTATTTCTAATTCAACTGCTCAAAATGTAGGAGCTTCTCCAGAATACATCAAAGCGCTCACTTCAGATTGGACTGGAGAAAGATCCGCAGATGGGAGACCGAAAGTTTCTGATTCAATTCTGGAGCGCCTTAAAAACATCTCAATAGAAGAAGCATGGGGCGTTTTGAGAAATAAAGGCTATCAAAACCAATACGAAGGCGAGTGGCAAATCATGCTACCAGAAGAGGCTAT
This sequence comes from uncultured Algoriphagus sp., assembly GCF_963974365.1. Classification (GTDB taxonomy): domain Bacteria; phylum Bacteroidota; class Bacteroidia; order Cytophagales; family Cyclobacteriaceae; genus Algoriphagus. Next base: position 213,025 of record NZ_CAXBBX010000007.1, on the reverse strand, counting down.
GACAGGTAGAGTGGTGACGGCTCAATATATGCCTCTAAGACCGGATTTGGAGAAGCAAGTCAAAGATCAAGGAGTAGAAAAAGAGGGGAGATCTCCAAAAGGAGGGACGAACTCCTGGCCTATAGATATTCTTACTAACGGAGATGTATATGTGGCCGATGGCTATGGGAAAATCGTCGACGGAACGCTGATCGGAGATAATCTCGGCAATGCCATCTATGCCAAATCCCAACGTGGAGTAATCTTCAACGGATCTGTGCGCGATCAGGAAGGGCTTTCTGAGATAGAAGGCTTCAATGCTTGGATGAAAGGTCAAGATCCGTCCTATATCCAACAAATGATGCTTACTTCAATTAACAGTCCTATTCGAGTTGGTAGAGCTACGGTGCTTCCTGGAGATGTGGTTTTGGCTAAAAAATATGGGGTGATTTTTATTCCAGCATATCTGGTAGAGGAGCTTGTGTTGACTTCTGAAGTGACAGGATTAAGAGATGAATTTGGCCACCAAAGACTTCGTGAAGGAAAATACTTAGCTGGTCAGATAGATAGCCAATGGACGGATGAGATTAAGAAAGACTTTCTCAACTGGTTGAATAACTACCCTGGAAAACTTCCAATGACTAAGCAGGAATTGGATGATTACCTGAAGGAGAGAAACTATTGATTTCTTGAAATTCTATAAAGCTGCAATACTCAAAAATTCTTTAACCCAATAAACCTAATTGACATGAAAAACACCTTACAACACCTCATTCAGAAAAATAAGGAGCAGGAGCGTGCCTATACTGCACAGCGCCAAGCTGAAATCGACAACCCACTGACAAAAGATAATAGGAGAGATTTTTTGAAAAAAACTGCACTTGGCGGCTTGAGTTTAACTGCGTTAATGGGACTTAGTATTGAAGATACCATGGCTGAGACCACTAAGAATGTACGTCGTGCATCCGCGCCTTCCGACTTGAAAATCACTGATTTACGATATGCGCACACCAACGTGATGGGTGGTACGGCCATTCTTCGAATTGATACTAACCAAGGGATTTATGGGCTAGGGGAAGTACGTGATGGAGCTGATCCTAAATATGCTTTGATGCTGAAGAGCAGAATATTGGGTGAGAACCCTTGTAACGTGGAGAAGATTTTTAAAATTATCAAGCAGTTTGGTGGACAATCCCGTCAAGCTGGTGGTGTCTGTGGCGTAGAAATGGCACTTTGGGATCTGTGTGGCAAAGCTTACAATGTACCTGCATGGCAGCTGCTTGGAGGAAGATATCGAGATTCTATTCGTCTTTATGCTGATACTCCTGAGGCTAGTTCCCCTGAAGAGCAGATGAAACTGATCAAATTTAGAACGGAAGAGCAGGGATATACTTGGTTGAAAATGGATGTGTCCATCGGTGAGATCATGGATATTCCCGGATGTCTAGTAAATCCTGAAATCTTCAAAAACGGACGAAGTCAGTGGTCAGGTGGGTACATGTCTTATGGTAACACTGCCCATCCATTTACTGGTGTCCAAATCACAGAAAAAGGACTGGATGAGCTGGCAAAAATCGTAGATCACGTTCGCGGCATGGTAGGCTACGATATTCCGCTTTCTACGGATCATTACGGACATTTTGACTTGAACAATTGTATCCGACTAGGTCAAGCACTTGACAAATACCGTCTGGCTTGGCTGGAAGATATGGTGCCTTGGCAAATGTGGGAGCAACATAAAACGATCACCACTGCTCTCAATACACCAACTACGACAGGTGAGGATATTTACCTTCTGCAATATTTCAAAGACTTGATCGATAACCACGCGGTAGACATTATTCATCCGGATTTAGCTTCTTCTGGAGGCCTGCTTGAGACTAAGCGAATTGCTGATTATGCAGAGGAAAAGGGTATCTCCATGGCGATGCACCAGGCTGGAACACCGGTTTCTTTTATGGCAAATGTACATTGCGCTGCAGCCACTCAAAATTTCCTAGCTCTTGAGCATCACTCTGTGGATGTACCATGGTGGGAGGATTTAGTAACCATGACTGGTGGAGGAAAAATGATCGATAAAGGTTATGCGCCAGTTCCTCTGGATGCTCCAGGCTTAGGAATCGAATTGAATGAAGAGGTGGTGAAAGCTCACCTTCATCCATCTGATAGCTCTTATTTTGCCCCTACTGATATGTGGAACGAAAAGCGTTCTCACGATAGAACCTATAGTTAAGAAATACCTATTTTACCGATGGATTAACCCGGGAGCTAGATTTGAAATCTGGTTTTCGGTTTAAATTCAAGTGAACTCACCCAAAATACCGTCATTTTGAATCCAAAAATCACCAAAGCACTTTCAATACTTACAGTTGTATTATTCTTAGCCGCATTGGCTACCAGTCTCTTTTCAGGAATCGCAAACGCCGGGTTTCTTTGGATCGGTTTTTTCTTTGTTTGCGCAATTGCCTTTTTGGGAAGCACACATCTCAAAGGTTATGCCTATTCCATGATGATCTTTGGGTCGGTTGCTTTAGCTCTTTATTTTCCCCAATACTTCATCGAGTACAATGGGTATAAGTTCAGCGCTTCAATCGTCCCGCTGATTCAGATAATTATGTTTGGCATGGGGACATCCATGAGCATTAAAGATTTCCTTGGAGTCGTGAAAATGCCCAAGGGAGTTTTGATAGGTGTACTCTGTCAGTTTTCCATTATGCCTTTCATTGGTTATACACTCGCGAAAATGAGCGGGTTTCCACCTGAAATAGCTGCTGGGATGATTTTGATAGGTTGCTCTCCGAGTGGAATGGCTTCAAATGTCATGGCTTTTCTTGCCAGAGCAAATCTTGCGCTTTCCATTACTGTAACTTCAGTTACCACTTTATTGGCGCCTTTTGTCACTCCTTTTTTGATGGGCTGGCTAGCAGGAGAATTTGTTGCGATTGATGTGGTGGATATGATGTTTAGCATTGTGAAAATGGTCATCATACCAATCGGTGCAGGTTTGTTGTTTAATTATTTTCTTCGTGGCAAAGCTAAATGGCTGGATGATCTCATGCCTATAATTTCTATGGCAGCCATCGCCCTGATTCTGGTAGTGATAGTAGCTGCAGGCAGAGATAGTCTGTTGGATATCGGTCCATTGCTGATTGTGCTGGTGATTGCTCATAATCTCTTTGGCTATGTGCTTGGGTATTGGGCGAGTAGATTATTTAAACTCAGCGAAAAAGATTGCCGAACCATTGCGATAGAAGTGGGAATGCAAAATGGAGGTCTAGCCTCCGGTATTGCCAAGGAGATGGGAAAGATCGCAACAGTTGGCTTAGCTCCTGCTGTATTTGGACCTTTTATGAATGTCAGCGGTTCTATACTTGCTTCATATTGGCATAAGAAACCTATAGAACCGGAGAAAATAGCTGAATAATCTAAGGCAGTTTGTATGCCTGACGGGCCAGTAATTTCCACTGGCCCTTTTCTTTGTGCCAAACTAGGATCACTCCAATTTTTATCGAATTACTTGTACCACCATCCAAAACGTCTGCTGCCAAATTATGACGAACGATAGCCACATCTTTTTCTACTTGAATGCTTTGATCTTGAAAATCGACTTTTGCAAAATCGGAAGCACCAGTTACCAAAGCTTCAATGAACTGCGCCTGGTTTTCCAGTTTTCCACTGGAGTGACCATAGCTTAGGTTGATAGAGCTGATCTCGCTAAGATTGGCAATAGTGGGATCGATCAATGCTACTCGCAGTTTTTCTACTTGAGAAGCTACATCTTTTTCTACTTGCGCAAAAGCAAAAGTGGCAGAAAGGAAAAGGGCAATTGTTAAAATGGTTTTCATAGGGTTTATCAGGAATTTAGTGAAACACCACAAATCGACTAAGGATTTGAAAGCAGATAGAAAAATACACAAATCCGCTCAAACCACGGTAGCCCAGGCTGGCAAATACGCAAATTCAGACCTCTAGATGATTGTATGGAAATTTCTCTTTTTAAAATAAACTCATTAAAAAGGCTCGATGTGAATCAAGACATTTCCTAGTTCTGGAATCTCATCGCATAGCTTGTCTTTCAGCTGATGAGAGATGTCGTGACCTTCGGTAACGGTGAGCTCGCCTTTAACCAATGCGTGTAAATCTACATGATATTCCATTCCTGCTTTACGGATAAAGCACTTTTCCGTGCCTTTCACACCAGGCACTGTGAGAGAAATCTGTCGGATATGCTCTGTCAACTCTTCGTAATTATTCTCATCCATTACCTCTCCCAAGGCAGGACGGAAGATTTTGTAACAGTTGTAAAGTATAAATGCTACCGCAAATAATGCCGCATAATCGTCTGCTACTTCAAATCCTTTGCCCCCAAAAAGTGCGATCGTAATTCCGATAAATGCAGCTACTGAGGTGATCGCATCGCTTCGATGATGCCAAGCTTCAGCTTTGAGGGCACTGCTGTTTATTTTTTTGCTACGCCGCATTACTACGTGAAAGGACACTTCCTTCCAAAGAATAATTCCTGCCAAAACGATCAGCGTAAACCCTTTGGGTAAATTATGTGGGGTGATAATATGCTCATAAGCCTGCCAAGCTATTGTGCTGGCGGAAATAATAAGAAATACCACCACAAGAAAAGTGATCAAAGGTTCTGCTTTGCCATGACCGTAAGGATGGTTTTCATCTGCAGGCTTGGCAGAATAACGCAGACCAATAAGTACAAGAATGGAGGCAAATACATCCACGACCGATTCAATTCCATCAGCAATCAGGGCATAGGAATTTCCAAAAATACCCGCCAGAAATTTAATCACCGCCAAGCCAACATTTCCCAGCATGCTGAAAATTACGGTTCTTATTGCAAGGTTTGAATTACTCATATATGGGATAGACGAATGCAAAAGTAGGGAATATTCTTTTTAGGCATATATGAGGTGAAACAACGAGTACTTTCTGCCATTTGCCAAGCCAGGCAACAAATGAATCCCCTTTACCTAACATTTACATCCCTTTTGGGAAGCGCGGATTGAATACTTTTGGAACAGTAAACGCGAACCCTATGAATAACCTATTTAGATTTTTGGCACCAGTGCTAGTTTTTACTCTGATTTTTTTCTCCTGTGGGGAAAAGGAAGAACCGGTATCTTTTCTGGTTTCTTCCAACGAGCTAAAGTTCGGATCTGCCGAAGAAACCTTGAGTCTGGCTGTGACAAGCAATCAACAGTGGCAGGTGGATAACGATGTGTCGTGGATTACTGTGAGCCCAAGCCAAGGGTCTGGAAATGCTCAGATCTCCGTAAAAGTAGCTTTAAACTCCACGGAAGAACTCCGAACTTCTGTCATAAATGTAAGATCCGGAACCATCATCCAGCCGATTAAAATTACACAGGAGGCGAGTGAACTTCAATTTCCAGATTATTACATCCCTTCAGATAATACAGGTATGCGTGAAATTTCCAGTCTTGAGTTGGCAGCAGAAATGGGTATTGGATGGAATCTTGGGAATTCCCTCGAAGCAATCGGAGGAGAAACTGCCTGGGGAAACCCGAAAACTACCAAAGCACTTATCGATGCCATCAAGGCTGCTGGATTTAATTCTGTAAGAATCCCAGTTGCGTGGAGCAAATTCACCAATGCTGAAACGTACGAAATAGATCCTGTATGGATGGCAAGAGTCGCCGAAGTGGTGGATTATGTGATAGACAATGACATGTATGCTTTGATGAATATTCACTGGGATGAAGGCTGGATGCAGCCAACTTTTGCGCAGCAAGACTATGTGAATGATAGATTGGAGAAAATGTGGATTCAGATAGCCCTAAATTTCAGAGATCATGATGATCATCTCCTTTTTGCAGGGACTAACGAAGTCTTGGTAGATGGTGATTATGGTACGCCGAAACCTGAATATTACCAAGTTCAGAATTCATTCAACCAGACGTTCGTGGATGCCGTGCGATCTACTGGTGGTAGAAATGCATATAGAAATCTCGTCGTTCAGACATTCAATACAAACATTGATCATGGCGTGAGTTTTTTTGAAATGCCGGAAGATGATACAGCAGATCGGTTGATGGTGGAAGTGCATTATTATGATCCTTATGAGTTCGCTTTGCGTGAGGATGAAATTATTACCCAATGGGGATCGAACGCGACTGACCCTTCCAAGAAAGCAAATTGGGGAGATGAAGCGCATGCGGATGCGCAGTTTCAGAAAATGAAGTCAAAATTTATTGATAAGGGAGTTGCGGTAATGCTGGGGGAATATTGCGCTACGGATAAAAAGGCTGAAGAAAATGACATCTATCGTGCGTATTTTTTGAAGTACATCACAGGAAGTGCTGTAGATCATGGATTGGTGCCTTTTTATTGGGATAATGGACATGGGGGTGACTATGGTTCCTCACTATTTGACAGGAATTCAGGGGCACAGATTTATCCTGATTTGGTGAAGGCAATTATGGGAAAAGATTAGCGGGAATTCTTACCGAGATGCTTTTAGCAAAGTCTTCATGGCAGAATGCTTTAAGATGGATAAATTATATCCGAACTATTTTATCTGCGGCAGTCTGAAGAATGCAATGATTTAGATCTAAGACTGATCTTGAACGAAAAGAATAGGATATATTTGACTCTGCGGATCTGCACGCCAAACTCCGCGCTCTCCGATGATAATTTAGGAAGCAAAAAAAGCCGGAATTCATTTCGAACTCCAGCTTTTGGTCGAATAGGGAATAGGATTAAGAAGCGAATGCTTCCTTATTTTTTTGACGACTGATGGTACCGGGTAGGGTCTGATCCATCTTTAATACCACAAATCCAACAAAAGCACAAATTGCCATTCCAACTACCATCGGGAATGCTGAGGTAGCGTGGAATAAACTGACAATCGCAGTGACTATTCCTCCAATTGCCATGCGCATGCTGCCCAACATAGCGGAAGCCGAACCTGCATTTTTTGAAAATGGTGCCATAGCAAGCGCAGTTGTATTTGGCCCATTCAATCCATGCGCTGTAAGGAAAATAAACATCAACCCAATCAAACTATAAACATTCAGCAAATTGAAAAACACGCCCGTGATTAATGCTAAGCCTGTGAAACTTTGATAATGCAAGGAGAAATTTATGATTTGCTGGGATGAAAATTTCTTCAATAAGATGTGGTTTAATTGAGTGGAACCAATCATAGCAAAGGCCAATAGTGCGAATAGCCAGCCAAATTGATGCTCGCTGAAGCCATAAAGATTCATAAATACATCAGCAGAACTGGCGATGTAAGCAAACGGAGCAGCACCTGCAATCCCTCCTGCCAGCATATACACCAGAAATTGACGATTGCCAAGAACCTTCAGGTAGCTTTTCCAAACCTGCTTAGGTTTTAAGGAAACTTCCTTGTCGGGAAGTGCACCCGCTGGAAGCACCACTACAGTAGCAATCCAAATGATAGCCGTCAAAGCCGCAAGAATAATGAAAACCCAATGCCAATCATACGCTGCAGTTACAAATCCACCCAAAGTGGGAGCGATCATCGGAGAAACTGCGATCACCAAAACAAGCAAAGACATTGCTTGTGCAATTTTCTTTACCGGAAAAATATCGCGCACGATTGCTTGAGCTGATACCATTCCGGCACAGCCTCCTACAGCCTGAAGGAAGCGCATGAAAATCAGGTTTTCAACAGATTGAGACAATGCACAGCCTATTGATGCTAAGATATAAATAGCTAAACCTGCATAAAGAGGTTTTTTTCGTCCGTATTTATCCAGTAAAGGGCCATAAAACAGCTGGCCTATAGCGATTCCTACAAGATAGGCAGTCAAGGATAATTGAATATTCGAAATAGGCGTATTCAACGTCTCCGACATCTCAGGGAATCCCGGGAGATACATATCTATAGAAAAAGGAGATATCGTACACAACGCACCTAGTACCAGTACAATTTTGAAGTATTCCGTTTTGCTGTATTTCTTTTCCACCCTAAAAATATTTTGATCTTAACTAGTAACTATTTTGGGTAAACAGACTCATTTGTTATTGAGTTCGTAAATATCAGGTTAATTTATTAGCATATAATTAGATAGAAATTAAATCTATTGGTGATTTGATAAGGAAGAGTTGCCTGTAATGAAAATTAGTAGGATTAATTTTTAAGATTTTGGGTTTATCAAAAAATGCCGAAGAATAGATTTTTTCAATAGTTACACCTGCTATTGCATTTGTTTAGCAGTAAAAGCGATTTTATGTGTGGTACACTTTGAGTGAGGTAACTTTGATCACTTCTGCCTACCGTAAGGCAGAGGTCTTCGGACTTCCAGCCATGTAAACAAAGTAAATAGATCTATTGGCGTGATCGCAGATAATGAAATTCCTCAAAACTCAATTTCATCTATACTCCTCAACTGTACATGTTTTTTCATCTTCTTCTGAATGATTTTGAAGTGATGCAAATCCTCTTCAGCAATCAACGAAATCGCTTCTCCGGCTGCTCCAGCACGGCCAGTCCTGCCGATTCTATGCACATAATCTTTCGGAGATCTTGGTAATTCATAGTTGATTACCAAGGGTAAAAATTTGATGTCAATTCCTCTAGCTGCCAGATCAGTAGCTACCAGCACACGTGTTTTTCCGGTTTTGAATCGATGCAAAGCTTCGGTTCTGGCACCTTGACTTTTGTCGCCATGAAATGCCAAAGCGTCTATCCCATTTTTAGAAAGCTTGGTGACAATATTATTCGCTGCTCTGATGGATGAGGCAAAAACCAGAATCTGGGACCAGTTACCCGTGCTCAATAAATATCTCAAAAATGGTCCTTTTTGTTCCATCGGAACACGATAGGCATATTGATTAATCAGGTCTGGAGAAACTGTGTCTGGCTCTGCAGAGATCCTGATAGGTTCATCCAGCAATTCTTTAGTCAACTCGTCCACAGACTCTTCGCTGGTGGCTGAGAAAAGGATGTTTTGACGCTTTTTGGGAAGTCGCTCCAAGATCTGATCTACTTCCTCTTTGAATCCCATGTTCAAAACCTTATCTGCTTCATCTACTACAAGAACTTCTACTTGATTCAGATTTAGGGAGTTTTTAGAAAGCAAATCCAGCAAGCGGCCAGGTGTAGCGACTAAAATATCAGTTCCGTAGATTTTCATCATCTGCGGATTGATAGAGACTCCACCGAAAACAGCCAAGGCCTTTACTTTTCTATTCAAAAAGCGAGCAAAATTCTCAGTTACCTCAGCGACTTGACTGGCTAGTTCTCGCGTCGGGACCAATACCAAAACTGGAATCATACGCCCTTTATTCTCAGCTTTATCCTGAAGTCTTTGCAGAATTGGAAGGATGTAAGAAGCTGTCTTTCCAGAACCTGTTGGGGCAATGCCAAACACATCCTTTTGTTGAAGAATAGCAGGAATAGCCTGCACCTGTATAGGATATGGGCTATCATAATTAGCTTTTGCGATAGCTTCAAGTAGTTGCTTGGATAGTCCTAATTCTGAAAAGTTCATGGAATTGTATTTTGCACAAAGTTAAGGCTTGGAAACGACTATTGTACTTTTTCGGTAATCTTCATCCCTCTGCTGCCAGCATAGAAGACAATTATTTCAGCATCTTCATCTCCCAAGTTCCTCCCCAAATGTTTTTTATTCACCACTTCTACGATGGGGTCACCAGCTTTTAGCGTGAGCTCATTTCCGTCTTCATCGATTACAAAAAGCTCTCCTTTGAGTAACACGCCAGCATTGATCACAGGATGATAATGAAGCGGTAGTTCGGAATGGGCTGGAATGGTGATTTTTAGAATGGAAATTTCAGGCTTTGAAATTGGGTAATTTGGTAAGGAGTCTCCATTCCAAGAAAGCTCGGACTGGATTAGTGTTACAGAAGTAGGGGATTTTTTGTCCAAAACTTCCTTTTTCACTACATAAAATGAAAAAAGAAATAAAAGAGCCACCAAAAGTATATTTTTCTTCATGACGGAGGGTTTAGGCGTAGGAAATGAAGGTACTCAATATGTGCGTTATTTTTCCAGTTGCTTGAAATAGAATAATCTAGCAGTTGGTTAAATTCTTTCTTGTGTAAGAGTGTAATATGTTTCAAATTGTAAACTGTCTTTTAATCGCTGACCATAATGATGAAGGTTTGCAACTAAAAAGGGCTTAGCTCAAACCCAAAATACCGAATTGTAGTATGTCGATTATTCGTATTGCTTCTTGTTTTTTGATAGCAATTACCACGTTTTCTTGTTCGAAATCTGTACAAGAAGATCCCTCAAACCCTTCTCCGGCACAATCAGCTCAAGAAGAATTAGAAAGTTTTCAGTTGGAAGCTGGATTTCAAATTCAGCTTGTTGCAGCCGAACCCATGGTGGAGGATCCTGTTTTCATAACGTTTGATGAGGATGCCCGGCTGTGGGTAATTGAGATGCGGGGTTTTATGACTGATACGCTAGGATCCGAGGAAGACAAACCTTTAGGGAGAATCTCTGTGTTGGAGGATGAAGATGGTGATGGCAGAATGGATAAAAGTACCATCTACCTGGATAGTTTGATCATGCCTCGAGCACTTGGCTTTTTCGCAGATGGTGTTTTGGTAGCTGAAAACCTTGCACTTTGGGTCACGAAAGATCTGGATGGTGACCTCAAAGCTGATACAAAAGTCCTGCTGGATTCCACGTATGCATCATCTGGAAATCCTGAGCATTCTGATAATGGATTGTTAAGAAACGTGGATAATTGGTATTATAATGCCAAATCAAGCTTACGTTATAAATATCAAGGAGGAGAATGGATTAGAGACTCCACAGAATTCCGTGGTCAATGGGGAATCAGCCAAGATGATCAAGGAAGATTATTCTACAATTATAACTGGTCTCAACTTCACGCTGATTTAGTTTCTCCCAATTATTTACGTAGAAATCCCAATCATAACCCTACGACGGGAATTGATCATGGAGTAGCTCAGGATCGGAGGGTCTATCCAATTCGCCGTACCCCTGCTGTAAACAGGGGCTATATTCCAGGGGTACTGGATGATAATCAGAAATTGATGGAATTTACGGCTGCCTGCGCGCCCTATGTATTCAGAAGTACACTTTTTCCGCAAGAATATTATGGAAATGCCTTTGTGGCTGAGCCAGCGGGTAATTTAATTAAGCGAAATGTGATTTCAGAGGACGGAAATATCATCATTGGAAATGATCCTAATCCGGGGAAAGAATTTTTAGCATCTACGGATGAGCGATTTCGGCCATCAAGTTTTGCAACTGGCCCAGATGGAGCTTTATATGTAGCAGATATGTATCGTGGATTGATCCAGCATGGGGAATATCTCACTCCTTACCTTAGTGCCCAAACGATAGGCAGGGGATTGTTGACACCAGTACACCTAGGTAGAATTTGGAGAATTATTCCTAAAGGGGGAACTACCCGAGCGACGCCAAAGCTCTCGCAAGCAAGCAATGAAGAATTAATAGATTTTCTCTCTGATAAAGATGGCTGGTACAGAGATATGGCACAGCGACTCTTGGTGGAGCGAAAAGATATGACTGTTAAAGACCCATTGATTGCTCTAGCATTGAATCGTGAAATTGGCGAGTTTGGAAGATTTCATGCCCTATGGACACTGGAAGGATTGGATTTACTATCAGCAGATCTCTTACTTAAGGTCTTTTCAGATTCTCAGGGGTTAGTTCAAAATACAGCATTAAGGTTATTGGAGCCATTTTCTCAAGAATCTTCGCAAATCCGATCCAAATTGGGAGCAGCGATGGAAAATGCAGTGGAAAAATCGGATAGAAAAGAAGCACTGCAACTTGCCTTGAGTAGCTATGTGCTGTCTGCAGCTGATGTTGAAAAAGTACTTGCAGCTATTTTCTCAAACTATGGAGAAGATCCACTGATGCGTGATGCCATGATGAGTAGCTTGAGAGGGAGGGAATACGATTTCTTGCAAAAGCTCTGGGCCTCTTCTGATTGGAAAAATCAAGATCAAATCAAGGAGATCTTTTTGGAGACTCTTGCTACTTCAGTGTTGAAAAATGGAAAATCTGCTGAGGTAAATGGCCTATTGAAAATGGCAGATGCTAAAGAGCTGGGTTGGAAGGAAAATATTCTGATCTCAGGAATGTCTATTCAAGCAGCAAACCTAAAAGATAGGGAGCCTATTCTTCTGTCTTCAGAGCCAGCACTTTTCCAAAGAACTGATCTTCCTATCGATGATAATCGAGTGGAAATGCTGAAGCGAATGTTTGCTTGGCCTGGCTATTCTCCTTCAGAAGTGAAGCTTGTTGCCAATCAGTTGGATGAGAAAGCGCTTAAGCAATTTGCTGATGGACGTCAAAAGTTTTTGGTGACTTGTGCAGGTTGTCATGGTTCAAATGGTGCTGGTGCGACTCGAATGGGACCACCGTTGGCAAATTCGGAATGGGTACTCGGCGATGAGAGAAGATTGGCAATGATACTACTGCATGGGCTGGAGGGAGCAATTGAGGTAGCGGGAAAGACGTATGATTCACCGGATATTTTGCCTGTAATGCCAGCACATTCGACTATGGATGATGGAAGTATTGCTGCGATTTTGACTTATATTAGGAATGAGTGGGGTAATCAAGCCGCACCGATCTCAGGCCGTACTGTTAGTAAAACTCGGATGACCACCCAAGGAAGAGTATATCCTTGGAAAGCTACTGAGCTAAATGAATATATAGAATCCTTGCCTAAGGAAGATCCACAATAACCGATTATGCCATGTTTACTTTACCCTTCCACCCCTTGTCCGCTAGGCAAGAAAATGATAGGAGAGATTTTCTGAAAAAAGCCGGTCTTGGAGTTCTTGCCATGTCATTTCCTTTCCCAAAACTTCCGAGTTATCTCGAAGGAGTTCCGATGGGAATAGTCGTTCATTCTTATGCTGCAAGATGGCATTCTGATTCACCTAGTGAGAAATACCCAGGCTTTGAAAATGCGCTGAGTCTGATGGAGCATTGTAAGGAAATCGGAGCTGGGGGAGTTCAGACGGTAGTGAATGGTTGGGCTACGGATTTTGCGAAGAAAGTTCGGGATGTTCGTGAAAAAACGGGTTTGTATCTGGAAGGAAGCATTGGTTTACCAAAGTCGAAGAATGAGGTTGCTAAGTTTGAAGCAGAAGTTCTGGCAGCAAAGGAGGCTGGAGCTTCGGTTTTGCGTACTGCCTGCCTGAGCGGAAGACGCTATGTGATCTTCAAGACGAAAAGTGAATACGAGACTTTTCGAACAACAGCGATAGAATCAATTGAGCTAGCTGAGCCTATTGTGAGAAAGCATAAAATGAAGTTGGCAGTAGAAAACCATAAGGACTGGACCTCTAAGGAGCTTGCTTGGATTATAAACAACCTCGGAAGTGAATGGGTGGGAGTGACTTTGGATTTTGGGAATAACGTTTCATTTATGGAAACACCAGAGGATGTGATACAGACTTTAGCCCCATTAGCCTTTTCTACGCATGTAAAGGATATGGGTATAAAAAACTACCATGATGGATTTTTGCTTTCCGAAGTTCCGTTAGGTGAAGGAATTGTTGATTTGAAATCAGCTGTAGAACTTTGTAAGAAACATAATCCGCAGATCAACTTTAGTTTGGAGATGATCACGCGCGATCCCCTAGAAATTCCTGTGATGAAAGATAGCTATTGGGCTACATTCGATCATTTGTCAGGATTGGATGTGTACCGGATGGAGCGATTGATGGAAGAAAATCAATTCAAAGGTGAGCTCCCTCAGGTAACAGGTCTGAGTAAGGAAGAGCAATTGGCTTATGAAGAGAAGAATGTGTTAGCATGTCTGCAGTATAGCCGAAGTTCCCTGGGATTGGGGTGAGTATTTTTGGAAAATGTGAAAAGTAAAATTTGTAAGTGGTATGAAGTCAAAGGTGAAAAGTGTGAAATAAATTAGAAAATGACCCCGATAATCAATTAATCCAAAAAAACATGACTCAAGAATCAAATAGCAGTAGGTTACCCGGAATCAAACTTTTTGACCTAAGTGGAAAAGCAGCTATCATAACAGGTGGCTCCAAAGGACTTGGCTTAGCGATGGCCGAAGGTCTTGCATCTGCTGGTGCAAATGTGATGCTCGTCAGTAGAAATTTAAATGAAGGCGAGGAATCGGCTCGTAGAATAACCGAACTTTATGGAGTGAAAGCTATTGCCTTTGAAGCGGATGTTGTGAATAAAGACCAAACAGAAGCCATGGCAAAAGCAGCTTTCGAAGCTTTTGGAAGGATAGATGTTTTAATCAACTCTGCTGGAATAAACATCCGGGGAGCAATCGATGAATTGCAGTTGGAGGAATTTAGCAAAGTAATGGATATCAATGTGACCGGAACTTGGCTTTGCTGCAAAGCGGTAACTCCTTACATGAAAGAAGCGGGGAAAGGAAGCATTATCAATTTGGCGAGTACGCTAGGATTGGTTGGGCTATCGAATAGAACGCCTTACGCTTCGAGCAAAGGGGCAGTCGTTCAGATGACCCGGGCACTTGGACTGGAGTTCGCTCCATTTAATATTACAGTGAACGCAATCTGTCCTGGCCCATTTTTGACAGAAATGAACTTGCCGATTGCTGATACTGAAGAAGGGAAGAAGTTTGTCGTGGGTGCTACTGCACTTGGCAGATGGGGGAGATTGGAAGAGATCCAAGGAGCAGCGATTTATCTGGCTTCAGATGCCGGAACTTTTATGGTGGGTTCTATGCTGACTGTGGATGGAGGCTGGACGGCGAGGTAAATTTATCTGGATCTGAGGAAATGGTTTTGAACGACCTTATCTAAAAAACGGGTTGATTTGATGCATTCAAATACCAATTGTTTTGGAAAATCTGCAAATAGAGGAATACCCGACCCTAATAACACTGGGATTGTCGTAATGATCATTTCGTCAATTAGATCTTCTTTCAGAAAACTCTGAATGGTTTTTCCTCCATCAATGTAAAGGTTGTGAAAGCCTTTGCCATGAATTTCTGCAAGAACTTCCATGATGTTTCCTTTAACTAGAAATGCCTTATCCTTCAGCTTCTCTGGTATCACTGTCAATGAATTGCTCCAAACAAATACAGGCTTTTTGTAAAACCATTCTCCTTCAAATGCAGCAACAACTTCAAAGGTATTTCTTCCCATAAGTAGGGCATCGATTCCAGCGGTGAATTCATTGAACCCGATATCGATATGGTCAATTTCTGGAAAAGTAGATAGCCAATCCAGCTCATCATTTTTTCCTGCGATGAAGCCATCCAGACTAGTGGCTATAAATACACTGTTTTTCATTATATGAGTTGATTACCAGCTTCCGCCACCGCCGCCGCCGAAGCCACCTCCAGATGAGCCACCACCACCAGAACCTCCAGAGCTAGATGGGGAACTGACCATAGTAGATTGAGTGGATTTTATGGAATTGTTGAATGATTTGGAGAAATGATTCATCGTCATCATTCTCCCGGTGGAGGAATAATACCAAGTTGGTGGTTGCAAATTCAAGCCTTCAAATTTCTTTGCCCATTTGTCAAACATCCCAAAAGCTAGGGCGTAGCTCATGGTAGTTTCGAAATAGGTGGGATCTTCCTGAAGTAGCATTTTGAGTTTATTTTTCTCAGCTACTTTGATGAACTGCTTGAAGCCTTTGAGCTCAGACAGAATCATAGTTCCCTCTTTGTTCTTTTTGATCAAAAACTGACTCATGATCAATAAAAAAATGTGAGAAACACCGGCAACAAGGGCAGCAATTATTCCCCAGAAAAACAAGAAAGTAGGGACTAGAATGAGCATCGAAAGTATCAATCCGAAAATTGTGTAATTCTTTATTTTACGGGATTTATTTATATAATATAGTTGGGCGGCATCCTTCAAACTCCCATTTGCGGTACTCATGGTAGTGTAGAATTTTTCCTTAAGACTGCTGACGAGAACCTCTGTTTTGCTGGCAAATAGACCATTGAATAGTTGGCGCTGATATAATGGAGCGTTTGCTTCAATATCTTTCAACTTCGTTAGTTTAGTGTCATCCTTTGCAAACCAACCCTTTTCGTCTATTTCCTCTATTTTCAAATAGCCATGAGAAGCCCAAAATGGAATCAACGAGATCAGATCAACAGTATCACCAGAGTCATCAATCAAGAAACCCACCATAGCAGGATCCATACCTGTAGGCGGATAGTAGCTGGTTGTAGTAGTGGCATGGTCGTCTTTGCCATGTTTTTTCCATATTGCATGAAATCCTAAATAGACGAAAGTCAATAGGACAATCCAACCATAATCTGACCAAAACGGCCAAACAGGCTTGATTTCTTTGATACTTCCCAACGGCAATTTCAGCAAAACTGTAACTGCTTCCCCGCCCGAGGAAACTATGCCTTCCTTGCT
This sequence comes from uncultured Algoriphagus sp., assembly GCF_963974365.1. Classification (GTDB taxonomy): domain Bacteria; phylum Bacteroidota; class Bacteroidia; order Cytophagales; family Cyclobacteriaceae; genus Algoriphagus. The sequence goes on along the minus strand of NZ_CAXBBX010000007.1, from coordinate 196,663 downwards.
GCTACCCGAGTAAATTCCATTAGCATAGCTGGTCTCAAAATCATTTGTGGGAACATTTGATCCAATGGTACCGGAATACAAGAAATAATCATCTTTCTGAAGAGAAACTCCACTAGGCAGGTTAACCTGAAAGTCTATTTTATTAAAAGGAGCATACCAATCACTCGGCTTGATATTCCAATAGAACTGAATTGCTTCTGATTCAAAAAGGAAAGCATTCTCTACTCTATACCTGATTTCATATTGCTGCGGACCTTCCAAGTTCACATTTGCATCACCGATTTTAATCCGGGCGTTATCAGAATATTTTTGTCCAAATGCTGAAGGTGCATCAAATTTATATCCTGGGACCTCTATTTTACTGAGTTTTAGTTGACGTTTTTCCAGCTCGCCTTCTTCAGTTTGCAAGTCATAAGCCAGCTGAATATCTCTGAAAATCCCATGCTTTGGCACTTCGAAATTGAGGTCATATTTCTCCACCACATCGAAGTACCCTTCTTCATGAATTTTGATGTTAACAGAATAGGAGGTAACGCTGAAATCCTGAGAAAAGACTTCTAGCTGAGCAAAAAATAAGAGAATAAGAAAGGCCAATTGTTTCATACTAGTACTCATGAACTTGTGAAAAAACCATTGCGAATGGCAAGGAAAGTTGATTTCTAATTAATGATTTGGTGTATGCTCGATTTTGAAAATATATTACCAATAGCATAAGGAATAAGCTACAATCTAGATTTTGGCGTGCATGGGTCACCCTACATCCGACATCCAGCCCGAAGAGCAAAGAAAGTAATGCAACTTGAATGATTGAGAGAAATATTGGTTAATCAAAGCTCACTTTCACGTTTTCGCGGCTATCAGGCTCAGCTTCGAAGTAGTCAAAATGCTGATAATTAAACATGCCTGCTACAAGTACTGCAGGAAAGCTTTCGCCATAGGTGTTATTCTCACGGACTGTACCATTATAATAACGTCTGGATCTCTCCAGGTTTTCTTCGATCTCATTGAGTTTATCCTGTAGCTGCAGAAAGTTGGTGTTGGCTTTCAAGTCAGGATAAGCTTCGCTCAAAGCAAAGATGCTTCTCAATGTTTTTTGGAGTTGGTTTTCAGCTTGAATTTGCTTGTTGATGTCATCGGAGGGCACTGCCATGGCTGCATTTCGGGCTTGGATTACCGCTTCCAGTGTATCTTTTTCATGACTGGCATAGCCTTTTACAGTTTCGACCAAATTCGGGATAAGATCATAGCGTCGTTTTAGCGCGACATCTATGTTACTCCAGGCATCTTTTACTGTGTTTTTGTTTTTTACGAAACGATTGAAAATGCCAACGAGAATTACTCCCACCAGTAAAACAATTCCAATAATAATGAGCAGTGTTACCATATTAGATTGAATTTAAAATGAATTGAGACAAGAGGACTTAAAAAACTACCAACTATCGAATTTTAACGATTTAACATTTTCAAAATACTACCTTTTAGCGAAAACTCAACAAAATCCGCAAATTGAACAGCCTCTTCAATCACGTTAAAAGTAGCTTGTTTCCAGAATATTTGATAATTTGATTGGCCACTGACTTCGATAAAAATTGAAGACTTATATCGTGAACTCTATAAGTATCATAGTTTTTATCAATTGAATTTTTTATTACATAAACAAACCTTTGCCTAAATTGGCTCTTGTTAAAAATTAAACACAAACCCTAATACTATGGATAACAAAATGGATAACAAAGAAAACGGACATGACTACACAGACCCAGTTTGGGATGTAAACGATAGCTCGGCTAAGTGCCCTTTTACGAGTGGAGCAATTCATCAGACTGCTGGTGGCGGAACTAAAAACCGCGACTGGTGGCCAAATCAATTGAACCTGAATATACTTCGACAGCATTCGTCGAAGTCTAACCCTATGGACCCGAACTTCAACTATGCTGAGGAATTCAAGAAGTTGGACTTGGCTGCGGTGAAAAAAGATCTTGCTGATCTGATGACCGATTCACAGGATTGGTGGCCTGCAGATTTCGGGCACTATGGTCCATTTTTTATCAGAATGGCTTGGCACTCTGCAGGTACCTATCGTATCGCTGATGGTCGAGGTGGAGGAGGATCTGGATCTCAGCGATTTGCTCCACTTAATAGCTGGCCAGATAACGCCAACTTGGATAAGGCGCGTTATTTACTGTGGCCGATCAAGCAAAAATATGGCAATAAGCTTTCCTGGGCAGATTTGTTGATTCTAGCAGGTAATGTTTCTTTGGAAACGATGGGATTGAAAACATTTGGCTTTGCTGGAGGTAGAGTGGATGTCTGGGAACCAGAAGAGGATATTTACTGGGGTTCTGAGGGAGAATGGCTCGGGGATCAAGACAGGTATGCAGGAAGTTCGGATAGCGAAAGAAACTTGGAAAATCCACTCGGAGCTTCTCACATGGGATTGATCTATGTGAATCCAGAAGGCCCAAAAGGACAACCTGATCCAATCGGGGCAGCACACGATATCCGTGAGACTTTTGGCCGAATGGCTATGAACGACGAGGAAACTGTAGCCTTGATTGCAGGTGGACACACGTTTGGAAAGACCCACGGTGCCGCAGATCCTGGAGAATTCGTTGGGCATGAGCCTGAGGGAGCAGGTATTGAAGAGATGGGCTTAGGTTGGAAAAATACCTATGGAAAAGGTCATTCTGGAGATACGATTACTTCTGGTATCGAAGTCACTTGGACTACTACTCCTACTCAATGGAGCAATAATTTCTTTGAGAATTTATTTGGCTTTGAATGGGAATTGACCAAAAGCCCAGCTGGCGCACATCAGTGGAAGCCAAAGGGCGATGGCGGAGCTGGCACAGTTCCAGATGCTCACGATCCGGCTAAGAGACATGCGCCAAATATGTTGACTACTGATTTGGCTTTGAAAGAAGATCCAGCTTATGAGAAGATTTCCAGACGTTTCTTCGAGAATCCAGCAGAGTTTGCAGATGCATTCTCCAGGGCTTGGTTCAAATTAACACACAGGGATATGGGGCCAATTCAACGCTACTTGGGTCCAGAAGTTCCTACAGAGGAACTGATCTGGCAAGATCCAATTCCAGCTGTCAATCATGAATTGGTAAATGATGTGGATGTTGCATCGTTGAAAGCTAAGGTATTAGAATCTGGACTTTCTGTTTCTGAGTTAGTTACCACTGCTTGGGCTTCTGCTTCTACGTTCCGTGGATCGGATATGCGTGGAGGTGCCAATGGTGCAAGAATCAAACTTTCCCCACAGAAATACTGGGAAGTGAATAATCCAGCTCAGTTGGGTAAGGTGATTGATAAATTGGAAGCAATCCAGAAGGAATTCAACTCCAATCAAGCTGGAGGAAAGCAGATTTCTTTAGCAGACTTAATTGTATTGGCAGGATGTGCTGGTGTAGAAAAAGCTGCTAAAAATGCAGGTAGTGATATCACTGTTCCATTCACTCCTGGACGTGCTGATGCCACTCAGGCTCAAACTGACGTAGCATCTTTTGCAGCCATGGAGCCAGCGGCAGACGGTTTCCGTAATTATTACCGTCCTACCCACAAAGCTTCTGCTGAGGAAATGCTCGTAGATCGCGCGCAATTGCTGAAGCTTACTCCACCAGAAATGACTGTTCTTGTGGGTGGACTTCGAGTGATCGGAACGAATTACGATGGTTCAAACTATGGTGTGTTCACTTCCACTCCAGGAGCCTTGACCAACGACTTCTTCAAAAATGTCCTAGACATGGGCACTACTTGGAAAGCCGCTGACAAAGGAGCCCATGCCTTCTTAGGAACTGATCGTAAGACAGGTCAAATGAAATGGGTTGGAACGCGTGCTGATTTGATCTTTGGATCCAATTCAGAGCTACGTGCATTGTCTGAGTTCTATGCTAGTTCGGATGCTAATGAGAAGTTTCTCAATGATTTCGTAGCTGCTTGGGACAAAGTGATGATGCTGGATCGTTACGATCTTGCTTAAGAATAGTATTTAAAATTGATTTGAAAAGGTGATCTGGAAACGGATCACCTTTTTGATTTTTAGCCGCGTGGTACGCAGAGAATTTCGTGGAGGCCGTGATTTTTTTTTAGCCGCAAAGTGCACGAAGGTTCGCAAAGGTTATATCTTATAATTCGACTACTGTTAGGTTTCGGTCCCATATAGCTATCAGGACCGAAACTTTTTCACTATGAGCAATTTAGCCGAAATCAAAGTTAGACCTGATTAGCATTTTGTCCCAGGGGGACAGTTGGCCGGTATCTAAATGTCATAAGGTTAGGTTTTTTCGTTACGTAGGAACGTATGGTGTCAATTCTTGACCAGTCGTTCCGACGGAACGAACCTCGTTGAAACTATTTTCTTGCTACCAACCACTCGTTCCTACTGAACGGAATTTACTAGAAACCTCTTATTTCTATTCAAGCCATTTCTTATGTAGGCTGTTTTAATTACTAAGCTTCTTCGAAAAGTCCGGCTTGATTAAGCGCTTTGCTTCTTTCACATCAATATATTCCTCCAAATCCTTTAGAGAAATCACTGTGAATCCATTTTCTTTTAGATATTCCAAATACTCCTTGAAAAGTTCAGGTGGAGTGTTCACCCAAGAATGCTCGATGTCCGGAACTCCGTGAATTGTCAGAACAACGATCTTTCCTTCTTTGGCTTGTTCAAAAGCTTTCATGATCTCCACTTTGTTCTTTTCATCAGTTGCCCAACTAGGTATCAAATAGGGATGATCACTCAACGGATCGTAAGCTCTGCTTCCTCCAGCCCGGGCGAAGACATAGTTTTTTGCTTCCAAATATTCGAGCGCATCAGTATTTAATCCATAACCTGGATAGGCAAAATTGGTGGGCGTGGGAACTCCTAGTGAGTCACATTTCTGTTCTATGTACCCAAGTTGCTGATTGAATTCTGCTTGGGATAATTTACTGACATTGGCGTGGGTATGCGTATGATTTGCGATTTCAAAGCCCATTCTATCTATTTCCTGAATTTGACGCCAATTCATATATAAGGTGCTGTCTGCATAATTAGGTTGAAACTCACAGACAAAAAAAGTCCCTCCAAATCCATACTTCTTCAATAAGGGTGCGACTACCGAATACTGACTTGCCGGCGCATCGTCAAAAGTCAAAACGACCAGTTTATCTGGGATTGGCTTTTTGAGAATTTGGGCTTGGGAAAAGCTTGAAATAAGAAATGCGGATATAAGAAGGATAGTAGATCTCATTAAATTTTGTCTATCAGCCTACTACCAATGTAATCAAGTATATGACGCTTATTGCCGTCACAGACATAATTAATGTACCTAGGCTATGTGTTTGATTCCCTTGCTTGATAGATAATCCGGAGAGTTGCGTTACAGCCCAGAAGAAACTGTCATTGGCATGGGAAATCGCCATAGCACCGGCTCCGGTGGCCAAAACTGCAAATACGCGCATGGTTTCAGAGTCTAGCCCAAGAGAACCAAGCAACGGAGCAATAATCGAAGCAGTTGTGATCATTGCCACAGTTGAGGACCCTTGGGCTGTCTTTAACGCAAAGGCAATCAGGAATGGAAGGAAAATTCCCCAGCTTGCTCCACTCATACTTGAGCTCACCAGATCGCCGATTCCTGAGTTTTGCAGCATTTTCCCGAATACTCCTCCTGCGCCCGTAATCAGAATCACAGGCGCTGCGATCAGAATTGCTTCACCGATCCAGCCAGAAGAGGAAAGTAACTTCGCGTCGAATTTCTTTGGAAGGGTAAACGCCATAAAAGATCCCAGAAGCAGGGCAATAACTGGACTTCCAGCGAACTGGATAAAGGTGTAAAAACCACCTTCCCCAAAGGGTTTAGTAGGATACTTTGCAATTGAAGCGGTGATGATTAAAATCAAAGGAACGATGATGGGCAGGAAAGATGCAAATGCAGAAGGTCTTTCTTTTTTATTAATTTCCTCAGTCTTAACTGCCATTTTTGGCACCAACGGAATTTTATAAGCAACTTTTTTGACAAAAATGTAAGAGGGAATTAAAGCGATTAAACTCACAATCAATCCATAGAAAATGATCATTCCAAGATCCGCCTCATAGATTCCGGCAGTTGCGATTGGCCCGGGAGTAGGAGGAACCAACGAGTGAGAAGCAGTAGCACCGAGAGCCAAAGCTATGGTCGTCGCTGCATAAGGTACCTTTCCTTTCAATGAAAGAGATTTGCTTATCGGGTTCATCATGATAAAGGTACTATCTCCGAATACTGGTATGGATAAGATGTAGCCCGAAATCATCATCGCAAGTGTGATCGATTTTTCCCCAATCCACGAGAGAATTTTCTCAGCAATAACGATAGCTCCCCCGGTTTTTTCTAGAAAAGTCCCCATCATCACACCTAGCAAAATCAGCAATCCTATACTTCCTAAAACTCCTCCAAAACCTTCCGAGATGGATTTTAAGATCAACTCACCGGACATTCCGGAAAGAAGCCCATATAAGATGGCTCCACAAAAAAGCGCAAGAAATGGATGGATGTCGAATTTGACGATGGCAAGTAGAATCATTGCCAAGGCAAAAAGGATAATCAATAGTGTAAGCATTTTGGGTTAGGTTGGGTTTGAGATTAGAGCTTGAACAAAATGAGTTACAAACCTTCAACCTAAAAATTAGGCAAAAAAAGGGAATAATAAAGCCTGATGCTTTAATAGCTTTCTAATTGTTTGTTGAGTGGCTTTATCAACTTTGAATATTTGGTATTTTAGCCAATTCATAATGCTTTGTATCCAATAACCTCTTTTCATGCGTTTATTATCAATTTTTAGTCTACTCCTGACTTCATTAATTTTGGCTTCTTGCACCTCTTCTCCAAAGAAGGAAGGAAGCTATATGATTCTGCCAAGTCCTACTTCTTTAGAAATTACAGGCGTTTCTTCACTTTCTGCTACAGAAATTCAAGAATTTGTCAAACAGGCTAAATCAGATTTCATAGCAGGGAAATCGCTAGCAGGAACAAGTGAAGTGTCTCTTAGTTTAGAATCAACTTCGGGTTTGAAGCCTGAGGCTTACATGCTGGAGATTACTGAGGAACAGGTGGAAATCAAAGCGGCGACCAAAGTTGGGCTCTGGTATGGAGTAATTACACTAGGCCAGTTGGTGCAAGATGCACTGGACCAAGATGCAGCTTTGCCTTTGATCTCAATAAATGATGAGCCTGCGTTAAACTATCGAGCGATTCAACTCGATGTAAAGCATCACTTGGAAAAGAAAGACTATTACTACGAGCTTATGGATCGCTTGGCAGAATTGAAAATCAATGGGATAATTCTGGAGATAGAAGATAAGCTGGCTTTCGAAAAACAACCCAAAGTAGGTTCATCAGATGCATGGTCCATCGCAGAATGGAAAAAGCTGAGTGATTATGCTATGGCTAGAAATATTCGGATTTCCCCTTTGCTTCAGGGTCTGGGACATGCTTCATTCATTCTCAAGCATGATGAATATAGAGATCTGCGGGATGATCCAGCCAGCGATTGGGCTTTCAATCCACTAGACGACCGAACTTATGAAGTGCAGTTTGACTTGTATTCCGATGCACTTGAAGCTTTTCCACACGCACAATATCTCCATGTAGGGGGAGACGAAGTTCATACTACCGGGAGAGAAAGTGGTAAATCTCCATTAGAGCTGCAGTTGATCTGGCTGAATAGAGTCAGTGAATATGCTGATGAAAGAGGGTTGACTCCGATTTTCTGGGATGATATGCCCTTGAAAAACGCAGGAGTGTATAATTCTATATTTAACAGAAATCTTTCTGAGGCGCAGGTAGATAGTATCTGGACTGCTAATGAGCCCAACCTCAATAAATACGTGGATATGTTTCCGAAAAACTGCGTTTACATGCGTTGGAACTATAGTGCGCCGGAAACTCCGGGGAATAACAGGGCTATGCAGTGGTTTACCGATCACGGATTCCAAGTGATGGGGGCTACAGCAGGCCAGACACGCTGGAACTTGATGCCGCTTGAAGAAAGTAACACAGCCAATATTCGGGATTTTGCATTGATATCTATCGATAATAAAGCGGATGGGCTGTTGTTGACGCTTTGGGATGATGATTCCCCGCACTTTGAATTGTATCAAAGAGGAATTGCGATTTTTGCTGAATACACATGGTCTGGCAAAAAGCGTAGTTCGGAGGAGTTGCATGCAGCCTTTCGCCATCGATCTTTTGGTTCTGGATTGGTGTCTGAAGATTATTCTTTTATCAATGACCTGGAGCCTTCGGTAGCTTTTTGGAAAAATGCTTTGCTGGAAAAAGCTGACAGAAATAGATTGAAGGGGATGGGAAACCCTATGCAGGATGCTGTTTTGGCTTTGCCGGAAGCAAATGCTCCGGGAGAATGGGCTGTGCGAAATAAGAGTAAACTGGAGAAAGCTCAAGCCAGTGAGTTAGTTTTAGACTCTGTTCTCTATAAAATCTCAGAATCCAAGAAAGCTGCTTTAAGAAATTCCTATACACTTGATGTCTATGAGCAAGTTGCCAAAGTCACACAATTCACCAATAAGTCTCTATTGCTCCTGGCGGAATGGGATCTAGCCAAAACGGCTGAGGAAAGAGAAGCTACAAAGGAAAAACTTTTGAATTTAGAAGGGGAGTGGAAGAAGCAATTAGCTGAATTGGAAACAGTATATGGTAAAACTAGAGAGTTGAATAAACCTGACGATTACATTTTGGATCAGGACCATCATGTGCATTTAGCGAATCAGGCGATCAAGTTTTCGGATTGGCAGTTTTACGTCGAGGATCTATTTCTCCAAAAACTCAAGGAAGGAAATAGTTTGGAGATGAAAGGAGATTTGGAGAATAAGTAGGTGATTTGAACCGTGAAAGACGCGCAGGTTTGCGCAAAGAGTACAATTACTGGTTGGCGTATCAAGAGAACTTTTCCAAAGTTTTGAACTTTGGAAAAGTTACGCTTATTCAATCGTTACGACGGAATGCATTCTACACAAAGCAATTCCTTTTCCACATACCAATTGTCCGATGGGACAAAATGTTACCCTCGAACTAACCACTTTTTACAACTTCTTACTTAAAATCTACTCATTAAAGAAAGGCTTCATCTCGTTATGAATGTCTTCTCTGAGTGATTTCAGTCGCGTTGCGTATTCTTCCAACTTCTTTTCTTGATCGGTTTGAGGAACCCAAGGCTTTACTTTTTTCGGATTGCCATTTTCGTCAACAGATACGAAAATGATGATGCAGTGCGTCTTTTTCTCAAATTCTTTGTGTCCAAAATCTCTGGAATAAACTTCCACCATAATGTGTATGCTGGAGCTCCCCGTGTAAATCACTGCACATTCCACTTTGATCACATCTCCGATATTGATAGGCTTGTAAAACCGGATACCACCCACATAAACTGTTACGCAATAGCTTTCCGACCATGTTCTGGCGCAGGTATAAGCTGCTTGATCTATCCATTTCATCACTACACCTCCGTGTACTTTTCCTCCAAAATTGATATCTGAGGGTTCGCTGATAAACTGGAATGAGGTTTTGTGTGAGGTATCCATAGGGTTGATAGGTTTTTAAAAGTTGCTAAGCTAAGGGATATTTCGGTTTTGTGCAGGATGAAACGAAATTCAGGAGGTGGTTAATTTGGATTTTGACGAGGTAGCTCACTTACAATTTTGATCCCTTGATCAGCCAAACTGACTTGATGGATTTCTCTTTTAAATGGATATGTTTTTGGCGCTCCTCATCTTTGAAGAAGTCTGCTACATCCTGCTCGTTTTCGAATTCCACCAAATGGATTTCAAAAGGCATTTCCATGTTTTGCTCAATGATGTTGTCAGAACTTGGTCTATATCTGAGCAACAGTTTTCCATTATGTTTAGCAATTAGCGGAATGGCTACTGCTTCAAACGCTAGAAAGCTTGCCTCCTGACCGTCGAGAATGTAAATAAGCTGTGTGAAATAGATCATTGCTATTGTTGGTGAATCAATGGTTTACTCAAGTTCTTGGCTAAGTTCTAGGAATTAGTATCAATATACGAACTCAACAAAAACCGTTTTTTTGGAGGAATAGCTTTACTGCTTGCAGCGATTTTCAAAAGCTCCTGATTTTTCTCTTTGGCAAAAACTATTTGGAATAAATCAGCTACTGAGATACTATTCTCTGGGCGTTCAACCAGAATGAATTCATCATCTACGTCCACATACCCTTCTTCCAAAATGCTGAGATAAGTTCCACCATATCCGTGCTGGATAAACTGCTTGATTACCTGTTGCGTCCCAAACTTATACCCGAATTTATAGCAAGGTTCACGGTACTGAGAAACCTGAACCAGCGTTTCCCCAACTTTATAAATATCACCTAGATATACTTCATTTTCATCAAAACCGGAAACAGTCAAGTTTTCTCCAAACATGCCCCAAGACCAATCCAACTCTGGATACAAGGCTTTCCAATATGGATATTGCTCTGCCGAAAAGATATAGCAGGCTTTGTAATAACCGCCATGATTTAGTCTATTGGAGACTTCATCGTTGATGACATCGTTTTTTGTAAGGTAGATGGGCTGTCCGGTAGGTTTTTTATAAATCCCGGTAGTTTCTTCCTTTCCGTTCCACATAAAAGTGGTGGGCTTTCCAATGTTGGTTGAGATGATTTTCATTCTAAAAATGCGCTTAATGGAATTTCAGACTAATTTATCATGATTTTCGGGAAATTCTCAAAGTCTAGAAAGGGAACCAAAAAGCAGCAAATTTAGCCTTTGAGATTTTCCAAATAGAAGATTCAATAATCTACCTCTTCATCACCCCAAAATCTTATCGAACAACTGATGTGCCTGAGCCTCAGCTTGGGCAGAGAGAATTTTCTTTTCAGCTTTGAGCTCCTTCGCCCAATCCAGATACTTTTTAGAAACATCTTCTTTTGCACCCAAAAAATGCATCAACGACTGCAATGAAAGATGATTGGAATACCAAGGTTTCAAATTGTTCTTTAGCGCTTCGATTTCCTGGTGAATTCCTGTAATAAAAATAGAGTTAAACCCCATTTCTATAAGCGTGTTTTCCAGCATGATGATCGTACGCAAACCTTCGAAAGTATCTTTCAACGCCTTGCTATCCATTGCTCCTTTGTGATCTAGATTGAAAAATTCAAGTTCCTCTTGAATGATCTGATTCACCGCTGTATGTATAGCTAAGGGCTTGATTCCCCGGCTTGCGGTCTGGGCTTTTTGATGAAACTCATCCCAGCTTTTCAGCGTGCTGCCGACTATCAAGTCAAAAGCTTCGGTATAAAGCTTCTTTTTGTATTTATCCAAATGGATTCTATAGCCGTTGTATTTGATCCCCAGCGCTTGCTCCCGATCATTCAGACTTTTCTCAGCCAATTTGAAATGATGGATTTTCCTCAGACTTCTCTTCATCTGTTTGAAGTCCGAGAAAATATTGAAGTTCAATCCTTCAATATCAAAATGAACTTTGGCCATTAAATCAGCATAGAGCTCCAGAAAGTCCATTTTCCCTAGGAGTTCTATGGCTTTTTTAGATTTGATTTGCTTTCCCAAAACTAGAAAAAGCGCCTTCGCTTCCTGATGTTGAGTTTCGAAAAGCTGAAAGACAGGGGATACCTTTGCCTGCATAGATTAGGAGATTCTGACCAGTGTAGCGCCGTAGCCCCACTGATCTTTTTGCGTATCCTGAAAGTACTTAATATTTTGATGTTGACTCAATCGCTTGTGAATTTCTTTGCGGAGCACGCCATTTCCGATGCCATGAATGAACGTGATCTCGTCCATTCCTGAGCCGATCGCCTGGTCTAAGTTCCTGTCAAAAGCTTCCAGCTGAACCCGAAGCATCTCCGAGTTACTCATTCCTTTGGGATCTGTTGCTAGCTTTTCTATGTGTAAATCAATTGATCGCGAAGGTTTTACAGCTTTAGGAGCTTCAGATTTTGGTCGGATTTCGTCTAGTTCCTGATTCAGCGCACGGATATCGAGCTCTTTGGTGGTTTGCTCCAGGCCAAAAATATATGCTGTTTTATCGAGCCTAGGTGCTTTGCTGAGATGCTTGAAAAACTGAGTTGGCTTCATTTTCAGTTGACGCTCAAACGCAGGAATTGCTTTCTCCAGCGTATTGTGGATCGGGATAAAACGTAGTAAAAATGCAGGCCACTCGTCCATTTCCTTAAGCATTCTATCGTCAAATTTCTTTGCTTCGCCTGGATTTAGTGTAGCAGCAAGTAATGTTCGTTGATTGGTTCCGAAAACTTCTGATGCATGCGCCAAGTAAGGTTGACGACTGTCATTGATCAGATAAAGGCTCAGGCTTTGATCATTGATCGGAAGAAAAGCGAGGTATAGCCCTTGATCTTTTGGACCAGAAATAGGAATTGGAGTTTCGATTTCTTTCTCTTCTACAGCCTTTTCTCCAAAATGCTGTTTTTCAGTTTCGTGAATTAAAACCAGTTCTGATTTGAGGGCAGGAATGATGAATCCATCCTCGATTTCTACCTGCATTCTTCCACTAGACGAAATTTTCCGGATGATTCCTTCTTCATTTCCATGTAGTAATCTTACTCGGTCTCCGATATTCATTGATTCAGGGCTGATTTGTAGGTGTCGATTGCACGTTGCCTTGCAAATTTATGATCTACTATCGGTTTTGGGTACTTATCTGAGTTTATTTCAGGAATCCATTTTTTGATGTACTTCCAGTTCTTGTCAAATTTCTCCTGCTGAGAACTTGGATTGAATACCCGGAAGTAAGGCTGCGCATCTGTTCCGGTCCCAGCCGCCCACTGCCAACCGCCATTGTTAGAGGCCAATTCAAAGTCCAGTAATTTCTCCGCGAAGTATGCTTCCCCCCAGCGCCAGTCAATTAGGAGATGTTTGGTGAGAAAAGATGCAACGACCATTCGCACGCGATTGTGCATGTAGCCAGTAGCATTGAGTTCACGCATACCGGCATCTACGATGGGATAGCCAGTTTTCCCTTCGCACCAAGCAGCAAATTCTTCTTCATTATTTCTCCATGGAATTTGATCGTAAGCGGGTTTGAAAGCTTTATCAACCACTTCAGGGTTAAATGCCAAAATCATCATGTAAAACTCCCGCCAGATCAATTCATTCAGATAAGTGGCGTTAAGTTCTTTAGCTATCGACGCAAGTTGTCGAATAGAAATTGTGCCAAAGCGTAAATGAATACCGAGTCTTGATGTGCCGTTTTTGGCAGGGAAATCCCGGGTTTCGTTATAATGTGCGATGATTTCTTCATCTGCAGTTTTGGAAGGAATAGAGATGTCGCTTTTCTCAAAGCCGATCTCCTTTAAAGTTGGGAGTGGGAATTCCTCAGTCGGAAGCAGGTTCTTCCAATGCATGGGTTTGAATGCCTCGAGCATGGAAGGATTTAGCTTGCTCAGCCAGACTTTGCTGAAGGGAGTGAAGACCTTATAAAATTCCCCAGATCCGTTCAGAATTTCTCCAGGCTCAAAGATTAATTGGTCTTTGTATTGATGTAATTCAATATCCTGCTTGTTCAGCAACCTAGCTATTTTCTCATCCCTACTTTTGGCATACGGCTCGTAGTCCCGATTGGTATGGACGGATTGGATCTCATATTCTTGAAGAAGTTCTTTGTAAATGCTCTCAGGATCACCGTATTTGACTAGGAGAGAGGAGCCTTTTTTGGCTAGATTTTCATGGATTTTGCTGGTCTGATCGTGGATGAATTCCACTCTAGCATCAGCCTTATTTTCTAGCTTATCGAGTATGTTTTTGTCAAAAATGAAAAGTGGTAATACATTTTCACTTTCGCTCAAGGCTTGGAATAATCCGTGATTATCTTCTAATCTAAGGTCTCTTCGGAACCAAAAAATGCTTACTTTCTTCATTGTCTTTTATTCAATTAATCTGAAAAAAGGGGCAATTGTTTAAAGTTCTCCTTCTTTCAATAGTCTAATCCTTCTTTCCTGATCCAGAGAATCTAGTCTTTTTTCAATGTTATCCAGCTGGACAGGTTTCCATTCCTCCTTATTTTCAAACTGATAGCGTAAGAAATCATCTTGGTCATTGATGATCAACTTCTCTTTTTTCTTTCTTGTGATTTTGCTAAAAAGCTCCGAAAAAGAGTTGAATGATACGCTTTGAGAAACTGAAACACCGTATGTCGAAACGTTGTCTGAAAGGGAAAGAGAAGTGAAGGTATTGTAATTGTTTCGGTTGAAAATGCGGATTCTATATACTCCATCTTCGGTAAGCATATATTCAGCCTGCCAATCTCCGATGATCGAAGAAGCGCTTGCATTTCCTTGATTATTAGTGAATCCGCCATCTCTCGACACGCGCAAACGACCATCAAGGAAGGTATAGGCTACGCTGAGTTGGAAGGTTTCCAGTGCATTTTGGTCCAAAGTAGCCACATCGAGATCTATTTCCAGATTTTTATCCACTTGACCAAGGAAGCTATTCAGCTGAGAAGAAAGCAATTGTCCCAAACTTGAAGAAATGTTGGTAACGCCGGAGAATTGACCTTCTGGAGAGAAAGATCGGGTCATTATCACAGAGAAAACCTGTCTGTTCATCTCCTGCTCGTCATTCGCTATTTTATTTTGGAAGGAGGAAATGGTAGTTTGAGTTTCTCCACTTGATGGGAATTGGCTGAAATCAAAGCCAAAACTGATGTCAGGTGAGAGGAGCTGACCATCCAGGTTCAGCAGAACTTTGACGGGATATCGGCGACTGGCCGAGGTATTTTGATTGGTATTGCTTGTCGTGCTGACAAGTAGCGGTTGCAAAGACACACTTTCGGTATATTCTGCAGAGATGTCCATTATGCCGGTGTATGGATCTCCATACCAGCTGATCCTGCCTCCAGGTTTGATGCTAAATTGCTTTTTCAATACATTGTAAAGCGAGAAATTGTACATCCCTTCTGTGATCTCATAGGTGCCATTCAGTGTGAAATTACCCTGTGTGTCCACATTCATCGTCAGCACTCCACGTCCACGGCCAGAGATACCTTCTTCAGTTCGGGGATCAATGATAATTTCTGCATAGGCATCAGGTGTGATATCCAGCACGAAATTCATCCTCACATTTTCAATTTCGAGTCTGTTTATTTCCTCGGCGATTTGCTGAATGCGGACAGTGTCCTGAATGTTAATCATGTGAATAAAATCCTCCTGAGCTTGACTGCTGCTGCTACTCAGTGGAATGTAGATCTCCGTATTTGGTCGGCTGGTTGCTCTGGCATTTATGTCCATGTTTTTGGTCGTGCCTACCACTTCCGCAGTGCCAGTGACGAAAGCCGTCCCATAGAAGGTTTCATTGTCCCTCTCGGTAGTGTTCATCACCTGAAGGTTGTCCAGATTTGCCTTGATATCCAATTGGATATTATTGAATCCACGGTGATTTATCCCACCCGTGAGCGTTGCTTTATTGCCAAACAAATCATTTAGAACTACTTGCTGAAGGCTGACTTGAGTAGGTTTGAAAAGTACGTTTCCATTTAGAAGGTAAGTAGTTTTAAGGTAGTTGATGGTCATTTTCCCATTGTTTAGCTTACCGATTCCATCAATTTCAGGATTAGACATAGTGCCTTTGATATCCATATTACCAGAAATGCTTCCTCCCATATCTGAGATGTAGTTGGATAAAAATGGTTCCAAGATCACCAAGCTGGCATTATTGAGATCCGCTTGCATATCCAGCTCTTGGTTGTCTACCAGCATGTAGCCGCCCAAGTCAATCGTCTTTTTACCTGAATTGACATTGGTCAGGGAAAGGTTGAGCCGCTCCAAATCCAAGTCGGCCTTGGCAGTCATATCACCGATTGGGAATTTGTTGATTGCAAAATCTGCTAAGGTAAACTCTCCCTGAATCAGTGCTTTTTCAAATAGGTTTTCGAAGGAGATTAGACCATTTGCTGTGCCATCAAAATCTTGAGGAAATAGGGTATTGAGAAGGTCAATATTTACATTATTTATTGATAGGTTTAATTGATCTTCCAGTTGATTACTAGCCTTTCCTTGCAGGGAAATGAATTGATTTTCATTAAAAATCTTCAAACTATCCACTTGAACTAATCCTGGAGTGATGGTGATCAGGTTGAGCGAATTAAACTTCCATTCTCTATCCAGCACTTTCAGCGAAGAAGGCTCAAAAGCTAGTTGGGTATTCAGAGAAGTGAATCGTGCCGAAGCATTAATATCCGCCGCACTTTGGGTAGAATCCTGATCAAGCGTAAAATTGATGTCCATTTGGTCTTTGTCCCAAATCGCTTCAAACCCAAAGTTTGTAAACTGAAAAGATTTCCCAAGTTCCTGTGCTTTGGAGTAAACATAGAAGGAGGCTAAAATATCAGGGCTATTGATGAGTTTGGACGTGTTGAAATCTATATTGATATTTCGGGCAATATTATTTTGGAATTGAAGGGTATCAATGCTTGTGAAAAAGTTAAAAACGGTATTCTCCTTAGTTTGATAGAAAGCTCCTTCCAGGACCATGTTTTTAGAGAGACTGAGGTCAGGTTCAAACAGCTGAACAATAGGATTGACATTGATTAGTCTCAGATTCAAGTCGAGGTTGTAGATTTCCGAAAAATCCCGCTCTAGATCCGCGATTGGTTGTTCCTCATTTAGGATAATGGCGATATACTGCTGTAAGAGAATGTCAAGATCTCGGCTCATTTGCTCCAGATTAAACTGACCCGAAGCTGCCGCTACCAGGTAATCTGAATTAACGGACATGGTCCGAGTGCCTCCGGCAAAAAGCGATTGGAAATTGAAATTACCTACATCCAAAAATCTATCCTCGTAGCCGACTTTAATATTTCTGAATCTTGCAATTCCTTGAATGTCATCCAATTCTATTCCTTTGACATCAATGTCCAAGTTTCCACTAATAAACGTAGCCTTTTCGGTGAGATTCAATCGATCGAGAAAAGCAGTATCAATCTCCAGTGACATTCTAACTGAATCAGTGGATTCTCTAAGATTCAACTCTCCGTTTGCATTGATTTTTAGATTCGGGTCATTGACTGCAAGATTACCTTTGAAGAGGTCAAGACCGTACGTAGCATCAGTTTGGATGTTCGAATACACGTAGTTTTTCAGTCCGAACTTTGAAACATCTGCATCTACGTCGATCAATATATTGTCGCGGGAATCTCCAGTAGTATTTACCCGGCCCTTCAAACTTACTTTTTGGAGGAGTTCTCTGTCTTCGATAATTATTCCTAAGTCAAGATTCTCCGTAGTGATGTTGGAAACGGTAGTAGGGAGGCCGTTTACCCTATCGAAATTCACCCTTCCGGTCATATTTCCAATGGATGTTTTGAATTCTCCATTGGTATCAAATCTGTGCAAATAGCCTGCAAAATCAGCCGTGAGCCGTATTGTATTGAATTTGTTGATTTCTTTGGAAATATTGGCAGGCAAATATGGAGCTAAATCCCTTGCTAAAATGGTGGAATTCTTAAGCGATAAATTGATGTAGGTGTCGGCAATTTCAGGTAATCCATCCAATCGAAATGCACCGAAAATCGCAGTCTTTTCTCCCAGTCTTATCAGTAACTCGTCGGAACGAAGATCAGAAACTGGACCTGAAACTTTTCCTGAAATATAGATTTCGTCATCAATATCCGGTAGAGAAGGAGCAAAGAGTTTAAGATCCTGAAGGTATAGCTTGCTCTCGTCCATGTTGGTGATGATCACCACCTCTTCAACGAAATTGGAGAATGCTGCCGGAGTAGCATATTCAAAGCGGAGGAAGTTTTTGATGTGGCTATTGACGGATTTCAGACTTAGCTTGTCAAACTCCATAAATTCACGAGCATAGGTCATTTTCGTTTTGAGCTCCATGATCTCAAAACCGGAAGTGAGCTCAGTGCCCGTAAGCATTTTGATGTCCGCGCCTATTTCAGGCCCTTCCAGGTAAAAGTCAGTAGCATTTAGCGTGATATCTGAAAAGCGCAGCCTATTGTAATCTAACCCTTTGGTAATCGCGTCTGTGATCTCGTTGACGATGAAAATCTCCGAATTTCTCAACTCAATAGTATTTATCTGAAACTGAGTAGGGCCGGTGCTTGTGCTACTTGTACTGAACATATCCGCCAGTTCTTCCACCCAAATATTGATATTCATGGCAGAATCTCCGTCATGAGTAAGGAGATGGAGCTTGGCATTCTCCATTCGAACAGCATTTATTGTGGTGATTCCTGGAGGGACTAATGCAAGGATTTCAAAGTCAGCATTAATTTTTTTGGCACTAATCATTAAGCTATCGCGATGATCTTTGATGCTTACATCCTCTAATTCCAGTGCATCCCACCAAGTGAGTTGAATTCTTCCTATCTCCGTATGAAAAATCGAGTTTTTGTTCAGAACTCCTGTGACTGTGTCGATTACCTTATTTTGAACCCAGGTTATTTGGAGACTGAGGGCCACTACGATGAAGAGCATGACCAAGGAAAAGACGATCCATAGTAGTATCCGAAACGCTTTCTGCAAAAAATCCGTAACTTTCGCGTTCTTTTCCAATGGGTACCAACGATATCTTTATTCTAGCAATTGAATCCTCGTGTGACGAGACCTCTGCGGCTGTAATAGCTGACGGCAAAGTACTTAATAATATTGTCGCCACACAATCTGTTCACGAAAAATATGGGGGTGTAGTTCCGGAGCTTGCATCACGCGCGCACCAGGAAAATCTGATCCCAGTGGTTCAGGAGGCCATTTTGTCTTCTGGAATTTCCAAAGATCAACTTTCAGCCGTAGCATTCACTCGTGGGCCAGGTTTAATGGGTTCTTTGCTGGTGGGAGTGAGCTTTGCTAAGGCTTTTGCTTTTGCAAAAAAGATCCCACTCATCGAAGTAAACCATATGAATGCGCATATTCTAGCGCACTTCATTGAGGATCCAAAACCTAAATTTCCTTTCATCTGCCTGACAGTAAGTGGAGGACATACACAGTTGGTATTGGTGAAAAGTCATTTGGAAATGGAAGTGATCGGAGAGACTCAGGATGACGCAGTGGGAGAGGCTTTTGATAAAACTGCAAAATTGCTTGGCTTGCCTTATCCTGGTGGTCCGCTTATTGATAAATATGCTACCGAAGGAAATCCGAAAGCATTTCAATTCCCTATCACCAGAATGCCGGAATTGAATTATTCTTTCAGCGGAATTAAAACTGCGGTACTATACTTTCTTCGGGATCAATTGAAAGAAAATCCAACATTCATTGAAGAGAACTTGGCAGACCTTTGCGCCAGCGTTCAATATTCACTGGTAGAAATGTTGCTAATCAAGTTGAAAGCAGCGGTGAAGCTGTATGGTGTGAAAGAAGTTGCGATTGCAGGTGGCGTATCAGCGAACTCAGGTTTGAGGGATACGTTGACTAAGTTGGCAGCACAAAAAGGCTGGAACTTGTACATTCCAAAATTTGAATATTGTACAGACAACGCAGCCATGATTGCCATGGCAGCTCATTACAAATACCTGAAAGGAGAATTCTCATCCATGGATGTCACTCCTCTCGCAAAAATGAAAATCTAAGCATGGCTAAGGATAATAAGTTTGACAAAGTCATCAACCTCAAGAATAGAAAAGCTCGCTTTGAGTTTGAATTTATAGATACTTACGTAGCCGGTATGGTGCTGAAAGGTACCGAGATTAAGTCTATTCGTGAATCCAAAGTTTCGCTTACCGAATCCTTCTGTCTCTTTCTAGATGGAGAGCTGTATGTGAGGCAATTACACATCGCACCTTATTCTATGGCTGCAAGCTATAATCATGTGGCGATACGGGATAGAAAGTTGCTTTTGAGCAAGAGGGAACTGGAAAAACTTGAAACTAAGTCTCAGGAAAAAGGGCTGACTATCATTCCTGTTCGTATATTTATCAACGACCGCGGGATGGCAAAAATGGAAATTGCGCTAGGCCGAGGTAAGAAATCACACGACAAACGACAGGACTTGAAGGAAAAAGATGCAAAAAGAGAAATCCAGCGAATGGCCT
The DNA here is from genome assembly GCF_963974365.1 of uncultured Algoriphagus sp. GTDB lineage: Bacteria > Bacteroidota > Bacteroidia > Cytophagales > Cyclobacteriaceae > Algoriphagus. The sequence goes on along the minus strand of NZ_CAXBBX010000007.1, from coordinate 176,651 downwards.
TTGATTGACGCTTTTGGGATCTGCAGGCAAACAATACTTCCTCTTTACCGCAGACCTACTTTTGATTCAGCACTGGTGACCCAGTTACTTTTTGGCGAATGCTATCAAACCATCGCGATGACCTCGGATCAACAGTGGTTTAAGATTTTACACGAAGATACCGGCTTACAAGGCTGGATCACCACCCAGGCACTCAAAGAAATTCCCGGATCAGATTATAATAAATTCCTCAATACAGATTTTCAGGTAGTCACCAGTCCTATCGCAGCGATAGAGTACCTTGGCACTAACTTGTATTTGCTTCCGGGCAGCAGGCTCCATTTCTCTGACTTGGAGCTTTTTAATTGGCAGGATCATATAGGATTTACAGGCTCAGTTCGTAGTCATGCACTGAAAGCAGATCGTTCTCAGCTGATCGATGTAGCTATAAAGTACGTTAATGCACCCTACCAGGCAGGAGGGAGAAGTATCTTTGGATTGGATGAGCTTCAGGGTTTTGAGTTGATTTTTAGCATAGCGGGATATTCTTGGAAGTCCGGCCAAATTCCTGGTAAATTAATTGATCCGGAAGACGTTTTACCGGGTGATTTATTTATTTTCAAGGAGTTAGAAAAGAAGCAAGTCAAGTATGCCTTGTATCTTGGGGCTGAAGAAGTATTTTGGATGGATAATAGAATAAAAGTTTCTGATTTGAGTGAATGGGAAGCCTTTTTGCGAAATAGTAAGGATAAACAGGTTGTTTTAGAAACTCGGTCAATATTTAGTTAGACTATGGAAAAGCGGGTATTGGTATTGAATTTAGATCATTCTCCCGTGGCGGTAGTTTCGCCTCAAAAAGCCATAGTGCTCCTGCTTTTGGAGAAGGCAAATTGCCTTTCTGTATATGATTTACTTCAGATCCGTACAGTGAGCAGAAGTTTTGAATATCCTGCAGTGATTTGTCTCAATAATTATAAAAACATACCCTATCGCGGGGTTCTTCTCAATCGGGTGAATCTATTCAGACGCGACCGAGGAGAGTGTCAGTATTGCGGAAGCAAGCGCCAGTTGACCATAGATCATGTTGTTCCCCGATCGAAAGGTGGAAAATCAAGTTGGACAAACTTGACCACAGCCTGCCATAGATGCAATGTGCTGAAAGGAGATAAAAGTCCTGAGCAAGCCGGCCTAACCATGCAGTCGCAACCTTTCAAACCATCATTGTCCTACTTTTTGTCCGAATATGCTGAAAGACAGGCGGAGGAATGGCTGCCCTACTTGAGTAGTAGATTAGTTCAGGATTAATTACATTTATTCTTTTGATTTTGTGGCAAAATAATTGCCTGATCGTTGGGTATGTATCTATCCATTATCCCCACACTTTTACTAGCCTTTGTACTCCAGACAAGTCAAATCAAATTTGAGCAGCTTGTAGGAACTTGGCAATTGGTACATTTTGAAGCAATGGATCAATTGAGAAAATCACCTCAATACCGTAATGCAAATGCTGCAATGCGGGAAGGTTTAGAGTATAAAATCCAAAATAGACTTGAAAATACGGTCTATAAATTTGTGGATGGTGATAGTTTAAAATACACTGATTTTGTGAGACAGGAAATCGTGCAGCGGGATGCTAAAATTGAAATCAATGCCGATAATGTATTGACTATTCATACAGGATCAGAAACTAAGCAAGCCAAAATTGTTGAGTTCGGAGATGATAAAATGGTTCTAGAACCTATAAGTAAAAATCCAGGATCTGGAAAGCTTGTTTTTGAAAGAATTAAATAGAAAAGTAGTTATCAATCACCAGTAGTATGTAAGCCATCAGACCCTCTGATGGCTTATTTTTTTGGCATTCATTTCTAACCCAAGTGATTATATGGATTTAAAAACCCTGCTTTTTCTCCTGTTTTCTTTCGCATTCTATCTTTTTAAGGAGACTTATTTCATGTAAAATTTGCCGGGTCTAAGATTTTTATTCACAATAATTTCTGGTTTTGGGGCTTTAATTCCCCAGGCTATTCGACTTCAATATGCTTCATAATCAGTAAAGTAGCGTTTAGGGCTGATTAAGGCACTTGGTATGGTTTTGAAGCTTTTTTGTTTGAACCATTAACCAATAAAAACTATGTTACGCTGGATATTAATTTTCTTAGTAATCGCTTTGATTGCAGCCGTTTTAGGATTTGGAGGAATAGCCGCTGGTGCAGCTTCAATAGCCCAAATCATCTTCTACATTTTCTTAGTCTTGCTGGTGATCTCCTTGATCATGCATCTGGTAAGAAGAACTTAATTAGTTAAGTCATCTTAGACCAAAAACCAATCAACCAACTTTCGCGCAAATTCTCTAGTAGGGTTTGTGCGATTTTTGAAATAATTCTTCAAAAACCATGACCTCAGATCCCGCAGCACCCGCAGTAGTTAAAAAATCCCAACGTGGGATCATATTAGACAGTTTATTGCAAGGATTTCTTATTCTGCTTCCATTGACAATAATCCTGATTTTAATCTCTATTGTTTTCAACTTTATTTTTGGGATTGTTGCACCGCTTAGTGCTGCGTTAGATCCGGGTTCAGAGGAGCCTCATTGGTTTATCAATGTACTTTCTTTGGCAATTTTTTGTGTATTTATTTTCTTAATTGGACTTCTAGTCCGCAATAAGGTTGGGAAAGTTTATTTCAAAAGTTTTGAGAAAAAGTACCTAACCAAAATCCCACTTTACAATCTAATTCACCAAACTGTCTACCAATTTGTGGGTTTGAAAAAACTTCCTTTTTCCGAGGTAGTGCTCTTGGATCCATTTAGATCGGGTACAATGATGACGGGTTTTATCACAGATCAAATCAACGATACACTTTATACGATTTTTGTCCCTACAGCCCCTAATCCGACTAATGGCAATATTTACCATGTGCCAAAGGAGCTTATTACTTTTTTGGATGTAAGTACTCAGGATGCCATGCGAACTGTCATGGGTATGGGTACTGGAACCTGTGATATGTTATCTGGGATGGATTTGTCGGAGATTCTCACTGCCGGAGGTGCCAAAGAAATTATGAAAAGTAAAGAAATTGATGAAAGTCTTGATACTGTCGGTACAAATCCAGCTTAGTAAAATTCAGTGAGCTGAAACGAATTTCAATCCTATAATGGATCCGATGAGCGTGATAAGGAAGAAGATTCTCCAGAATTCTGCTGATTCCTTAAATACAAAAATCCCAACTAGCACAGTGCCAACTGCGCCGATTCCAGTCCAAACGGCGTATGCTGTACCAATAGGTAGTGTCTGCGTTGCTTTGATCAGCAGAAGCATGCTGATCGTAAGGCAGACGATAAAGCCGGCATACCAGCCATATACTGCCATTCCTGTGGCATACTTTGCTTTACCTAGGCAGGAAGCAAAGCCAACTTCAAATAGGCCACCGATAATTAGTAATATCCAGTTCATTTTTAGTTTGTTTAAAAAAAAAGGATCAAAAAGTTAAAATTCTAAGACTATCTGATCTTTTAACAACTTAAAACTTTTCCTATGCCAGATGCAGTCTCCAAATTCCTCGATTCCAGATCTATGGGCTTTAGTGGGATAGCCTGCATTCCTTTCCCACGCGTAATTAGGAAATTCTTCGGCTAATTTTTCCATGAACTTGTCGCGATGTACTTTAGCCAAGATCGAAGCTGCAGCGATGCTGGCATATTTACCATCGCCTTTGATGACGCAAGTGTGTGGAATGGTCAAATTTGATTTCCAACGATTACCATCAATAAGTAGATGTTCGGGAAGTAATGGTAGCCCTTGCACAGCTCTAGTCATTGCTAGAAAAGAAGCATTAAGAATATTGATTTTGTCAATTTCAGCTACGCTTGCTTCGGCGATCTTCCAAGCCAAAGCTTTATCTTTAATCTCCTGGATCAAGTCTTCCCGTTGGTTTTTGCCAAGTTTTTTAGAGTCATTGATCCAGGGATTTGCATAGTCAGCAGGCAAAATTACTGCCGCTGCTACCACAGGCCCGGCGAGGCAACCCCGACCGACTTCATCACATCCTGCTTCTATTCGATTAGCTTCTAAAAAGGGTTTTAGAATCATGATCTTTGTCTTCTCTGATTTTGTAAAACTTGTGAATCATCTCGGCTACCAAACCGGTCCATCCTGTCTGGTGAGATGCTCCTAAGCCTGCCCCGCTATCTCCGTGGAAGTACTCATAAAAGAGTATGTAATCCTTGAAATGAGGGTCTTCCTGATATTTTTTATTACTTGCTCCGAATACTGGGCGAATACCATTCTCATCCTTCATGAAGATTTTCATACAACGAAGGGAAAGCTCCTTTGCTATGATGTCCATGGTCATATATTTACCGGATCCAGTTGGGTATTCTATTGAGAAATCACCACCATAGTAGAAATCAAATTTCTTAAGGGATTCTATTAGCAGGAAGTTGATTGGAAACCAAATTGGACCTCTCCAATTGGAATTGCCGCCAAACATCACCGTATCAGATTCACCTGGAGTGTATTTCACCGTGAGTGTTTCTCCTCCAATTCTCATGGAATAAGGGTTTTTCTCATGGTATTTAGAAAGTGAACGGATACCATATTCACTTAGAAATTCATTGGAATCCAACATTTTTTGCAGGACACTCTTCATTCTATGACCTCTCAACAGTGAGAATAATCTGCGCTTATCATAGCCTGGTTGAATCCAGCTAGAAACTAGAGATGCCAACTTGGGCTTTTCCCGGAGGAAAAAATCCAGTCGTTTTTTAAACTCTGGAAGCTTTGCAAAAAGATCTTCGCGAATTGGCTCCACCGCAAAAAGCGGGATTAAGCCTACAATCGAACGCACTTTCATTTTTCTAGGCTCTTTGCCAGGAATGTGAAATACGTCATAGAAGAAATTGTCCTCATCGTCCCAAAGGGAAATGTGCTCCTCGGAAATATTGCTCATCGCTCCGGCGATATAGAGAAAGTGCTCCAGGAATTTGGTGGCGGTGAATTGATATACTGTGTTGAATTCACAGAGATCAAGGGAAATACGGAGCAAGTTCAATGAGAACATCGCCATCCAGGAAGTAGCGTCGGCTTGTTCTAGCTTGCCGTGATATTTCTGAGCATGACTTCTATCAAATACTGAAATGTTATCAAGACCTAGGAAACCACCTTCAAAGATGTTTTTGCCATCACTATCTTTCTGATTCACCCACCAGGTGAAGTTGAGCATCAGTTTGTGTAGTGCTCGCTCTAGGAACTCATGGTCACCAACTCCGTTGTTTGCTTTTTTATCAATTTGGTAAACCCGTTGTACCGCATAAGCATGCACAGGAGGATTCACATCAGAGAAGTTCCACTCATAGGCTGGAATCTGCCCATTTGGATGCATATACCACTCATTGAGTAGCAGAAGAAGCTGATCTTTCGCAAATTCCGGATCTATCCGCGCGATAGGAATACAGTGAAATGCAAGATCCCAAGCAGCATACCAAGGGTATTCCCACTTATCAGGCATGGAAATAATATCATAATTCTGAAGGTGGCGCCAGTTACTATTTCGGCCTTTCTTCCGCACCACAGGCGGCACAAATCTCCCCGGGTCTCCTTCCAGCCATCGTTCTACATCGTAATAATAAAACTGCTTTGACCACATCATTCCTGCGTAGGCTTGACGCTGAATATTTACCAGATCATCATCAGTTACACGTTCTTGTAGGTTTGCATAGAATGCATCTGCTTCGCTTTTCCTTTGCTCAAGGCATTGGTCACAAATTTCTAGTGGGTTTTCTACGTCCTGATGCTGTAGACGAAGTTTTACTTGTCTACTTTCTCCAGCTGGAATAGTGATCTCGTAGATGGCCGCTGCTTTTGTGCCTTTATTGGCTGGATTTAGATGTCTGGAATCACCTTGAACCACATAATCGTTGATCGCATCTTTAAGGAATTTCTTCTCATTCCCAATGTTATAAATCCGCTCGCGGTTGGTCTCATTATCGCAAAACTTCAGATCTGGATTCCCATCAAATGTGATAGAATAGTTACCTGACTTTGGATTGTAAGCTTTGATGGTGTTATCACCTGTTTTGGTGAGTTTTGGCATAAAAGGCTCATGCCCGGTGAACCAGGTCTTGCGAAACCATAGGGTAGGCATCACCCATATTTTGGCTTCCTCAGGACCTCGGTTATGTATTGTTGCTACTGCAATAATGTCCTCTATGTCCTGCTTTGCATACTCGATGAAGATGTCAAAGTATTTATCCTCATCAAATATCCCAGTGTCAATCAACTCATATTCTGGATCTAATTTGCTCCGCTTGTTATTTTCCTCCAAAAGGTGCTGGTAAGGAAACTCAGTTTGAGGATACTTATAAAGCATCTTCATGTAGCTATGTGTAGGCGTAGAATCTAAGTAATAATAGATCTCTTTGACATCCTCGCCATGGTTTCCTTGATTTCCTGTTAGTCCAAATAGTCGTTCTTTTAGAAAAGGATCTTTACCATTCCAAAAGGCCCAGGCCAGACAAAATTTTTGTTTGTTATCAGAGATTCCTCCAATACCTTCTTCTCCCCAACGATAAGCCTTACTTCTGGCTTCATCGTGCGTTACATTTTCCCAAGCAGAACCATCGGGGCTATAATCTTCCCTTACTGTTCCCCATTGCCTTTCAGTGAGGTATGGCCCCCATTTTTTCCAATGTTTGGTAAAGTTTCTATCTTCTTGTAATCGTATATTTTCAGCTGACATGTATAATCTCTCTTGGGCATTCTCCGAAATTATCAATTTCTATTAATTATAGCTTGATAAACCGGAATCTGTTTAGAATTGTGGTGTTATTTTTTTGATTTGGTAATCAAACTTACTTTTTGTTCAATTGTTGAAAATTCTGAAAACCAGATGTTTCCAATTGTAACTATTTTTTCTTGGCAATCAAATAACTCATTGAAAGCCTTCAGAACGGTAATTCACAGAAATTAACGTTAAAATTTTATTCTACACTTGTAGATGAAATTTTTTACTCTACATTTGTAGATGTAATTTAATTCAAAGGTAATGAAACTATCCCGAGCTGAAGAAGAACTAATGAATCATTTGTGGAGGCTGAAACGAGCTTTTATGAAAGATTTAATGGATTCATATCCAGAACCTAAGCCTGCTTCTACCACCATTTCTACGCTTTTGAAGCGTATGCAAGACAAGGAATTTGTAGGATATGAAGCAAATGGAAAGTTGCGGGAATATTTTCCATTGGTTTCAAAAGAAAGTTATTTTTCAAAGCACTTGAAAGGCTTGATCAAAAACTTCTTTAATGATTCGCCAGCACAGTTTGCGTCTTTTTTCACTAAAAAGACAGAGCTCTCCGAAGAGGAGTTGTTAGGACTTAAGCGTATAATCGAAGACCAGCTAAATCAGAAGAAATGATAGTTTACTTACTCAAATCCATAGCCTGCTTACTTGTGTTACTTTTAGTTCACAGAGTACTTTTACAGCGTGAAGTTTTACATAGGTTCAACCGATTCTTTCTACTGTTTTCGGTAGTTGCATCCTTTCTGATTCCGCTTTATACGATTGAAGTTCCTGCAGAAGAAGTAGCCTCTCCAATCGAAGTGAATTCTGAGCCTGTTTACTTTGAAGCAGCAAGCGAAGGATTCCATCAGGAGCAGGGATTTGCGGCAGTTCCTGAATCTCAATTTAATTGGGAATACCTTCTATTTGGGATTTATGGCCTGATTTCCCTTGTTTTCTTGTATAGATTTGGGAGAAATATTAAGGTTCTGGTGAATAAGATTCAACGAAATATTAAGATCAATTACCGTAGTCAGACCTTAGTTTTACTGAAAGAAGATTCCCTTCCTTTTTCCTTTCTCAAGTACATTTTTGTGGCAGAGTCCGATCTGGAAAATGGGAAATTCACTGATGCTGTATTTACTCATGAATGTACGCATGTGGCTGAAAAGCACAGCTGGGATAACCTTTTTATTGAGGCATTGCTTGTGCCGCTTTGGTTTCACCCTGGATTACACTGGGCGAAAGCAAGCATCAAGCTCAATCATGAATTTATAGCGGACCAAATAGCTTTGCGTAGCACTCCTATAGAAAAGTACGAAAGTCAACTCCTCGCTATGATGCTTTCCGAGCAGAGATATGGCTTGGCCAGCAGTTTGAATTTTTCATTAACCAAAAAACGATTTGAAATGATGAAGAGAAAATCAAAGAATTCTAGTACCTGGATCAAGGTGATTGCTTTGGTTCCTATTTTGGGAGCGTTAGTTTACTTTTTCTCTGAGAGAGTGACGGCTCAAGTGGATAGCGAAATTATAGGTGTGGTTTACGTAAATGCATCAAATGATGAAGAAGTTGATTTTGACCTAACATTAGATTTGAAACCAAATGGGGTTTATAAATCAAAAGATGAAGTATATACTATTGAGGAAGTAAAGGACCTAATAGAAAAAACAAAACCAGTTAAAAATAACCTGACTATTAATTTGATTACTTATCCTGAAGTTTCGATGGGTGAATTGAGTGAATTTCAGGCGATGTTAAGAGATCTGGATATCCGCAGAATTTATTATTATGGTGCTGAAGATCAAGAAAGTAATGGTGGTGAAGAATATAAGTATCAGGATGTGACCCAAGATCGATTACCTAAGTTTTCAGCCGAACAAATTGAAGAGAAAGAAAAGTATTACAAGAATGCTTCATTTTTTGTGGAGAATGAAGCTGGAGAATTAATAGCCAAATCTTATGATGAGCTATCTGAATCTGAAAAAATACATTTGATGCCTCCTACAAAAGCACCTGCCAAAAAAAAACCAAGTAGTAGTGATTTTGAAGCTTGGAAAAATCCGAAAGATTTTGCGCTATGGCTGGATGGTAAGGTTATTTCAAATTCTCAATTAGAGAATATGAGTATTTCAGATGTCGTTTTTTTCTTTAACAGTTTTGTCCATCTAAATGCTCGTTCTGAGCGTTTCCCACAGGAACATCAGGTTCATATGTATAGTGAGGAAGCTTATGAAAATGCTTTTGGAGAAAAATCCGGGAAAGGAAACCCGCTGGATAAGGATGATAAATTTTACATTTATCCAAAAGACAAAAGAATAAACTTTGGCAAGCCTTGGGTAAAAAAAGAAAAGGATCCTGTGGCAGATAAGAAAGAAGAAACTGCAGACAAATGGCCTCCAGCAGTAAAAGCAGCTCAGATAAAGAATGATCTTGAATCATACATAGATGCCTATGCAGCCTACGAAAAGCTTCGAAAGCAAGCTCCGCACTTTGTAAACAGAAGCAAAGCTGAGCAAGAGAAGTTAACCGAAATGTATACTGAACTCAGAAGTATGTACTTCCAGGTTGCATTCCATGACAAGCCAAAGGTCAGGGGAGCAGTGGTTCCTTATGTTCCTTACATTAAATTGACATCCAAAGGCGAAATTTATTACAAAAAGGGAAAGGATCTAACTGCTGAAGAGCTTAGTTTAGTGGGGCCACCACCTCCTCCACCTACTCCTGCAGAACTTTTAGAGTCCTACAAAAAGGTCTCTTACCAATATGAATTGATGCGTAATAAAGGCAGAAGTGATGCTTCCTTATCCATGGAGGAGCGAAATAATTTGTTTCTAATGTACAATGAGCTTCAAGTTATATTCCTGAATATGGGTGCTACTGAGAGAAGACAAGTCAAAATGGTCAACTTCCCTTATTACCGCGTAGAGGAAAATGGAAAGAATGTATTCAAAGCAGTATCTGAGTTCACCCCAGAGCAAAGAGCTTTGAACAATTGCTAGTTTGAAATAACAACTATGTATATCCGCTTTTTTACCAGTAACGAAGCAAAAGCATTATAAGCTTTGACTAACACTGAAATTTAGGCCGCTTCGGTCATCTCATCGGTCTTCTGGCCCGGTGAGCAAAGAACTATTGGTTTTTGGCATCATTCCCTATAACCATGTTAATAAATCATGAAAATGACTGAGTCAGGATAAAATCTGGTTCAGTCATTTTTGTTTCTGGGAGAATTTTTCGGAAGGTATTTGGCCAAGTGCTTTCCCACGTATGGAAAGAATTCATTGATCCTGATCCTGTTTGAATGGACTGCTCAAGTTTGGAAAAGTCAAAGTCGTCAGAGGCTATTCCTGCGCCTGACTTTAGTGTGTCTAGGGCATTGCAAGCCTGCTCATATTGCCCTTTTACTGGAATCACCATCACTGGCTTTCCAAGATACATGGCTTCGCAAATCGATTCAAATCCAGCGGTACTCACAAGTCCTTTGCAAGTGGCCATATCTCTCAGGAAATTCTGGTCATGAACACGGTGAAAGCTGAGATTAGGTAATGGTTGCTCAGTTTCAGCAGCATCTTTCTTATCCCAATAGGCACGGATAGTTAGGTGTGGATTTGCTTTCGCGAAAGCAATAACTTCCGCTCCATAGCCAGAATTGACCATGTAGGTCAGGAAAAAGTCTCCTGGAGTTGCAGTCAGCTTTTTCACATCTTCCCGGAGCAGTGGCGGAACTACAGTGATTTCATTTGTAGATTCCAACTCATAGAAGGAAAGCGCTAATTTTTCGGTAGCTCCCAAAGCAGTCATGCGTGTGTTGAACTTGAAGAAGAACTTGTTCAAACCAGCAGCCGGCGCAAATTGGAATTCAGGATGATAAATCAAATACTGGTGCCCAATCACCCAATATTGTGTTTCTGGTCTAAAAATCCCATTGTATAGACCTCCCAATAAATCATAAAAATTCAGGATGATATCAGGTTGCTCGCTTTGAACTACCTCATGAATTTCCTTTAGGCTTCGCCAAAAAGTAGAAGCTTTAGCAAGATTTTGCCGGATTGTCTTCCCAATCAAAATCTTCTTTTCAGCTTTGTCGCAGGCAAAATTCGGACTTTCTACCAAATGAATCGGAGCAGAAATTTCTCTTATGAAAAACTCTGGAATAGCTCTCCGCTTACTTTTTCCTACAATTACTCCAGTTAATTCATGCCCTTGTTTTTTGAGCATTTTGGAAAAAGCGATGGCTTGAGTCATATGACCTCTGCCTTCACCTTGGACTATGAATAAGAACTTCATTGGAAGGAAGTAAATGCTGGTGGTTCTAGATCATCCTTTGGTGCTTCAAATGAAACCTCCTTAAATGGAATCGAAGTTGGTTCAGGTCTACCAATGAAGAATTGATTCAGGCTGTCATCTGTAGCTTCCTTGAAGTTGATTTCATTGTAGTAGATCAACTGCCAGTTTCCTTCATGGTCTTCTGCCAATGCACTCATCGTCTCTACCCAATCTCCGGAATTCATGTAGGCTATTCCGTCGATTACCCGGTTTTCCGGCTTATGGATATGCCCGCAGATAATTCCGTCACAACCTTTTGCCTTAGCCATTTTAGCCAATTCTTCCTCGTATTGGTCGATGTAGGAAACGGCTGATTTTACTTTTCCTTTCACATATTGAGAAAGAGAAAAATAGGGGAGTCCACGCTTGATACGGTAGTGATTGACCACGCTATTTAGCCAAAGCAGGAACGTATATCCTATATCTCCCAAATAGGCGATCCAACGTAAGTTTGTTGTAATGCTGTCAAATACATCGCCGTGGGTGATGAAGTACTTTTTGCCCTGACTTTCGTAGATCATGTCTTTCTGGATGGATAGATTTCCCATTTGAAAAGGAAGAATCTGATCCAAGAAATCATCGTGATTTCCACGTAAGTAGTAGACCTTGGTGTTATGGTTCTCGATCATTTTCAGAATCCGGTTAAAGAAGCGGGTGTGCTTCCTCTTCCAGGAACCTGACTTTTTGAGTTGCCAGCCGTCGATAATGTCCCCATTGAGAATGAGGTTTTCGCAGTTATACTGCTTTAGGAATCGGGCGATTTCCTTGGCTTTCGAACCTTTAGTGCCCAGATGTACGTCAGAGACGACGATTGTTTTGAATTGGGTTTTCACTCTATTGGTTTTGGTTGAAAGGTATAACCTCCAATTGAACTCAGCGTCAGTGGATTATTAAAAAAATAGTAAGATTATAGTGACTTTGGCTTCCAATATCATCCCAGTGTTAAAAACATATGAAAAAGCCTGTTCTGACAGTGATAATTTGGGATGAAGGGTCAAATAATCCAGAAGTTGATTGAAAGTGCCAATGAATTTTATATTAATGGTTCTAGTACTCGGGAAACTTTGATTTAGATTCGTTTTCCCAAATAGAACAACTATGAAGCACACTTTACTCGCATTTGCATTCATTTTACTTTTTCAGATTAGCTACTCTCAGGAGCAGGTTTATTCAGGTAATTATGAATTGGCAGCAAGATTCTCTCCGGAGAAAATGAAAAGATTGGTTTTCTCCACCCGAGTTGACCCGCATTGGTTGAAGAAGTCAGACCGGTTTTGGTATGAATTCGAGACCAGCAATGGCAAAAACTGGTACATCGTAGATCCGGTGAGAAAAACTAAGAGTCAACTTTTTGATACCGATAAACTGGCGATGGAGATTATGAAAATCACTAAAGATCCGGTAGATGGTCAGCATTTGAAATTGGATGATTTGAAGTTTCTCGAAGATGAGAATACCATCAAATTCAAAGTGAAAGGCACAGAAGAAGTGCTGAAAAAGGACTGGGCGGAGATCAAAGAAAAGAACAAAAGCGCCAAAGACTCCATGGAGAAAAAGACTTTTGTCTTTCATTACAACATAGGTAATCAGCAGTTGACTGAAATTACGGATTCTCCAAAAGATCCAGAGCGCATGTCCTGGGCAAACATCGCTCCTGATTCTTCCAAGGTTCTTTTTGCGAAGCAAAATAATCTCTACTGGATGGATAAGGAGAACTTCCTGAAAGCGGTGAAAGATGAGAAAGACAGCACCATTGTGGAGCATCAATTGACTGAAGACGGAGAGGAGAACTTCGAATATGGCTCAAGCGGAAGAGGAGAGGACAACGAAGAGACAGAAAAGAATAAAGATAAGAGAAAGCGGGCAGGTGCCTATTGGAGTGCTGATTCCAAGCAATTTGTGATGACTAGAACTGATCAGCGAAAGGTGAAAGACCTTTGGGTGATTCACAGCACTAAGAATCCACGACCAACGCTTGAGACTTACAAGTATGCAATGCCGGGCGAAAAGGAACAGCCGATCACCTATTTGCTACATTATTCTTTTGACACTGAAGAGCTGTCATCTCTTCCTGTTGGCACATTTAAAGATCAATCATTGAACGTCTATAATTCCAATTCCCTAGAAAGCTCCAGAGACGATGATTTCCGTCCAGTTACCTGGCTTGGAGATTTAGATGAGTTTTATTATTCGGTGACTTCAAGAGATCTGAAAAAAGTGGATATCTGCAGATGGAATCTTGCGACCAATCAAAAGGAAGTGGTGATCGAAGAGCGGAGCAATTCGTACATCGACTTTTTGAAACCTGAGATTGTAGGAAATGAAATCATCTGGTGGTCTGAGCGTGATGGCTGGGGACACTTTTACCTTTATGGAAATGATGGGACCTATAAGCGTCAATTGACTTCAGGAGCATTTCATACAGACAGGGTAGCGAGAGTGGATGAGAAAGGTAGAAAGTTGTACTTTGTGGCGAATGGTCGTGAGAAAGGCGAGGATCCATACTACGAGCATTTGTATAGTGTGAGCCTGGATGGAGGTGCAATTACATTGCTGAACTCAGGTGATTTCAACCATTCCAGCGAAATCAATGATGCAGCTACTTTTTTTGTAGATAATTATTCCAGAGTGAACACCACACCTGTTGCAGTTTTGAAAGATAAGGCTGGAAATAATGTGATGAATTTGGAGACAGTTGATTTATCCAATCTTTTTGCCGCCGGTTATCAATTCCCTGAGCCTTTCACTTTCAAAGCGGATGATGGAATCACAGATCTATATGGAGTAATGTATAAGCCATTTGATTTTGACTCCACCCGTAAGTATCCAATCATCGAGTATGTCTATCCTGGTCCGCAAACGGAGGCTGTGGACAAAGCATTTTCTGCTAGACTAGACAGAACAGATCGATTGGCTCAGTTTGGTTTTGTAGTGATTACCCTAGGAAATAGAGGTGGTCACCCAGGTCGCTCAAAGTGGTATCACAATTATGGGTACGGAGATCTAAGAGATTATGGATTGGCGGATAAAAAAGCTGCGGTAGAGCAATTGGCAGATCGATACGACTTCATAGACAAGTCTAAAGTGGGGATTCACGGACACTCCGGTGGAGGATTTATGTCCACAGCTGCGATGTTGGTTTATCCGGATTTCTTCAAAGTAGCTGTTTCCTCAGCAGGAAATCATGACAATAGCGTTTACAACCGCTGGTGGTCTGAGAAGCATCATGGAGTAAAAGAGCAGATCAATGCAAAAGGTGACACGACTTTCATCTACCAGATAGATAAGAATCCTGATCTTGCCAAGAACCTAAAAGGTCACTTGATGCTTTCCCATGGTAGTGCCGATAATAACGTGCACCCAGCTAACACCACTAGAATGGCAAATGCCTTGATCAAAGCTGGAAAGCGATTTGAGTTGGTTGTTTTGCCAGATCAGAGACACGGCTATGGCGATATGACAGAGTATTTCTTCTGGAAAATGGGAGATTACTTTGTGCAGCATTTATTGGGAGATAATACTCCTCCTCCAGTAGATATGGTAGAGATGCAGCGGGAAAAGCCGCTTTCGAAATAGAGAAATCTGTGGTTTGTGACGATAAAAACCATGGTTGATAAGGAAAATCAAGTAAAACCCGATTCTTATAAAGGATCGGGTTTTTTCGTTGAGTTAATTGAAGTTATTTCAAAAGAGGTTTTCGTATTCCAATCGATCTAAAGATATATTCCTTGAACTTTACAAAGCAGGCATTACCTTGTGTTTTTAATCTGCTATCAATTAAAATAACCCAATCAAATTCAAATGGAAACTTCAACTTCACTCTTTTGGAAACGGTTTAAAGCGGCGCCAATTGTAGGGATCATTAGAGGACAATCTCTTGAAGTGGTGCTGAAAATAGCTAAAGTCTACGAAGAAGTAGGGCTTACTACACTTGAAGTCACGATGAATACTGCTGATGCAATATCCATGATTTCTATCTTAAGAAGTGAATTTCCATCACTAAATATCGGAGCTGGAACGGTTTGTAATCTAACAGATCTACGGGAAGCTATTGATGCAGGAGCGCAGTTTATTGTAACACCTATTATCGATGAGACTGTCATTCAGCATGCTGTAGACGAAAATATCCCAATTTTCCCAGGGGCATTTTCACCAACAGAAATATACAAAGCTTGGTCATTGGGAGCTTCGGCTGTGAAACTTTTTCCTGCGACTAAGCTTGGTGTAGAGTTTATCAAAGATGTACTTGGGCCGCTTGATCAGGTCAAGCTTTTACCTACAGGTGGAATCTCTAAGTCAAATATTAAGGCATTCTTTGAGGCTGGGGCATGCGGAGTAGGAATGGGGAGTTCATTGATTGATAAAAAGTTGGTGGAAGCAGGCGACTTTAAAGGTTTGAAAAAACACTTTAAATCCATTAAAAATGAGATTTCAGAATATATAAACGGGTGATAAAAAAAAATGGCTTTTCAAAAAAAGCCATCTTTAATAAACTACAAACCAATTTATATCTAATTGTTTACCACTTCGTTTTCATTTTCTAATTCAACAAGTGCCACCGCACCATGAATTGCGGTTTCGTCCATTTCTGAAAGTAAAATTTCAAACCTTTCCATGACAGTTGGGTATTTGAATGAGGATAATGATTTGAAAAGTGATTTTTTGAAAAGGGGATATGTTTTTCGGATTGATCCTCCCAAGATAACCGCTTCAGGTGCAAGGGCATATAATATTTGCTTAATCAGTTCTCCTAAATGGTGTCCGTATTCATCAAATGCTTTGATAGCAGTTTCATCACCAGCAAGCGCCAGTTTGGCTAACGCTTTTGGCTTGCTACGGTAATGTTTTTCAAAAAACTTACCACTACAATAATGCTCATAGTCATGGTCTAAATAGGGAGCACTACACCATTCTCCAGCAGCCGAATTCACTCCGCTGTAGAGATGGCCATTGATGACTATGCCACCTCCGATGCCGGTGCCTAGCGTGAGCCCGACTAGATGATTGAATTTTTGTCCAACGCCGAATTTATGTACTCCAGACGCAAAGCAATTAGCATCGTTATTGATGAATACTGGCTTAGCAAAACGATCAGTTAGAAACTTTTTCAGTTCAACATGTTGAAAAGCAGGGATATTTGAAAGCCCTAAAACGATGCCTTCACGTACATCTACTAATCCAGGAATACCTACTCCAATGCCGATTATGTCATAAGGCAGGTAGGTTTCAATGAATTCTGCGATAGTTTCCAGTATAAACTCTTTACTCTCTTTTGCAGGTGTAGCAATGGATCGTATATCCTCCAAATGTCCATTAATTAGCACACCACCTTTGATGCCGGTGCCTCCGATGTCTAACCCTAAAATGGCTTTTTCCATTCGCTACAATTAATTTGGTTGATAGGTTTGTTGTAAAAGCTACGTCCACTAGTATTAGCTAGCAGACGTAGTTCAGGTTTTTATATTAGAGCATTCCTTCAATAGACTTTTCTAGTTCTCTTGCGGTAGCTAGAAATTCTTCCACATTCATATCTCGGAAGAAAATCAATCCATGGCTAGATCTAACTTTAGCACGGTCATGCTGATAGAAATAGTTTTTCCCCAAAAGAAGCTGTATTGCGTCCAATTGATCTACCCAGATTCTCTTAGCTACAGTACTGAATTTACCGTTGTGAGAGTAACTTGGGAAGGATGCATTCACTTGACTTAAATAGCAGTTTGCAAAAGAATCTTCCATTACAGACATATCGCCAAGAGATACTGGAACGATTACATTGGCCTCATGCGGCTCAAATTTAAACCAAACGTTTCTATAGCCAATAATCCTTAGTTTGCTGATGTCTTTTTCTTCTCCCCACTTTTTCACAGCAGCTGCAGTTGCTTGAAGTACTTTGTAATGGGTGTCTGGACCTGACCCTTCAGGATCAAGCGTTAAACTAATCTTTGTAGGATTTACTTTTCTGAACATTTCGACAATCGGCTCTACGTCACGGTCTTTGTCTGGTTGCTCTGTGAAAATATCCCCAGTATAGAATCCTAGTCTCAGGTGATGCACATTTTTCACTTGTACTCCGAAGTGAGCCCAGACAAGCTCCTCTTCAAACTCTCGTATCATTCCTTTTAGCTTTTGCACTTTAGCGGAGTTTTTCTCCCCGTCATAGCTATTTTTCAGAATGCTGATTACATCGTTGATTGTCTCGCGTAGCTGAGTCTTATTCTTAATTTCATAAACTATCACCAACGCTCTTACTACTCTGTGACAAAGTCCTCTCAAGCGCTGATCAGCATTCTCAGAAGCGACATTGGTCAGGTAGTGATAGACATCCTTATCTGTTTTAAGGCTATATCCTACCTCAAAGAAATCTTCAAAATGAACCATTTGAATCTGGCCATTATCAAGAAGCTTTTTGGTGTGTTGAAGTGTATCGATCACAAAGGTATTTGTCACCGCAGTGAAACCTGAAGTCAATACCGAGAAGTGCGCCTCGTTACTTGGTTCATGGAGCTGATTGGTGATATGCGGCAAAATACCCAGTGAAATATCATCGTGGTGAGGGCCTGTATGAAGTAATACTTCATTGCTCTCCTGCTCTAAACCTTTTGCTAGCTTCTTCTCAATACTGGTCATTACCTGTTTAACTGTCTCTTCAGATAGATCAGGGATGAGTTTAGTGTATTTATCAGCCTTAAGATCGGATAACTTAATTCTGTGACCATACTTTCCTAGTTTCTTACAAAGGTCAATTACAGAACGCTCTGTTTTCTCCCAAGTCCACTCGCCTTTTTGATAGTAAGCGTCTACCGAGTCAGTAAGCTTTACTCCAGCACCTTTGGTAACATAGAATCTGCCATTTTTCAGTTTCTGAAGAACTGTACCAGGGAAGACGTTATTAAGTGGAGTTTCCAGCGAATCTTTAACGATTCCAGCTTTTGCTTCACCTGCTGCAATTATAATAGCTACCGCATCTGGATTGTATACAATTGTATCTAGTCCAATCGTGATAACTAGACGATTCGAAGAAATTTCAATTCCACCTAGATCACCGGCAGCTACTGCCTGAGTTTCAAAGTTGGTTTCTGTTAATCGAGTAACGGAGAATAAATGCGATCCTCTGGTGTTAAATGCAATGTGCCCATCAGGACCAATTCCGCCTAGGAAGAAACCTATTCCGCCTGCATCTCTAATTTTTTGCTCGTACTCACCACACCATTGATCGATCATGTAGATGGATTGCTGCTGTAGTTTTTCAAGATCATTTTTAGGATCTCGGAATCTCAGTGATAAATCAACTTTTAAGTCAGGGAAGACAGTGCTAAAATGCAAGCCATTTGCCAGAGGAATCTCATCTGAATTGATCAAAATGGCTTTTTCTTTAGACAAGCCAAAGCCTTGGATATAAAACTTGTTAACGTAATCGTAGAAGCTATTATTTTGCTTGGAAGAAATCGGGTAAAATTCATCGATTTGCACAAAAGTCAGATCTTTCAAAACAGGCTTTTTGGTATTACCTAAACCATATTTTTCTCTGACATCTTTTCCTTTTTTATTGTCCCAGTTTTCAAGCAGGAACTGAGTCCACTTGATAAAAAATTCAGGCGTTTTTCCTGTAGGTAAACTGATTACACCTTCAGGGTTCGCTGCAGCCCATTCCAAAAATCGACATGCTGTCAGCAGTCCTAATTTTGGAAAATTGTCAACTTGAAGGTAAGGAATTAGGGTTCTGATCTTCTCTACACCAGATTCCTGAAGAAAACTTTTTTCAACATCTGAAAGCGGGTACTTACTTAGCATACTGTTTGGACAGGTTTAATTAAGGGACGATTTTATGTTAGCTACTTTTACAAGTATTATATAATCAACTAGTTACGGTAATTCTCGGAAGAAATATCTATTGTGAAACTTTCAGAGAATCTTTCAGCCCAACTATTTTTACTTCATCAATTAACGTAAACAAATCTAAAAAATGTTTTTTAATAATACGATCTTTTATAAAAATTTTATAAAAGTTTTATTTTTGAACTTGATCGGTTTCGATTTTATTAGGTTTCTCCCTCAAATGGATATTTTCATAGGTTAGTTTTTGGGGTTAAAAATTTGTTTTAATCTAGCCATTCATTGTAATCTAATTCAAGGCCATATATCTGCGTACATTCAGATCATTTCTAAGGGAGTTTCTTTTTTACTAACTTTCGTCATGTTAATCATAGTCACAGGAGTATCAGGAACAGGTAAAACTACAGTTGGATCAGGCATTGCTGATGCTCTTGATTTACCATTTTTTGATGGAGATAATTTCCATCCTGCCGAAAATATTTCAAAAATGAGCCAAGGTATTCCGCTTAATGATGAGGATAGAATGCCGTGGCTTCAGGCTTTGGCGGATCTTTTGGTAAAGAGTGAGAACACAGGTGGAGCCGTTTTGGCATGTTCAGGCTTGAAAGAGAGCTATCGTGAATTGTTAAAAGTAAATGATAAAGTGAAGTGGATTCATCTCAAAGGAGAGAGAGATTTAATATGGAGAAGGATGCTTGCACGTAAAAATCACTACATGAAAGCTAGTATGCTTGATTCTCAATTTGCCACATGGGAAGAACCTAACTACGGTTTAAAGCTGTCTATTTGTAAAACTCCGGAAGAAATGCTCGAGACAGCCTTAAGGTATTTGAATGTCTCAGTGAGCAAAGACGAGTGATTTTTTGGTAGCTAGTTAGTTATGCTCTTTAATTCCTGGTATGCTTAATTTATACCAAGGATTGCTTTAAGTTACTTTTAATACGAAATTGAAACTTACTCATCAATAGCAATTTATGAATAAGTCACTCTTTGTTTTTTTCCTCCTGATCTGCATTTCACTTACACAGGGATTTTCACAGTCTTTTCTGATAAACAATGTTCATATCCTATCAATGGAGAACGATCAGATACAGTTGAATCAGTCTATTGAAGTGGAGAATGGCAAAATCATCCAAATTATGCCCATGTCTCAATCCCCAAAATTTAAGGGAAATCGAGTAATAGACGGAGGTGGATTCTATATTTATCCCGGCTTAGCGGAATTTCATTCTCATATACCTGTCTCTCAAAATGGAAATACGGAACTGCAGGAAGAAGCCAT
The DNA here is from genome assembly GCF_963974365.1 of uncultured Algoriphagus sp. Classification (GTDB taxonomy): domain Bacteria; phylum Bacteroidota; class Bacteroidia; order Cytophagales; family Cyclobacteriaceae; genus Algoriphagus. The sequence continues at coordinate 156,454 of NZ_CAXBBX010000007.1, read as the reverse complement.
GTGGCTGTATTTGGCAAATGGCGTTTTACGAGTGAGGGGAATGATAGGCCATGCATCGCATTTACAACTAAAAGCTAGAATAGATGCTGGTGAGTTAGATGGACCTAGACTTTTTCTATCAGGACCATCCTTTAGTGGTTCATCTGTCTCTTCGCCTGAGCAGGCTGTGCAAATGGTTCGGGATGAGAAAGCTGCTGGCTATGACCATTTGAAACTGCACCCAGGACTTGAAATGGATGAATTCTTGGCAATAGCTAAAACTGCAAAGGAGCTTGGAATACCTTTCGGAGGACATGTTTCTTTGGCAGTAGGGCTAAAAGCAAGTTTGGAGAATGGTTACAAATCCGTTGAGCACATGGATGGCTATGTGGAAGCATTGATTCCTGATTATTCTAAAGTTTTGGATCAAGCTGTGGCAGGTCCATTTACAATGCTTTTGGTGAAAGAAGCGGATAGGAGCAGGCTACCTGAATTGGTGGATTTAACTTTGAAAACTGGGGCCTGGATGGCTCCGACATTAACACTTTTTGATCGGTACTTTGGCTACAAGCCAGCTGAAGAATATAGAAATATTCCTGAAATGAAATATATGTCGGCTGCCCAAGTCCAAAGTTGGATCAATGCAAAGACACCCTATGAAGAAAGAGGGGTGTTAACTAAAGAAAATGTGCAACCCTACCTTGATTTCAGGAATGAATTATTCATGATTTTGCACGAAGCTGGAGTCCCTATCTTAATGACCTCAGATTCACCGCAGGTCTTTAATGTTCCTGGTTTTTCAATTCATCATGAGATCGAGCTGATGTCTGAAGCTGGAATGTCAAACTATGAAATCTTGAAAACAGGGTCAGTAAATCCTGCAAAATATTTTGGTAAAGAAGGGCAGTGGGGAATTATTAAAGTTGGAGCCTCAGCTGATTTTGTATTGGTGAAAAATAATCCATTGAAAGATCTGACTACCTTGAAAGAACCATTTATGGTGGTGATGAAGGGAAAAGTCTATGACCAAAAAGAACTCAAAATGCAGCTTGAGAAGATTGAACAAAATCATAAAAGATGAGGAGTGATTTTTGACTCCATAGAATTTATATTCACCCCGATCCCAAATTTTCCTACGAATTTTCGAATTTTCCAACCTTCAAATTTTTCAAATAATAAAACATGAACCTAAAATTCAAACTAGTATTTATAGCATTGGTTATTTCAGGTTCAGCCTGTATAGCTCAAACCAAAATGACAGTGATTAAAGAAGAAAGCCTTTCTATCAAAGGAGAAAAAGTAGGGACTTGGGATGGTAAGAATGTTTTTGGATATACCCTTGACAATGGGAAAATGCAGGTGGAGTTGACAAATTATGGTGGGATAATATCACGAATAATCACCCCGGACAAAGAAGGCCTACAGGAAAATATTGTGTTGGCACTGGAAACCATTCCGGATTACTTTACTAAGAATGGACCATACCTAGGAGCCGCAGTTGGGAGATATGCTAATCGAATAGGAACTGCTTCGTTTACGTTGGACGGGGAGACTTTTCACCTCACAAAAAATAGTGGACAAAACACCCTTCATGGAGGAGCAAAGGGCTTTGGAGTTAAAGTATGGAAGCCGGAGATCTACAAAAAGCACGGTGCTGTAGGAGTTAAAATGGTCTACACTAGTGTGGATGGGGAAGAAGGCTTTCCTGGGAATCTAACAACTACACTTTGGATGGAACTCACGAGCAATAATGAATTGAGACTCCTTTTTGAATCAACTACCGATAAGAAAACTGTCGTGAACTTGACCAATCATTCCTATTTCAATCTCAGCGGAATCAATGGAGATGTTCGCGAACATGAGTTGCAGATTTTTGCTGATGCAATTACACCAACAGGTCCAGGACAAATTCCTACGGGGGAAATTAAATCAGTTACCGGAACTCCCTTTGATTTTCAAACACCAAAAAACTTAGGGGGGCAATTGGATGCTCTGGGAGAGGGCTTTGATCATAATTATGTCACCAAAAGAGCAAACTCCGCGGAGCTGAAGAAGATAGCAATAGTTAAGCATCCAGGAAGTGGGCGAGTGATGACAGTATTTTCCACTGCTCCAGGAGTGCAACTTTACACCGCTAATCATGTAAGGAATTTTCCTGGAGCTGACGGAAAGACTTATCAGCCGCATTGGGCACTTTGTCTGGAGCCAGAAGCATGGCCAGATAGTCCTAATAAGCCCAGCTTTCCATCGGCCAACTTAGCTCCAGGCAAGAAGTACGTGCATGAGATCGTGTATAGATTTGGAGTTGAGAAATAAGTTTGAGTTTACGCCCTGTTTTTTAGAACTATTTTATTAGATTGATTTTCAATCACATAAACCCATGAAAATCTTTCTTATTAAAACTGCGCTTTTCTTTTGTGCCACTTTTTTATCATCCACTCTTTCTGCTCAGGAATATACCTTCAAAAAAGTGAGGGAAATCCGTGTAGAGAGCCTTGCTCAAGTCGGAATAAGAGACTATGACTCGAAAAGGGATATATATGCTGGCTATGTTTATAAGGAGTCAATGGGAGTTGAACTTGCTGTTTTTGATTCAGAAGGAAAAATATTAGCAAGTAAAAAGCGTGAGGGAGAGGGGCCGGAAGATTATAGGTCATCGGCACTGACTATGGGTTTTTCTCCTGATGGGAATATCTGGGTACAAACTTCAATTGAGCTTTTGAAATATGACTTAGAGTTCAATTTGATTACTAGAGTTAAGTTTGATCCGAAGAGTACTATTTTCGTGTATTCTGGGCCACGGTCCAAGTTTGTTCCATTGACTAGAGGGGATCAAGTTTCATTTATAGTAAATGGATCCAACATTAATAATTCGGTGTTTAATGATGCAACCCCCGAAGAAATTAAAATGATTGACTACTATGATGCAGCGAGTAAAACCATTCAATCGGCCATCCCATTGTCAAGTAGAAAAGTATTTCAGGGAATAGAAGATGAAGTGTTTCCAGTGAATGTTAATCCAATTTTCAGGATTGATGCGCAGAATAGCAATTTGTTTTTCACCACTTCTATTGATAATGAAATCACAGTTTATAATCCAATCAACTGGAATGTAATTCAAAGGATCCCAGTCAAGCATGAATTTTTTAAAGCCTTAGATGATATTCCGCTTAGAGAGGCAAATTTGGGTATTTCAAATAAATCACTTCTTTTTTCGAGAAACCAAAAAATCCTAAATTTTGACTCCGATTTATTAGGACTTATCTATGTAAAGGAGATTTCAGAAGCAGCGAATGAACTGAGGAAAAGTGAGGGGAAGATATTTTGGATGAACGATCCGGAGTTTCAAAGAGTAATACTTTTTAAAAACGGAGTTCAGCTACCTGGAGAGTTGACCATTCCTTCCGGACTGATTCAAATGACGCTTCCAAATAACAGAGTTCTTGTGAAGGTAGCTAATGATGAAGAGGAGTTAGACTACTATCCATTTGAGATTTGGGAGCTTGTGAAGAAGTGAAGTAAGGAGTCTGCTATAAGCGCAATACTTTCAACAGACTGAGTAAGCATTACACATGCGAAATGGAGAAAAGTGCTCTATTTTGCTAAAATCGCCATGGGAATGGTACTTGTAAGAATAGTGGTAGAACACTAAACCAACTAATTTTCTTATGAGAACAAGTAATGTAAACCAACCCGCAGCAAACACCTTTAGTAGAAAAGCAAGGATTACTGGAGCTGTGCTGCTTTCTTCGTTTTGCCTAGTCGGAATGACATCATGCGAGGACGACGATGATGATCCTATCCTGAATACTTATAATCAGCAGGATAGAAACTTTGCGATGTCCTCCTCCGAAAACTTAAATGCACAGATCAGTTTCGGACAATTGGCATTGGACAATGGAGAAGATGACTCTGTATTAGAGTATGGAACCATGCTTACTTCTGAAAATACAGAAAGTAAAACTGAGCTTGAGGGCTTGTTGGCCGATACTGATGTGGAGATTTCAAATGATCTTTCTGCGGCTATGCAGGCTAAATATGATGAATTGGAGATGTTGAGCGGAGAGGACTTTGACGAGGCTTTTATCGAGTTTCAGATAGATCTGCTTAATGATTCCATGTCGATGTATGAAAATCAAAATGACAATGGAGAGAATAACTCTTTAAAGGATTTTGCTGATAAAACATTGGGCAAAGTAAAAGATCAAAAAGAAGACGCTGTCCTTGTAAAAACTGAATTAGATCTTGAAAGTATTTAATTTAAGAAGTCAGAATGTAATTGTAGCTGATTAACCCAGCGGCAAATGCGTGATGATTTCTTTTAGAGCCGGTTTTCCGAAAGGGAGCCGGCTTATTTGTTTTTAGCCGCAGTGGGTCCAGAAGATAACGCAGAGACCTTAGTTCTATAGTCGTTCAGCTTATCCAGAGGTAGTAGTCAAATCAGTCTGATAAAATTTCGTCTTGTGAATTTTCTAGAAAAGGCAGACACAACCTGAAGTTTATTATTCTCTGTGGATCTCTGCGAAACCTCAGTGTGCTTTGCGGTTAAAAAAAATGACTGGCAACCTCCTGAGCTTCCTCAAAAGCCTGATAGCCACAAATCACTGCTTCAAAGTCTGCCAAATCGCCAAGGTGTTTTAGCGCCAAAGGATTTCCAAAATGTACCAAAATGCAGGACTTGGTTTGAGCTAGATTTTTAATTTTATCTACAGTCTCTTTATCCATTCCAAACTGATTTAGCGGTTTGTGAGATGGAACAAAAAGAGAAATAATCACTTTCTCTGCCTTATCGATTGAGATTTTAGTTATATCTGAAGCGTATTTTTGATTTAGAATTTTCGAGAAGGTTGTGTCATTATTTCCAAAAAAGCACTGATGTGAAAGCTTACCTTGAGAAGCCAGTCTTTTTAATTCCTCTGAATCAATTTTTCCGGAAATTACAGATACATATTTCTTCGCAAGGTTGGCTTGAAATTCTGAATGACTATTCCAATCAAATTCTGGCATTTCCAAGCTCTTAAAATCGAATACACCCAGTTTTTCTTTGAGTGCCCAGACTTTGTTAAATACAGCTTCAATTTCTTCTTCGGCAGCATTTTTCGAAATTTGTTCTATTCCTTCTTTCACATGATCCGAAAAGCAGAGAATGTCATTCCCGGCGTGAAAGGCTTCCCATTCAAGTTGGCCAGGCTCTGGAAACAAGTCAGCAACTGCTTTCATATTAAGCGCGTCAGAGATGACAATTCCATCAAAACCCATCTCGACTTTTAGTAAATCAGTAATAATCTCACGGGAGATACTTGCAGCGATTTCCTTTCCTCCAGACAATGCCGGTGCCGCCAGATGTCCCACCATTATCATCTCTACGCCATTATCGATTCCAAACTGAAACGGAAAAAGCTCTTCTTTTTTTAGTTCTTCCTTTGACTTTTGAATCACAGGCAATCCCAAATGTGAATCTGTTTGCGTATCTCCGTGTCCTGGAAAATGCTTCAAACAAGCTCCAATTCCAGCTTTTTTCATACCCTGATACATTGCTAATGAGTTCTCAGCAACTTTTTGGGGATCTGTGCCAAAGGATCTGTAGCCAATCACCGGATTGTTTGGGTTGGTATTTACATCGGAGCAAGGAGCTAAATTCAAATGAATGCCGGCAGCTTTCATGTCCAGACCAATTCTATAGCCAACCTCTTCAACAAGATCTGCTTCATGGTTTTCAATTGCGCCTAGAGTGATGGCAAAAGGATATTGAGGTGTCTTTTCAATGCGCATTGCCAAGCCATATTCTCCATCTATGCTAATCAGTAAAGGAGTTTTTGAAATAGCTTGATAGCGATTGATCAATGCGATCATCTTCTCCAGCGTTCCGCTCACATCCAGCACTTCCGCCCGCTTTTCGAAGTTGGCTGCTGCTGAGTGGCGGCTATGAAAAAATGTCAAACCTCCGATTTCCTGCTCAAGAATCAGTTTTTCTAGTGCTTGGTAATTCTCTTCCGAATCATGTATAAATGCAGCAGGGGAGAAGCATTGGGCGATTTTTTGGTGGAAATTCATTCTTTCTAAGTTAGTGGGGAGTATTCAAACTTCATTATTTTAAATTCATCATTCATCATTCTAAATTAGAACTTCAATAACGAATGATGAACGTAGAAGGCTGAATGTCGAAGTGTCTAGCGTGAGAGGTTTAATAGTTAGTCCAGTTTCTTCCCAAATTCCCTCGGATACTTCACACTTGCGGCAATAGCCAGCGCTGGGATCATCGCAATTCCCACCCAAATAAAGAATCCAGTGTAGCCCAGCCATTCCTGAATATAGCCAGAAAGCATTCCTGGAAACATCATTCCCATCGCCATAAAGCCGGTCGCTAAGGCATAATGGGAAGTTTTGAAGAGGCCTTCGGCTAAATAAATCAGAAAGATCATGTATGCAGCGAACCCAAAACCATAACCAAATTGCTCAATGACCACGACAGTTCCAGCAAAGAATATATTTTCAGGTTGAAAATATGCCAAGGCTATGTAGAGTAGATTTGGAAGGTTAAGTGAAAGGGCCATCGGGATCATCCACTTGCCCAAGCCATCTCTGGAAATGGCTATTCCTCCTAGAATTCCCCCAAGGAGCAAAGCGATCACTCCGATCGTTCCGTACATAAACCCAACCTCAGAAGTGCTTAAGGCCAATCCTCCTTTTTCTTTGACATCGAGCAAAAACGGAGAAGCCATCTTTACTAGTTGCGATTCTCCTAGTCTATATAGAAGTACAAATGCCAGCGAGATTCCTATGTTTTTCTTAGTGAAAAAAGTGGTAAATACTTTTCCAAAGCTGGCTTCCCGTGTAGTTTTCTCTTTGGATTCTTCTTCTACTTTTGGAGTAGAGAAATAGTTGATCGCGGTCAGAATAATCATCAAAACTGCCACGATGATCATAGTAAAGGACCATGCCTTAGTATTATCTCCCAAAGAAGTTTCCAAATATCCGGCGACCATTACAATCAAACCTTGCCCTGTGATCATTCCAATTCTGTAGAAAGTACCTCGTAAACCCACAAAAAAAGACTGCTGCTCAGGTTTCAAAGCGATGAGATACATGCCATCCGAGGCGATATCATTTGTGGCAGAAGCAAAAGCTCCCATCCAGAAAAATGCTAGTGTCATAAAGAAAAAGTTGCTGCCAGCAGTAGTCAGTCCCACTCCTAAAAAGACAAGAGCCAAGACTAATTGCATGCTTAGAAACCATTTTCTTTTGGTGCCAATAAGATCAACAATCGGGCTCCATATAGGTTTTATAACCCAGGGTAAGTAAAGCAAACTCGTGTACAACCCGATGTCAGAATTAGAGACACCGAGCTTTTTGTACATAATTACCGATACGACTATGATGACGATATACGGAATTCCTTCCGTCATATAGAGGGAAGGAATCCAGATCCAAGGAGTTTTTTTGTTTGGTTTGCTCATGCTTTTCGGATCAGATTTTCATAAATACTGACTTCTGATCCATCTATTATTTTCGCGTTAACTGTCTTTTCGTAAAATTCTGCCGGTCCGACACCGCCAATGATAGCATATGCATAGCCCATTTCCCTCATGGATTCCAGTGATTTTATCAGGAGAATTTTACCAATTCCTTTTCCTCGCTCAGATTCCAGTGTGCCAGTCGGACCAAAAAAGTTTTTTGCTGTGCTCTCATAGCAGGCAAATCCTAGAATTTCATTTCCTCTTTGCGCAAGCCAGCATGCGACAGGCTGTCTACTAAACGCTACTTCTACCTCAGATTGCCAATACTCACCAAAATGCTCCAATACCCAAGTGCTCACGAAGTGTTTCTCGGGCGCTATTGCTCTGCGAAAGACAACTTTCTCCTTTTTCAACAGGCGTGCTTCTTCAAGAGAAACATCCGGCAAACCGATCAATCGGACAAGCATGTCTTTCATAAGAGTTGATTTAGGGGATTTGGTAAACTTGTGTTTGGACGATTCTACCGTAATGGTCTATCCATCGAATGGCCAGGTATTCAGTATTCAAACTTTTTACTTCCAAAGTTCTAGCTCGCATTCCACCTACCCAGACAGGGTGAATTTCTGAATCAGCTAGCTGGTTTAGATCGTTTGCACCTTGGATCAATGCATAGCGAATTGCAGGGTCAAGTGGATTTGCCATTCGGATCGAAGTTAGCTCTGAATTTGCTTCCACGCTGAATACAACCGGCTTATCTATAATTGATGGACTTTTAGGTTGGAATGATGGAGGCAAAGTAGGCTCGTTATACAATTCACTTTTCAGTAATTGAGCAACATCCTGATTTTTGATTTTCATGGACTTTGCCGAGAAAAAAGCATTTCCCTGAATAGTTGGAAGCGTACGAGTGTATGAAATTTGATTGTTTATTTCACGAGGATTGTCCCATGCAGCGTCGGAGTCATCCCGGATTTTGTAGGGGCCATTTCCTATGTAAATGTTGGTATTGAAATGGTTTTTTGCCCACCAGTCATTCAGAATTCTATGTGAAGCCAGCTTATGGTCCATGCTCCAATAGAGTTGTGGGATCATGTAATCCACCCAGCCATTTTTCATCCAAAGTAACACATCAGCATATAGATCGTCGTAGTTTGTCTGTCCAGCGCGAGTAGGCGAGCCTTTGGGATCCATACTTTGATTTCTCCAAACGCCAAATGGGGAAATCCCAAATTGCACCCAAGGCTTACTTTGCTTGATGGTTTGATTCAAAGCAAGAATCAATTGGTTTACATTGTCCCTCCTCCAATCATCCTGGGATTGTCCTGGCTTCTTGTACTTGTTGTAAGTGGTTTTATCCGGAAAGTCCAGCTTAGCAACCTTATATGGGTAGAAGTAATCATCAAAGTGAATCGCATCGATATCGTAGTTATCTACGATTTCTTTAATGACAGCCAAAAGGTGATTTTTTACTTCAGGCAAACCAGGATTGTAATAATACTTGGTGTCGTATTTCAGCATCCAGTCACGATGCAAATTATAATCGTGATCAGGGCTAAGGTCTGCCGTGTTTAGATTCATGGTAGCCCTGTAAGGATTCAACCAAGCGTGAAATTCCAAACCACGAGCGTGGGATTCTTTGATCATCCAGGTAAGCGGGTTCTCAGCAGTTTTGGGAGCCTGACCTTGTTTACCTGTCAGGTATTTAGACCAAGGAGCTAGATTACTTGGGTAAAAAGCATCGCCAGCAGTTCTAACTTGAACGATTACAGCGTTGAAATTCAGGTTTTTGTAATAGTCCAAGAGATTCAGGAAATCAAGCTTTTGCTTTTCGTAAGAATCATCAGGAGAAATTGGCCAATCGATATTCGCTACCGTAGCAATCCAAACTCCACGGAATTCCCGAGGCATTTCCGGCATTTGAAAAGTCAATGGCTGTAATGCCACAGGTGCCATGGGCAAGGATTTTACTGGAAGGTTTCCTCCATTTGTTGGGGAGTTCGGTGAACCGCCAATTGTACCTGAGGGTCTGGTTCCAGTAGATGTAGGTTTTTGAGTTTTACAGGCAGAAAATAGGAGGCCAAAGGCCAAAATGATAAAGAGATGCCTCGATATGAATTTCATAAATGGGTAATCAGAGCGTTGGTACAGGTTTCAAGTTTAAGTCAGAAAGGTTTTTTCGGAGTTTTTTCATAAAGGCATCTCCAGGATCTGTTTTGACAGTTCGGTAGTCTGGATCAGCTTCCTTCCATAAATCGGTGGACTGAAAATTCTGATATTCATGGTGGCCGATGACATAGTCTATTGCATGTTTTCTTTCTAGATATCTAATTAGTTCTTCGTTGGCTTTCAGCTGCTTCTTGTTAAGTGGCATGTCGTCACTTCCGATATTTTCTATTCCAATAGCCAGATAATTCAATCCGATAGTATGTCTGGCAAAAGTAGTGTCCGGCAATAGTCGAAAAATCGTGCCGTCCCGATCGATTAGAAACTGACTGGAAACATTAAGATTGCTTGCCCCAGTCAAATCTGCTCTTCCGCCCAATGTTGCTGGGTCAAAAACATCAAAAGTCACTTCTATATTGTTGATTGCAGTCCAGTGAACTACCACCATCTTGGGGTCTATGGATGCAGTTTCCTTTTGCAAACCATGACGATCTTTGAGGTACTTAAGAGAAAGTTCTTCTCGTTCTTGGTTCCAAGTGATGGGTTTGTCTAGGATCCTGAAGGTTGATTTTGGACTGCAGGAACTCTGAAAAAGTGAAAGAATGCAGACTCCAGCTAGAATGAAAATAGTATTTAATGAATTGAACTTCATGGTTTTCTTGTGTAAAGGATATTCGAATTCAATGAAGAATAGCATTGCTTTTCACAGCTAAACTACCCAGAAAATTGCAGGATAGTCAAGGATTGAGCGCATTTTTTTGCAAGTATTTTCTAATTTCTATAAAATTTTGCAAGTTTTTGCTGTTTTCATTAGTTTCCCAAACTGAAAGAATTTATTCCATGCTGAAAGAAGAAAGACAGAAATATATTTTGGATCAGGTGCACCTGCATCATCGGGTTTTATTAAACGATTTGTCAGACTCGTTAAATGTGTCAATTGACACGGTGAGGCGTGATGTGAAAGAGTTGGATGCAGAGAAAAAGCTTAAGAAAGTTCACGGTGGGGCTACTTCATTTGGCTTTATGACTTTTACCAAGGATGACGGAAATATCTATTTGAAGTCGAAGAAAATATCGATTGCTGAGAAAACTGTTTCCTTACTTTCTGATGGGCAGGTGATTTTAATGAGCGGAGGAACGACTAATATGGAAGTAGCTAAGTTAATTCCTAAAAAGTTGGTTCTGACGGTTTTTACTCCTAGTCTACATGTGGCCATGGCTTTGCTGGATCACGAGAATGTGGAGGTGATTTTTCTTGGTGGTAAATTATTGCACGATGCAAAATTTGCAGTGGGAGGTACAGTCGTAAATGCGCTTTCTCAACTTCGCGTGGATTTGTGTATTCTTGGTACCGGCTATTTGGATGCGAAATTTGGCCTGACGGAATTTGACTGGGAAGTGATACAAGTGAAGCAGGCGATGATCCGAGCCGCGAAAAAGACAATAATTTTAACAGTTTCAGACAAGCTCCATTCTGTTCAGAAATACAAGACTTGCGATATGAGTGCCGTTCATACTTTGGTCACTGAACTCGATCCTTCAGATCCATTATTGGATTCGTTTAGGCCATTTGAGTTGGTGCTGGTTTGAGTATTTAGTTTGTCTAAGAATAAATTGTTGTTTTATAAACAACCTCGAAGAGTTGATGTGATTTTAGATAGTTAACCCTTACAGATTTTTTCAAAAACCCTGAAAGAGTGATATCCTATTGAGTCTTCCAAGGATTCTCCGTGAACTTGAGCGGTTAAAAACCACAAAAAAAGCTTCCCATTTCTGAGAAGCTTTCGATTACTTAATTATCTTTTTTATGAGGGATGTCGTCATCATGTGCGCCGTCTTTGCAGCATTCGTCAAGCTTAGCATATGCTTTTGGGTCGCGCTTTAGTGAGTCTGCATTGTACCCAACCATTGTTATGCGTTTTCTAAGCTTGTCCGGATCTGTCTTCGAATCCAGGTAGGCAATGTTCAGCACCTTGGTTTCCAAATCTAAGTTCACAGATTTAACTCCTTTTTCGAAGGTTAAATCCTTTTCCAATGTTTCCTTACACATCTCGCAGATAGCAGATGTTTTGATACCAATAGTTTTTACTTGAGCTTGTGCAGCAAATGCAAAAGCAGCGATAAAGAAGATTAAGATTAGCTTTTTCATTATTTCGTTAGTTTATTTTATATCTGATACCTGTATATATAACCCGGCCAGCGATTGGCCCCCAGGTCATGGAAGCATCGAAGTTCTGGCCAAATGGATTTTCAGGATCTATTATAGGATTTGATTGTTTGAAGTTTAATATATTTTCTCCGCCTAGATAGATGCTACCCCAGCGAAAACCTCGGCTGATTTGGGCATTTAGCATAAAGAAATCCGGAGATTCACTGGGCTGCTGAAATTCTACAGGACTTTCGCTTGTATTTGGTATCCGCATCGGACCATTCCAGTTCACGGTCATGTCAGCTTTCCATTTGTCATACAAAGTCGCATAAGATAAGTTAGCAAATACCCGGTCACGACTAGTAAGAGGCATTTGCTGCAATACCCCATTTGTGGTCATCATCATTTCATAATGCTTGTAGGCAGCTTTTGCTTCAAGCCTTTCGGTGATTGGATAGTTAGCTTCTATCTGGAAACTATTGGCATAAGAACCTCTATGCAGGTTATTAATCACAAGTAATTCTGAACTGACATCTCGATCATAGACCAGTTGATTGATGAAATCTGTGTAGAAATAATCTGCAACAATTCCCAGGGGCCGATCATCGATCATAAAACTACCTGCCACACTCACGCCTGTATTCCAGGATTCTTCGGGTTTCAATTCAGCATTGAAAACCAATTCTCTTGCTGATATCCATACCGAACTGTTCTCCATTAAAGCATTCGGCGTACGGTATCCTTTTCCTACAGACCCTCTCAGAGTCCAGTTTGGGATAAACTCCCACCTGGCATGAACTCTAGGAGTGAAGTATGTGCCAAAGAGATTATGAAAGTCAGTTCTCGCGCCGGCTACTACAGTGATACGATCGTTTGGAATGAAGTTATATTCGAAGAAAAGACCCGGTACTTTTTCAGTTCTGTACATGGCAGTATCAAGTCCCGTCAGAGAATTGGAATCAAAGGTTTCTTCAAAATCATCGTATAGAAAACTTGCTCCGGTTTTGTATTGATGAAAGCTTGATCCAAGTACATTTTGATAAATGAAGTTTCCATAGGCTGTCTTTTCTATGCCTTGGTAGATTCTTCTTCCTGCTCCGCCATTAAAATCCTGATAAGAAAGGGAGTATTGAAATCCCCAACTCTGGGTCGGTTTATCGGGATAGATCATTCCCAATTTCCCAAAAACCTCAGCTTTTCTTGTGTCCATCTCATAGCCATACATACTACTAGTGGATAAATCGCTATTGAAATCAAAGCCTTTTTGTCCACCTGCATTATCTGACATAAATAAATTGACGCCGATTTGAGCCATTAATCTATCACCTTCATATTTGTAGCGATTCAGAAAGTTTAGCTGTCTAGCTTTTGGAAGATCCATAAAACCGTCGTCATTTCCATCGATTTCTGAGCTCAAATTACTTGCATGAAACATGACACCTGAGCTCCATTTTTCCGAGATAGGAATCTGATGATTTGCATTGATTTCCATTCTGCCAAAGGAATTTAGGTAGCCATTGAGGTACCAAGTATCCATGGATTCTGGTTTGAAAAGATCCACGTTGATCTGCCCAGTCATGGATTCGTAGCCGTTGATTACTGTGCCTGCTCCTTTTCCTACATCGATAGATTGAATCCAGGTGCCAGGGACGAAATTCATTCCAAGTCTGGAGTTTAAACCACGGATATTCGGGATCCCTTCTCTGCTAATAAGGACGTAGCGGCCATCCAAGCCCATCATCTGGATCATTTTGGTACCAGTGACTGCATCTGCATAGGATACATCCACCGAGGCATTGGTCTCAAAACTCTCAGAAAGATTGCAGCAGGCAGCTTTCTGGAGTTCATTTTCCGTAATTAATATGTTGAGAAAAGGTGCTTCATCTACCACCGATTCGGATCTTGCACGAACGGTCACACCTTCAAGTGCTTCGCCACTTTCTTGAAGAGTGATGAGCATTATTTGGTTGAAAACAGGTGCTAAGGTGTCTGGTTCGTAGCCAATATAGGTGACGACCAATCGGTCAGCAGGTACTATATTTTCTAAATAGAAGTTACCATCCAAATCAGTAATAGAACCTTGTTCTTTGTCAAGAAGCTTGATGCTTGCCCCGATGAGAGGTTCCTTGGATGCCGATTGTACCTGACCCTTGATGCTACTTTGAGCAAATAGAAGTGCTGGTGCAAGGAGACATCCTATAAATAGAATTATTTTGTTCATAAAGATTGCTTGTGTGTAAAGAAATTACAGTTCGCCGGAGGCGAATAAAAATCAAGCAGATCTTAAATTAAGAAGGATTGGTGAAGGATATTCAGATCGGGAATTGGTCGATCCGGGAATAGGTATTCTGGATTGGAAAGCTGAATAGTTTCCAGTTGGACTCCAGGTACTGTAAGTACATAGGCCAAAACAAATTCAGGAGATAACTGAATCTGGAATTGAGCTTTGCCAAAGTAATCATCTGAATCTGATGATGCATATTCATCCGTACAGCAATCAGGATCCTGGTTCATTTTGGCTCCGCAACAATCGGTTTTTTCAGGTGCGATAGAAACCTCTGTACTTTTTAGTTCATCGCCACAATAATGCGCCGCCAAAGTCAGATTGATCTGACCAGTCAGGAAAAATAGAAGCATTAATGATGAGATGAGTAATTTCATACTGTGGGCAAAGATCGGTAATTCTGTCTAAAAAGAAAAACCTACCTCCTGTACGATAAGTGAGGAGGTAGGTTTCAATTATTTTGAAATAGGTACTTATTCTGAAGATACGCTTGGAGGTGAGAACTTCACGACTTGATTCGATATAGGGTCTATTGTCTTTAGGTAGGCATAGATAGCTTTCAGATCTGCTTCTTTCATTCCGGCATACATCACCCAAGGCATTATTGTATTGAATTCTCCAGGCTGAACTTTTGGCAAATGATATCCAGAATCCAAATACTGCTTGAATTTACCAACAAACATATCCTCAGACCAACTTCCAATACCGCTTTGTTGATTCTGTGTTAGATTAGCAGATCTAACTGTAGATCCATCAGGAAAAGCAAATTCCCTACCTCCAGAGAATTCTTTTCCAGCAAGAATAGTCCCTTGAGCGTCCACAGGACTATGACACTCCATGCAAGCAGCAGCATTTGTTAGATACTTGCCATAGGCCAACTGGTCAGTCGTTGCTGGCTTAGGTTGAGGATCAGCGTCTTTTGGAATTGTTTTTAGAATGATGCTTACCGGGAAGTCAGCTTTTGAGTCTGGGATTTCATTTTCGATTGGATCCAAACTTCTGATATAAGCGATAATGTCATAAATGTCTTCAGGATCCATTTTGCCATAATATGGATATGGCATTAAGGGAAACATGGCCCTACCTTCATTAGTCACTCCTGTGGTGATGAGGCGGTATAATTCTCCATCTGTGTAATCAGAAATTCCGAATGGTGTAATATTCCTTGCATAGAACACTCCTGGAAATCCCATACTTTGATCGAACCTGTCTCCACCTGATCCAATTGTTCCCGGCTGAATTGGACCAGATAGTAAAGAAAAGTCTCTTGTAGAATGGCAGTCTACACAGACCGTCACGTGATTAGCGAGATAAGCTCCTCTTGCTACTCGGTCGGGACTGTGGTTAATGGTTAAATCTTGGGCAGGACTTACTTTAGGAAAGGTGAAGTTTACAAATGCTACTCCACAAACAATCAAAATAAGAACCACTCCAAGCAAATAAGCTACTACTTTAAAAATCTTTTTCATATAAAAATGTATTTGGTATATGAAAATTTACTGTTTATTCTAGTAACCTGATTATAAAGCAGTTAAAAAATTTTTTTTAAGAAGGAATTATTCAAAAAAATCTTGATATATTTTTAAAAGTTATTTAATCATTTCTTATTGGTTGTGTAAATGCAGGTGTTTTTTTGAAAATATTGAAATCCTCATTAAGCGATAAACTTAGGCCATTTTCCTTGGAATTGGCGAGTTTAAAATGAAATTTGAATGACAAATTTTCGAGAAATTGAAGAACGTTTTGAATAAATAGTCACAGCTTTAATCTGCATTTATCAATGCCTGTATGATTAGAATCCCTCTCACACTCTATCTGATTTTTTTAAGTATAGCTTTTAATCATGCATTTGCTCAGTCTCTTAAATCTGGAGCATCGAAAAATGATCGTCCAAAAATCGGGTTGGTGCTTAGTGGTGGTGGTGCTAAAGGTATAGCACATGTAGGTGTGCTCAAAGCAATGGAAGAGGCAGGAATCCGGCCGGATTACATCACTGGAACGAGTATGGGGGCTGTTGTAGGAGGACTTTATTCCTTGGGCTACAGTGCCGATGAATTGGAGGAAATTATTAAAGGTATTGATTGGGATTTGCTTATTTCCAATAGAGTAAATTTCAAAGGAATTGCTTTTGAGGAAAAGGAGTATTACAATAGGTATTTAGTTGAATTCCCGATTGTTAATGGTAGAATAGCTTTTCCTTCAGGTTTGATTCAAGGGCAAGTACTATCTGACGTATTACATTATTATACTTGGCAGGCAAATGCCTACGATACTTTTGATGATTTTCCTATCCCATTTCGATGTGTAGCTACTGATATTAGTACAGGTAAAGCTATCATTTTTGATCGAGGGTATTTACAAGATGCCTTGCGATCCAGTATAGCTATTCCTACTGTTTTCTCAGCTTTCGAGCTGGACAGCACCTCGGTGGTGGACGGTGGGGTGGTCAATAATTTTCCTGTGGATTTGGTACGGGAGATGGGGGCTGACATTGTTATTGGGATAAATGTGAGTGATGAGGATTTTAAGGATGCGGCAGACCTGAGCGGATTCGGAGGGATTTTGATGCAGATCGCTATGGCGCCTTCCTTGAGAATCACAAAGGAGAATATAGAAGCGACTGATATTTACATAAAGCCAGATCTTGGTATATATTCTATGGGGAGCTTTAGTTCTTATAATGAGATTTTGGAACTTGGGAAAAAGACAGGTGAGAAGTACTTTGATCAGTTTACCTTCCTATCTGACAGCCTAGGAAGAAATGATATTGTAGCCGGTTTGACATTTGAAACAGACTCAATTCAAATTGACAAAATTGAAATTTTGGGTAATACTCTTTTTTCCACCGATCTGATCAGATCGAAGATGAATATTGATGAGGGAGATTTTGTCACCAGGGAAGAAATGGAGATTGCCGTCCGTAGTATTTATGGAATGAATGGGTTTTATAAGGTGGACTATAGACTATCTCAGTTGGCGCTGAATAGATATTCTATGCAGGTACGAATCAAAGAAAAACCAAGCAATTTATTGAGTACGTCTATTCATTACGACAATCAATTTTCTGCGGGAATCCTGTTGAATTTCACTGCTAGAGAGGTTGTCGGACATAATTCCCGTGCGGTAATTCTGGCGGATATTTCGGAGAATCCTAAATTCCGGGTGGATTATTATAAGTATACAGGTGTAAAGAAAAAATTTGCATTTAATCTGCGAATGAATTACCTCCGGCAAGAACTTCCTACTTACGTTGAAGGCATAGAGGATGAGGTTCAAATAAGTCGAAATTCTCGTATTGAAGCTCAGATGATTTCCACTAATTCCCTCAAACAAGCATTCTATTTTGGAGGGATTTTTGATTCCTTCACTTCTAAATTTAGATTTTTATCAAGCTCTCCTGAGGGGTTGAAAAATGGCAGACAAAGCTATTTTGGTACCAGATTCAAATATTACAGAAACTCTCAAAACGATAGGAATTACCCTACTAGAGGTGCTGAGGCATTATTGGAAACTACACTCCATTTTAAAGATTGGTTGGCTATCAATCTAACTCCAGGAACTGATACATTATTTCTTGATTCAGATATAGGGAAAATACCATTTCCAAAAGATGAATTTGAGCAGTATGTCGATGGGTTGGTTCCCAATTCCTACCTCTCAGTTTATGGGAAATATTCAAAATTTCTAAGGGTAAGTTCTAAAGTGCAATTTCATCCAGAATTTGCAGCAGGATTAACTCTATCTTCAGAAGATGCTAGCAAAGTGTTCACAGATTTCTTTATTGGTGGGTATCAAAATGTGCGATTTAATGATACACGTTTTTGGGGGTTAAATTATGCAGAAGTTCAGACAGCAAATTTCATGAAGCTTGGCGCGGAATTCCAGTACATACCATTTAATAAAATCTATGTTAGAGTTGGTGCTAATTTTTTAGGATACAGCGACCAGATTCCATTTAATGAATCTAAATTTCTGAGCGATGTATTTCAGCAGGAAAGTTATCTAGGTTTTGGAGTAGATATTTCCTACCAATCGATTTTAGGACCAATCGGTGCAGGCATAGGAGGTAATAATAAGGATAGTGCTCTCCGCAGTTATATATCGATTGGCTTCTCCTTTAATTATTCGGATCGGTAGATTTAAAAATTTTTATAGAATTTAATACTCTGGTGAGTTAAAAAATAGAAAGAAGGATAAAAAATGTCATTGCCTTTCCTGAGAAAGGCAATGACAAATTAATTTATTCAGCCTCCAGCAAAGAGTCCACTAAGGCATCAATGTCACGAAGGTGATTTTGAACAATACCAGCGCTGTATCTAGAACTGGCTGCTCTAGCAGAACGTTGAATGGTTTTTAATTCTGCGCGAACGGCTGCACTGACGTCAGATCGACTTCTTGCATCCTGAGACATTAGTGAAGCTAGACGCTCCACATGAGCACGCTGGAGATTTCTTCGGAAAGCATCAATTTCTTTTGAGCCAGAAAGCTCTGACCAGATGCCTTTTCTCAAATCAGCTAACATTTGAGTCATAGAATAGGCAGAAGAACCATTCAAAGCCTCATTTTCTATCATACGCTCCAGTCTGTCCATTCTCAATACACTGCTGAGCAATCTTGATTGAAGACTTCCGATTGCGGAGATTGCACCGCTAGGCTCTATGTTATTCAAAATTTCTTTTTGAAGTAACCAATCAGGTGTAGTAAATACATTTTCATTCAAAAACTTCATTGCATTTACCTGTTCAGCTTTGGGAGTTGGGGTATAAGTAACTCCTGATTGATCTGTAGTTTTTAATTGCTCATACACACCACCAATATTGGTTACCACATGATTTGCAAATCGACTCCAGACACCTATCATTTCTCCATACAATTCTTCCAAATCACCATAGCCTTCGCCATCTGTAGCTGTCCATTTTGCAAGATTTGGAGCAACAATTTTCAAGTTTGCCAAACCATAAGTACTGGCTTTGATCGCATCATCACCCACGGATTCAGTTTGAGAACTTGGATCATAAGAATTACCTCCACTAAAAAGGTACATCGGGTCACCAGCTTTTTCTCTAATCCAGCTATTCAATATTGGTTTCTCAGCTTCTGGGGAATTTGCATTTGGAATATATCTATAGCCCCAATTAATCGCATAATTGTCATATGGGCCGAGCATTCTTACCCAGCGCACACCTTCATCACCCGGCTGAGCAACGTAATTATATCTGGTATAATCCATGATGGTTGTTGCCAATCCCCATTTTTGGGTGAAGGTAGCAGAACGTAAAGAATCAGTAGGATAGGCATAGGATGCTTTCATATTATGTGGCAATCCTAGTGCGTGACCGATCTCATGGGAAATTACTCTTCTCATCATTTCACCGATTTCTTCCTCTGGTGTATCGAGAGTTCTTGCTGCAGGATTTGCAGCTCCGGTTTCCAGCATGTAGCGGTTTCTATACGAGCGCAAGTGGTTGTGATACCAAACGATATCACTTTCGATGATTTCCCCGGAGCGAGGATCAGAGACGCTTGGTCCCATGGCATTTCGGGTGGTTGTAGCTACGTAGCGAACAGTAGAGTAACGCGCATCTTCTGCACTCCAATCTGGATCTTCCTCTTTTGTTGGAGCATCTTTTGCAATTATTGCGTTTTTGAAACCTGCCGCTTCAAATGCTACCTGCCAGTCTTCGATACCTTGGCGGAAATATGGTCTCCATTTCTCAGGAGTTGCTGGATCCAAATAGTATACGATTGGTTTTACAGGTTCTACTAATTCTCCTTTTGCATACGCTTCGGGATCTTTTGGCTCCAGTCTCCACCTTCTGATGTAAGTCTTTTCATCCGATTTTAGAGCTTCGGAACCATAATCAATCTGGCGAATTGTAAACCATCCCACACGCTGATCATACAATCTTGCCTGCATTGGATTCTCAGGAAGAAGGTACATGGATTGACTCATTTCCATAGAAATAGTGCCTGATCTAGAGTTGGATGGGGGAGTTGAAGCGTTGTATGTCATATCATGACGCACCTCTATGTTTTCAGGATAGCTGGCCATCCGGGTGATAAAACTTCTTTCTCTGTCCAGATTTCTGACTTGATATTCTTTCCGCATCGAGGAAGAAAGTCCACTGAGGGCAGGAATATCAGAAAGAAACAAATCCGTCACTTCTATAAGTGCAGCAGTAGAGTCATTATTGAAGGCTTCAATCTTGAAGGATGCCAAAATCGGATTATAATTATTGGCTTCGACAGACAAAAAAATCGGCAAAGAGTCCGCAGCTACATTGTCAAAAGAGATAGATCTAAGGATAATACTGTTTTGAAGTCTAGTCCAATGAATCACCTGTTCATTAGACTTAGAACCAGCCGTAGTATATCCGCCCCCAAGACCATCTGCTAGTTTGGATATCCGGCTTACGAGTAGCATGTCCTTATCAAATAAATCAAAGGGTACTTCGAAATAGTGTTTATTGTCTATGATATGAGACTTAAAAAGACCATCATCAGAAATAGCGTCATCAGATATGATTTCACTATACTTTTTGAAAGGACTTTTTTTGCTAGACTTAGCAGATTGATTTTGTGGAGCAGGTTCCTCCTTCGGATTCCTCTTATTCTTTTTCTGTGCAAAGCTAGCTATGCTTAGCATCATAAGAATGGCAGTGAGTAGTGTAGTGGTTTTTCTCATTTATCTCTGAATTGGTTTTCAGAAACAAAGTAGGGGAAGGCTCAAAAAAATAAAAGGAGTCATTTTCGGTGACTCCCTTTTCATAGGATGAAGGGTTAGATCTTGGTTTTACTTTCCCTACTTCATTGGACTTATTGTCTGAATACTGCCATCTGCCAAATGAGTCAGTGGCGCAACTTTAATGTTTCTAAGGTGAGTTTTTCCAGAAAGCTGGGTGTCATGGTAATAGATAAACCAACTACCGTCCACTTCTACTATAGAATGGTGATTTGTCCAGCCGTCGACTGGATTTAGGACTACTCCTTGGTAGGTAAATGGTCCGTATGGATCATCTGAAGTGGCATAGGCAATAAAGTGTGTATCACCTGTAGAATAAGATAAATAGTACTTATCCATGTACTTATGAATCCATGCAGCTTCGAAGAATCTTCTGTCATTGTCGCCATTCAACAGTGGATTTCCGTTCTCATCCAAAATCTTAATTTCCTTTGGAGTCTCTGCAAACTGCAGCATATCGCCACTCATTTTTGCCACGATAGGTCCTAAAGCCGGTTCGTTATCTGCAGGAAGTCCGTCCGTAGGGGCAGCTCCTTTATCATCGAACTTATTGTTTCTATATTTCTGTAATTGTCCGCCCCAGATTCCTCCAAAGTACATGTAATAAGATCCATCGGAATCCTCGAATACCGAGGGGTCAATGCTGTAACTTCCTTTGATAGATTCAGGCTGAGCGGTGAATGGACCTATTGGAGAATCGCCTACTGCCACACCAATTTTGAAAATATCCTTATCATCTTTTGCAGGAAAGTAGAGGTAGTATTTACCATCTTTCTCTGCTGCATCCGGTGCCCAAAGTTGTCTTTTGGCCCAAGGAATATCATCTGCTCCCAATACTTTTCCATGGTCAATGATTTTACCTGAAGGAGAATCCATAGAATAAACATGGTAATCCATCATGTTGAAATGTGCGCCAAGATCATCTTCGGGTACATCTGATTCCACATCATGAGATGGATAGATGTAGATTTTTCCATCAAAAACATGGGCAGAAGGATCTGCTGTGTAGTGATCAGAAATTAAGGGTTGGGAGAGGTAGTTGGATGTGGTATCCACCACATCTGCTGCTGTAGCGATTTCGGTGGTTTCTGTAGGTTTGCTACAAGATGCAACTGCAAATAGGGTGCAGTATACAGGTAAATACATCAATAGGTTTTTCATGTGTTTGTTTTTTAATGGTCAGATGGAATCTCGCATTAGTACTCGTTAATCCGGAAGGAGTAGTAGGTTCTGCTCGATTTCATAAATAGGTTTGATTGTTGAATTGACTTTGAATATAGAGTGAAAAATTCGGTTTTGAGCAATATTATGCTGAAGCATAAGTGATGACGGAATATTCTTGGGAAAAATTTCCACTGATGTCTAACTCATGCCTTTGATGGATTTGATTGGTAGGATGAAATGTAAAATCCTATATTAGAACGATAATAACCCAATCAAACCTATGAATAGAAGAAACACCCTAAAAATCCTGGGCGGTACCGCCATTGGGATTGCTGGACTTGTGCTGGCTGACTGGAAGTGGCAGCTGCTCGATGGCTTGAGTCACGAAGGCTTTTTCACAGCAAAAGAAGAAAAGCTGATATCCAGCATCGCTGATACCATCATCCCGGAAGGACTTCCCGCTAATATACCCACTCCAGATTCCAAGCCAATTGGTGCGTTAAGCACAGGAACTGATATTTACCTGATGCAGGTGTTTGAGCATTGCTATGAAAAGGAAGATCAGGATAAAATCAAGCTTCAGCTAGCATCTCTGGATGAGAAGGGATTTTTGAAAGCTAATAAAGAAGAGCGGGAAGCCATTTTAATGGCGTTGAATTCATCAGAAAGTGAAGCTGAAAGTGAGTTTTTTGAGTTGATGAAACGAGAGACGATCACAGGTTTTACCACAGTGAAAGAAGTATTGGTTGACTATAGAAACTATAAAGTGGCACCTGGATACTACCATGGATGCGTTGATTTACCTGCCCAAACCTAACCTGTGATGTTACAAGATTCAAAAGAGAAAAGAACCTACGATGCAATCGTCATAGGATCAGGCGCTAGCGGTGGCTGGGCTGCTAAAGAACTTACAGAAAAAGGCCTGAAAACGCTCGTGCTTGAACGAGGAAGAATGGTCAAGCATATTGAGGATTATCCCACCGCATCCAAAGCTCCGTATGACTTTGAGTTTCGAGGAGCAATTCCTGTTGAAAAACGCGCTGGAATGGGTGGCGGACGCTGGTTGCGAGAGGAAACCGCACATTGGGCATTGGCTGACGATGAGCAACCGATTATTCAAGAGAAGCCATTTCGCTGGTTTCGTGGATATCACGTAGGAGGGAAGTCCCTACTATGGGCTAGAGCTACACAGCGATGGAGCGATTTTGATTATGAAGGTCCCGTTCGTGATGGTTTTGCAGTGGATTGGCCGATTCGATATAAAGACTTGGAATCTTGGTATACCTATGTGGAGAAATTCGCAGGAATAGCGGGCAGCAAGGATGGGCTTGCCGAGCTTCCTGATTCGGAGGTGATGCCAGGCTTCGAGCTGAGTTGCATTGAGAATTACTACAAAGAGCAACTGGCTTCCAATTTCGACAATCGCTATTTGATTCAAGGTCGCTGTGCCCATTTGACTGATCCGCAGGAAATCCATAGACAACAAGGTCGAAACAAATGCCAGCATCAAGCGATGTGTAATCGCGGTTGCGTCTATGGAGGCTATTTCTCTGCTAATGCTTCTACGTTGCCTTGGGCAGAAAAGACCGGAAATCTTACGGTGCGTCCTGACGCAGTGGTGGAATCCATTATTTATGACGATGCCAAAGGCAAAGCCACAGGAGTTAGAATAATAGATAGAAATACCAAGGAGGCAATTGAGTTTTATGCAAAAATCATTTTTGTAAATGCCTCTACAATAGCCTCAAATGCTATTTTACTCAATTCTAAATCTTCCACATTTTCAGAAGGGATAGGAAATGCAAACGGTCTGATGGGGAAATTCCTCGCTTGTCATAACTATCGTGGAAAAGGAAATGCAAGCTTCGAAGGCTTTGCTGATAAATTCAATGATGGCAGAAATCCTGGTCATGCCTATGTGCCGAGATTCAGAAATGTATTTAAGCAAGACACTGATTTCCTTCGGGGTTATTCGATTGGCATGTCTGGAGGGAGAGGTTTAGGCTCGGATACCAGCATGATTGGGGATGAACTTCGCGATAATCTTCTCAATCAAAAGTACGGAATCTGGCACATGGCTGCATGGATGCAAGGAGAGACGGTTCCGGTCGAGGATAATCACGTGCGACTAAGCACTGATATGGTAGATAAATACGGAATTCCACAAATTATACTTTCTGTAGAGTGGAAAGAAAATGATGATAAGATGGTGGCAGATTTCGTGGAGCAACAGACACTGATGTATGAGAAAGCTGGATTTACCAATATTAAAGTTGAAGATTCACATTCAGATCCAGGTTCCGATATTCATGAAATGGGCGGAGTTCGGATGGGACATGATCCCAAAACTTCACTTTTGAATAAATACAACCAGCTGCATGAATGCAAAAATGTCTTCGTGACTGACGGAGCGTGTATGACGAGTACGAGTACTCAGAACCCAACCTTGACTTTTATGGCATTGACAGCTCGTGCTGCTAATTTTGCTGTGGATGAGTTGAATCGACAGAACCTATAAAAAGAATTCATGAATTCTAGGTTTCAAGCTAATCTTCCAATATTTCAATTATCCAATTCTATAATTAAAATGAAAAAACTTATACTAATTCCACTTGTCCTTTTGATGCTGGGAATAGCTCCTTTAGCATGTTTTGGACAGAAAAAAGGAGATCCACTTCTGCAGGTGCCCCTAGGTGTACAGTCTTACTCTTTCCGGAATCACTGGGCTAATGGAGTGGAATCTACTTTGGATATTATTCAGGAAATGGGTTTTACTGAACTGGAAGGTGGAGCGCCAAGAGGAACTTCGACAGCGGAGTTTCTTACCCTTTGCTCAGCCAGGGGCATCAGTATTCCTTCTACAGGAACCAGTTTTGAAGCCTTGGAATTAGATCCTCAGAAAGTTGCTGACCAAGTAAAAGAATTGGGTGCCAAATACGTGATGGTGGCTTGGCTGCCTCATAATGGAGATTTCACCAAAGCAAACGCAGATCGAGCTATCAAAGCTTTCAATGAGGGAGGTAAAGTCTTAGCAGAAAATGGAATCACGTTTATGTACCATGTCCATGGCTATGAATTCCAGCCTTACGAAAAAGGAACGTTGTTCGATTATATCGTGAAAAATACTGACCCGAAATACGTTTCCTACCAAATGGATGTAATGTGGACTCATTTTGGTGGAGGTGATCCAGTTGCTTTGTTGAAAAAATATGGCAAGAGGTGGGTTTCACTACACCTGAAAGACTTCAGAAAAGGGGCTCCAAAAGATATGACAGGATTGACTGGACCAGAGAATGACGTGGTGCTCGGAACTGGCGAATTGGATCTTCCTGGCATCCTTCGGGAGTCCAATAAGATTGGCATCAAGCACATGTTTATAGAAGATGAAAGTGACGAAGAGCTGGAGAATTTGCCTAGGAGTATCGCTTATTTGAAAAGCTTAACCTACTAATGACTAGTATTGGATCATGTTAACTCACTCAGTTTTCTTCAAACTTAAATTCCCCAAGGGATCTTCGGAAGAACTTGAATTTCTTCGTGCAGCTGCTAAGCTAGAGAAAATACCGGGTGTTCAGAATTTCAGGCCTTTACGTCAGCTTAGTTCCAAAAATGACTTTGATTATGGCTTGACTATGGATTTTGACGGTCAGGAAGAGTATGATAGTTATAACCAGCACCCTGAACATAGGGAATTTGTAAATGCCAATTGGGGAAAATGTGTAGCTAATTTTATGGAGATAGATTACGAGGAAATGGTTAGGTGAATAATAAAAAGTGCTTTCTGATTTTGCTGGTGTAAATTCGGTGTTTTGAAAAGACTTAGTTGGTCTTAGGCGATATGGCATGCCTTCTCTAGTCGAGGAGTAGTATCCGAGATTTAATTGGTGTCCTGAAATTGTAAAATCGAATTAATTATTGAGTTTAGAGTACTTCATTTTCTTTGACTTCAGAAGGCAAATAGCCAAACTGCTCCTTAAACAACTTCCTGAAATGCTTGGTGCTGGTAAAGCCGACTTCATAGGCAGCTTGAGCTACTCCAAGATTTTCCTCTTTTATCAGTAAGGCAGCTTTTGAGAGTTTCACTGTGCGGATGTATTGATTGATATTTTGACCGGTAAGCGCCTTTAGTTTTCTAAAAAGTGAGGTTCTGCTCATTCCCATTGCTTGCGAGATGGTATCTACATCGGTGGTATGCTGGGAGATCCCGGCTAGTATATGCTTCTCCAGTTCTTTTAAGAATGTCTTTTCCCTATTAATAGCGAATTTTTCTGAAGGACTAAGATTAGTATCCTGCTGGTCTTTGCCCAAATAATAGGATCGGATTCTGATTTTTGAGTCAAGCAGATTTCTAATTCTGGATTTTAGAATTTGGCCATTAAATGGTTTAGTAATGTAGTCATCTGCTCCTTTTCCAAAACCTGAAGTAATGCTTTCGGTGCTGTCTTTTGCAGAAAGTAAGATTACAGGAATGTGGGTAGTTCCCTGCCTTTCTTTCAAAACCCCACATAGATCAATCCCATTTTTCTCAGGCATCATAATATCCGTGATGATCAGGTCCGGTATGAATTGGGTCGCTTTATCAAGCCCTTTCTGACCGTCATTCGCATAGATGATATCATATTCCTCGCCCAGTAAGTTGTTCAGATAGTTAAGTATCTGCGGGTTGTCATCTATGATCAAAAGTACCTCTTTGTCTTCTTTCAGATCAAAATTGACGGTGGAGTGTAGTTCTGCTGGCTCCTGCTCTGGTATCCATTCATGATTCCCCGATTTCTCAGCAGTAATAGAAATGATTTCATTTGCTTTTTTTGGAATCAAAATCGAAAAAGTACTACCCTTTCCAGGGTCGCTAAGTAAGCTGATTGATCCTTTGTGATCCTCTACCAACCTTTTGGTAAGTGCTAAGCCTATTCCAGCTCCCTGCTCTTTTGTGTTTTCTCCACTTTGATAATACCAGTTGAATATTCTTTCTTGATCTTCAATTGGGATTCCTGGACCATTGTCACTAACACTTAATTCGAAATGGTCAGTTTTTTCTTGAATTGTGACGAGGATTTGATCTTTTGCCTGGCAATATTTTAATGCGTTTGAAAGCAGATTATTGAAAATGATGTGAAGTTTTTGAAGGTCAACAGTTGCCAGAAAATCGGTCTTCGGCAGTTCATGACTAAGTTTTATTCCTTTATGACGGGCAAGTGGTTGGTATTGCTCAATCCACTGTTTTAATGGCCTGACGATAGATTGGGGCTTAAGGTTAATTTCATTTACATTGAGTTCAGCATTTCTGAATTCCAGTAGTTTGGAAATCATCTCATGAAGATACTTCGCGTTTTTTTGCACCAATTTCAGGCCTTTGAGATGCTTTGAATTTTTGATTTCCAATAGCAAATCTTCTATCGGAGCGATGATAAGTGTTAGTGGTGTTTTTAGCTCGTGTGAAAAACCAGTAAAAAACTGCACCCTTTCTTCATTAAGTTCATGCTCTAACAGTCTTTGCTTTTTTTCGAAAAGGAGCGAATTTTTCAGTCTTAATCTTTCCGCGTAGTACCGCATTCCGATGGAGATCAAGGATACAAGCAAAATAATGTAGAGTAAATACGCTGGCCATGTTTTCCAAAAAGGTGGTGCAATGACGATTGCTAGTTGATTTTCGGATATGTCTCTGGTGCCAGAACTTGCCTTCACTTTCAAAACATAGTCTCCAGGCGGTATATTACTTAGATTTGCCGTGCCAGTATGGTTAGTCTCTATCCACTGACTGTGAAATGGCTCAAGTTTATAAGCATAGCTCACATCCTTTCCAACTGGGAATTTGAGCGCTACAAAGTCAATAGAAATCAAACTTTGATCATGGTCTAGTTTCAGTTCTTTAAGGTAAGGGAGGCTTCTACTGAGCTGAAAGTTTTCAGCATTGCTTTTTACTGGCACCTTTTTGTTTAATAACCTTAAATCTGTGAAAATAAGTGGGTAGGAGGTTTTTAGTTGGTTTTCCAAAGTCACGGGATTGAAGACATTAATGCCTTTATTCCCTCCCATGTATACTTCTCCTGACTGAGTGACCAAGGAAGCGCCGATGTTAAATTCACTTTGTTGAATGTTATTGTAAGGATTGAGATTTCCAATTGTATTCGTCTTCGGATCGAAATAGCTGATGCCGCGATAGGTTCCAAGCCAGATTTGACCATCTTTTCCTTTTGTCAGACTGTTGATAGAATTATTGCTGAGCCCATCTTCATCTGTAAAAAGAGTGAATTTTTTACTTTTTGGGTTTAATCTGATCAATCCTTCATACCTACTTCCGGCCAGCACGTCGCCATCATCTAGAACCTCAATTCCAAAAACTACTTCCACAGGAAATCCGGGAATAGTTTTTTCATTGAAGAGCTCCTGCTCGCCTGTGAGGTAATTGTATCGGATTATACCTTCACCGAATGTTGCCAGCCAGAGGTTGCCCAATTCATCTTCAGCGATATCTCTTATATCAATTTTCCCAAGTTGCTTTACGTAGTCAAAATCATCAATTGGAGGATGGTAGCGATATAATCCACCTCGATTCGTGCCTACCCAGATCTGGCCATTTTTTCCCTCAAAAATTTTGCGCACATCATTCCCATCTTCCTGATTACCCTGAAGGTAGTGCTTGCTTTTACCTGATTCAGGGTCTAGCAAGTTCAGGCCGCCTTGGTAAGTTCCCACCCAGAGATTTTTTTTACTGTCTTCCAATACAGAGATGATGTAATTGTTGGAAAGACTTTGCGGGTTGGCTGGATCATGAACGTAGCTATGTACTTTTTCAGTGTTGGGGAAGTAATGATCCAGTCCGCCACCATCTGTTCCTATCCATATGCTTCCATTGTTAGCTTCGGCTAATGAACCGATTCTATCATGCGAAATAGTTTGGTTTTTGGAGAGGTTTCTATGGATCAGTTTTATCGGGTCTCCTTGCGGGTTTACAAAGTTTAATCCAGTGCTTGTTCCTATCCACATATAGCCATCAGCTGTGAGCTTAAGCGCAGATACAGTCCTGTTAAATACGCCAGATCCATCT
This sequence comes from uncultured Algoriphagus sp., assembly GCF_963974365.1. Lineage (GTDB taxonomy): Bacteria > Bacteroidota > Bacteroidia > Cytophagales > Cyclobacteriaceae > Algoriphagus. The sequence goes on along the minus strand of NZ_CAXBBX010000007.1, from coordinate 127,468 downwards.
TGCCTTGATTCAAACCATTTAAGTTGTAGTGATTGATCCTGTAGGAATTGAGTCGGATTCAGAATATTCAAACCGCCATTTCGGGTGCCAATCCATAGGTTTCCCTGCTGGTCTTTTTCGAAGCAAAGCACATTACCATCACTCAATCCATTTTCAGGTGAGTTTGCTGAGTTAATTTGCAAGGTGTCTGAACTGTTGGTAATGACATGGATCCCTTCGTTTGATCCTATCCAGAGGTTTCCGGTTTCATCCGTGTAAAGTGAGTTTATGTTTGCAGGGAACTTAGGGTTTGTGCTAGATACATTACTTAGTGATTTTTGCTGCAAATCAATTTTGTCCAGCCCTTTGTCAAAATGGCCTACCCACAAAATCGAATCGCCTTGAAGGGCCAATGATGAAACTCGGGCAGAAGAAAGTGAATTAGGATTGCCGGGTGAATGCTGATAGAACGCAATGATGCTGTCAGACTTTGTGATCGCGACGCCTCCTTCATAATTAGCTATGATTTGTGCACCATTGGGATGATTGATTACATGACTTATTGAATTTTGGGATGATCCTTCTAAATGACGAAAAAAATCTTTCTTAGGATCGTATTCGCTCAAGCCTTTGTTGGTGGCTAATTGAAGATTTTGGTTTTGGCTAAGGTTTATATGTTCTATATAGTTGTTCGCGGGTCCGGAGGTAGGGTTGAGATTGCTTTTCCTGTAAACTAAAAAATCATGTCCATCGTAGCGGTTTAACCCATCTATGGTAGCGATCCAAATAAAGCCCAATGAATCTTGCTCGATGTGGTTGATGTAGTTATTGGAAAGTCCGTTTTCTACATCCAGCAAGAAAAATGTAAGATGGCTTTGATCCGAAAATATGGATTCCGAATTAAGTTTTTGTGCATAGCCCGTAAGGGAAATACAAAGAAGAGTGATGGCTATATAGATGGGTTTCATCAGTTCACAATGACGAAAAATGTATTCATAAATACCAGTATTATTCCAAGGGAAGGCGTTTTGCTCATTTTATACCCCTAAAATTGCTGATTTGTGCCCCTTAGTTCAATCGTATTTTTTTGAACATTGTTGCAGGATCTAAGTGATACGTCTCACTTATTTTTCTATTGAGTGAATAGTTTACAATAAACCTAAAAAACATGCTAACACAATTACCAGCCAGGGCATGGCTGTATTGTATGTCATTTATGCTACTAATGATATGCAGTGTGCCCAATGCATTTGGACAGGAGAAAATTTCGGGCCAAATACTTGACGAAACCGGAACAGGACTCCCAGGAGCCTCCGTTTTGCTGAAAGGCACCACTACAGGTGCTGTGACAGATTTGGATGGCAATTTTACTTTGTCCTATGCTTCCAAAGAAAATGCTATTTTAAGTATATCCTTCATCGGATACGTCACTCAGGAATATATCATCCAGGGAGGTGAGAGCATTATCACTATTGAACTTGAACCAGATTCCCAATCGCTTAATGAAGTGGTAGTTGTCGGGTATGGTGAACAGAAAAAGGCAACTCTTACTGGCTCTGTGTCCCAAGTTGACGGCAAAGATATTCAGAGCAGTCCCCAACCTAATATTTCCAATTCCCTTTCCGGAAGATTTTCCGGCGTGATCGCCAATAACCGTGGAGGTGAACCTGGATACGACGGGTCTAGTATCAGCATACGTGGTCTTGCGACCACTGGAAATAATGATGTACTAGTCGTAGTGGATGGAGTGCCTGGACAGATCGGCGGTCTCGAGCGTCTCAACCCTAACGATATTGAAAGTATTTCGGTGTTGAAAGATGCCTCGGCGGCTATCTATGGTGCCAGAGCTGCAAACGGTGTGATTCTGGTAACTACGAAACGCGGAAAGTCCGGAAAACCGGTGATATCGTACAGCTTTAATCAAGGGTTCTCTTCTCCTACAAGATTGCCGGAAATGGCTAATGCCAATACGTACGCTCAGATTCGAAATGAAATAGCTTACTATAATAATCCACAAGGAGGATTGAATCAGGTGTATAGTGATGAGGAATTGACGAAGTTCAGCGATGGATCTGACCCGCTTAACTACCCAAATACCGATTGGGCTGCTGCTGCACTGAATAATACAGCTTTGCAAAGTCAACATGATCTGAGCATCAGAGGTGGTTCGGATAATGTGACCTATTTCCTATCCTTGGGAAAAACGGGTCAGGATGGCTTGTACAATGATGGAGCCACCCGATATGATCAATACAGCTTCCGGTCAAATGTAGATGCGGATATTACTGAGCGTTTGAGTGTGGGATTGTCTCTGGCTGGTAGAAAAGAAGATAGACAATATCCGACCTCAGGTGCAGGAGATATTTTTCGTTCAATCTATAGAGCTTACCCTACAGCATCAGCAATCTATCCAAATGGCCTACCTTCCACAGGTATAGAAAATTCCAATCCTGTAATCATGGCCACAGATCAAGGAGGATTAAATCAAAATCCTAAGTACGTCTTTAATGGTATCCTAAGAGGTAAGTATGAATTTGGGTTCTTGGATGGACTTTCTGCAGAGGGGTTTTTCTCTGTTGATGAAAGTTCGGATAGATCAAGAAACTTTAGTAAGCCTTATACCTTGTATAATTATGATCGCACGGCAGATTCCTATAATCCTGTAGTAGTAGGAGGAGGGCCAGATCAGCAGCCGACACTTTCTGAACAGCACTATTCTCAGTCTATGATGGTATCGAATATCAGGTTGAACTTCAAGCATTATATTGGAGATCACTTTATCGATGCGTTTGTGGGCTATGAGCAAAGTGAAAATAGAACTCATACCTTGGGTGCTTCCCGACTTCATTTTCCTACCGCAGAAACTCCTGAACTATCCCAGGGTGGTGCAGCTGCGTCAGATTATGACAACTGGGGAAGTAGCTACAATTACACAAGAAAAAGTTACCTAGGTAAGTTTGCCTACAATTATAATGAGAAGTACTTAGCGGAGCTACAGATGAGAGTTGATGGATCCTCTAACTTCCCATCGGATAACAGATATGGTTTTTTTCCATCTCTTTCTCTAGGCTATAGAATCTCAGAGGAAACTTGGTTTAGAGAGAAAGTAAGCTTTTTTGATGATTTGAAATTCAGAGCGTCTTACGGTAAGCTTGGTAATGACAACGTAGGTCAATTCCAATATTTTGACAATTATTCTTTCAATAACCGATACGTACTTGGAGATGTGGTTCGTACAGGTATAGATCTTACCCGCTTGGCAAACCCAAATATTACTTGGGAAGTCGCTACCAAAACTGACATTGGATTCAATGCGGTTTGGTTACAAAAATTCACTACTGAGTTTATTTATTTCCAACAGGATAGAAGCAAGATTTTGACAATCAGAAATGCTTCAATTCCTGGATCTTCTGGTATTGTAAATCCATACGATGCAGAGTCTTTGGTGCCAGCGGAAAATATCGGCGAAGTGAAAAGCCATGGTTTTGAATCCACTTTAGGTTACCAGCATGAAGGCAATTTCAGTTTTGGGGTAGCGGGGAATTTTACGTATGCCAAAAATGAAATTGTTTACATAGATGAAGCTCCAGGCGTGTTGGACTACCAGCGCCAGACAGGAAATTCTCTCAATACCTATTTGCTCTACAATGCAATTGGAATTTTCAGAAGCCAGGAAGAACTTGATAACACGCCACATGTGCCGGGTGCAATCGTCGGAGATCTGATATATGAAGATTTTAACGGAGACGGAGAGATCAATGCAGACGATATGACCAGAACGAAATATGGTAATATCCCTCAGATCACTTTTGGTGTCACATTGAATGCAGCATGGAAAAATTGGGATTTCTCAGCCGTTATTTCCGGACAATCCCAAGTGAATCAATACGTATTACCTGAATCAGGAACTGTTGGTAATTTCTATAGCAGCTGGGCTGATAACAGGTATTCTCCATCCAACCCAGACGGCACTTACCCAAGAGTGAGCGAAAGAGCATCTTCAGCAGTAAGTGGCGGACTATATCGCAATAATTTCTGGTTGAACGATGCCACTTTTGCCAGATTGAAGAATATTCAGCTAGGCTACAATGTACCTCAGCCGATATTGGAAAAGCTATCAATCAGTAGCTTGAAGATCTATGCAAATGCCTTCAACCTCTTCACGTTGACTGGTGTGAAAGACTATGATCCAGAAGGTTCCAGCGAAAGCGGTCAGTTCTATCCGCAGCAGAAGATTATCAATCTTGGCGTTAATATTCAATTCTAAACCCAACCAAAATGACTACTAAAAATATATTTAAACCATTCATTGGGCTGGCGTTAAGCAGCGTTTTGCTGGTCAGTTGTCAAGAGGATTTTCTCGATGTAGTGCCGACTGACCGTGTATCTGATGCTTCTATACTTTCAGATTCTACACTATTTGAAGCTTATGTCATCAATAGATACTTAGGTGTGAGATTGACCAACAAAGAAGGAGATGCTTACCAGCCAGGATTTGGGCGTGGTTTTGAGTACGCTATGTGGAGCTCCCTTACTGATGAGTCCATTTACAATAACGATGACAATACCTGGTTTATCCAGCAAGGTCAGCTTTCTCCTCAAAATACTGGGATAGCTGGGACTTTTTGGGGTAGATCTTACAGAAGTATCAGAGAGGTCAATTATGCATTGGAAAATATCGGTGAGCTTGAAATGAGTGAGTCAGGCAAAGAGCTGTTGATCGCTGAGCTAAAGTTTATTCGAGCATTCCGCTACTTTGATTTGATCAAAAACTATGGAGATATTGTCTTCATGGGAGATAACGTAGCGCAACTAGGTGATGATTTTACAGATCCCTCGTTTTACAACAAAATGCCAAAAGAGGAAGCAATCACCTATGTTGTACAGCAATTGAATGAGGCTGAAGCGGTTTTGCCCCAAACGAATAGTGGTACATGGCTAGAAGGTAGAGCTACCAAAGGAGCTGCACTGGCGCTAAAGTCCAGATTGTTACTTTATGCAGCAAGTCCTTTGTATAACGACGGCGGTAGCGATGCGCAGAAATGGCAAGAAGCCGCCCAAGCGGCAAAAGCGGTCATGGATCTTGGTCAGTATAGTCTGTACCAGAGTGGTTATGGAGATTTATTCTTGACTCCTCAGAGCAATTCTGAAATTATTTTCGCCAGATATTATAATATCAATGCGCGACATACTGCGCTGGAAATCGCCAATGGTCCCAATGGATATGACGGTTGGGGAGGAAATGTACCGCTTCAAAACCTGATCGATGATTATGAAATGATGGATGGCACGCCGTTCGACTGGAATAATGAAGAGCAAGCAAGTGCTCCCTATGAAAATAGAGATCCGAGATTTTACGAAAGCATCTTGTATAACGGAGCTCCTTACAGAGATAGAGAAGTTGAGACTTTTCTTCCGAATGGAAGAGATAGCCAAGGTGGACCATCTAATTGGAATACGAGTAAAACAGGATATTATTTAAGGAAATTTATCAATGAAGATCTGCCTATTAGAAATCCTTGGGAGGTAGCAGGTACTCAAAATTGGATTTACTTCCGATATGCTGAGATTTTGCTGAATTATGCCGAAGCTCAAAATGAGGCTGTGGGCCCTGAAGGAAGTGTTTATGATGCTATCAATTCAATTAGAAGTAGAAACGGTGTGGAAATGCCAGATTTACCAACTGGCTTGAGCCAAGATGAAATGAGAGAAAGGATCCATCATGAGCGCAGAATTGAACTAGCTTTTGAAGAGCATCGCTACTATGATGTGAGAAGATGGATGACGGCAGATGAAGTGGAAAATACACCTGCTTATGGTATTGAAATTGTGAAAGCAGCCGATGGTAGCTTGACTTATACGAGAAAAGTATCTTTGAGCGGAAAGAAATTTGAAACTCAGAATTACTGGTTGCCAATTCCTAGAGCTGAAATATTAGCTTCAAATAATCAGCTGGAGCAGAACCCTGGCTATTAATCAACTATAGGGGAAGTCAAAAACTTCCCCTTTTTTATAAATTTCAATTTATGACAACTAGAATAATGATAGGGAAATCACTCTTTTTCAAGTCTTGTCTATTTTCATCTTTTGCACTTCTCTTTGCATGTCAGACCTCAGGACAGGAAAGTCAAGTCGATACAATTACTGAAGAAGCTATACAAATAAATATCCTTACTGATAAGACCTTTCAGACCATAGAGCATTTTGGCGCATCGGATGCTTGGTCCACCCAGTTCGTAGGACTTTGGCCTGATCAAAAAAAACATGCAATTGCCGAGCTGCTTTTTAGCAACGAGTTAGATACTGAGGGAAATCCAAAAGGTATAGGATTGTCCCTATGGAGATTTAACGTAGGAGCAGGAAGCGCCGAGCAAGGGGAGCAAAGTGGAATTAAGGATGAGTGGAGGAGAGCTGAGTCGTTTTTGAACGCTGATGGTTCATATGATTGGTCGAAGCAGGCCGGTCAAGTTTGGTTTGCGAAAGCGGCTCAGGAATTTGGAGTAGGTAAATTACTGGTTTTCCCAAATAGTCCACCGGTGTCTTTGACTAAGACTGGAAAAGCATATGCTAATGAGGGAAAATCAAATCTTTCCGATGAAAACTATGGCGCTTTTGGAGAGTATCTAGCACGGGTTATAAAAGGATTGGGAGAGAAAGGACTGCATGTGGATTATGTAAGCCCTGTGAATGAGCCTCAGTGGGATTGGTCAGATGGGGGCCAGGAGGGAACGCCGTTTTGGAATAATGAAATAGCGGGAATAGTTAAGTCAGTAGATGATGCATTGGAAAGAAATAATTTGACTACCAAAATTGATGTAGCCGAAGCAGGTAAAATAAATTACCTTTTTGAGCAAGCTGATAAAGAAGGCAGAGGGCAACAAATTGCGGATTTTTTCAGCCCTGTATCGTCAAATTTCATTGGGGATTTGAAGCATGTAAGTAGGTCAATTTCCGCACATAGTTATTTTACTACTTCGCCTTTTGAATCGGCTGTACAACTTCGTACTAACCTCAATTCGGCCATAAATACAATAGATGGTTTAAGTTACTGGATGAGTGAGTACTGTATTTTGGGAGATAACGGAGGTGAAATAAACGGCGGTGGAAGAGATTTGGGTATTGATCCAGCGCTTTATATGGCTAGGGTGATCCACAATGATCTGACCATCTCCAATGCAAGTGCATGGCATTGGTGGATTGCCATTTCACCTTATAATTATAAGGATGGCTTGATTTATATTGACAAGGAAAAGGCAGATGGTAATTTCTATGAGAGCAAAATGCTTTGGGCGTTGGGGAATTACAGTAAGTTTATCCGACCTGGATATGAGCGTGTTGAAGTAGAGATAGGTGACCAAAAAGAGCAATTCCCAGACCTGTTGGTTTCTGCTTATCAATCTGTAGATCAGGGTGATATGGTGGTGATTTTAGTGAATTCTGGAATAAAAGAGGTGCAAGTAAATCTGTCTAAGGATGGCAGGGGAAATACTATTGATAATCTTTACATCACTTCCAAAAATATGGATTTGCAATCACTAGAGTTAGAATCGCCCGCAGAGAAAGTGACAATACCCGCTAGATCAATTGTCACTGCGGTAATTAAGAATTAGAAGACTCTTGGATGATTTAAGCAACTAATTACACTTCCATCCATTTTCACGTTATATAACAGGTCTGGAATCCAAAAAATGCTCCTAAAAATCAAGCTTCAGACCGTCCTTATTTGGGGTTCAATTCGCTTTGGTTGGCTTGTGTGACTATCTGCAAGAAATTCAATCATTCCAGCTTTTTGACTTTCAAGCTAGCGAAACCGTAAATACAAACAGCTAAATGTGATCTATTCAATTGCGAATTGATCAATGCCTAAAACATCTGTGCACGGGTACATTTCCTCGATATAAAAGATGCCATCGAACATTTTTGTCCAATTGAATTTGTTTGGTGTATGAATTAAACTTTTCATCCAAAACCTTGGGTTTTGGTTTCCATCAAAGCTATTTCCTCTAAAATCGATAAATGCATACTCCGCATCAGTTTCTTCCATAAATGCTTCAAAGCTATTTCTATTTGTTGGGCGTAGATCATATTTTTCTTTATACAACCTACCTGCCTTCCCTCTATTTGAAGTGAATCCCAGAACATATAATTCATCCTCAATTTTGTCTGCAATCAATGTTCCTGCATTAATGGAGTCGCTAGGGTGAATGGAGTAGGTCAAATCTCTATAACCTTTAAATAGGTGTGAGTTGCTGGCCCAGACAATTATTTTTTCCTCAGAGAACACATTGTCTTTTAACCACAAAAAATTATCACTCATTTGTGCATCTCTGGCATTATTACTCTTAGATGTATCTAGTGCTGAAAGTGCGAATCCTCTAAGACTTCGCAATGACTGGTGCAAATAAGAGTCAGGTTTAAATTTACTTTCTGCTATTTGAAAGAAATTCTCCAGCGAATCTATTGCTGAAGAATTAAGTGCAGCCTGATAATCGTCTTGTACCAATGTTTTAAGAAATCTTGTTATATTTTTCCACTCCGTACTATCCCTAAAAACATTATTTCTGGCCAAGTCAGAAATTAAGTAGTCTATAGGAAAAGGTCCTTCTTCAGAAGAATAAACTTGTGGGTCCATTCCAGAAATTAGAATTGGGTTGTCTGTTGATTTTTTGGAGTCTATATAAGTAAATAAATCGCTACACTCTCTACAATTAGTCCAAATAGGAAAAATAAAGTCTTTATACTGAGCACTTGTTGAAAATAGTAATTCCTCAGCATTAGCTAATGACCTATTTAATCCTAAAAAGTTACTTTCAAAAACAAGTACATTGAAACCCATTTTTTCATGTAAGTATTTGATTATTTTGGTTTTTGCTAAAAATGTTGGAGCGTCTCCATGATCTTGTTCACCGAGGAATACCACTTTTGAATCACCTATGGCAGCAGCTATTTTCTCGAATCCATTATAGTTTTCATTTCCAGGGTCAATGTTTTCTATTGGTGAGGACGATTCAATGACGAATTTTTTAAATTCCTTGTCATAAGGATATAAGATGTCAATCTGAAAAAATCGATACGCACCCCAAATTCCTAGACCCAGGAAAAATAGGATGAGAAATAATTTTTTTATCTTCATATAATTTAGTTAAAAAGTTGAAACGATGATTGCAAGTTATAATTGTATTGGAAATTTCGACTTTCAGTTTATAGGCTAATTGTAAGAATAAGCAAGCAATAATTGTTTGCTGCTAGTTATTTAGGATTAAATAGAAATTATGTATATCCGCTTTTCTACCAGTAAGGTGGCAAAAGCAATGTAAGATCTGTTAAACTTAAGATTTGAGGCCACTTCTGCCTGTCCCGCCACTGCGGGAGTCTTCGGTCTTCGGTCTTCCAACCTGATTAGCAAAGTATCAAAGGTGTCTGGCATCATTGCGGATAATGATAATAGAAATAATCATTGACCATTTAAGAGTTAACCTCGGGTAAAGCTGATGCGTTATGCTGGAACCTCTAATTATAGTAATCATTTTCCTTGGTGCTGGATTTTCACTTTCTCTCATCCAGAGCGCACACATGAAAAAGCCATTTCTCTCCAGAATGGGCTTTACAATGGTTAGCGTTAATTCGATATTCTTTTTCCTATTGGGATCTTTCGCGTCTTTGAAGTTCCTTTTTGGATTTTAGAGTTTGTTCAATATTTACAGGATAAGTTGCTCTTTATCCAGCTCTTTTATTTTTTTTTTTGACCGCAGGTTGGCGATATAGATACTCCAAATTCCCCATGCCACAGCAAAAAGAGGTTTTCTGCTCCCAAAGCGCCAATCATGGCAAAAAAGCTGATGAAAACCGTCCCTTGAAATTTTATTACTGACCACATAATCAGATGGTTTTGTAAAAAACTTACATACTCATTTACAAGTAGGGTTCAAAATTGTTGCGCCTAAAAGTGCAAATGAGTAAAGGTGTATTTATAAATGGATAAGGATGATTTTAAAGGCAGCTTTTCCTCTGCGTTTTTAAATTTTCCTACACTTTACCTGAGCCTTTTAATTTGAAAACAATCGTTTTCTGATTTTGATTGATAATCTATTCTTAACATCATTATTTCTCAGGTCAACATATCTAAGGGTAACTTTACTACAAACACAAGTGCATGAATGCTCTCCTAAACGAACAGCTGCTTCTCCTGAAAATCCAGAATGAGGATGATGATTCATCCTTCAAAGTACTATTTGATGGCTACTGGGAAATGCTGTTTCTTCATGCCCTCAAAAAGACAAAATCTCAGGACTTGGCTCAGGATCTGGCGCAGGAGACATTTATTAATTTTTGGAAATACAGAAAAAGTCTTGGAGAGATTCAGAATCTACGGAGCTACTTGATTACCATGATGAAGTATCAATTTTTTAAGTGGATTGATCAGGAGAAAATTGTATTTGACGAGCTTGATTCTGTTGTACCAAACTCTGTTAGTATTGATCATTCAGATGGGTTCAAAATCATGGAGTTTAATGAGCTCTATACTTTTCTAATGGATAAAATTGACGAATTACCTGTGAGAAGTAGGCAGATTTTTATCCAGAATAGATTTGAAAATAAAACGGTTAAAGAGCTTGCAGAGACTTACAGCATTGCTGAGTCTACAGTGAGAAATCATTTGAGTCAAGCTAATTCTAAACTCCAGGCTCAGCTTGAAAATAACCTTATGGCTTTAGCAATCCTTGCCACAATTATCCATTGACTTTATTATCGTTTTGTTATCAAGTAGAATTTTTAATTCATGATTCTATAACTGGTTTCTACTAGATGAAAGTAATGAATCGGGTCTCTTTAGTAGGAAGAGACAGTTTATGAATTCACAAAAAATCAAAGATCAGTTAAGGAATCTTTTTTCTAAAGAAGCGAAGAACCAACAAGAAATTGGGGAATTGAATCACTGGTACGAGTCCCTGCAAGAGACTTTGTCGAAGCCTACTGATTTAGCCCAAATCAAGTCCAATTCCTGGGAAAGGATCAAAAGTGAAATAAAGATTCCTCAGAGTAAAAATGCGAAAAGGAGCAAATCATTTTTTGGAAGCTGGATGTGGAAAGCTGCAATCTTCCTTTGTATTTGTGGGGCAGGGTATGGATTGTATTCTGTACTGCCTGAAAAAGCTGACAAAGTCAAAATAGCATCTGGGTTCTACACCAATGAGGTAGGGAAAGTGTCCACTTTTTTGCTTCCGGATGGTTCTAAGGTTTGGTTGAGTACTGGTTCTACAGTTGAGTTCGCAGAAGACTTTCCTAGAAATCGTCAAGTGAATCTATTTGGAGAGGCATTTTTTGAGGTTATCCCTAATCCTAAGTCACCTTTTAAAATTACCACAGGTTCTATTACTACGGAAGTCCTTGGGACATCCTTCAACCTGAAATCTTATGATCAAACACGTGTTGAACTGTCTGTTTATTCCGGTAGGGTGAGGTTTGCCGATCATCGATCGCACATCCATTCCGAAGACCTACTAAAAGGTGAGCGGATCAGCTGGACCGCCGAAGAGGGACTTTCCGAAATTGAGCTTTTCGATCTCAACCAACTACCTGGTTGGCGTCAAGGCAAAATAACTTTTAACAATGCTTCTATTGATGTGATAAAATCAACTCTGAAAAGATGGTATAAAGTAGATATCGAAGTTGAAGGCAATGCGGAAAATTGTCATTACAGTGGAGAATTTACACAAGCTAGTTTGGATGAAATTCTAGAAACAATCAGCTATACCTTAAACCTAACCTATAAAATTGATGATGCCGATGTAACAATCCATGCTAACTCCTGTGAATAAAAAATCCGGTGATTCCTAAAACCACCGGATGAAAGATCGAATGATTTAACTGACTTGAAGCTGTACAATTTTGGCGATGCGGCAACTTCAGGTCTCAACCTTTTACTTATCAAAATTATGAAAAAAAAATTACTACAACTCATGTGGGATACATCCAAGTGCCTCATGGTAGTCTTCTTGATGAGTTATTGCTTCAGTGGTCTAGCTGTAGCGAATAACACCTATGGGCAACAGCTCAATAAGACACAGATTACAATCCAGTCGAAAAAAACTTCAGTGTTGGAGTTTTTCAGACTCGTGGAAAAGCAGACAGAGTTCAGATTTCATTTTAATCCTGAAGCGCTTGAAAATAAACGAATAGCTCTTTCAGGCAATACCGACTTGGAGACGTTGCTTTATGAAGTGGCTGCACAGACCAAGCTTGGCTTCAAACAAATCAACGAATCCATCGCGGTCAAACCTTCTGTAAAGAAATCCCAGGAAGCGATTGAGGTGAAAATTATGATATCAGGAAGGATTTTGGATTCTGAAACGAAAGAACCCATTACTGGAGCGAGTGTATTCATCTCCGAAACTAGTCAAGGGGCAGTTACTGATTTGGATGGAAACTGGTCCATAGAGATCGATGAGTCTTTGGTAGGGAAAGAAATCAAAGCATCTGCTTTGGGATATAATCCGGAGGTAATCGCAATTGATGAAAATGGGATGACTTTTTTCCTGATTCCACAGGAGTTGGCTGAAGTGGTGGTAGTAGGTTATGGTACTCAGAAAAAGATCAATCTGACCGGAGCCGTTTCACAAATAGGTTCTGAGGCAATAGAAAATAGACCATCTCCGAATTTGACCAGAATGCTTCAGGGGACTTTGCCAAACTTGAACATCAAAATGGTGGATGGTAGCCCCACACGTTCTGCGGCTTTTAACATTCGGGGAACAACGTCAATCGGCGCAGGTGGAGATGCTTTGGTTCTGATCGATGGTGTAGAAGGTGATGCTAACCTAGTGAATCCAAACGATGTGGAAAGCGTAACGGTATTGAAGGACGCTTCATCTGCTGCGGTATATGGCTCTAGAGCTGCTTTTGGAGTTGTCCTGATCACTACTAAAAATCCTACTGCAGGTAAGACTAGCTTGGATCTGAAAATCAGCAGATCTGTAAATGAACGTACAGTTGTTCCAAATCTCGTCACCAATGGATATGAATGGGCAAAAAACTTTGATGAGGCATTTTTTGCTTGGTACGATTACAAGACGCACCCGATTTCTGTCAATGCAAATTTCCCTTTCTCATTAGAATATTTAGATCGTCTTAAAGCACATGATGAAGATCCTTCCTTGCCTAAAATTGAGTTCAATGAAGAGCTTAACCGCTATGAGTATTATGGGAATACCGACTGGTTTCAATTACTACATAGGGACAAAATGCCTGCTTTGGAAGCTTCTTTATCCGCTTCAGGTGGGAATGATAAGGCTAGATATTTCATATCCGGTTTGTATTATCACCAAGACGGTATTTTTAGATATTCTCCGGATAAGTTTGACAAATACAACATACGTGCAAAGGGTGAAGTGGACTTAAAGCCTTGGCTTTCCTTAGAAAATAACTTCGACCTCAGCACCTATAAGTATGAATACCCATTACTGGCTAATGGTGATGCGGGTATCTGGAGATACATGGCAGTAGGAGGATTTCCTATGGCGATGATGAGCAATCCTGACGGGACATTTACCCAGCAAGGAGTGAATACGGGTGCATCCTTCGTAGAAGGTAGCAGTAAATCCAATCAGTCTAAATTCTATGTGAGAAACACACCTAGCTTGACGGCAATGCCTTTTGGGGATTTATTAACTTTTAAAGCAAATTTCACCTTTGCAAAGACCTTTAATACCGACAAGCGTTTCAACAACTTTATCAATTATAGTAACGCGCCTGGTCAATCCTCTAGATTTGGCCAAAGCCTTCTGAGAGAGCTTTCTGATGAAACCACCTATTGGGGATCCAATATTACCACCGAGCTAAAGAAGACTTTCAACGACGCACATAATTTTACATTATTGCTCGGCTACAATGTAGAAAGTAACCTATACCTCAACACTGATTCTCAGCGTGATGGATTGCTTGTTCCTACCAAGCCTGACTTTAACCTACTCGATGGTTTGAACTACAATATTTCCGGTGGAGGAAATGAATGGAAATATGTAGGTGTATTCTATAGACTCAATTATGCTTTCAAAGACAAATACCTATTAGAATTTAACGGCCGATACGATGGCTCTTCTAAGTTTCCGAATGATCAGAGATTTGGATTCTTTCCCTCCATGTCTGCGGGTTGGAATATTTCCGAAGAAGGATTTATGGAAGATACCCGTAGCTGGTTGGACAATCTGAAAGTTAGAGGTTCCTACGGTACTTTAGGGAATGGGAACGTGGCTCCGTATCGCTATATGGAAACTATGTCGGTAGGTAAAACGAGTGTAATTCTTGAGGGTGTGCAACAAGGCTACACCTCATTGCCTGGAGTAATTCCTACAGGATTAACTTGGGAAAAAGCTACTACATTGGATATTGGGTTGGATGCGGCCTTCTTCCAAGGCAAGTTAAGCATGACCTATGACTGGTACAGCCGTGTCACTACTGATATGTTTACCTATGGGCCTCCTTTACCAAATGTATTCGGTGCTACGGAGCCGTATGGTAACTACGCGGACCTGACTACCAAAGGCTGGGAGTTTTCGACGACTTGGAGAGATCAGTTCAATGCTGGCGGAAGTCCTTTAAATATTAGTTTTACTGGTTCCCTTTGGGACAATCAATCTGAAATCACAAAGTTCAACAATCCTGAAAAAATCATCAGCAGCACCTATTACGTAGGGAGCAAAATTGGTGAAATCTGGGGCTACGAAAGCATGGGCTTTTTCACTTCTGAAGAAGATGTGGCCAATCATGCCGATCAGTCCTTCTTGATCAATTCCAACAATAGACAATGGCTTCCTGGAGATCTGAAGTTTGCAGATGTAAATGGAGATGGTGTGATCAATCAGGGAGAAAATACAGTGGACAACCCTGGCGACCGCCGAATCATTGGTAATAATGCTCCACGATACCAGTTCGGTTTTAATTTTTCAGCCAATTGGAAAGGTTTTGGGATCAGTGCTTTCTTCCAGGGGATAGCTAAGAGAGACTGGTATTTCGCTCCTGAAGCAGATCTGTTTTACGGGCCTTACAATAGACCCTACGGTTTCCAGCCGGAGATCATGATGGATGACTATTGGACGGAAGAAAATCCGGATGCTTACTGGCCAAGACTTCGTGGATATACTGCTTTGGGTACCAACAGATCTTTGGGTGCTCCACAGACTGGATACCTACAGGACGCTAGCTACATGAGATTGAAAAACCTCACATTGGATTATACATTTCCTACTCGATGGGTAGAAAAAGCTGGGATGAAGAATGTAATGCTCTATGTGAGTGGTCAAAATATCCTGACTTTCTCTGGTCTTTATAAGCACACGGACAATTTCGATCCTGAAATCATAGAAAATCCAGCTGGTGGCATGACCAATAGTCATGGCCAAGGCGATGCGTATCCGATGCTGAAAACCTACACTGTCGGACTCAATCTTTCTTTCTAAACTATTGACAATGATGCTGAAATCGAGCAGGAGACAAGCTTCAGGATCTGGAGTAATTAAACTCAATACTTGATTTCATATGATTGCTGAAAATAAATGATAAACAGATGAAAAAATCAATCTTAGTCATATTCGTCCAACTGCTCGTAGCAATCGCATTCACTTCTTGCGATGAATTTCTCGAGACAGAACCTATGGACAAGCTAGTGCCCAATACCTTTTTCCAATCAGAAAAAGATCTAGAGCTTTACACCAATTCCTTTTATCAGCGCATGATTCCTGGTGGTCTTGAAGTGGTTCAAAGTGATGAGTTGGGAGAATTTACTTCCAAAAATCAGAGCCCAACTTTCATCGCAGGATCTTATTCTTCCGTGAATGAAGGAGCCTGGAGCTGGACGGATTTGCGAAACATCAATTACTTTCTAGAAAACTATGACAAGGAAGTGATTCCTGAAGAAGCCAGAAATCATTATGCGGGAATTGCACGATTTTTCCGTGCTTGGTTCTACTTCGAAAAAGTGAAGCGGTATGGAGATGTGCCTTGGTATGACAAAACACTTTCAACTGATGATGAAGGATTATTCAAAGCCCGAGATCCAAGAGAAATGGTAATGGATAATGTGATGGCAGATCTAAATTTTGCAGTTGAGAATATCCGTGACAAAAAAGATAACAGTGCGTCCATAATTACCAGACAAGTAGCACTGGCATTCAAATCACGAGTGGCTCTCTTTGAGGGAACCTATAGGAAGTACCACACTGAATTGGGGTTAGCTGGATCTACAGATTTGCTTAGAGAAGCGGCAAGCGCAGCGAAAAGTGTAATGGATGCTGGACAGTACAGCCTATACACTACGGGATCTCCAGAATCTGATTACCGGAGCCTATTTATCTCAGAAAATCCGGTAAGCCAGGAAGTCATGCTGGCGGTGGTTTATAATAATGCACTTAGAAGATGGCACAACATCACCTGGAAATTCAACTCTGCTACCTATGGCGCTAGATGGGGTTTAAATAAGCAGTTTATAAATACTTATCTGATGACGGATGGCTCGAGATTTACAGATCAGGCTGGTTTTGATGAAAAGGTATTCGTAGAAGAGATGGCAAACCGGGATTATAGATTGGCTCAGACTGTACGTTCTCTTGGCTACACTCGAAGCGACGGAAGTGCAGCACCACCGAATTTTGGATATACGTATACCGGATATCATCTTCTGAAATTCAGCTTGGATGATAAGAGGTACGATGGGATTAGCGAAGCCTACAATTCTATTTCTCTCATCAGGTATGCCGAGGTTTTATTGAACTATGCTGAGGCTAAAGCTGAATTGGGTGAGTTTGATGAGTCGGTGTGGATGGAAACTATCGCGCCATTACGAGAAAGAGCAGGAGTTGATTCTTCTATTCCGACTGAGCCAGATTCATACCTTCAAGGAGTTTATTTCCCTGGGATCTCAGACAAGTTTTTATTGGAAGTGAGAAGAGAGCGTGGAATAGAACTTTGCTACGAAGGATTGAGATATGATGACCTGATGCGCTGGAAGAAAGGGGATCTGGTGGAAATGTCCTGGAAAGGAATTTATGTGCCTGCACTGGATACTCCGATGGATTTAGATGGGAATGGTACACCTGATGTATCCTTTGTCCAAACTGTACCGGCGACCAAAGTTCCAGGAGTGATCTACTTTGTAATAGATGGAAGTGCATCGCAGCTTTCGGAAGGAACAAAAGGTCATTTGATCTGGAGAGACGATGAAAACAGAGAGTTTACGGATAAAAAATACTTGCACCCAATCTCCAACACGGATATTGTCTTGAATCCAAATCTGGAGCAAAACCCAGGTTGGGACTAATCAGACGTCCAATACGAGCTATGCAACTTAAACTTAGATTTTCACTGCTGATGGTTGTTGCCATCAGCGGTGTTTCTTTCGCGCAAAACAGTAAAGTAACTGTTCCTGATATTCCAGGATTCTATACGCTCAAAGCCGATTTTCATATGCATACCGTCTTTTCTGATGGACACGTATGGCCGACTTTCCGAGTGAATGAAGCTATTAGGGATGATCTCGACGTAATTTCTCTTACAGAACATATAGATTACGAAGGCTTTCCGGATATCATTGATCAGGACTACAACAAGTCCTATGAAATCGCCACCAAAGCTGCTGAGAATAAAGAATTGATTATTATTAAAGGAGTAGAAATCTCTCCTAGAGTAGCTCCTTATCATCACAATGCGTTGTTTTTGGAGGATGCGAATATCTTGCCTACAGAGTACATGAAAAGTGGAAAAGCTGAATTTGTGATGAAAGACAGCGTTACCCATGACCAATTAATGGGACCTTTTCTGGCAGTAAAAAAGCAAAATGCATTTGTGTCCTATAATCATCCCAGTTGGGGCTGGTGGGATACTAAGGACACCGTGCTGTTTACCTCTTTTCATCAGGAATTACTCGATGCGGATATTCTTAAAGGAGTGGAGGTTGTAAATTCCGGTAATTACAATGTGATTGCACACAGAATGGCGCTGGAGTATGATTTGACTATGCTTTGCAATACCGATGAGCATTATGATAATCATCCGAGATATAAGGATACCCATCGACCGATGACCTTGGTTTTTGCTAAGGAGAAAACAGCAGAAGGGGTGGAGGAAGCACTTTTTGCGAAGCGAACCGCTTTATATTTTGGAGATTATGTGGTAGCAAGACAGCCAGAAGCTGAGGCATTATTCAAGGCTTCTGTTGATGTTTTCACTGAGCGGAAAATGCGAAAATCTGAACCTCTTTTGGTTGTGAATTTTATCAACAACTCGGATATTCCCTTTGAAGCAAAGATGAAAGCCGAATATGATATCGAAGGTTTTCCATTAGGGCAGGTTCGTATTGCAGCTCATGATACAACTCAGGTGATTTTGAAAGCCGTCTGGGAATATCCAGAGGAAACTAAAATAATTGTCTCAGTAGAAAATATATTGGTGACTCCGGAAGCTGGGTTACAAACTGAATTTGTGATTTCTGCTAAAGAGAACAAATAAACTAGGTTTCACCATGAAATTAAAAACCTTCCTAATTGCGCTGATAGCTATTTTTTTATCCCTAGAGATTTCAGAGGCACAATCTCTGAAGGTGATTTCCTATAACATTCACCACGGTGCAGATCGGAATGAAGTAAATACGCTGCAAGAAATGGGCGAATATATCAAGAACTCAGGAGCGGACTTGGTGGGCCTGCAGGAAGTGGACAGTGTGTGCAATCGTTCAGGAAAGGTAGACCAGATGAAGGTATTAGCTGAAATCACAGGAATGCATTACGCTTTTCTCAGACACTTTGAATATGATGGTGGAGCTTATGGGTTGGGAGTTTTGTCCAAACATCCGATCACAAGTCAGCGAAATGGCACGATCACTTCTATGAAAAATGGAGAGAAAGCATCATTGGCATTGCTATCAACACGGATCAAATTGCCAAATAACAAAGAAGTTGATTTTGCCACAGTTCACTTTGCACTGGATCAGTCAACGCGATTGATTCAGGCTGGTGAAACTATATCCTTTCTGGAATCAGACCTTCCGGTGATTCTTACAGGCGATTTCAATGCTGAGCCAGGAACGGAAGAAATTGATATGATTACTGGTCCATTTAAAATGTCGGATGAAAATCTCGGAAACACTTTCCCTGTTCTTAATCCAGTCAAAAAGATTGATTACATCTGGGTGAGTAGAGAAGTTCTTCTAAAAGTATCCAAAGTCAATATTCCATTAGGCATTCATTCATCAGACCATCTTCCCTTGGAAGCTGAAATAAGTATAAAATCAAAATGACACCAAGCGTTCAGCTTGATCTATAAACTATTACAATGAAAAAAACACCATTATTCATAGCTGCATTACTTGTCTTTTTCCTGAATTCTTGTGCAAATGCTCAGGAACCAATCATCGAAACTGACCCAATCGAAGAGCCTGAAATAGCTGAAGGTTTGGAGATCAAAGTGCTTTCATACAATGTCCATCATTGCAATCCTCCCAGCAAACCCAATTTGATAGATGTAGAAGGTATTGCTCAGGTGATCAATGATTCAAAGGCGGATCTGGTAGGCTTGCAGGAGATTGACGTGAACAATGAGCGATCAGGTATGAACTTGGATCAAGCGGCAAAACTGGCGGAACTCACCGATATGGAGTTTTATTTCTCCAAAGGGATTGATTACAAAGGTGGAGCCTATGGGACTGCTATTCTCTCCAAATTTCCGATTTCGAACATGGAAACTATTCCTCTTCCCCAAGAATCTGGCACCGAACAGCGGACGCTTTCAATACTTACAGTTGACCTTACAGAAGGGAAGCAGCTCAGATTTGGTAACACGCATTTAGACTTTACCAGTGATGCAAATGCACTTTCCCAAGCCAAGGCTATCACCTCCCATTTAGAAGGAGAGAAATTGCCAATTATTCTAGTTGGAGATTTTAATGTAGAAGCTAGGAGTGAGACAATCGCGCATTTTGACAAAACATTTGACAGAACCTGTGAACAAGGTTGCCCTAACACTATCCCAGTAGTGAACCCTAGAAAAGCCATTGATTTTATTATGTATTCTTCTGGGTTTGGAATACAGACTATGTTTCATGAAGTAATTCAGGAGCACTACGCTTCAGATCATTTGCCTGTGCTGGCAAAGTTAAGATTTTGAATCTTACCAGATCAACTGTATAAAGCTTCGTCTAACTCTAAAGTTTCCTGTATCTATGCAATAGAACCATTTCCGATCCAGCCCATTCAGGAGACTTAATTCAGGGTAAAAAAAAATATCTTACTGATAATTAGTTCTTTACGATTTAGTATGGCGATAAAAAAAGCGAGTTTACAATTTTTTAGATCGTAACTCGCTAGTTTTCAGTAGATTACTGGTAGAGAGTGGGGGATTCGAACCTTTTTTACATCATTTGTCAAAAGTGCCTTTATATGGTCATTTTGAGGCTTTTTTTAACTTCTATTAGTAGGTTATGTACACCTTTGACCACTCTTGAGTGATTTTTTCGCTACTAAATTCGCTACTGATTTTTCAATTAGTATCTTTATCAAAATTCAAGATACGGGTATGGAAGCGACAGTTAAATTTATTTTGAGGCATGATTTGGAAAACAAGAAGGGTGAGCAGCCTTTGATGATAGTTGTTCATTTAGCTGGCAAAAGAAAATTAATGTCATCTGGAATAAAACTATTACCCGATTTATGGTCTGCTGACAAGCAAGAGATCGTGGATATGACAGCAAAACAAAAAACACAGCTGGAAAAGAAATTTGGATCTGCCGTTCCACCGAAAAGCTACCTGCTCCAGTATCAGGACGACTTGCTTGAAATTCGCACTAGAATACGACAAATAGAAGAATCTTTCAGAGCACAGGATGTGCCATATGATTTGGATATGCTCATGACAAAAATCAAGGAGTCGAAGAAACCAAAGATTAAGAAGGCAGAGCCCACCTATTCAGTTTATGATTTCATTGATCTCTACATTAAAGAGAATGAGTTAACCAGAGTAAGGGGGAGCATGATTGTTTACAAATCCCTGAAAAGGCACCTGAAAAATTACCAGGATCAAATAAATGAAAATTTCAAGTTTGAGAACATGGATTACGCATTCATGCAAGGGTTTCAGAATTTTCTTATTAATCATAAAATAGTTCACCGTACCACCGGAACAGTAAGCACACTGAATAATATTACCATCGCCAAACAACTAAGTACACTAAAAACATTCTTAGGATATGCTAAAAGGAAAGGGTTTAAGATAGCTGAAGGGTATAAAGACTTTACAATCAAAAAAGAAAAACTAGAAGTAATTGCATTAAACAAAAAAGAATTTGATAGTTTATACGTTCTTGATTTGACTTCTAATTCTAGACTTGATCAAGTCAGGGATGTCTTTTTATTCAGTTGTGTAACCGGGTACCGGTTTTCAGATTTGTGTCAACTTAAGCGTGAACATATAAAGGCTGATGAAATCCGAATGACCATCACAAAAACCAAGGAGCCTTCAGTGGTGCCGCTCACTCGTATTTCCCGGGAGATTTTGAAAAAGTACAGTGATAGAATTTCTCCACTACCAATGATATCAAATCAGAAGTTTAATAAATATGTCAAGGAGCTTTGCAAGCTAGCTGAAATCGATGACCCTGTGGAGATTATCCGGTATAGAGGATCGGAGAGAATAGCCAATATGTGTCCAAAATATGATCTAGTTAGTGCGCATACTGGTAGAAAAACATTTGTGACAATTTCTCTTTCTAAAGGTATTCCTGCTGAAGTGGTAATGAAAATAACTGGTCATTCAGATTATAAAAGCTTTAAGCGATACGTTGATGTAGATGAAGATCGTAAACGAAATGCAATGAGTCTCGCCTGGGACTAAACCAACTTTACAAATGAAAAATTATGACCCGAACCTTTCACTTGGTCAATACAAAGCAAAAGAATCATTCTGGTATTTTGATGAGCTCTCTGAAGAAGAGAGAATTTTAGCCTATCGGTTAGGGTGGGAGATTTTTGATCGAAACAAAATGTTCTTTGCCGATTTCTCCTCCTTTCATAAAAGGAAAGGATTTATTCTTCAGAGCCTTGGATATTCCATAGCTGCCATACTTTTCCTCTCTGTATTTTTTATCATCCTGGTACATCCATCAGATTTAAAGTATGCCTTAGGAGGATTTGTTCTGGCGGGATCACTTATGACATTCATTGTGATAGTGGGCAAAGCCAGAAAGAATCTGCGTGAAACAAGGCGGTTTTTTCAATATATAGATCCAATTAATAAACCGGAAAATCATAAGGCATTTCAAAGTCTTGCGCTCAATGATTATGAAGAAGCTGAAAAATTTTATTCCAATTTGAGGAAAGGCAATGATTATCAGGAAGAGCAGATTGAAGTTGTAGAATATGATAAAACGGTTTCACTTCTTGCCATTGAACTGATGCTTGGAGAATTGGGAGTTCTCAACGATCTAAAACAACGGGTGCTCCAAAGCGACCACAGTATTAAAAGTGGATCCTTTGATAAGGTGTTGTCTAACGCAGTGGGTGGAACTGACAGAGGGATCCGCGATTATTTTTCAAAAATTTCACCTGAGATTGCGAAATCTGATAACTTAAGTCCTAAGAGAAAGGAACAACTCTATCATGTGAAAGAGATTTTTAACAATGCAGGACTCAGGGAAAAAGCAGTCTCCATCGATGATTTTATTCAAGAAAGAACAAATTTGTAACCTAATTATTCTTTTTGGATAGTATCCCACTAACTATCCAAACCCTTTTTTGGGCAGATTCGGCCAGAAACAAAATTTCAGCCGATTATGAACAATCTAATTTTAAGCCCCATCGAAAAAGGGCAACTCATCAATGAAATAGCAGAGGCTATTGTCCACAAGCTATCCAACGTTCCTACTGCTTCTACACCGGAAGAAGAATTCATCAAAATCCCTGAAGTGATGAAGCTTCTGGGGAGATCCCGTACCACAATAAATAATTGGAGGAAGGAAGGCTTTCTAAAGGAGCACATGATAAACAGTAGTGTTTATTTCAAAAAATCCGAAGTTCTCAATGCTGGTCGTCAGCGAAATCCTAGAAAAAAATAAAGCGAACCCTTTCGGATTCGCTCAAATAATTTTGTGGATTCAGTATCCTGTTTGACGACTTAAAGATACTGTTTCTGCATTCATATTCAAACTCTTACATGCAGAAAATGGAAAATTACATCCAAAATAAAAAGTTCGATACCCCACATTCAGAGGGTTTTCTAATCATCAAATCAGCTAATGAATGGATAGATGAAGCTAAGACCAAGCCCATTCCCAAAAGGATATTTGGGCCATTCTGGTATGAAGAAGAGCTATGCATCCTCTTCGCAGATACCAACCAGGGAAAGTCACTGCTCGCTGTTCAAATAATTGATAGTGTTACCAAGGGAGTATCCACGCTCGGGATTGAAATGGAGCTCAAAGCTTCTAAGGTGATTTATTTCGACCTGGAACTAACTGCTAAGCAATTTGAAATGCGGTATGCCCAATATGATCAGGAACAGGATATTCTATTTGATCATTTTGAATTCAGTGAGCACTTCTTGAGGGCAGAGATCAATCCTTATGGGCACGATGAGAGCATAGAAGAATACGAAACTTACCTCTTTAAAGAGATTGAAACTCAAACATCAAAGTCCGGCGCTAAAATACTGGTGATCGATAACCTCTCCTGCGTGATTTCGGATAATGAGAAAGCCAGAAACACTACTCCATTTTTGATAAGGTTGAATAACCTCAAGAAAATGCATGGGTGGTCAATCTTGTTGATTGCACACACTCCCAAAAGAAATCTGTTCGCACCAATAAGTAGAAATGACATTCAAGGAAGTAAAAGCTTCATCAATCTTATTGATTCCTGCTTTGCTGTAGGGGAGAGCCAGAAAGATCCTTCTATCAAGTATTTAAAGCAAATCAAAGTGAGGTACGGAGCTTTTCAATTCCCAACTGAGAATGTTATGGTCTGCAAAATCGGTAAGGAAACCAATTTTAGCTCATTCAGATTTTTAGAATTTGGAAAGGAATCCGATCACCTGAAGCAGTTTAATCTGACAAATAAGGGTCAGATAAAAAGTAAGGCATATGAGCTTAAGGAAGAGGGGCACTCCAATGTGAAAATTGCTCAGATGCTTGGGGTTTCCGAAGGTGCTGTAAGAAAGTGGTTGAAGCAGGTTGAAGCAGAAGATTAACGTAGCTCGAACTATTCGTACGGTACGAGAGGTACGAGGTGTGCGAATCGTACGAATTCGTCTATCTCTTGTCCCTCTTTTTCTTTTTGATGAATTCAAGAAAACGCTGGCAAAAAGAAGAAACAATAGTTTGCTTTTAAGTTGATTAAAAGTATATTTATGTATAGATGTTTTTATATAAAAATGTAAATATGTTGAACTATTCAAGAGTAAAACAGGAAGCAGAACGCATTAAGAGAGATTTTCCTATAGTTGATTATTTCCAAAGTTTAGTTAGTTCAGGTTTCCTGAAATATGAAGGGATTCAGGGAAAGGAATACTTCTTTGGTTTCCTTACTCAGCGAACCGGGTCAATAGCTGTGGACGCTAATGCCAATGTATGGTATGACCACTCTGAGGGTAGAGGTGGTGATATTATAGAAGCTGTCCAGGTATTTGAAGATAAATCATTTACGGAATCAGTTCAGAGACTTTCTGATTCACCTCCTGAAAAAATAATTATTCCAAAAAAGAAACCTGTATCTGCATCAAAGATTGTGGTTGAAAACGTGAAGGAAATCTCTCATATTGCTTTGGTTAATTACATTCGGGAAAGGGGCTTAGAGCCAGATGAAATCTCTCAGTTTGCCAAAGAGGTACATTGGCGAAACAAGGGGAAGCGGTATTTTGCTATCGGCTTTCCCAATGAATCTGGGGGCTGGGTGCTCAGGTCTTCAATTTTTAAAGGGAATATCCTGGGAGGAGGTATATCAATTGAGATTCTTGGAAATCCTGTTAGTACAAAAATCTTTGAAGGATGGTTTGATTTTCTTAGTTACCTTAAGCTTTCTGCCGAGTGGGATTTCAAAGCCATTATTTTAAATAGTACTGCCAATCTAACTTTTCGCTTGATGCTGGACATGTTGAAAGAGCGTGAGTTAATTGATCTCTATCTAGATAATGATGTTACTGGTGAGAAATGTACCAGTAATTTCATTAGGGTTACTCAGCTATACCAATACTGCCGTGAAAATGGTTTGGAAACTAATTGGGATTTGAAAGCTTTGCGAGGGAGTAGGGATAAAGTTGGGAAGTTGCTTTTTAACTTGAAAGTAAGACCATCAGAAGTGAATGAAATCTGGAGAATTCAGTCGGGTGTTACTGATCAAAGATCAAACTATGTAGGGTTTGTAGATGTGAATGCGTTTTTGAAGAGTAGGGTTCTTGAAAAGAAAATCCTTGATTGATTTGAGAAAGAAGAGTGATTTTGTTCCGTCATTTTTCATTTTTACCTAAAAAATACCCTGTGCAGGGTATTTTAATTTGAGTTTTTTTTTAAATCTTTCGATTCACTAAACCTTTTTAATTATGAATCAGACTGTTAGACTTTGCTTCGTCGTATTATTTGCTTTAGTTTTTGTTCAAAGTTTTGCACAAGAAATCCGTAAAATAGGCTATGAACAAGATGGGAATCATCTGGGAGTGCTGGAAAATAAGCTTCTTAAATTAGAATACGGGAAAAATTACAAGCTCCAAATTGAAAGCGTAAACTCAGCACATATCAGAGCTGTGATTAGCTCAAAGGCTTTTAATTTACAATCAAGTATCAGTGAGCCACTTAAAGTTCTGTTTCCGGGAACAGGTGTAAGTACTGATTTTCAGCCAGGAATTGTAGAGACTATTACCCTTATTGATTCAGCAAGAATGGCTTATTTATTTCTTCAAAAAGTTGATTCTCTTTCTAAAGAAGTTTATAAGGCTACAAAGTTTGCTCCCTCTGATTCCAAGGTTAAAATGATTATTGGGGATGAACTTCCGATAGATAAAGAGGGAGCAACGGTAAAAAAGACTGAGGAAAGTATATCGTTTATTACATATTTTTCTGAAAAATATTCCATTTGGTTTGATAAAACTTTAGAAAACGGAGATGTCAATGAGGAGTTTTTCAAGATGGGTTCTTTAATACAATCCATGAAAAAAGTTATCGATAAACAGGATTTTTTAGGCAAAGCAACTTTTATCGAAAAATCAATGAAAGCAAAACCAGAAGTGATGACTTCTGGCTTTAAAGCTGTTAAGGATGGTGTTGACCTTCAGGTTTCAATCATAGACACATACCTGAAAGATACCCTCTACAAGGGTGAAATCGAGTTTGTAAACTATAAGATGTGGAATTTTGACTTTTCTACTGGTTTTCTTTTCAACCAATTGGTAGATGTGCCTTATTATCTTGGTTCACCAATTGAAGAAAAAAAAGAAGTTATTGCAGAGGATTATTCTACATGGGACATAGCAATAGGAGGAATGGCACATTTAACCTATAAATTCTCAGGGTTTGTTAGTTTTGGACCTCAAGTTGGAATTGGTATTTCCATTTTGGATGCAAAGCCAAAGTATTCAGTTGGAGCCGGATTTTTGTTAGGGAAAAAAGGAAAAGTAGCTTTAAATGGGGGGGTGGCTTTTGGCAAGGTTAAGGAGTTATCGAGTACTGCCGAGAAAAATAACGAAGGAAGCTATGTTCCTGAAAGCTTTACAACTGTCCCGACATTTGATCGGTTTGACAACTCAGTGTATTTTGGAATTAGTTACAATTTGACTAAAAAGAGTTATTAATTATCCCAGGCAAGACAATAGCTTTTGTAAACTCAATGAATTCAATAATCTCCAAAATATCCCAAGACCAAATCAATTTCTTAGATCATCATGGGATATCGCTAGATCTTCTTTTTGACATTGGTGGAATGAAGAAGAAAGATTACCTAGAAGCCATGAAAGAACTAAAAAAGGAAATTGGATTCAATGCAAACCCTTGTACTGGCCTCATGCATACGCTTAAGGATAAGTATGGCCATTGTATCCAATGTGAAACCAAGCATATTTCATTTATCAAGAGGACTAAAGGTTTCACTTACATAGCATACTCTAGGAATAGCAAATTGGTAAAAATAGGATTTACCGAAAATATTGAAGGTAGGGAAGATTCGCTTGTGAGGACAACATATGGTGGGGAAACGGATTGGAGGGTATTTTACCATGTTTTCAGCGAAAGTGCTGCAAAAGTTGAAAGAGCAACGCACAAAGAGCTATCTAAATTTCAAACGTTCAGGGAGTATTCACATGATGGTTATTTTCACTACGCCAGCGAGTTATTTACTTGTTCTGCCTCAATATCCAAAGTGACATTGGAATCGAAATTGAGAGAGTTAGGAAGGACCCCTGGGAAGGCCTTTTTTAAATTAAATTTGGTAGAACAGTTTGATAAATCTTGAGAGGTGGTAAAGCATTCATAATTTATTGAAATTTTATTGAGTACCTGAAAATACCCAGTGCAGGGTATTTTTTTGTTTGAGATAATCCTTTTCTTGCAGATAACTTCTAAGAGAAAGTAGGCAACCATTCCTTGATCCTGATTTGAGGTATGACTTGGTTCTTTTGAGATAAAATCCTTGGGAGGTAATTAAACCAGCTTTTTTTACTATTCGGGCATAAATCCAGAAACCATTTACCTGCTTTGGCTTTTAGGCAGAGATCTAAATGAAAAATATCAAGTGGGAAACTTTAGCAATTTATGTTGATAAGCAGTTTCTGTCGAATACCTTTCCGTTAATCCGGAGAGCATGATAGAGTTAATTAACATTATCAAATAAATGAGATATACCCCCAACTACATGTGGATACCTGTCTGGTGTGCGTAATTATCACCAATTGGAGATATGCAATCGTAGCAAATATTAAAAATATGGAATACCAAAACACTAGATATGCAGTAGTTAAAGAACCTAAACCTGGAGCTGCTCTTTATTTTGAACATGCTTATTGTTTACATAATACCCCTCTAAGTGTTATGTCAACTACAAGTGATATTTTCCGAGCACAAAATCCAAAGCCCATTGAAGGTTTTGTTCTCGTTCCAGATGAAAAAATGGGTAATTGGCATGATGCAAAGTCGGAAATAACAGCGCTTACCTTAGGAATAATTAGGCGGAACTTTATTGCTGATAACCGAACAGACAAACTTCTAAAAGAAATTGAAAAATCAATAAATCAATATGGTAAGGCAATCAAGGTGAGCAAGGTGACCTCATTACCTCATTCCGTAAGATAAATGAAGAAATTAATTTTGATGCCAATGAAGCCGAATCATTTCTAGATAATTTAATGATTTCATCCACGACAGCCTATTATAGAAAAAATGGTTTATATACAGTCCCTGTACTCGAAAATGCTGATTCGCCAAATTGGATAGGAGGAAATAGTTTAGAAGATGGTATTGAACTAGCATTGCTAGACTTACCATTAGTTAAGCCTGAAAACATCGAGTGGGAACAAGTAAAGGAAATTCGTGATGATGAAATATCAATTAAACAACTTAGGAGATCGAGATTGTTTTTGGACGGACTAGATCACTCAAAGGGAAAGGCTTATATACAAGATTTGTTGTTGACTAAAGTTGAAGACTATGAAATAGCTGCGAATAAACATGGTTTTACCACACGTAAAGGTCCATTAAAAGCTTTTCTAAGTTTAAAGCACATACCTAAACTTTTATCATATGGAATATGTGCTTTACTTAATCCTGGATTGACATCTGTTTCGGCTATTATGGCTGGACTTAGTTCTGCAGAGCTAGGAGGAGCTGTTAAACAAATTGGTGACATTGGACTTTCCATTAAAGAAAGAAAAGTAATGAAGAGATACGATGGACAAGATAAGGATATTGAATATTTGGTGAGTATTAAGAAAAAATTAGAATAGCAGTAAGCATTTGCTAAACCTGTTTGTAAGATATACTCTATGTAGAACCATCCAAATATAAATAGTTGTACGGCATACAAGAAAAGCCACCGCACAAACAGCACATTTGGTTTTTGCCGAAACGCACAGCTAACGCTGAAAAAACCAAAAGAGCTGTTTTTTGCCAACGCTCGACCGAAAAATGAACAGAATACGGAAAACCGTAATAAAGATATAGAATGAACAGTATTTTTAGGAACTTAAAGCCAACCGAAGAAATATGGAGTTAATACAAAATAACCCCTATCGTATTGCGGGTATTCTCTCAAACGCAACGGATAGAGAGTTACAACGTCAAAAAGGAAGAATTGCAGCTCACGCTCGGGTTGAAAGGGATACAGATTCAGAATTCGATTTCCATTTTTTACCAAAAATTTCCCGAAAGGAAATTGAAGTTGTAAACAAAGCATTTTCAAATGTTGAGCAAAACCAAGATAAGGTAAATTATGCCTTGTTTTGGTTTTTAAATGCCAGTCCATATGACAAGACGGCAATTGAATATCTGAAAAATGGTGATGAAGAAAAAGCGCTTGAAATTTGGGAGAAAGTAACGACCGGCAAAGATGTTAATTCCAAAAATTTCTCTGCGTTCAACAACTTGGGTACCTATAAACTTTTAAGTCGGAATAAATCAGACGTAAAAATGGGAATTGAAGTCAAAATCAAACTAATTGAATCTGATTGTTTTGAAAATTTTGTTCATTCTGTTGCGGATGAAACATATATCATTAACAAGCAAAAACAATCTGAAAAACTGATTGATGATTTGCTATCGCAATTCAAAAATCAGTTTTCAAGTTCAGAAACATTGGAATTGTTTAGGGGATGTAACGGAATTACTCAAAAGTATCTTTCTAAAAAATTCACAGAAGAACCATTACATAAAATTGAAAGCCAAATTGAGAGTTGTAAAAAGAAACGAAAAGCAGACAAAGGCAGAGCTTATGAATTTGGTTTAAAATTATTCACAAACACAAAGGACGATTTATCACTTCTCAATTCATTACTTGGAACAAGCGATTTAAAATACAAGGCCGTAGCAGACCAATTGGCAAATGAAATAATGCAATGTGGCATTGATTATTTTAATGAAAGTCAAGAAAATGACTCAAGCGAAGATTTCTTAAAACAAGCCCTGGAATTAAATGAGACAGCGTTGTCAATTGCGGTTGGAAAGTTAACAATAGATAGGGCGAAAGATAGTCTTAATACGCTTGAAGAAATGAAAGACCGAGAGGTCGCACAAGCAATTGCCTTATTACAATCCGTGAAGGATGCTTATGAAACTAATGAGCAACAAATAAGACAACAAGTTAAAGAGCTGAAGGAGAGTGACCCATTGATAAGACTTGGTCACAGAACTATTAACCAGTCCGCTGTTGAAGATAACATCAAGAATTCTATTGATTGGGATAAAGTAAATGATTTACTAAAAGAAATTTTACCCGATGAGAGTTTAGAAAGAATTAAAGCAAGTACTAATAACGAACTTAAATCTGAGTTTACAGAATTAGCTTTTTGGCTTAAAGAATATTCACAAAGTAATTCATTGATTAGCAGAATCATTGAAAAATACAAAAGAATACCACCGAAACTATCTTTCAAAATTGTATCGTCTGTTATAACGAACACCGATAACAAGCCTCTCTACACAAAATTTATAAGATACATTGGTTTGAACCTTAATTTGGATGTAACAAGCGATATGTCTGTAACCTTTTATCTTAAATATATAAACCCAAATGGCAGTCTTAAAAGGAATTCCAAATCTTCTCCAAAAGGATATTCCCAGTCCGTAACAAAAAAAATAACTAAGCAAACTAGCAGAGTGATTTTACCAGGATGGGGGAATTCAGAGGAATGTACTTATGATATCGGAGAACATCGAATAGAAGTTTATATAGATGAATATTTGATTCACACCAAGAAGTACGCAGTTGATCTAGCACCATCTGAAAGGTTTGAGAAAGAAATAGCTAGTACAGAAAAGAAACTAAGGGAGATAAATAAAATGGATTACTATGAATCCGAAATCAGGTCTGCCAAAAACGAAATGAGCGAAATTCAGAAATTCAAATTGTTTAGAGGAAGCTCAGAAAAGCAAAGTCAAATTCAAGCACAACAGGCTAAAATTGACAAGCTAATTCAGCGATCCAAAGAAGAAAAGAAAAAAGATGTCCGAACTCAGGAAGAAAAAATATACAAATTAAAAATGGAGCTTTCAGCAGCAAAATATTAACTATGAAGAAATTTTTACTCATATCGCTCTTTTTTGGAGCAACCAATCTTTTTGCTCAACAGCAACAGGATTCAATCTTGGTTAAGGAAATTCCGACCATAAAAAACAACGTATTTCAGCAACGGCAAGAGATTGATGCTTTAACTAAAAAGCTGAACAACCAAAATAATATACTTGGAAATCAAAGCCAGACTATTTCAGTTTTGCAGGGCGAGAACAAGAGTTTAAATACTTCAATCGATAGTTTAAGCCAACTCATCCAAACGAACAGTCAAAATATTGCAACCAATTCCAACGAGCTTGGGACTAAAATCCAAGAAACAGGTCAAAGAGCAGATACGCAAATTGCACAATTGGACAACAGCGTTGAAAAAAACCGATTGTATTGGATAATCGCCACTTTGGCAACTCTTTTATTAGGCGGTTTGATTTATTGGTTGTTGGGCAAACGTATTAATTCGAGTAAAACAGATGTCGAAACCCAAATCAGAAATACCAAAGCCTCACTTGAAGAAGAAAGTGTGAAGTTGGACAATAAATTATTGGAAGTTTTAGAAACTCATTTAAAACTAAAACAGGAAGAAAGTAAATCACAATCAAATATATATTCTGAAAAAGCAGACCATTCACTTGCTCTAAAAGTTGCTGATGAAATCGTAAGAATGCAAAAGAACATTTCGCGAATGGATGCAGATATAAAAGGTCTTAAGCCATTGGAAAAGGGCATTGAGCGTATTCAGGCAAACTTTGCAGCAAATGGTTATGAAATGGTCAATTTGTTAAACAATGAATATGACGAGCGAATGAATATTGACGTAATTAACTTTGTTGAAGATGACACATTAGAGTCTGGCAAAAAAATAATTTCTAAAATCATAAAACCGCAAGTAAACTTTAATGGCATCTTGATTCAAAGAGCACAGGTTGAAGTTTCTCAAAACTAAATTTTACAAAATGGCCAGAACAAAAATTGATTACGGGATTGACTTGGGAACAACCAACTCGGCAATTTCGAGAATGGAAAATGGTGAAGTAAGAATCATCAAATCACTAGACAAACAAAAAGACACAACACCTTCTTGCATAGCCTTTAACCCCAAAGGGACTTTGTTTGTTGGCGATAAAGCATACGATAGTTACAGGTCTAACAGTCTCAAAAGTCTGTCCAACAAAACCCCTTTAAACGCTTATGTTGAGTTCAAAAGAACTATGGGTACTGACAAAAAGTATCATAGTACTTACGTTAACAAAGACTTTTCATCAGAAGAACTTTCATCAGAAGTACTAAAAAGGCTTAAAGAATATGTGCAGGACGAAAATATAAACGCTGCGGTCATCACTGTTCCTGCTGCATTTAAGAACAACCAAATAGATGCCACTAGAAGAGCAGGAAAGCTAGCAGGTTTTGACCACGTAGAAGTACTTCAAGAACCAGTTGCTGCATCAATGGCTTATGGACTTGACAGTAAAAAGAAAGATGGTTTTTGGTTAGTGTTTGACTTTGGTGGTGGAACTTTTGATGCTGCACTGCTAAAGGTAGAAGATGGAATAATGAAAGTAATTGACACTGAAGGAGACAATTATCTAGGAGGTAAAAATTTAGATTACGCTATTGTTGACCAACTGATTATTCCTCACATTCAAGAAAGATTCTCCATTGACGATTTGCTATCAGACGACATAAAGAAAGAAGAATATCGAAGTGGATTGAAATTTTTTGCAGAAGAAATAAAGAACAACCTTTCATTTAATCCATCACATAATATCTATGTTGACCCGGGAGAATGTGGTGAAGATGATGAAGGAGAAGAAGTTGAAATTGATTTAACAGTTACACAGGAGCAGCTTAAAAATGTCCTTGACCCCATTTTCCAAAAAGCAATTGATTGCAGTTTAACTCTTATAAAAAGGAACAACTTGAAAGGCAGTTCTTTAGATTCCTTGATTTTGGTAGGTGGCCCAACACTATCACCAACTTTGAGAGAAATGCTTGAAAAGCAAATTTGCAAACCTGATACAAGTGTCGACCCTATGACTGTTGTTTCAAAAGGTGCTGCATTATATGCTTCTACTGTTGAATTATCCGAAGAAATCAAAGAGCAAACCAGAGACAAAACAAAAATTCAGCTTGAAATTGGACACGAATCATCAACCGTTGAAACAGAAGAATTTGTAACACTAAAAATTTTAGAAGACAGAACTGAAGGAGAAATCCCCGAAAAAGTTTTTGCTGAAATCAAAAGAGGTGATAATGCTTGGTCAAGTGGCAAAGTAGAGATAAACACAATAGGTGAAGTAATAGACGTTCAATTAAACGAAGGAAAAACTAATGTTTTTGGAGTTACCCTTTATGACGACAAAGGAAACCTGCTAGAAAGTGAACCAAATTCATTTAGCGTTATTCAAGGTTCGAAGATTGGAAGTGCAACACTTCCATATAATTGGGGCATTGAGATTAAATTGAAATCCACAGGAAAAATTGTTTTCAAGGAAGTATCAGGATTAGAAAAAAACAAATCACTTCCTGCCACAGGAACTAAAAATGGTCTAAAAACTCAAAAACAAATTCGTCCAGGAATGGATTCTGATTTTATCAAAATCCCACTTTACCAAGGCGAACACGGTTCAGATGGAACAAGGGCGATTTATAACGAACACGTTTACGACATAGTTATATCAGGTGCAGATTTACCTGCATTGCTTCCAGAAAATTCAGATGTTGATTTAACTATGCATATTGATAAATCACAAAATGTTTCTGTCCAAGCATACTTTCCTTATTTAGACCATACTTCTGAAATTGAAGTTCCAACCGACACAGTACAATCAGTTGATACAAAATGGTTATCAAACGAAATTAGAAAGGCAAAGGGAGCAGTTTCTGAATTAAAGAGAGGTGGTAATCATTCTGATGATGCAAAACTGAAAAAAGCAGAAACAGAATTAGAGAATATCGAAAAATCTTTTGGGAACAATAAGAATGATGTTGACGGAAAACAGGAAGTACTGACCAATCTTCGAAAAACTCTCAAAACCATTGACGAACTAAACGAAACAACGGAATGGCCAAAATTGGA
Source organism: uncultured Algoriphagus sp. (assembly GCF_963974365.1). Lineage (GTDB taxonomy): Bacteria > Bacteroidota > Bacteroidia > Cytophagales > Cyclobacteriaceae > Algoriphagus. The sequence goes on along the minus strand of NZ_CAXBBX010000007.1, from coordinate 93,178 downwards.
AGCCGAATTAAAAGAAGAATTTTATCGCCTAGAAAAAGTAAATAATGATTTAGGGAATGAAAAAACTACGCAAGTTGTCAATCAATTCCGTTCGCAATTAGATGAAATCATCAGAGCTAAAGACGTTAAATTTGGAAACGTTCTATTGGAAGAAATAAATAGCTTCTTTGTTCAAATAACTTTTATTTATCAACTAATTGGTTTTGTACGACATCATAATGACAATTTCGGTTCATACAATTGGAAAGACAGTAGCAGAGCAAGAACCTTACTAAATAAAGGGTTGCAAATTATAGGAGAAAATCCAGATGTAAATGAATTGCATCCAGTAGTTATTTCACTAATTGACTTATTGCCAAATGATGAACGTCCAAGTGGTGATGATTCAGTTTTAGTCGGCTAATTAAAATGAATAAGACACTTTACATATTATCTAAAGGTCAAAATATTGACGCAAAATATAAGATAGCGTTTTCCCTTAAAAAAGGGACTTACGCAGAAACTTATCGCGTAAAAGACCAAGAAGAAAAAACCAAATTATTAAAACTGTTTGCGTTCTCAAAATTGGATAGAACTCAATTTGATGAAAATGGTGATGTTCTAGAGATTGAGGTTTCAAAGAAAGTCAAGCATCCCAATTTGGTTAAATACTGTGATAGTGGCGAACTGCTTTTAGATGGTCAAAAATATGCTTACGCAATTCTTGATTTCATCAGTGGTGAAACCTTGGCAGACAAATTAAAAAGAGAACAAACCATTAATCCTTATGAAGCTAAAAACATCATTTCAGGCGTTTTAAATGGATTAAATTATTTACACGCTCTTGATAATCCAATTATCCACAACGACATTACGAACTTGAATGTGATGTTAGATTTATCAGGTAAAGTTTCGATTCCTAGAATCATTGACTTTGGATATGCTCGTTTTTTAAGTCAGTCGAATAAGGATTTTTTAAAGGAAGGTTTAAATCCATTTTACCAAGCCAATGAAGCATTCAACAAAGTGTTTTCAGTTCAAAGTGATGTGTTTTCGGTTGGTGCATTATATTATCACTTGTTGGAAGGATTACCACCTTGGTTCGTTGAAATTTCAAAATACAAAGCAGATTCAATAAAGTTAGAGGATGCCGTTATCGAAGAAAGAAAAAAGCCATTAAAATTTTTGTCAGTTACAGACCAACAAACCCAAAACATAATTAGCAAAGCATTACAGTCAAATGCTGAAAATCGTTTTAAGAGTGTTAAAGACTTTATTAAATCAATAAACGGAGAAATGGAAGTGCAACAGCTTTCATCACCGCAAGAAGTATCTAAACCGAAACTAAACGAAATAAAAAAGGGAAAGGGATTTTCAGCAATTGCAGGAATGCAGGAACTGAAAGACACTATCCAACTTGATGTAATTGATGCTTTAAACGAAAAGGAACGTTATGCAGAGTATGGCTTGACCATTCCAAACGGAATGTTACTTTATGGCCCACCAGGTTGTGGTAAAACGTTCTTTGCAGAACGAATGGCAGAAGAAATAGGTTTTAATTTCTATCAGTTAAAGCCATCTGATATTCAGAGTAAATATGTGAACGAATCTCAGGAAAAAATCAAAAACCTTTTTGATGAAGCTCGTGAAAATGCACCAAGCATCATTTTCATTGATGAGTTGGATGCAGTTGTTCCTAATCGTGACAACTCGAATGTAAATCATATGAATACAAGCGCTGTAAATGAGTTTTTAGCACAAATGAATAATTGCGGAGATGATGGCATTTTTATTATCGGTGCAACCAACAGACCTAATTCAATTGACCCAGCTATATTGAGAGCAGGAAGATTGGACAAAGTATTTTTTTTGCCACCACCTGACCTAGAAGCTCGTGAGTTAATGTTTAAACTTTACTTGGAAAAAAGACCAAGAGAAGTTGGTTTAAACTATTCTGAACTTGCAAAAGCAACAGAAAACTACGTTTCAAGTGATATAAAATTCCTTTGTGATGAAGCTTCGAGAAAAGCACTTAAAATGAAATCAAGAATTTCCAAGGAAATTTTACTTGATACAATAAACAATAATAAGCCTTCAATTAAGCTAGATGAATTGCACAGCTATATCGCTATAAGAGCGAAAATGGAAGGATTATCAGAAAATACTAACGACCGACCAAGAATCGGTTTTAAAAACAATTAGATATGGAAACATTACATTTCAATAAACTACTGCTAAAGACAGCATTTTCTTGTATGGCTTGTGATGGCGATATTGACAAACGTGAGGTCAAACTTATTAAGCAATTGCAAAAGGAACGTAAAACCTTTGGAGAAATTGACATCAATGCCGAATTGGACACGTTGCTACTTGCTATCAATAAAGACGGTCATCAATTTTTAAAAGGTTATTTCAATGAACTTACTGCTACTGAATTAACAGAAGCAAATGAACTGAAACTTATTGAAGTTGCAATTGACACAATTAAAGCAGACGATAAAGTTGAATACAGCGAAATCAAATTTTTTAAAGTAATTCGTTCAAAGCTGAAAATTGACAACGAGCCAATTCTTGAAAAACATCCAGATTTTGAAGACTATTTGGAACAAGATATTATTACTGATTTATACTTATCAAGGTTGCAAGACGACTTTTTTGACACTCATATTTCAAATGAATTTGAGTTGATAAGTGAAATTGATGATGATATTTTTGATAACGTTAAAGACAAAAATGAAGAATAGTGAAGCTTTGATAAAGATTGCTCTAGCAATTCTGCTGTTTTTGTGCCTGTTGGATATGCCATACGGATATTATCAATTTGTCCGTTTTGTTGCTCTAATTGGTTTCGGAATATTAGCATACAAAGCAAATGAACAAAATCAGAAAATAGAAATGATTATTTACGGTGGACTTGCCCTACTCTTTCAACCATTTTTTAAAATAGCACTTGGAAGAGAAATGTGGAACATAGTTGACGTAATTGTCGGAATTGGATTAATTGGAAGTATGATTAAGAATAGAACGAAATAAGGCTGTCTCAGATGGAGGGTAATCTATTTCGATGAAGGTTGGTGTCTGATTCAACTTTTAAGCCAATAAATCTCAGTTTATTACTAGACTTTTGAGACAGCCCATCTTTCTAGTAGAATGGAATATTTTTTCCTAAATCCCATAATGCTCAGCCACTGCCTTCAGAATCATATCTCTCATTGATAACTTGGTTTCTCTACCAATCTCATATTTTAGCTTTTCAAACATATCAGTTGGAATCCGGAGAGAGTAGATTTTCACATCTTCAGTGTCAAATTCCTTACTGGATGTTTTTTCTTTTTGCTGTGGTTCAGGTTCTGGGTTGATCAGCATTCCTAACCCTCTTTGTTTGGTACCCAGATTTTTATTGTTTTTGCTCGGGTCGTTTAGCTTCTTTGCCATGTCAGTTTCAGTTTAGTTTGGTGATAATTTCCTCGACTAGCATTTCGTAGTCCTTTGCTCCGTTGGATTCCGGTGCATAGTCAAATATGCTTTGTCCCTGCAGTTGGGCTTCGGCCAATGCTACATTGATCCTGATTTTTGTGTCGAAGACCTTATCCTGCAGATCCTCGGTCAATTTTTCAATTATGGTTTTGGTCAAAACCCTTTGTGTGTTGATTTGGGTGATAAAAACTCCGCCGATTTCCAGATTTTCGTTTAGGTTTTCTTTTACTTCCTGGACTATTCCCAACAGGCGGTCAACTCCTTTATAAGCAAAGTATTCTCCCTGGAGAGGTAGAAGGATTGTATCACTCGCTACCATGGCATTTACGGTCAGGAGTCCAACGGAAGGAGGGCAATCTATGATCACATAATCATAATTTGGGCGTACCGTTTTAAGCAATTTGTTCAGAATCTGCTCTCTCCCGATTTTGGAAACGATTTCCATTTCTGCACCCAAAAGATCAATAGAGGAGGGTACCAAATCTAGGTTTTCTGAAATGTTGAGAATGGGTAATTTTTTGTTTTCCCGGATGGAGTCATATACCGATTCCTCTGGATCTACTATCCCAAACCCCTCTGTTAGGTTTGCTTGAGAGTCGATATCTAGTAAGAGAACTTTCAATCCTTTTTTCGCAAGACCAGCACCGATATTTATGGAGGAAGTCGTTTTGCCCGTTCCTCCCTTGTGGTTCATAATTGATATAGTTTTCATTGGCTTGAAATTTAATCCAAGATACAAAAAATCATTTAGGTAAAAATGTATTTATATAAAAATGTATTTATTTTCTACTGAGTTCAGCCTCAAGATTCTTGATGGTTTCGAGGTATTGCATTTTTTCAGTTGATAGATGATTAATTTCCTTTTGAAGTCTATCAATCTCCAATTTCAGGTTGGAGATTACCGTGTGATCTGATTGGGAATGAATTTCATCTACTTGCGTGAACATTTCTCCTTCGCCGGATTCCAACCAAGTGATGTTTACATTATGCTCTCTTTTAAGAAGGATTTTAATTTTTCCAGAGACATTGTTTTTGCCTCTCTCGATATCTGAATAGCCAGCTTGAGTCAATCCAATAGAGGAAGCGAATTCCACTTGGGTTTTACTCAAAAATTTTCTAACAATTTTTAACCGCTGATTTTCAGTCATGAGCGAGTATCTCTATTAAATAAACTAAAAAACATGTTTTGAAATATCGCAAAACCATATATTTGTATATGTGGGTATATTCAAACGGAGTAGTCCACTAACCTTTCACAATTTGGGCGCTCTACGCGATTAGTAAAGACTGCCGTTCGCTGGTTTATGCGGAGGAATAAGGCGTAGATCTATTTCCTTTTGTTGATTGTTACGCTATCGATCTGTACAAATATATACTTATAAATGTATTTAAAAAGAAGGTTATTGGCGTTTCTCAATCAAGTCATTCTTATATGTTGCTATATACTGATATATAGATAAGAATTTTCGGGATATGGCAAAATATAGCCGTGTAAATGTCTGTATATCAAAATGATGGGACGTTTGTTTATGGCGAGCGCATAAAATTTACCCATCTTTTTGAGACTAAAAAATACGTCTAGAGATCGACGATCGTTGAAGATATGCCTTCGGGTTTCGCCCATGGTTAAATTGAAAAAAGAAGGTTGAGGAACCCTTTGCGTGTTCCATGCAAGTTGTGTATTTGTATAACAAATTCTGTCGAATTTTTTATCACAAACACTTCCTTGCCATTTTCAGATTCTTCTCAGAATCATTCAAATGGAGGTATTTCACCTCGCAACTCGGTAAAATTTTAATCGACTGAATCATGAGAAAATTCATAGAACAGGATAGAAAAAACATCATTAATATATTAGTCAAATCTTTTAAAGGGAATAAGTCAGTTGATTTTGTAGTTGGCAAATCAGCCAAAGGAAAAGAGATCCTGATGGAATACAGCTTGGAAAATTGCTTGGAAAATGGGGAGGTATATATTTCTGACACCGGGAATTCCTGCGTCCTTATAAAGTATTCTGACCAAAAAAGTAAGCCACTAAAGCTATGGATTTGGGATCTGAAACTTGCCCTCCGGGGTATTGGGATTCCTAGAATTCCCAAAGTTCTGAAAAGGGAATCAAGCATAGAAGAAACCCAGCCTAAGGATCCATTTTTGTATGTGTGGTTTATTGGGGTTCAGCCGGAAAGTCAAGGAAAGGGAGAGGGGTCGAAGCTTTTAAGATCCGTTCTTGAAATTGCCAGTGAGAAAAACCTTCCGGTATGTTTAGAGACTTCCACAGAACGTAATTTCAAATGGTATGAGAATTTTGGTTTCTCAGTTTATTCTTCATCCAATCAATTTGGATTTCCATTTTACTTCTATAGAAAGGACGTACTATGACAGTTTTTGGAACAGAAATGCATCTGGTGACATTTATTTTTGTCCTGGTAGAATGCATCTTTTTTGTGCAGCAATTCATAATTCATCTCCAGAGGCCATCTGAGAAAAAAAGGTTGTACTACCTGATTTTACTAGGGCTTCTGATTATTTATAATGTAGCCGGTGGTCTTTTTCCCGATCCTGATCTTTCCTTGCCCATCAAGATTCAGATGAATCTGGCTTATGGTTCGGGTTTCTTTATGGGAGCTTTCTTTCCCTATTATTTCTACAAGGCTTACGATATGGAAGAACTCCGTTGGCAATCCAAATACGGAGTTTGGTTGTTCCTGATACTTCCGTTTTTCTTGTTTTTCTGTATTCTTTATCCCTTATCCAATGATCTACCTAAGACACTTTGGTACGGGCTGGCCATTCCTTTAGGGTATGCTTTTTTTCTTGTCTATAAAATTTTGGATTCAATCCGCGAGAAATTCAAAGACAATAAAACTTCCGCGGAAGCAATACTTACTTATTTAGCCATGTGCCCCTGGGCCTTACTTCCATTATTTAGCTACATAGAAGCTTCTCAATTCATAGAAGTGATTTTTACAAACTGTGGCTTTATCATCATCACCTTCTTATTTGTGAAGCAGGTGATTTATGAAAACAGAGAGGCCTTCGAAAAGTTGGAACGGTTTGACCTGCAAAAGGAGCTTGACACAGAAGGATTGTTCAGTCAGTGGTGCACTGAAACGGGATTAACTCAAAGAGAATCCGAAGTGGCAGAGCAGGTTTCCCAGGGATTGACGAGTAAACAAGTTGCTGAAGTACTTTTTATTTCTGAAAGAACCGTAAATAAACACCTCCAATCGATTTATCGAAAATCAGAGACTAAAAACAGGGTTGAGTTGATAAACTCACTAAACTCCTATTCATAATACATTTTAGAAAGGGAGAACCCTTCAGATAGGTATATGTGCGTATATGGAAATCCATTTACGCATATATGCCTATATCTCATTTTTGCGTAGTTCTAGGTATTTTTTTTCTCCTAGGCAATCAGATTCTTTACTCAAAATTAATTCGATGAAAGACAATGCTGCCACTTTGAAATTGGTGGCATTTAGGATTCATCCGAACCAGGAAGCACAGATTATAGCCGATTCTAAACGCCTAAATATCTCCAAAAGCGAACTGGTCAGAAGGAAACTTAATGGTTCAGAAGCAAAGATCATTGACACTTCCGGAATCTTAAATGCCATCGCGAAAATTGTATCAGAGCAAGCCAGAGTAAACAATAATATCAATCAACTGGCTAAGCATGCGAATACCTATAGGGACAAAATTTCTCTTAAGCTCTTTCAGGATCACACTATACAGATGGCAAAGCATCTTGAATACCGGGACAATATGAATAAAGTTTTGAAACAGATATATCAGGCAATCAAATGAGAGCTAAAATTCTATCCAGTACAAGTTCATTCAACGGGGTAACCTACAACACGAATAAAACGCAGAATGAAAAAGGAGAGCTGACCAGGCTTCGGAATTTTGGCTATCTGCAGGACACCAAGGAAGTAGGGCCGAATGAAGTTAAAAACTATCTGATAGCCCATTCAAACAGAAATTCCATTGTCAAGAACAAGCAATTTCATGCTATGATCAGCTGCAAAGGAAGGGAGTATTCCAAAGAGCAGCTGACCGATATTGCCCATGAATGGGTGGATAAAATGGGCTATGGAAGCAATCCTTTTCTGATCGTTTTTCACAAGGATACTGCGAACAATCATGTCCATATCGTTTCCTCGAGAATTGATAAGGAAGGCAAAAAGATCAGTGATTCATTTGAAAAGCTGAGAGCCCAAGAAGCCATTAACGAGATCATGCGATTGAATCCGAGGCATGAAGCTGGGAAGGCTGTCGATAAACTAAAAGGATTTCAATTCAGTACAAAAGCCCAAGGGATGATGATTCTGGAGAATTTGGGATTCAAGCTAAGAGAGAAAAATGAGCAGTTGGAATTGACCAAGTATGGTTCGGTACAGGGGGCAATCCCAATGTCAGAAATCCATCATAAAATTAAATCTTATGAAAAGGATAAGTCCCGATCAAATCAATTAAAGGCGATTCTTGACAAATACTCAAAGGTTTACCAAAGCAGTCCAGCTCCACTTTTCGAACCATCTACAAGCAACTTAAAGCAAAAACATATTGGCTATCGCTCTGACCTTGGAGATTTTCTCAAGGACAAATTTGGAGTTGAACTGATCTTTCATGGGAAAGAAACCAAGACTCTCTATGGCTATTCCATCATTGATAATTCCAGTAGGATCATTTTCAAAGGAAGTGAAGTGTTCCCATTGAAAAATTTGCTTGAGCAGGCAAGTGAGAATAAAGCCTACCAATCAAAGGATAAAATCAAGGATCTATCAATTGATAGGATTGGTGGAAAGGTGAAGCTCCAATCCGCCCTCAACGATTTTCCTACTGTTCGAAAAGGCATGGAATATCATGCTCTTCAGTTTGAGAAAAAGGATGGGGATTCCTATTTGAAAACATCCGAGGGAGACATTCCAACCAAGGATATTCTTTCGGCAGATCAGCAGTTGGAGCTATCAAAATATTTCAGTGAGTCAGGAGAGCAATCCATCAATCAGAATCAAGAAGAATTCGATTTGATGCCAATGCTGAATATTGCTGATGACGTGGATGACGAAGCCATTCACGGTAAAAGAAGAAACAAAAAACGCAAAGGAGATAATGAACTCACTAGATAAAAACTACCCATGATAATTCTATTCGCAAATCAAAAAGGAGGAGTTGGGAAAAGTACTCTAGCAGCGCTGTTTTCCAACTTCGCAGTACAAAAAAGGGAGAGAAAAGTGAAAGTCTTTGACATGGATTTCCAACAGTCACTGTACAATAAATACCTCAATTCGGCTCAGCTGGAAAATGAAAAGCTGTACGAAGTAGAGCTGTCAAGCATTCCCGGATTCAAGTCCATTCAGAAAAGAGCGAACAATGATCCCACAATTCTCACTGTCATAGATCTGGCGGGAAAAATGGACGATGACAACCTGGTGCAGGTGTTTAAAGAATCCGAATTGATCATTTGCCCATTCTGCTATGATGAATATAGCGTGACCAGCACTTTTGAATTTTGCTATGTGGTCAAAAAGGTGAATCCGTCAAGCCGGATCATCCTGATACCAAACCGGGTCAAATCATCTGTCAAATACGAAACACTGGATAGTGTCAAACAGGCACTAAGCCAGTTTGGTGAGGTGACTTCACCTGTCTCGGATCGGATTGATTTTCAGAGGCTGACTACCTCCTATACCCCGGAATCTTTGGTGCCTATCCTAGATCCGATTTTCAACAAATTATTCGATGACTACATAGAAGCAGAATCCAAATGGGAAACGGAGACTACATAAACAAGCTAGTGAAAGGTGTCCGGGGAGAAATTCCACTTCCAGAAAATGAGGAAAAGGTAGTCACTGAGCACTTGGAAAAATTTACTGAGATAAAGGAAAACCTTGACTTCATGAAGCTTTTGGACAGCATAAGAAATTTTGAAGTGAATGGGGGAGCTCACAGGTTAATCCGCATTGATGCGAGGACCGAGGGAATTTTAAAGCATGTAAAATCCATACTTAAAATTGACGTGACCACTTTTGTGAATTTTTTGTGCTGGGATTTCTTGGAAAACCATCCGGAGCTGATCAACAAAATCGAACAATCACCAAAAAGTAAAAAAGCATGAACTGGACAGATTTCTTCTTATACCTAAGCCTTTTCTATGTAGTGTATTATGCCATAAATGTGGTGGTCGATGTCTTACGAAAACCACGATTGACCGAAGCAAAAGAAGGGGAGGGATACACCTTTCAAACTGACCTCAGTGAGTTTGGGGAGACCCCTACTGTCATAGAGGACGATGAAACTATAGATAGAAAATCAGAACCCGCTGCACCGGCTACTTCGACCGAAGAATCGGTAAAAAGGGAGGAAGGTTCCAAGGAAATCGAACTTGAAATCAATGAGCCAAATCCGATCAAATCTACAGGCGGGGTGACCAACCTAAATTCCTTGTTTGTGCTTGCCAAGGAAGGCACAATTGAAATGAAAAAGAAAGTGGTGTTCTCATGAAATCGAGCATGATGAAAACGGCAAATACTGAGATGAATATCAACCCTGCGAGATTCCATATGACCATTAAAAAACAATTATAGACAGATGAAAATCCATCCTCTTCTACTTCTGAGTGGCTTCTTTTTACTCATTTTGGTTTTGTCGGAAGCTGAAGCCTTTGGGCAATCTCCTCCTGGCGTATCCGAATTTCAAGAGGTGGAGAGAGATATGAAAAAATTCTATGTGGCTCTCTCCAGACTGTCATTTGTAGTCGGAGCTGTCTCTGGATTATTAGGAGGTCTGAGGGTCTATAACAATTGGCAAATGGGAAAACATCATATCGATGTTCAGGTGATCAGCTGGTTTAGCGCCTGCCTTTTCTTAGCCACCATGGGTTTTTTTCTCAGCGGACTATTTGGGGTGCCGCTTACTTAAGGACTATCAAATCAATCAAACATAGTTAGTTAAATATTTTAATATCAAAACCACAAAAATCATGTTCAACAGAACCAAAAAAATCATCGCGAGTGCATCAATAATGACCCTTGCAACACTATCTGCTAGAGCCCAAGGTGTTCAAGGAATTACAGCAGCCGAATCCTCACTGCTTACTTATGTAGATCCCGTGGCCAGTCTTTGCCTAGTGATCGGTGCAGTAGTGGGGATCATCGGAGGAGTAAGGGTTTACATCAAATGGAATTCTGGCGATCAGGATATCAACAAAGAGCTAATGGGATGGGGCGGTTCCTGTCTTTTCATGGTGTTGGTGAGTGTGATTATCAAGGCGTTTTTCGGAGTCTGATGGCAAAGCAATTCCCGATATATAAGGGGCTTCAGAAGCCTCTTATATATCGAGGTTTTCAAGGGAAATTCATTGGGTGGGGAGTTGCCTCCCTAGTTATAGGTGTCGTGATGGGAGGCCTAATCGGAAGTTTGACAAGCATGGTTTTAGGCGGTGTAATCACCATATCAGTGATAGCAGCAGGCCTTTTCATCACTTCCCAGCAACAAAAGAAAGGTTTGCACAGCAAAACAAAGTATGTAGGTGTATTTCAGTTCGCTACATCCTTAAAATCAAAAGAATCATGTTCAAGAAAAAAAGGAATGAATTTAAGTTGCCCTATTTAGGAGTAGAAAATGAGATCAAAGGTTTTCATTGTCTATTCAATCTAAAGGGAGATTTTGGGGTTGTGCTGAAACTGGATAATCCTGTTTTACAATATTCCGCAGATTCATCCAAGTACGATTCCTTTCATCAGCTATACAACAATCTGATTAAAATATTGGGGGAGGGACATTTAATCCAAAAACAGGATGTTTTTTCTAGAAATACCTACAGCGAAAAATCCTCAACCGAATACCTACAGCAAAAGTATGACGACCATTTCCAAGGACGGCAATACACTTCGCTAAAAACATTTTTGGTTATCACCAAAAGGGCAAAAGGCAAGTACAACGAAAAGTCAGTGAATGACTTTATCCAGACACTCGGAAAGGTGACAGATCTTCTCGAACGCTCTGGGATAAAAGCTGAAGCTCTTAACAAAATAGAAACTGACCGATTTGTAGGAAGGATTCTCAGCATGAACTTTCATGAAGAAAGATTAGTGCTGAACAATTTACTGTCAGAAGAAACTCAAGTGGAAAGTGGAGATAGGGCTTTCCGTTCAATCACCTTGGTTGACACCGACAAGGTGGAACTTCCTGAACACGTCAATACACATTTGGAACGAAATGATAAGGATAGTCTCAAAGGGTTTCCTGTCGATAACATGGGTTTTCTGTTTGATATCCCCAATTTCCAAACTGTAGTTTACAACCAAGTCATTGAAATTATAGAGCAGAGACCAATCCATACAAAGCTCGAATTGAAGCGGAAAAGACATTCTGGAATGCCAGATCCTGCTAACGATATGTGTGTTGAGGATATTGACAGGCTTTTGGAGGATGTAGCTAGACACAATCAACTTTTGGTCAACTGCCATTTTAACGTGGTCGTTTCAGCTAAGAAAGAACATATCCAAACAGCTTGCAATTATGTGGAATCTTCCTTGTTCCAGCAAGGGATCGTCGCCAACAAAAACTCTTATAATCAACTCGAACTGTTTAGGACACTGCTTCCCTGCAATACTGCAGAACTGAAAGTGTACGATTATTTTCTAACCACTTCTGATGCGGCCTTATGTTTTTTCTTAAAGGAATCACTAAACAAAGACGAAGAAAGTGGTTTTCAGATCCGCTTTACGGATAGGCAAGGAATTCCGCTGAAAATAGATCCAGCTGACTTGCCAATGGAAACCAACCGCATTAACAACAGAAACAAATTCGTCCTTGGCCCTTCTGGTTCTGGGAAATCATTCTTTATGAATGCTCTGATCGAGCAATACTGCATGTGGAATAAAAGGCCTGATCCCAAATGGCTTATGGACGTGGTCATTGTAGATACGGGACATTCCTATTCAGGATTGTGTCAGTATTACCAGGGAAAATACATTACCTATACCGAAGAAAAACCCATTACAACCAATCCATTTTCCATCTCGGAAGAGGAATACAACATCGAAAAAAAGGACTACCTCCAAACGCTTGTTTCCCTGCTTTGGAAAACAGCAGAAGGGACAGTCACACAAGTAGAAGCAGACGTAATATCGAATACTATTTCAGGCTACTATTCTTCTTTCTTTTCTGAGGAGAGTAAAATAGACAGGCTTTGCTTCGATAGCTTTTATGAATATGCTCTTGATAAAATTCCAGAAATCATTGAGCGTGAGAGAATCGGATTTGAACTGGATGAATTTCGATTTGTCCTCAAAAAATTCTACAGGGGAGGGGAATTTGAAAGCCTTCTCAATGAAGCCGTAGATCAATCCCTTTTCACCGAATCTTTTGTGGTTTTTGAAATCGACAGTATCAAGGAGCATAAGGTTCTTTTCCCAATAGTTACGCTCATAATTATGGATGTTTTCATTCAGAAAATGAGGTTCCGAACCAAGTACCGCAAGGCTCTGATTATCGAAGAGGCCTGGAAGGCCATAGCATCCCCACTCATGGCTGGGTATATTCTTTATCTCTATAAAACAGTTCGGAAATTCTGGGGTGAAGCAATTGTGGTGACCCAGGAGCTTGGCGATATCATCGGTAATGCGGTAGTCAAAGATAGTATCATCAACAATTCCGATACGGTTTGCCTGTTAGACCAAACCAAATTCAAGGATAACTATTCCCAGATAGCCTCTCTGCTTTCCATCAATGAGAATGAACGGAAGAAGATCTTCACCATCAACCAACTCAACAACCAAGAAGGAAGGGGAAGATTCAAGGAAGTATATATAAGGCGTGGGGCTACTGGTGAAGTGTATGGAGTAGAAGTGTCCTTATATCAATATCTAACCTATACCACTGAAAAGCCTGAAAAATCGGCGGTAGAAATCTATACCGAGGCATTCGGCGATTATCAAAACGGACTGGATGCCTTTGTTGAGAATTTTAAAGCTTCCCAGCTTTCCCTACACAATTTTATTAGAGAAGTCAATAAGCAGGGTAGCCCTATAAGAGAAGCTTTGATTCCATCATAACCCCATACAGCTATGAAACATTTGTATTTAGTCTTATTGCTAATCTTATCTGGATCTGCCTATGGTCAGGCGGTTTATGTGGATGCGGCCGTTTCAGGTACTACAGCCGCTCATTCTGCAATCATAAATACTCAATTGAAAGCAACCAATGAGAGATTAACACTGATTGAGCGCGGGCAGTTGGCAGTTACGGGAAACCTAACCATCGTCAATTCGATGCAGGACAAAATCTATAGGGGGCTTTCGGAGGTCAGTTCCATTTTGACCAATCTCTCAAACGTCCAAGAAATAGCAAGAATGGCAACTGCCATTTCAGGAGATTTAAGCGATGTGATCGACTTGGCAGGGGAGAATCCTGCATTGCTCCTTTTTGCAGAGAGGAATGCTACCATGTTTCAGCAACGTGCAACTTCCTTAGCATTGGAAGTCAGTTCTTTTGTTCTGAAGGGAGGAGAAAATAACCTCATGGATGCAGGTGAAAGATCCAAACTTATCAACCAGATTTTGACAGAAATGGTGATCCTGAGATCCTACACTTACGGCATGTATCGCTCCATGTATTTCGCCCAAATGAAGGGATTTGTAAAAGCATTGAATCCTTTTCAGGGCTATATCAACGTGGATATTCAGCTTGCAAATGATATCGTAAGAAAAACCAAAACCCTTCAACCATGAAAGTTTTTTGGACTTTTCTTTTCGTACTATTTGCCCATGTAGGAGCGAGTAATGCCCAAGTGAATGTTGCACTTCTTCACCAGTTGGTAGAAGAATCTAAATCTGAGCACAATCTTCAAAAGGAGGCTAAAACCAACCAAGGCAAGAATGCAGTTAATGAAGAGGTTAACAACAACCTGGTCAATTCGGTAAAAGAAAAATACCGAACCGTCCAGGAACGCTTTGCCAAACTGTCCATCGTTATTGATGCCATCGGCATCGGTAGCACAGCTTCACCTTTGGTGAACTCCATCATAGACAACCAACAGCAGATTGTCTATTACAGTAGGCAAGATCCGTCTTTATTGCTTTTTGCTATTGAGACAGAAAAGCTTTTCGTCGAGAGATCCTACTCTCTAATGAATTACCTCATTGGACTTTCAGCAAGTATTGGTGTGGTGAATCAAATGAAAGTATCGGAAAGACGAATTCTTTTTCAGCACATCATAGACGAGCTGAAGGACATCAACGGGCTGTCCTATACTACTTCCAAATCCCTACAACATCATATAAAAAGAAAGCAGGGAGTCAACCCTTATCTCGGTTATGTGGCAACGGAAATGGCGCTGGTAGAAGAGATAATTCAAAACGCCAAAACCCTGACAAAATGAAAAAGCTATTTTTCTTTTTTCTGTTTATGGGTTCCGTAAATGCCTATTCACAAACTTTTGTCTTTGATAGGAATCATTTTATGACAGTGAATGCAAATGCTGCAATGAGAAACGTCAGTGAAATAGGCTATCAGCAATCATTAGATATCATCAAGCAAAACACCGATGATATCATTCTCAATTCTTCAAGCTTGGCTCTGGTTCAAACGATGATTGTCAACTCTCTGACTCAAGTAAATAAAGGGTTTAAGGATGCCATTCAGATTGAGATGATTGCCGAAACTGTTTTGGATATCAGTTCGGTTTCTGATGAGGCTTTTCAGTTGGCTTCAGATAACCCAGTACTTTTCCTTTTTGTCGAAGAATACACAGCTCAGGCCAAATCCAGAAGCATCAAGCTTGCACTAGAAGTATCAAGTTTGATCATAAAAGAAGGCGATAACCTATTGATGAATTACAATGTCAGGGACGAGCTACTCAATACCGTCCAGAAAGAATTGCAAGTAATTTTCGCCTTGGTTCTCGCTTCACGAAATAGCATCTATTGGGCAAAAACCAATGGTGCAATCAGATCTCTCAATCCTTACCAATCCTACATCAACAAGGATTTGGGCTTGATCAATGAAATTATCATCAAACAGAAAATTCTTACCCAATGAAAAATTCACTGGCATTTTTGATCCTTTTTTCTGTTTGTTCCTCTCTATCTGGACAGACCCTTATTAATGATAAAGCAATTGTTGCTCAACAGGAACGGATGGTCTATAAACAATGGGATCAAGATAAATTTTATCCAGAACCCAAGAGACTTCTTGGAATTCCAACTAATCCTATGTGGTATTCTACCTGGGCACTGCATCCTGATTATCCAGATTTGGACAGAAGGCCGTTGTCTGCGGCTGGGGAACAGACCCAACGATTAGGTTTGGCGGCTGCTATGCAAATCTCATCTGATTACTACAAGCAGCATTCTGATACCCTCAAGAACTTGGCAAATGCTGAAATGGCTCGCATTTCAGGAGCACTTTCGGCTACAGATCCACTTTATCAACTCTATTATAAAAAGGAGCTTAAACCTTTAGATGATCCTGATTCCAATGCTTTTCATGGAATCTCCCAAGAGGTAGTTGCTTATATGACAGATCATGGAGCCTATCAATGGTATCTCAACAACATGGCTTCACTTTCGGAGCGATACGAATTTGCAAGGAGCCTGGACATGGAAAGGGGACAGCGAATTCTAATGTATCACAGAATCATGCTTGACATGAGAGATATACTCAAAAAGTGGCAATACAAACTCGATATGTCTGCCAATATGCTTGCATTCCGAAAGATGAACGATCGGAAAATAAACGGAGAAATAACCCTTTCATATCCAACGGATGAAGTGGAAAGAGCGAAAAGAATTGCCAATAAAACCCAAGTGCTGAAATGAAATCGAGCATTACTCACACGACACATACTTGCGTGATTAAAACGCATGCGAGATTCCATCCCGTTTCCTTCGCCACGGGACAGGTTATGGCCTTAAAAAGACAATTGTAATCATATGAAAAAGATACTAGCCGGACTTTCTGTTTTTCTTGGATTGCCCATCATTGGCTTTGGACAATCTGTCAATCATGATGAGTACAAGGAGACTATCAGCTATTTGCAGGGGAACAGCATTTACGATAGGGGGGTGATGACCTTTTTTGAAGGGATGAGAGATTATGGTTTTGCCCATGCAGATCCTTTCATAAAAGACGCACAGACGTTAGCCTGTATTTTCATGTTGATTTTTTTCAGTCTGAAATGCTACGAAATGATGGCAGGGGACAAGAGGCTTGAAATCATGCCACTTTTAAGACCCTTTGCTTTGGTAATCTTACTGATGTGGTGGCCTATTTTCTGCCAGATCATCGCTTTTCCGACAGATTTAATTGCTGCCAAAACAGAAGCACTATTTGGAACACAGAACGACACGAACAATGCGCTGAGACTTGATCGCTCGGCCTATATGGTAGAAATGGCAGATCAGCTGGTGGAATTTCAAGCAGTTACAGAAATGGCATCCGACCAGGCTCAGGAGTCAGACGATGATTTGGGGACTGTAGTCGTGGACGGAGTAAAGGGCTTTTTTTCAGATCAAGTCCTTGGGCCAATCATGCAAATGAGAATCAGGATGCAGACCAGTATCCAACTTCTTGCTACCCAGATTATCGAATTATTGGCAATATGGATTCTCAGGAGTTGTGTCTATATCATCTTCATGATCCAGATTATTTATTCTACTGTTTTGGTCATACTCGGCCCATTTTCGGTAGTCGCGAGTATTCTTCCTGCTTTTCGGGATGCTTTTACTACCTGGATTGCCCGCTTCGTATCGGTCAATTTATACGTAGGTGTAGCTTTTCTGATTCTTTACATCACCGGAAGATTCCAGCAATACGCATTGGAAGTGGAAATTGATAAATACGAATACCTGCTTTCTACAGGGGGCGGAGCAGACAGGCTTGAAAAAATGGCTTGGTTAGCTTCCAATGGATTCCTGAGTTTCGGACTCGTAATAGTCGCTTTCATTGTAAGTGCTATTGCTATAATGACGGTGCCTTCCATATCCACATGGATCATTTCCACGTCGGGCATTTCCTCAGCCGCATCAACCGCTGGAAGAATGAGTTCTTCCGCTACCAAATCAATTTCCAGAGCTAAACTAATCTAACCATGATCATCAAAAACATTGAATCGAAAATCAGGTTGGCAACTGTTCTTTCCTTGGGAAGCTTTCTGACTTCCATCATCATATGCGGATTTGTCTCAGCCTATGCCTACCAACAGGTAGCAAACGCCAGGCAATCCATCTATATCCTGGACAATGACATTCCCATTTTGGCGAAGCAGACCAATATGCAAATGAACAGACCAGCAGAGTACAAAGCAGCCGTAGATCTGTTCCACAGCCTCTTTTTCAACCTTACTCCGGACGATAAGCATATCGAATATCAGATGAGTAAGGCCATGTACTTTGTGGATGAGACAGGGGTAGGACAATACAACAATCTGAAAGAGAAAGGCTATTTCAATTCCATCCTATCGTCAAGCTCCGTGCTTTCCATCCAGACAGATTCCATTGTGATAGAACAGAATAGGTTCCGCTATTACGGAAAGCAAAAGATCGACCGCAGAAGTGCCACCATAACTAGATCGATCATTACTGAAGGGGAATTAATTGATATCCCAAGAAGTGAGAATAACAGCCACGGTGTATTGATCACCAATTGGAAAACCATAGAAAATAAAGACCTGTCCAATGTTTCGAAAAATACCTTCTAAGGAAAATAATACCAACGTATTCGAGGAACTTAAAAATGAGTTTTCTCCCTATGTGGATGCTGTAGGAAGCAAGGCTAAGTCTGTTATTGAACGCCACTCAAAAATCATTTTTTGCGTAATGATCCTACTGATCTTGGTCTCTTTTATACTGACTTTTTTTGTGCTCAGATCAGACGCTGAAAATCAGTCTAAAGCTTTCAAAGAAAACCTACATGCTATTCCAGAAGGGTTTGTTGATGAGTTTTCAGCCTTTCAGAATTTATCATCAAGAGCAGCAAAAATGGTGGAGCTAGAGGCAGAGATTGAAAGGATCTTATCTAAGAAATCGATCTCCAAGGAAGATTCCATCTACCTAGAAAAAGCAATCGAGCAATTGCAATACTTCAACAATAAATCAACAGACGATGAACATTGACTTCAAACAGCCGAGATACATTCTGCCTATTATCATGTTTCCTTTTTTGTGTTTGATGTTTTA
The DNA here is from genome assembly GCF_963974365.1 of uncultured Algoriphagus sp. GTDB lineage: Bacteria > Bacteroidota > Bacteroidia > Cytophagales > Cyclobacteriaceae > Algoriphagus. The sequence goes on along the minus strand of NZ_CAXBBX010000007.1, from coordinate 74,534 downwards.
CGGGTATAAATCATTTAGCAAAGAAAGTCCAACGGCGCCGAAACAAGGATTAAGTGGAATCCAATCCGAAATAGGGAAGGCGTCAGAACATATCCAGAATAAAAAGATCGATTCCAAAATGGAAGCATCCAGAGAAACCTATAAAAGGGCAAATGATGGCTATACTGCAATCAAAGGAATTGAATTGGACATTGAGGAATCCAGCCAGATCAAAAGCCTTTACAACGAAGAGGAAAAAAGACTACTGGATTCCATTGACAACGCCCTTAAAAACTCAGGTTTTTATTCTGATCCCACCAATTCGTCCAATACAGTTCCTCCGGTTACCCAAATGACTGCCAGACAACAGAGCTATTCCAAAGAGGATGAGGAATTGTTAAAGGCCATCAATCAATTGGAGGGAAATAAGACGGCAGAACCATCCAACAAATATGAAGATCCAATGGATCTGTTCAAGGCACAAATGGCTGTGATAGACTCAATATCTAAAGCGAATGATCCCACTTTTCAGGAAGAACTGCAAAAGGGAAATGAGGTTGAAGATTTCCAAAAAACAACTGAAAGAGAGGTTTATCGAGTTCACAAGTCAAGCGGAACGGCTACGATATTCAATACCGTCACCAGAGAAAAGAAAGGGAAGTTCATCGAGGCTATCATTGACCAGGAGATCAAGAATGGAACAATGGGAGCAAGATTGAGAATTCGACTTTTGGATGATATTCTTATCGGAAATGCCATCGTCAGCAAAGGGACTTATCTCTATGCACTAATTTCTGGGTATCAAGCCCAGCGGGTGAAACTAACCATTTCCTCAGTGATGATGGGGGATAAGATCTATCCCATCGAATTGTCGATTTATGATGTGGATGGGATGGAAGGCTTGTACGTTCCGGCCAGTGCTTTCAGGGAATTTTCTAAGGAACTCGGAGGCAATACAGCTGGCGGAATGAATCTGACTATGCAACAAAATTCGGATGCGATGAGCCAACTCTATATGTCGGCTATTCAGAAGATGTTTACCTCAACTTCCCAAGCCGTTACCAAAACCATCAAAAAGAACAAGGCCAATATCAAATATGGAACTTCTGTGTATCTGATAGATCCTAACGAATTGCAGGAAAACCAAAAGTTGATTCAAAATCAAAACTGATATACTATGAACCTTAAAATCATAACTCTTATCCTTTGGGCGATATCTGCTTCCGCGTACGGGCAACAGAATGGGACTTTACTGAAAAGCCAGCTTCCCAAGATTTACATAGATGAGGATATTTCCCTTCATTTTCTTTCCCCTGAACCCATCCAATACGTCGATATCTCCACCAATAAAATGATCGGTGATATTCCATTGGAAAATGTATTTCGGGTTAAGGCTGTACTAGATAGTGTTTCCAATCTGAATGGATACAATAAATCGCTGGGAGTAGTAACCATCATAGGGCAAAAGTTCATTGCCCAGTATGATTTATGGTATGCGCACGACGAGCGGCAGCTCAAAACCCAGATTGAAATTCTTCCAATCAATACCAATCCTCTAGCCGTCGGTCAAATCCCAATGAGTGATCAGGAGCTTCGCTATTTTTCAACTGAAGCTTTCAAACAGAAAAAGAAGAAAAACACCATCCAAAGTACTCAATATGGAATCACTGGTCAGGTAAACAACATCTATACGGTGGACGATTACATTTTCCTTGACATTTCATTCAAGAACAAAACCAACCTAAAGTTTGACCTGGACCAACTGAGGTTTAAGATCGAAGACAAAAAAATCACCAAAGCAACCAATGTTCAGTCCATCGAAATAGAACCAGAATACCAGCTTTTCACACCAGAAAGTTTTCAAAAGAAGTATCGAAATATCTATGTGTTCAAAAAAATCACCTTCCCCAATTCCAAGGTCTTTACCATTGAATTAGCGGAATCGCAGATCAGCGGAAGGAAACTCACGCTTCAGGTAAAGTATTCGGATCTATTAGTCGCCGATACGCTATGAATGAGAAAAGAGAATTAAAGAGCCTTCACGGAACATTCCAGTTCATTGTTTATCTGATGGTGTTTATGGACATTCTGATGTTTGTCTATGCTCCTCAGCTGATGGTGTTGGATGGGATCGGAAAGCATTTTGAACCTCTTTTTGAGAAATTCCTAAACCTGAAAATATATAGCAATGTCTTGCTTGGCAAAATTGCCATTTTGATAGCAATATGCCTTTCTGCTATCGGAACCAAATCCAGGAAGAACTTGGACCTAAATTCAAGAAACCAGATTGTTTTTCCTTTGGCAATTGGGCTGATACTTTTCTTTGGATCTGTATATATCTACACCTTGGAAAATTCCTTTCAGGTAATCGATTATACTTCCATTGAAAATCTGGGCTATATCCTGAGTATTTTCATAGGGGCAGTACTGATTCATACTTCTTTGGACAATGTTTCCAAAATGATCAAATCTGGTCTAGGCAAGGATGAGTGGAATATTGAGGGAGAATCCTTTTTGCAGGACAAGAAGAAATTAGAGAATCCCTATTCAGTTAACATTCCCATGAAATTTTATTACAAAGGGAAAGTTCGAAAAGGATGGATCAATTTAGTAAATCCTTTCAGAGGCACTTTTGTAATCGGAACTCCTGGCTCTGGTAAATCCTTTGGGGTGATCAATCCCTTTATTCGTCAGATGATCGGAAAGGGTTTTACGATGTGTCTGTATGATTTCAAGTTTCCGGATCTGGCACAAATCGCCTATTTCCATTATCTAAAAGCGCAGGACAAAAAGAAGAATCCCAATTTTAAATTCCATGTCATTAACCTTGATGAAGTGGAATATTCCAGGAGGATAAATCCAATCGATAGAAGGTATCTGAAAACAGTCGCCAATGCATCTGAAACAGCAGAAGCCATTTTTAAGTCTCTGCAAAAATCGGATTCTACAGGAGGAGCAGACAAGTTTTTCGAACAGTCAGCGATCAATTTCCTATCGGCCTGCATCTTCTTTGTCTCCAGGTATAAGAACGGAGAACATTCAACATTCTCCCATGTGCTTGATTTCCTTAATCGGGATTATGAGGATATTTTTGACTGTTTGACGAAATATCCAGAACTCAGATCCATGGTTTCTCCTTTTCGTAGTGCCTATGAAAAGAAGGTTTACAAGCAGTTAGAAGGACAGGTCGGAACCCTGAAAATTTTCCTTTCTAGACTTAACACCAAAGAAACCGCATGGGTATTTAGTGGTGATGATTTTGACCTTAAGATTTCTGATCCAAATAATCCTTCTATTCTGGTGCTGGCCAATAGTACAGAAACACAGAGCATCACAGGAACTTGCTATTCGGTGATCATCAATCGACTAACTAGGCTGATTAATACCAAAGGGAATCTACCTACTGCATTGATAGCAGATGAGGCACCGACTTTTTACATACACAAAATCGAAAACCTGATTTCTACCGCCAGAAGTAATAAGGTTGCTGTTTTGTTGGGACTTCAGGAACTCCCTCAATTAAACCAACTACAGGGAAAAGAAACCGCTTCGACAATGACTTCGGTAATTGGAAATGTCCTTTGTGGCTCAGTCCGACACAAGGATACCTTGTCATGGTTGGAAATGATGTTTGGCAAGCGAAAGCAGTTGGGTCAAAGTGTGTCCATTGACCGTGATAGAACTTCCGTGTCCTACAGTGAAAAATACGAACCACTTATTCCTGCCGGAAAAATAGCCTCCATGCACACGGGAGAGATTGCCGGAATAATCGCAACTGAGGGGACCGAGTTTGATGGGAAATACAAAACCTCTAATGTCCATTGTCAGGTTAATCTCGATATGAAGGAGATCAAACAAGAAGAAAATTCTTATCGCTCTACCCCCAAATACTATGACTTCAAAGGGAAAAAGGAAGAAATCCTTGATAAAAACTTTGAAAGAATTCATCGGGAGGTAAGTGAGATTATTGAAAAGCACAGAGAAATGGCACCGATAGATTAAAAGGCATGCACTATGAAAATGATTTTATCAGTTATACTTTTTCTTTTTGTCGCTCACGTTGCATTCCCGCAATTCAATTCTGTTGAATTTCAAAAGGAACGGCATTTGGTGAATGTGATTAGTACTACAGCATCCCAAGCGAAGTTCGATTCGATTGAAGTAGATCTTTTGTCCCAAGTTATCCCAACGACAGAAAAGGAGAGGGGAGTTGTGCTTGCTTCAGTCCCTTTGGAAGATTTTTCTCTGACTTCAGATTATGGATATCGTTCAGATCCATTTTCCAAAGAGCAGACATTCCATGGAGGAATCGATTTAGAAACCCACCATTCAAAAGTCTATTCTATGTTACACGGCAAGGTCGTTTCAGAGGGAAATAATCCGCTTTTAGGAAATTTCGTCAAGGTCCAACATGGGAAATACGAGTCGATTTACGGGCATCTTTCCGAAGTCTTGGTTTCTCCCGAAGAGCATGTTTTGCCTGGATCGGTGCTCGGAATTTCTGGAAGCACGGGAAGGGCCACTGGGGATCATCTTCATTTGACTATCAAAAATGGTAAGGACTACATTAATCCAGTTCTTTTCATTCAGATGATATCCAGACTTTCTACCAAAGAAGAATTAATCACTTATTTATCAAAATAATAGCCATAACAATATGAAGAGCCAAAACAACTTACCGATGAATGACTTGGAGATTTTCGGTGTCGTCAAAGACGGGAAATTTACCATTCCAGAAAAAGAAATCAATGCCTTGAAAAACGGTAAAATGACCGATATAGTGGAACTGTCTGATTTGAAGGGGAAGGATATCCACATCGATAAATTACCCGCAAGACTTTCCATAGTGAGGGGAGAGGACGGGAATCCTGCCTTGAGGATAGATCCGGTTTACAAAGAACCAAAGATCCATCCCGATTTGAGTGAAGTTGAACGGAACCAGCTTGTCAGAAAAGAATTGGCCAACATCAAGAAAAGCTTTGTTGACCGGGAAGGAAATATTCAGTCGGAAATCATCGAGTACGATCAACGCACCAAACAATTTCTTTCCTACAATCCTAGGGATATCAAAGCTCCTAATCTTGTCAATGGGGAGGAACTAAATCCACAGCAAAAGAAGAAATACAAAGAAGGGGACAAAGTACAGCTTGCCGACGGTATGGAATTTCAGATCTCCCCATCGTCTCCCAAAGGGATCAGATCCAATAAGGCAGGATTAGTCCTTTCTGTGATGCTGGATGGAGGATTATCATACCTGTTGATCACAGGAGTTGAAAAAATGCTAGGAAAGGAAAGTCAGGAGGATAAAGCCTATAGTGAAGGATATCTGCAAGCCATCAAAGAAGTTCAAAAACAAGTGGAACGAAGGATCGCCAAAAATCCAACGGACAAGGATGCAGTCCGAGATTTGAATAACATAAAAGAAGAGTACTCTAAAATTTCTGCAGACCCTTCTTTACCGAAAGAAGTCCGGGACGATTTTGATATCCATAAAATCAAACGGTTGAACAGCATCGATACCGAAGAAGGTAGAAATCCAAGAAAACGCTCGGATGAGCAGAATAATGACTTTGAGAGAGAAGTTTGATATTTTGAGCTTCAAGGGTGTTGAAAAAGAAATTCAGTGCCTTTTTTCCAGATACGCTTCCCAAGATGGTAACGGGCAGATCCTCTTTGACTTTTTTGATTCTAAGGAGCAGCTTGTCGATAGGGAAATACTTAGCCTTCAACGAAACAAACAGGCTTCTTATGGCATTTCTGCTATTAATCTTTTGGGAAATGTGCGGTCAGTTTATGTATCGGATTCCTATGCTTCGCTGATTTACTTTGTAAATCAGTATAAGTCTAGAATAGGGTTTGAAGATGCAGGTTTTGTGGTCATAGGAGCTGAGTTTGACCATGCATTATTGAAACAGGCTTTTAAAAATGTTCCTAAAAAAGCCAAGATCATTTCGGTCTTCAGTACATCGATTTTGGGTCGGGTGATGGATTGTAAGATTCAGGATCTTGTCCATGATCGAGACTGTACTTATGTTTTGTCGGATAGTCTTGTTCAACTAAAAAACCGAAAGTCTAATAAGATTTCTTCTGAATCAATATGCACCTTTTCGCTTCGAACTTATTGTATTTCACAAGGTGTATTGCAAACTGTTCGAACATTCAAGCCAAAGCAGAGAGGAATAGAGTCATTTTATCAACTTAATCAGCTCTTTTGGAATGGGAGCAAATAATATGGTTTTGCTATATTTATCAGCTCGCTATTCTTAAAACAGAATTTTAAAACTAAACCAACTTTAAGATGAAAAAACTGAATTGCATCCTCCTTCTTTTTCTTGTCAGCTTTTCCTTAGCATGTTCATCGGAAGATGAAAATCCAAAATTGGTGGAAAAAGCCGTTACCATTGAAATTGAAATGGGAGGCGATTATTTTGAATATCTGGTGACATTGTCGGTTCATAGTATGCTGAGCGGCACATCCACTTTTGTCGCTCCCCAATTGGTTGAACCTTCCTCGCTTGAATGGACTCAGGTAATCGAACAAGGAAACACTTATTCACTGACCTATGAGCCTACCATGAGTTCTATCGAGGTTCGATCAGCATCAGATATCCATAGTCTGGGTTTTGTTTTCAATGCTGTTCCTTTGGATAGGGAGTTGGATGAAACTTTTGAGGTTTTAACTGCAACAATTCGAGTTTTTGCTGATGGTGAGGTTTATAGAGAATATGATTATGAGGCTTTGCCTTCGGGTCAGACTTCTGTTCCGATTTCTGAAAATATTACGCTCGAATAATTATTGTGGAAAATTCTGGTGAAGTGTGAATGCTCTTTAATATTGGTCATATTTAATTTACATTCATGATTTTAAATATCGACGAATTTTTTAGATTTGAATTTTTACTTGTGGATTTAATATATGGTTGCAGACAACGTAGCAAGACAGTTTTTACTCACTTATAAACATATTATTAGGATTTCAGTAATAGAGGACGATTTGGGAATAACGGGAAAATCGATTTACAAGTGGATTATTGGGAAGAAACCATTACCAGATAAATGGATTGAACCCCTTTATAAATACCTATATCCAATGCTGGATAAGGATAGCGAGCTTCATCAAAAATTATTTCAAGTAGATAGAGTTATAGTACTAGATCATTCTCAAATCTTGCCAGAATTTCAAGGCATTCAAAAAGAAAATTTGAATCTAAGCCATTTTTCTACTTTGCTTACAAAAAATGCAGATGTGATTTATTTTCGATCCATACATAGAAATCATATAAACAGTCATTTAACGATTTATTCCAAATACTTTTAAAGATTTACTGCTATAGCCGATCTGCCACCATTACGTCATTTTCCAGTGTAGATAGAGCAAGTTCCCTAGAGTCATCATGCGTGATGTAGTCTTCGTATTTAATATCAAGAATCTGGCCTATTTCTAGTATCTCAAGAGAGTCTTTAACTTAAAAAGTGACTTCAGGATCGGAGGGAATATGGATGATTGTCATAGGTGTAATTTATAGTATTCCCGATATTAGCCTGACTTTTTATACATCTTTTAGCCTATGGAAACTCGGGAAATCACCTTTCAGGATATCATTCGTCTAAATAATCATGAATGGGATCTTGCCTATGATGTGCTACTCTTTCCAATTGAGAAAGGGAATTTGATCAAAGAGGTACTTGCTGGTGATCAGGTTATTTACCGATGCGATTCTACACTTAAGGATCATGAATTGGTTCATGCTCGTATATTCTCTAAGCAGAAATATCACCCGCCCAATGTCAATTTGCGTCCGAGAAGAAAACGTATTCCTCCAAATCATTCGGATAGTGATACGTAATTTCACGGAATGGATCGATCACTATCACTGAAGAATAAGGCACTGCTGAAAGAGCTAGAGGATCTGAACGCTCGAGTTGTTGCTAAGCTTGAAAAGATAGGATACTCTGAAGGGTGGGAGGAGCGAAAGAAGAAAGGAAATGATATTCGCCTTCTTGTGGTTGAAGCCATTCATAACCTAGAGCTACGGAGATTCTCTCGCGCAGGTGACGCATTACGGAAGCTGGATGAGCTAGGGTTGACTTTTACGAATAGGTGATTTAATCGAAACTAAGTTATGGTGTTTACTTACAATTAATCCTTCGTTTGCCTTGACTTATTTGCCGATGTGTTCTAATGCCTTTTTTCGGTTTTGTCCAATTGTATGCACAAAGGTCGAACTGCCTGTCTGCTTCATAAAATTGAGGCATTAAGCAGAATTTTCTAAAAACAGCGTTTCCTACGGACTACCTCCCAGTTTTTAAATTCTAATTTTTTCTCGCTTTCCAAACAGTCCTAAATGACCTGCATAAATTTTAACTAAAACCAAAATAGTATGGCATTCTCAAAAAAGTACATCGGTAAAGGAAAGCAAGTTGAAAACATGGACATCGTAGAAGTGAGCCTTAACATGGCTGAGCTTCAAAACCACACCTTCGAATACCAAGGAGAAACCTACGTCAAATTCAACGTTGCAAAGCTCAAAGAAGCCGATCAGTATGGAAAAACCCACACAGTTTATGTTTCTGTCAAAGAGCCAGAATCTGAGGAATCTTGATTAAAAAGCCCTTAGGGGCTTTATTTTTAATTCACATGAGTCAATTAGGCGCCTTAACCTAAATTTATTTCTGTCACAAATCTTAATGAAATTTGTGACAGAAAAAGCCACCAACCTTTGAGAAACTTCTTGAGAGCATTGAGGGGCAGAAAGCCAAGGCTCTCAAAACTGAATTGGGAGTTTTCATTGGAGTTTCCGATTGGTTGATTTAGCTTAAAATTACCCTGTACTGGGTATTTTTTTGTTGCTGAAAATCAGTTTATTGCATTCTAGGCCATTCTTGCTGGTTTATTAATGATTAATTCCTATTGAATTGCCTCGGTTTCGGTATTTGCTCTTTCATTCTTATTTCACATAATGTCTAATTCTGATATAAAAGAATTGGTGGTTGATTTTGATCTGGATTATTTGCCAGGGATTAGCTACCTGCCTTTTCATGCTCATATTCCGGTAATTCGAAAGGTTTCGATATCTAACCAAACTGATCAAAGTTTGGATGAATTAACCCTTACGATATTCCCCTCTGATGATTTTTCCTCTTCATTTAAAACAAACATAGCCAATTTAATTCCTGGTGAAACCATGGAGATTAAAGACCTTAACCTAAAACTGAAAGGCAACTTTTTCGCTACGCTGACAGAAAGAATGAGAGGGGCATGGACAGTCCAACTAGCGAATCAAGGACAGCTTTTGGTGGAGAAGGAATTTGATTTGGAGCTTCTTGCCTTTGATCAATGGCTTGGAGAAGGCTTAATTCCAGAACTGTTGACTGGATTTGTGTTGCCAAATATTCCTGAATTATCACCTATTGTAAAAAAGGGTGCAGAATATCTAAAATCTTGGACTGAGTCTTCAGCATTTGATGCTTATCAATCCAAAAATCCAAATCGCGTCAAATCCCAAATTGGAGCTATCTATGCAGCTATAAAAAATCTGAACATTGTTTATCAGACAGTTCCTGCCAGCTTCGGCGCACAAGGTCAACGAATTAGGTTAGCAGATCAAGTGCTTTCTCAAAAGCTTGGAAATTGCCTTGACTTATCTTTACTGTTTGCATCCGCACTAGAAAATATAGGTTTGAATCCGATCTTGGTGCTAATAGATGGACATGCTTTTGTCGGTTGTTGGTTGGTCGAAGATACCTTTCCAGATTCTGTGAATGACGATACATCATTGCTTACCAAACGAATGGCCTCTGGTATTCACGAAATCTTAATGCTTGAAGCAACTTGCCTATGTGAAGGGAATCCGGCTTCTTTTGACAGTGCTATAGAAAGATCTAGAGGCCATTTTCTAGATCTTAGAAAGTTCAATTATTTCATCGATGTCAAACGTGCGAGGTTTTCAGGAATTTACCCTTTGCCACAGAGGAAATTCAATTCTGGTGAAATTGAGCTAGTCGATGATACTTCATTTTTCACCCAGGCAGGGGAACCGATAGCACCAGAGAAGCTAGAGCAGCTCGCTCCTTTGTTACATTCTCACGACAAGCCTGTATTTGGGAAGCAGCAACTTTGGGAGAGAAAGCTTCTGGATTTGAGTCTTAGAAATAATTTATTGAACCTCAGGCTAACTCGTTCTTCGATTCAGTTTATTGACGTGCCAATTGGTCAATTAGAGGATTCTCTATATCAAGGTGAAGAGTTCCAGATTCTTCATAAACCAAAAGATTGGGAAAATACGCTCCGAGATGAAGGGATCTATCAAGCTTATTCCTCGAGTGATCCTCTGAATGATTTGGTGTTCAAAGAGTTTAGTCAAAAGCGACTTCGAGCTTACCTAACGGAAGATGAGCTAAACTCACGCCTGACGTTTCTTTTTAGAAGCGCCAGACATTCCCTGGAAGAAAATGGTGCAAACACACTTTACCTAGCAATAGGCTTACTTCGTTGGTATGAGAGTCCAAGAAGCGAGAAAGCCCGTTTTGCCCCAATTATCCTAGTTCCTGTAGATCTGATCCGTAAATCAGTTAGGGTTGGATATATAATTAAGGGGAGAGAGGAAGATGCTGTTCTAAATATCACTTTGCTGGAAAAACTTCGTCAGGATTTTGGGTTGACGATTACAGGCCTTGACCCTTTACCATTGGATGATTCTGGTGTTGATGTCAATGCGGTGTTTCACATTATTCGCCAAGCGGTAATGAATATGCCTAGATGGGACGTTGAGGAGCAGTTCTTTTTAGGTACTTTTTCTTTCAACAAATTTATACTCTGGAATGATATTCACAGCCATACCGAGAAGCTGAGGGAAAGTCCTATAGTTGAAGGCTTATTGGAAGGACAATTGAAGGAAAGTCTTCAAATTTTAGATTTAGATAATCTTGATTTACATTACAAACCTTCAGATATCCTTTTACCAATCCCTGCAGATTCTTCACAGATGGAAGCTGTCTGCGCTGCCGTCGAAGGAAACAGTTTTATACTGCATGGCCCTCCAGGCACCGGAAAATCACAAACCATCACCAATATCATTGCAAATGCACTCTACAGAGGAAAAAGGGTTCTATTTGTAGCAGAAAAAATGGCTGCATTGTCAGTCGTTTATAGCAGATTGAAGTCGATAGGACTCGATCCATTTTGTTTGGAGTTGCATTCCAATAAGGCTAGAAAAGCAGAAGTCCTAAGTCAGTTGAAAAGTGCAACTGAAGTTAGACGTAGGAGACCAGGATTTGACTTTGATGCGGAATCTGCAAGATTAGATTCCCTTAAGGCTGACTTGGATTCTGTTTATCAAAAATTACATCAAGAGACCTTTCATGGGGTATCCTTATTCGAGATTTTTTCTAAATATATCCAGCATGAAGGGTTTAGTGATTCAATAACTATTCCTGATCAGTTGATTTCTGAACTGGAAAAGGCCAATTTCCCATTATTCGATGATTTCTTAACCCAGTTGGCGAAGGCAGCAGAGCTCGCAGCTGATCCTTCACCTAATCATCCTTTTTTTGGCGTAAACCTTAAGACGTATAGTCTTGAATTGAGAGAGAAAATCCAGGCTCTGGTTATCACTTTTATAGCTCAGCGTTCGGAGTACCTTACTAGTTTTGAAGCCATAATTCGTGAATTAGGGATTTCTAAGGGTCTCAAGAAAACTGATAAAGATCATTTGGAGAAAATTGTGGGATTGTTACTGGAAATGCCTCCTATTCCGGATCAACTTTTTTTAGAATCGCATCCACAGAAACTAGTAGATGAGCTTCTTCCGCTTATTCAGAGTGCTCAGGCTAATCTGGACATGGAAGAGAGTATTCGGAAAGAGTATGAACCAAGTGTTCTTTCAATAGATGCTGAAACTCTACTTCGGCAATGGAAAATAAAAGAGCAAGAGTGGTTTCTTCCTAGATTCTTTGGACTGAGAAAAATTAAAATGCTTGTTCAGTCTTACCTAAGTCACAAGACAAAGCTAGAGGCAAAGGATGTTGTCGAGCTCCTCTCAGGGATAGGCGAATTTCAGGTGAGAAAAAAGGCATTAGAAATTAATGAAAGTAATCTAAAGAATTGGGGAGTCTTTTCTGCTTTAAGAAATAGTGACTCCTTAGCCCATTTGGATCAGATTATACAAAATCTTCCTATTCTTCACCGTTCCATAGATTCGATCGCTGGATCAGCTTCCCAGATTTTAGAATTCAAGAAAAAAGTCATTGAACTCAACAACTCAAATTCTACCAAATGGAAGTCACTTTGTCGTGATCTGTTAAAGATTTCCAAAAAAGATCAATCAGCCAGAGAATCCCTAGAAAATGAAATGGGGACAGAAATAACCTTTCTTTGGAATCCCAATGCTGAATCAGGACTTCTGCAGGCCAAAGGCTGGAGAGATCATATCGAGAACCTCAAAGAATGGCATGCCTGGACTCTGGTGAAAACGAATTCAAAGACTTTTCATTTAGAGAATGAAATACAGTCTCTGGAAAAGCAAGGAATAGTTTCAGCCAGCTTGAAAGGTTCCATCTTGAAGGCAACCTATAGAAAGATGGCCATGGAATACCTAAGAGCTCACCCTGATTTAGGTGTGTTTTCCGGAGAGGCTTTTGAGTCCAGAATTCATGAATTCCGAAAACTCAATTCTCAGTTCGCCAAACTGACCAAGGAAATGCTCTTCATTCAATTAGCTGAGTCGATTCCGGATTTTTCTAGGGAGGGAGCCACAAGTTCTGAAACTGGAATACTCCAACGTGCCATCCGAAATAATGGAAGAGGATTGAGTATTCGTAAGCTTTTCGAACAGATACCAAATCTATTACCACGGATTAGCCCTTGCATGCTGATGAGTCCAATATCGGTGGCTCAGTATCTAGATATTGACAAAGAGCCTTTCGATCTGTTGATATTCGATGAAGCCTCTCAGATGCCTACTAGTGAAGCTGTAGGCGCTATGGCAAGAGCGAAGCAGCTAATCATCGTTGGAGATCCAAAACAGATGCCACCGACCAATTTCTTTTCTTCAGTGCATGTAGATGAGGAAGATTCCAATGAAGACTTGGAAAGCATTCTGGATGATTGTGATGCGCTAAGCGTTCCGTCAAAGCAGCTGAAATGGCATTATCGCTCCAAGCACGAAAGCTTAATTGCATTTAGTAACTCTAAATATTACGAAAATTCACTCTTTACTTTTCCGTCCCCTGATGATAGAGATACAAAAGTGAAATTCGTGAAGTTAAATGGGGTGTATGACCGCGGTAAGACTAGGCAAAATCTTGTAGAAGCCAAAGCAGTGGTAGATGAACTGGTCAGAAGAATCCAAATTCCTATTGAAAAGAGGAGAAGCGTGGGTGTAGTGACCTTTAGCTCAGTGCAACAGACACTAATCGAAGATCTTTTGATGGAAAGATTTAAGCAAAATCCTCAACTGGAGGAAATGGCTCTTTCTTTTGATGAGCCTTATTTTATCAAAAATCTCGAAAATGTTCAGGGTGATGAACGTGATGTAATTCTGTTTTCGATCTGTTATGGACCAGATGAAAATGGAAACGTAGCCTTAAATTTTGGTCCACTCAATAGAGATGGAGGATGGAGAAGACTCAATGTAGCAGTGTCTCGATCTCGCTATGAAATGATCATTTATTCCTCTCTTACTGCTGATCAAATCGATCTAAATCGCTCAAAGGCTGAAGGAATTGCAGGAATTAAGGCTTTCCTGGCATTCGCTGAAAAAGGGAAAGCATACCTGCCTCATAGCAAATCAAGCAATGGAATTTATTCATCTGTAGGTATAGCCAAGTCAATAGCTGATTTCTTGATTTCAAATGGATACCAGGTAGAACTGGGGGTAGGAAGCTCTGGGTTCAAAATAGATTTGGGAATCATTCATCCAGATGATCCCGGTAAATATTTGCTCGGGATCCTTATTGACAACAAGTCACATGAAAGCTCTAAAAGTTCCATAGATCGCCTTTTGGTACAAGAAGGTGTATTAAATGTTTTGGGCTGGAAAATTCTTAAAGTCTGGTCTTTGGATTGGTGGGAATCCAAGGCAAAAGAAGGCACAAGATTGCTGAAGAGAATTGAAGAAATCAGTAATCAACCAGAATTGGTTGAACCACCAATGGTTGAATTTTCCTCAGAATCCTTATCAGAGGAAACGGACGATATAGATACTATCGACGAGATAGAATCCAATTCCAAAAATTATATGAAAGCAAGTTTGACCAAAGTCAATCCAACTAGCTCTGATGATTTTTTATCCTATACCTATACCCAGCGTCAGCTAAAGCAAATCAAAGAAATCGTGACGGTAGAAGGTCCGATTCTCAAAAACCTTCTTGGAAAAAGACTCCTAGAAGCATGGGATATCAGTAGGATGGGAGGAAGGCTTCAAAAACGATTTGATGAGTTGCTTCAAATGGCAGAGGTGACCAAGACGAGGGAGGAAAATGGAGAAGAGTGCTTCTGGAATAGTTTGGAGGATGCAGGAAACTACAAGGATTATCGGGTATTGGATCCAGATGGATATAAGCGGAGCATTGAAGAAATCCCAATGGTGGAATTAATCAATGGTTTAGAGGCTATCCTACAGCAATTGATTAGTTTACCTCAAGAAGATTTGATCCGTGAGGGTGCGAAAGAATTTGGCTTTGCTCGTACCGGAAATCAGGTGAAAGATAGAATCACTCAAGCTATTCAGGTGATGCTAAAAAATAATCGAGCTGTTGAGATGGAGGGAAGGATAAAATTAAATTGAAATATATGAAATTCAACCCTATCCAACACATTGAAAATGACGGCTTAGATATAATGGAAGTAGGTAACTGGGCACAAAAGAAATATAAACTCGTAGGAAAGTATTGTGATATTTTTACTACCGGAATGAAGAATAAATGGAACTTGGTATACATAGATCTTTTCACTGGCCCAGGAATTGTTAAAATTAAAGAGACTCCAACTATGATGAAAAATTCGGCTTTGATTGCAATGTCTCTACCTAACTCTTTTCAGCATTATGTATTAAATGATTATTCTGCTTCTACAGTGAAATCACTTGAAAAGAGAATTGAAAGACTTTATCCCGATAAATCCTATAAGATTTATAATGGAGACGCTAATCAAGTTGTAGATACGATTTTTGATGATTTGCCTGCCTATTTAAAACTTTCAAATCCTTTGTTTTTTGCTTTCATTGATCCATTTTCATTGAATCTTCATTTTGAGACTATTAAAAAACTGGCTGTTCGTCAGGTTGACATTCTAGTTTTACATGCTCTTCAAATGGATGGGATCCGGAATATGGGACATTACATCAAAGAGAATAATCCCAAATTGGATCTCTTCTTTGGTGATTCAAATTGGAGAACAAGAATTTCAGATGAACAAGTAGCAAAAAGTAAATTTGTCAAATTTCTATCTGATGAATTTGATGAAAATATTAAGAAGCTTGGATATAAAGCGGCATTGATCAAAGAAAGGATTACAAATAGTCAAGGAAGTGGAATCTATTACCTTTCATTTTACTCGAAACATGACAGAGGTTTAGAATTCTTCGAAAAAGTAAGGAAAAGTAATAATGATCAATTTGAATTGTTTTAGGTATGGCACAAACTTCAATTGAATGGACCGAACTCACTTGGAATCCGGTAACTGGCTGTACGAAGATCTCTGCTGGCTGCAAATTCTGCTATGCGGAAGTTATGACCAGAAGACTTAAGGCAATGGGTGTGGAGAAGTACAAAGATGGCTTCAAGAAAGTCAGGATTCATGAAGAGACGCTTGGTATTCCTTATACTTGGAAAAAGTCAAAAATAGTTTTTGTAAATTCTATGTCCGATCTTTTTCACAAGGATGTGCCTTTGGAGTTTATTCAGCGTGTTTTTCAGGTGATGCATGAGAACCCACAGCATGTTTTTCAGGTGCTTACCAAACGTGCTGATCGATTGGCTGAGATCCATGACCACCTCACCTGGTCCCACAATATCTGGATGGGCGTATCTGTAGAGGATGAACTGGTCTTAGATAGAATAGACTTTTTAAGAAATACGGGTGCCAGGGTCAAGTTCCTATCGCTAGAGCCACTGATAGGCCCACTTCCTAACATCAACCTTGATGGGATAGACTGGGTGATCGTAGGAGGAGAGAGCGGGCATAAGGCTAGATCTATGAGTCCTGAATGGGTCTTAGATATTCAGGAACAATGCGAGCATTCAAAAGTGGCTTTCTTCTTTAAACAGTGGGGAGGAAAGAATAAGAAAAAGGCTGGAAGAGAGCTAAATGGGCAGACTTATGACGAAATGCCAGATATTGAGATAGAGAGGTATATTTAAATTTGATATTTTTGACTTTTAAAAGTTTTCATAAATATGGCTAACTTCTTTTCTTAGATCATCTTTCCATTGACCATCAAAAGGAACATAAGTAATTCCTAAATAATCAGAGGGGATCTCAACATCATTTTCATATAAGACAATTACTTTTTCTCGGCCAAGCTTTCCAAAAAAGAATCCAGTTTCAAATATTACATTTTGCCTGGCTCGCTTTCTAAGTATTTCATTATGCTGGTCTAGTGAACCTCTGTCATCTCCTGTCCAAATTGCCACAGCAAAATCAACGTTAGAATATTTTTCAAATTTTTCAATAATAGTTTTCCCGGAATTTGGTTTCTCATGTAGGATAGTGACATTTAGTTTAATGTCATTCTCAAGAAATCTTGCTACCTCAAGTTTTTTAGTTTCATCTCTTCCATGAATAAGAAATATATTATTTGTTATGATTGTTTTTTTGGTGTTTAAGGTATTGTTTACTTTTTTCAGACCTCGTTTTTTTAAAATTTTAAATATTGAATATAAGTTTCCAAATTGATTTCCTTTGGTAAAGCCATTACATTGTAAATTAGCTTCTAGAAATTCTTTATAGTTAATGTTTTCTGAATCGAAGTAGTCACTAAATATATCTCTAGATTCATAATACCATTCATCGAAAAGACTTATAAATTCATGTGAGTTTAGCCTTGCTTCTGACCCTTTTTTCCATTCAGTTTCATATTTTTTTGCTTTTGATTCTATCTCTGCAAGTTGTTCCTCAGGGGTCATTGGTTTATTTTTTAAATATTTTAAATATTTTATTCCATTGAGATTTATTACATATTCACATTGTCCTCCCAAAGTTGAGTTGTCTCTACCTCGTATTAATTGCACAAGATTCCTGTTTTCAAGCTCAAACTCAATTTCTTTATAAACACGTTTTTTGTTGTCGGGAGGGAATTGAGAATTATTTAGGATTTCAGCTAAACTCGCTGGAGCGTCATAATTTTCAATACCTTTTAAAAAATCGCCTATTATTCTTTCTATTTCTAAATCCATCGGTAATTAATGTAATAAGTTGCATGTTTAAAATTCTCTAAATTTTGACTTTACATCTTCATTTAAATCAATCCAATACTCGATAATTATGATGGAGTTTGAAATTAAATTCAAGTTTCTACTTCCAGTTTCGATCCCACCGTAAAACTTACCTCCATGCAAAAGATTATTTCTAACTCTTCTAAGATACTCAGGAAGTACTTCTAGTGTTTCGCCATCTTCTTTTTTTTCTTCCCAGATTAGGCTTTCATTCCTTATTTGGAAGACTTTCGGTGGAGATTCAATAATGAAATTAATAGCAACTTCTAATTTTGACCCAGACTCAAGTTTGAATTTATCCTTAATTGAACTAACATATTTTTCAATACTTGCCATAACTCTAGTGCTTGTTTGCAAAAAACCACATTCTTTCAATGCATATTCAAACCTTGAATAAAGGATCAAAAAATCAGAACATAATTCAATATATGAAGGGTTTACATTTGAGATTCTTTCTTTAATTGATTCTAAGTTTGACATTGCTTTATTTTTAAAATACCCACGCAAACTATTCTTTATTCATTGTTCTTGGGCGGATTGACTTTATTTGATATTTTGTTCGAGTAAATTCATTTAAGACCATAAAGCCATTTATTTTTTTTTACTATTTGTAGACCTAAACTTGGTCATTGAAATATTGGGAACTTAATTGTATATGGATATCACAAAGCTTTCAAATCCAAGGCATATTCATATTGAATGAAAGACCTATTGACTTCATTTTCTAGCCAAGCCAGTTCTTTGTGGCTAATATCTACTATTTCACTTGCAGTGGTGTCCTTAAATTTCATTGCGACTGCTTCCAGAATATCAATTTCTGTTTTTGAAAAAAGATTTGCTTTAAAAGGTCTCTCAGCTCTACCTATTAATTGTTCCTTTCTGCCACCGTTATCTAAAGGTGTATAGAAGATATCAATCACATCAATTTCAGCTAGGTTTTCAAACAAGGTCTGGAACTTATTGGGAACAGGTCCATAAGGAATCGCTTTATACTGTGTCCCGCTCATACTTACTCCCTGATCTCTAAAACACATAAAGTCGGCATAAAATAAGAGTTTGTTCATCTTAGTTTTATAGGAAGGGACTTTATGTGCAAAATAAACCACCATCTCAGTAAGCCTTTCAAAACTTGGTTTTCTATATCCTGTAAGCTGACTCATTGGAGAATTTCCAAGCATGAAAAGTTTAAAAAAATCTGTTTTAGATTCCTCTTCAATCCTCAAATTTACCTTTTCTAGAAGTTTGGATTTTGTCTTTGCATTATCGACTTCCCAATCTGTGACTAGTTGATAGAAACTTTCAGGATCTGAAGCCAACTTCAGCAGTTTGGAATTCGCCAAACTAGGTATTTCTCCTCTTTCATACAGACCATAACTATTCGGTCCAAAGCCAAGAATCTCACTCATTTTCACCGCAGATAAACCGTATTTTTCACGAGTTTTCTTTATTTCTTCAGGAGATGGGATATGGTGTTTTGCACGATAGGCATTATAAACCAAAGAAAGATTTAATTCATCTATTTCGGTGCTTGTAAATCTTTCACCGGTATCTGCACAAAGATAAAATCGTTGTTTTACTGTAAACTCTTCCTTTCGAAAGGTCAAGGTTTGAACTTCTGTTTGGATAGCCATTGGCTTTCCTGTTATAGGGCTATTCATTTCGCAAGGGTCTGAACGGGTACTTCATCGGATGTTCTGCAATATGAAAGGAAATGCAAATGACATTAGAATTTGGAGCTCCAAGGCAGATCTTGATATATACTTCTACACCTTTGATTTCCTTACCAAATACCCACATTTCCTTACTTCCATGCCATTCTTCTGGCAGTGGTCCTTCCGAAAAATCCTCGATGCTTAATTGATCGATGAATTTTTCTCTGTCAATAGGTCTAATTTCCAGGTCAAGCATTGTTTGCTTGTTTTTAGGACGATCCATAAAAATGATTTCGAACGTCCTTCTTTTCTCCTGAAAACTTCTGAGGAATTCATTTACCTCAGCTTTGTTGTTGCTTCTATTTTGCAAATCTAATACCTTAAAGTTTATAATCAATAAAAAAATCTAATAA
This sequence comes from uncultured Algoriphagus sp., assembly GCF_963974365.1. Taxonomy (GTDB): domain Bacteria; phylum Bacteroidota; class Bacteroidia; order Cytophagales; family Cyclobacteriaceae; genus Algoriphagus. Next base: position 55,057 of record NZ_CAXBBX010000007.1, on the reverse strand, counting down.
ATTAACCTTTAAAGGTTGAGTGTGTAATTTACAAAATTCAGAACTGGGTAGTCTTACTAAACATGCTACCATAAAATAACTTAACCTTCGAGCCATTTCCTTTTGATTTCTAATAACTGGCAAAGTTTTTCGATATTTTGTTCGGATGGGCTCCTTTTTCCTTCCATCCAATAGGTGACAGCTGTAGAAGAAAATCCACATGCTTCTCCTATTTTTAAGGAATTGTAACCTCTTGTCCACATAAGCCAAATTATCCTATCACTAAAGGTTGAATGAAATTCTTCCAATAACTGGTCAGAATCTTTTAACTCATAATCACCATCACCAAACTTTAACCAGCGGTAACTCACATTTAGAGTAAATGCAAGTCTTTGAATTATTTCAAGTCTAGGAAAACTTTTATCATTACAGTAGTAGGAAATCTCTGGTTGAGTAAGGCCAACTTCATTCGCTAATCGTGTTTGGTTATAACCTGAATAAAACATTGAAAATTTTAACCTACTGGCAAATTTTTTCATGTCAAGATGCCTCTGTTGGTTTTTAATAATAGAATTTTCAGCCATCAAATAGATAATAATAAATTGGTTAGTTAATCAAATTGGTATATGCTTATGAAACATTAATTAAATTATGCAACTACTGAGGCAAAATCAGTGGGGTACATGTTATAGCTTTTTCAATGATCTTATAACTATTTGCTATTAAGGAAATCATTCCAAACAGCTTGTTTATCATTACTGTAAAAACGTGATGGAGTAGTTAAAGCTTTGAATAAAACACCTCTGTTTTCACAGTATGCTTGAATTTCAGCTACTTGTTTTTTCATATTTGGAATACCTGTAAAGGTCTTTCTCGTGAAGCAAACACGCTTCAGGTTTGGCAACTTATCTATTTCACCAATTACGTTCTGCCAGATGCTCACCTTATTGTCTATATACACATCATCGTAATTTGCTTCTTGACCTTCCCCAACTTTTATTTCTTTTATCAAATCAATCAAATCGATTTTAAATTTTTTGATGAATTGAAGTTTTCCAGTCTTAGGAGCGCCTTTTAGATCATCCTCTCCAAAGGCTGTAGGCAACAGTCTCCATAAATGATTCCTGGTTCTTCCGTAGAAAAATTCAGCGCTATTTCTTGGAGTATCAGGGTTAAATGTGCCGAGTATCAAAGTCTCTGTATCAGGACTTATTGTATGATTAGAAAATCTGTGTTTTACTATTATCATTTTAAAAGTTGTTGTTTCTATTTCAATGCCATTACATAGGGGTGAAACGCATTTTTAAATCTTGGTAGCATTTCAGTATAAAAATCGTTTCGAATACCCCATGAATATTCATCAAGAAAATCGATGCCATGTAATTCGATTTTTATTCGACACATTTTGCTATTTGGGAGCTCTTGCCATTCAATTTCTTGTCCCAGTGCTGATTCTATCTGATTTCTATTTGTATGTAGTCTTTTGAAATAGGCTTTATTCAGATCTTTTTGTGAAGAAATTATACCTAATTCAATTCTTGCACAGGACTTAGTATTTGAAAGAGTGTATTGCACACATGCAATTCCAGCTCCTTCACTTATCCAAGGATCTTTCGTTGCATTAATGTTTTCGAAAAGTTTGATTTTCTGAAGTAATGGTAAGAGTTGAAGCCAGTATTTCTTCCTGATCATTGCAGTTCCAGTTTCCCCATTATTGGTTGATCCAGTCTGGTATTTAATGATTAGCTCTTCTTCCATTTCGAAAAGCGTCAGAAGCTTTTTCAGCACGCTAAACTTAGTGTTACTGTCAATATTTGATTCGAAAAACCAACCATTATCCAATTCTCTGGCCTCTCTAAAGTCAGTTTGATTTCGGGTTATTTTCAAAATTTCCTGACCACTTACCATCACTTCTGAGTTTTTCTTGAAAAGGCTTCTCAACACATAGAAATACATCTGTGCAATGGCATCCTCTTCCACTTTATTGTTTTCAAAAATGAAATATTCTAACTTCTTAAATGTTGGTTTTTCAGCATCAAAGATATTTTGCTCTTCATCGCTTTGACCTTCAAAGACTATAACTTCAGGCAGTTTCCAGATTTTCAGAAATCGTTCATAGATGATTTCAAATCTTTCCTCCAAATGCGGAACCGTCCATTCCTCAAGTTTCTGAAGATAGGAATTAAGCCAAAGTCTGCTGTGAATATAACCTTGCTCGTTTCCATTCACATTCATGTTTTTCTTCTCCTGGAAGGTCTTATTGCTAAGCGCACCATTGTTTCCAGACAGCGTAAGATTGGCAATGGTATTCAGATACTTATCCTTGAACTCAGCAAATTGCTCTCTTGTCAGCTGTGCTTTCCATTCATCTGTTGGAGTTCTAGGGAAAATATGCTCAATGGTAATCGCCTCGTTTGAGGTATCCACATATTCCTTGTTATTGTAGTTTTCCAGCAACTCAAAGAAATAGGATCTGTTTTTTGACTGGATATTGTAAAGATCTTTGTCTTTCAAAGCCAATCTGATATCATCATTGGTTGGGAATTTTGAACTACCTCCTTTGCGCATCAGAGCTTTCTCTATGGATTCTACATAGTCTTCTGTGTCGATTTCTGAATACAAAGTCATAAAGACTTTATTGAGGGAATTCGTAGGTAAGCCCACAATAAACCTTCTCCAGGCAAAACTTTGGATCAGCTTCAGAATAGAAACAAGCTCGGGAAGCTCGATCAATCCATTTTCCAAATCTTCAAACACCTGCAGCAGGAAAGGGTAAGCTACGTTAATTTCCAGCCTATTGATATATTCAAGCTCTTTCCGAACTTGTTTATCTGCAACTGTACTCGGATTGACAAGCTTCCTGTAATGAACAGAAAGTGATTTGATGTCCTCTAATTCTTGGTAAAACCCATCCTGATTTTTGTCACGGAATAGGATTTTGAATTCTTGGTAAACCTTATTCTTGTTCGGTATTTTCTTGTTTTTAAGGGTCAGGTAATCTCTGATAAAGTCAGAAACCAAGGAGGTCTTCTTAGCCAGATCCTTTGCGTTTTCTTCTATAGGACTCCATATGGACTCAAAGATTCTGTCTTGCTCAATTGGAGGTAAGTCCATCAAAATGAAATTCCGGATCAAGTCAGACTGCGAAAGATCTAAACCAGTGGAGTTCAAACTTTCGAAAATTCGCTGTGGATCGTCTTTCCCTCTTTCCAAGGAGACTTCTACAAATATCAAACGATTCAATCCATCCAATATGATATGGAAGTTCTCTGAAGTAATCTCTCCACTGAAAAAGGTAAAGTTCTCTGTCACATTGGAATATTCAGGGAAAGATTTCTCGTTTCCATATAGAATAGCTTTAAATGCATCCCCATTTCGATCTGTTTGCTTCAGCTTTAGTTTGGATGTTTCTTTTTGCACGTATTGATTCGTCAGGAACATATCAAATACCATATTGGCATCATTGGCAATTCCATTTTCCTTTGCAAATCGGTACAAGGCTACATAAAGAATATTGATAGTAGTTAATCGCTGCTGACCGTCAATGATCACCAACTCCTTTACTTCATTACTGGAGCTATACACTCCATCATGAATAAAGACGATGCTTCCTATAAAGTGGGAGGCTCTGTTCTCTTCAGCAACTTGGATGATATCTTTCAGTAATTCTCGACATTCAGAAATAGTCCAATCGTAATTCCGCTGATAGATAGGAATCACGAACTGTACTTTGGGTGCTTGTAGAAAGTTGATTATTTGGAGTTCGGTTGCTTTCATTTATTAAAATAGCTAATACTACTTCAGATTATTTTTGCTAGAATTGAAAATCTTATCACTTAATTCTTTATAGTTTGATTTAAGCCAAATGGAAGTAAATACTTCAAGTAAAGGTTTAAAAATGATAGTCAGAAAATTGATTTGAAAAAATGTAATAAATATATAAATACAAACGGATATAGTTTTTAAATAAGTATAATTAAAATTAAGATTTTTCACTTCATCAACAAAAAGTAAGCTTGTGAAATATAATAGAGAACAAGATACTGAGATAAATGAAAAGAAAAGAGGATATAAAAGCCTCTTGATTTCTCCATTAATGGTCTTCAAATCCTCAATTGAACTGTCCTTTTTTAAAAAAACTTTAAGTGATTCATTATACACAGTTGACAGCCAGATCCCAAGAACTCCAAATAGAATTGAGGATACAACCAGAGAAATTTCGAATAATTTGCTAATAAATACAAGAGAAATAGATATTTCCAAATATATAAATGTGCTAGAAATTATTAAAGAAAAAAATAAAGGTGTCAATAATTGTTTCATAATATTTCAATTTATAGACCTGCTTTGACTAATTACTTTTTGCATTAAATCATTTCCATCAAATATATTTCCAGTTGTGAAATCAACATCAAGGTCTATTCCTTCAGATATTTTTGTATTATCCAACCAAATAGTTTTAGTGTTATCATCAAACTTAAATCCAAAATTCTCGCCATAATTTTTATACCTATCCACAAGTGAGGCAATATCTTCTTCTGAAGGTCTAACGGAAAGCTCTAGGTGCAAATTGTTTTCAAATGATTTATTATTATTATTATTGCCTGAAATAAAATTTATAAACTCTATAAATCTTGGTCCATCAAACTTCGAGTGAAGGTTAATTTTTTCATTTTTAATAATTTTATTTATATGAGAATAATTTTTTAAAATTGTCTCTATTTCAGGTTGGTTATAAATTAGCTTCAAGGAAAATTTGGAAATTAATGACAATGGTTCACTTTCTCTAGATTCTTTATAACCAACTATTTTAAGCTTTTTAGATGTGACTACAATGCTTTCTACATGTCTCGAAAAATAACAGATGAAATTCTGTGCATAGGTTTGAAATCCTCTAATACCATTAGCAAGAGTGAATTGAGGTCTAATACTAAACACTTTTTCATTCAGCTTGTCTATCAAAAAATAAGTTGCATAGCCAGGGATAAAATCATCTCCAAAATTAGACTTAATAGTTTCGATACTTGACCCTACTTTTCCAGAACCTTTGATCCCGATGACTTGATTTGAGTCAGAATCAACTTTATTCCAAGTCGTTATAAAAGAAAATCTATCTTTATTAATTATTTCATATAAGAATACTTGGTTTTGATTTTTATAGCTAGCGGCATTGAATGTACACGTGTTTTGCAATTCGATATTTTGATATGTTGATGATAAGTCTTCAATTAGACTCTTTAAATTGTATAATTTAGCGGAAGATTCTCCACGTTTATAAAATCCACAATCTTCAATATTATAGGACTCAATATTAAATTTCAATTTCATTTTGTGATCTATTTTAGGTTATGTTAATTTATTTTTTTATTGACCCTTTACTATCTTAATCTCCTCCTCACTCAATCCATACAGCTCATAAACCAATTTGTCAATTTCTTCTTCAAGGGTGGCAATTTCCGATTCTGGATTTTCTTTTTTTAGTCTTAGGATTTCACTAACAATATCATGGATTTGTTTTCTAATGATTGATTTTCCAGTTGCTATAGGGATTTGACTAAAATACTTCCAAATCAATTGAAAACCACTTTGAATGGCAGTACAATATTTACCAATTAACCACCAGCCCATTTTAGAATTTAAAATACCCAAAAGCGTCTTATCATCAGAAGGTATAAACCAAATGGAATCATTACAAAACAACCCCTCTTTATCAAAAATGAAACACGGCTTAACTTGAAATTTTTGATACATTATTTTGGGTTTTTCAAAATCGTGATAATAATCTGAAGCATAACGCTGCATTGCATACCATTCATATCGAATACCAGTTTCTACTTTATTTCTTGCACTTAATTTTTCTTTGAAACCAAGTAAATGGTCAAATACCGTTGGATACTGTTTTTGAAATTCCGTTTCGGCTTCCTTGGAAGCTCCAGAAATTGTATCATCATAGTGAAGGGGAAAATGCCAGGGTATAAAAAGTAAATATTTATTGGGAACTAATGAGTGGTAAGGTTTAATATCTCTTCCTTGCAGTAGTGGTTTTATAATTTCCTTATTTTTTGAATCATATGTAATTAATTCTTCTCTTTTAGATTCATCAATAATAAATGCTTCTGTCAGGCCTGTAACAACACCTCTCTTCGCTCCTTCACCAATGTATGCTTCCAATTTTACACATTTAGACCTTACTTTTTGTAGAAGGTTTTGGTCGTTTACATTTGATACTACCCAAGTTTCATCATTTAGAGAATTGTGATTAATAAGATTGGCAATACTCAATACATATGAAGGAAAATCGGAGATAAAGTCAGGTGAATTGATTTTTGTGGTTTTAAAAGTTTCTGATGCAACTTCTTTGCTTGCTGTTAAAATGCAAGGGTAGGTGGTTGCTTCTTCAAATATTTGGTAATCACCAAAGTCAATAATTTCAATAAGATTATGATCTAATAGAAATTTACGCGCTAGTTGTCCATAACCGGCTTGCATAAATTTGTTGGGCATAATGAAAGTGAAAACACCTTTATCTTTCATAATATCAAATCCCTTTTCAATAAAAAAAACATACACATCTGCTGTGCCAGTATAGAGAGTGAAATTTGATTTTAAATAAGGTTTGAACTCCTTTATATCCTCCTGTCTGATATATGGCGGATTTCCGATCACCACATCAAAACCAAGGTAATCACCTTCGTTATTTAGGACTTCAGGAAATTCAAATCTCCATTCAAAGGCATTTTCAAAAATCTGATTGGCTCTTATTTCCTCGATTTCTGTTTCTAGTTTATTCAGCTCAGTGCTTACTTTTTCTACTCTTGCCAGCCTGACTTTTTTATCCTTTGGGGATTCTTCGAAAAGACCTGTTTGCATTGTAAGGTTGTAGAGTTCACCACCAAGTGACGCTTTCTTCTTGATCTTAGGATCATTCTTGGCAATTTCTGAGCGGAAGTCGGATTTGATTGTATTGATCAAGCTTTCCATTTCCCGCTTTTCTTCCTTACTCTCAGCATTACGGTAGCGATCCACAGCGATTCGATACGCATCGATGCTGAATTTACTTTTCTTCAATGCTTGGCTTAGATCCTCATCCAGCGCAAAACGAGAAACTAGAGAATTCCCACACTTGATGTTGATATCAATGTTTGGCAGGGTTTCCAGCTCATCATCTGATTTGTAATAGGCACTTTTCAGCAATTCTATCCAGAGGCGAAGTCGGCAGATCTTTACGGAATTGGGATTGATATCTACCCCGAAAAGACAATTTTCGATGATGGTTTGCTTTTCGTGAAACATTGTTTCCTGAATTCGCTGGGATTCCTTGTTGGTAGGGTGATATTCGAAAAGTTCTCCATCTTCATCGGTTACGATCAGCTCATCATTCACCACTTCCACTTCATATTCCTTCAGTCGCTTGCCAGTTCTATCCTGAAGGATTTTAAGATCATTTTTTACTGCAATGATTTCATTGAGCGCTGAGACTAAGAAGTGCCCAGAACCTACTGCAGGATCACAGATTTTGATTGAATTGACTAGTTCATTTGCCTCGGTTCTGTCATCGATTTTATCGTACAGTTCATCTATGCTTTCTACTTCCCAGCCTTTTTCGTCTTTGAACTTCTGCAAGACAGCTCTTCGGATCGTTTCCCTGCACATGTACATAGTGATAAATCCCGGCGTAAAGAATGAGCCGTCTTTGTAGCCGTTGATTTTTTCGAAGATCAAACCAAGTACAGAGGCATTGATCAGCGTTTTATTGTCTTCTTGGATTTCCTCTGATCCTTCACTGGCAAAGTCGTAAGCATCCAGGAATTTGAATAGGTAATTAAGTGTAGTGAGTGGTCCAGTGAGTTTTTTCCCTTGCTCATTTTTCAAAACTGTCGATGAAATCACCGGAATGGTTTTTTCATTCTTCAGGAAATTGATCATGATCGTCTTTTGCTCCATCGTCGTAGGCTCAAAAAGCGAAGAATTCAGGTAGGGGACTTTCGCAAAAAGTGCCTTGACATCTTCATTTCTATCCTCAGTCTTCTTGGCCAGAACTTGGAAGAACAGGGAGTTCAAATCATCCCAATCATGAATGTTTTTCTTGTTGAGGAAGGCATAGGACTTGTCTCCTTTATGATAAGTGATCAATTGCGCTTCAAGCAGTTTTAGGAAAAGCACTCGATTGCTCCAGGTTATGCTGAGTTCCAGTCCGACATTAAATAGACGCTCCTGAGTTGTATCGCCATATTGACTAGGCTTATCGAGTTGGCTAAGTTTATCTAAAGAATCCAATTGGATAATCGCATCTTCTAGGATACTTCCAGAATTACGCTCGCCAGCTTTACTTCTCCCGATAAGCTTTTTTCCACCTTCTTTTGTTTCGGTAAGCCCAATAATATGAAGCAATTCACTATAAAATCGTTTGTCCAGGCTATTACTATCATTGGCAAAAGGAAGCTTCAGTAAATGCTCAGGAGAGAGAAGCTTGTATAGTGCGATCAGCTTTGCATCATCTTTTTTGTCCGAGTTACGCAAAGGTTTGTCGTAAGATCGGATGTCGAAATAAGTGAAGTCAATCTGTGCTTTGACCTTCTCTATTTCCGGTTCGGCAATGTGTTTATAGAAAAAATCAGTTTTGACCTCGGATAATCTACCAGCTTCAAAGTCTTCAAATTGCTTGACCAATCCTTTGTTCTGTGCAAAATGTCTGTCAAAAGTCTGCGAATCGAAAATAAACCACTCATTGATATTGGTGACGATCAAGTGTTTTACTTCCAGGTTCTTGTGAGTGATTCGCTCACGTAGGTAATATAAGACCAGTTCCTGAAATGCTTTGTAATTAATATTTGTAGAACTAAGCATTTGCTCACTATCGCTTCTGTTTTTATTGGTGTTCGCGAATGCCTTCGGCATTTCGGATTTATTGGTCGGCTTTTTGGCTTCTATGATCACCCCCACGGTGGACTTTGCCTTGTCTCCATTATGGATGACTAGGTCATTTCGTCCTTTGGTATTGATGTAATGATTGGGGTCGTAGTAGGTCTTTTTTAGAAAATCAATGACCAGATTCTTATGAAACTCCTCAGATTCTACCTCATTGCTATGATCAATCAGCTTGGTGAGATTAGATTTAAAAGCCTCTATTTCATTACGATTAGGCTTTACTTTAAGGAATGCTTTGTTGAGTGCTTGCTTGGGCTTTAGAAAATTGTCAGACATTCAGGTATCATCTTGCTTAAAAAACTAACTACAAGATGCATTTTTTTTGACTAAAAAAGCAATTCAGCAAAAAGGAAAGTACAATAGGCGAAAAATATTACTACTTGGAAAAGTGCGTTTCAAGGCCAAGTTTTTTAGACAGAATATTCCTAATGACCTAGTGTTTTATGCACATAGAATTCCTCGCCAAGTTAGTCCTTTGGGCTCTGGGCGACCGTAAGCTTCCGGCATAAAGCCGCTTGCTGCGCTGCGCTTTTTATTCCTTTTCCTTTCGGTCTTTGTCGCCCACGGCCTGATGAAGCTTCATAATTCATTGTTCCACAAAAACGAAAAACATTATGGAGACTCAAGAAAGAAAAATTGATTTGTTTGAAGTAGCTGAGATTAAGCTGAGCTACAGTGCTAAAGTGAAAAACTCCCTTCGTCCTAAGGTGAGTTCTTCCAGACAGGTCTATGAAGTATTTGCACATGCCTGGGAAGATGATAAAATTGAGTTTGTAGAGGATTTTAAAGTAATGCTACTGTCCAGAGCAAACCGAGTTTTAGGTATTGTAACCATTAGCTCCGGAGGAACAGCAGGAACCGTAGTAGATGTAAAACTAGTCTATGCTGCAGCTATTAAAGCCAATGCAAGTTCTGTGATTCTAGCACACAATCATCCCTCTGGAAATCTACAACCATCAGAACAGGACAAAAGATTAACTCAGCGAGTAAAAGAAGCTGGAAGAATCTTAGATATTCCTGTACTGGATCATGTAATAATGACCGCGGAAGGATATTATTCCTTTGCAGATGAGGGAGAGCTATAGGGCTCTCTTTTTAAAGATTGTCCAGCTGGGGAATTCATGTCTTAAGAAATAAATTCCTAATCTGTTGGTATTTAGATAGATGTAGATATGGTTTTTAAAAACGTATTTGTTTAAAAGTGTTTTTATATAAAACTGTAAAGGTCTTTGTGATTATTAATTTAACTGGCTTGGATCAATGGGCTTTTCCTGACCTGAGGCTAGATAGTTTTTAAGAATTTTTTCCATTTCCTTCCTCGGTTTGGTAATGTTGGTGTATTTGGAGACACCATCGAGACTGAAGATACTGTCGTTTAGGTAGGTGTTGATTTGAGCGAAGCTATGATAGAAGTCTCCGTCCAGATGGCACTCAACCGTGTACAAAATCTGATTCATGTGCCCTGATGCACTACGATCCCCATCAGTGGGGAGGAAACTAATCTCGTCCAAGAGCCAGTTGACTTGCTCTTGGGTTGTATTGATTCCATCGACTGTTAGCTGTAGATGAAGATCTTGGTTGATTCTCTCACGAATGTGTGGCAGATCTTTGCTAGTGATGTTTTCCAGTATCAGACAGTAGTGGGTTTTGGGGTTGTATAGCAACCAGTTTTTTCTTCGGCTGACATAAAATACCGTAGCATTCCATTTTCCCAAGATCGATGTATTCTCATCACCAATGGAAGGGGTGACATACTTTTTGATCAGTTTTTCCAGCTTTTTGCTGACATGGATAGGAGTGGACATAGCTTTGAATTTGGAGTGTAAAGGTGAGGATTTTCCAAATTATAATTGTTTTGTAGGGGCTTCCATTCGGTCAGGCTATCCGCTCTCAATCTTTCATCTATGAACATAAGGCTTTCGCTGAGAAAGGATTTCCACTTCTATCCTTAAGCCTATTCCCCGTTTCGCTCACTTCCTCTCTTTAGTTTCATTCGCGCCATTTTTTAAATGACTTCTTTTTCCTTCTCATTTCGGCAGAGAGCTTTCACTCTCCACGGCTACCACTTCACTTCACTTAGCCTTTACTCATTTCCCGTCAAGCCTAGGGTATGGGATGGACTTTCCGTGAAGCTGTAGCCCGAGCCTCTTTTAGGGGGCAAGCCGTTTCCGCTTTTCTTTCCTTCCGTCAGGGAGCGTTTTTCTTTCGAATGGGTTGCCTAATCCGTTCCGGGGTTTTTACTGGCGTTAAGATCGCCCAACCAAGCAAAGGTGAAAACCAGAACCTGGGATCGTCAAAAATTCACTTCGCCCTGATGTGAAAAAGACGGTTTCCTACGGACTGCCTCCGACTTTTTCATTCAGGTTTTTGCCTTACCCAGAACCAAGTTTTCTATAGACGCTTGTCGGTCGGAACCTCAACACCAGTGGATAAAAAAAATGTCACTTCTCAGTCAAATATCCCCACTCTCCCAGAAAAACAATGCTCTCCTGACTATCAGGAAAAGCTCAGTAGTTGTCGGGTCGAGTTTCCTAACATCCTTGGATATAAGTGTGGATGCTTTAGCTAGGACAAATTCCTTTTTATCACTTAAAAATCTATAAAAATGAAAGCTTGGGAAAATTTCAACAAACTAGCGGAGTCCGTAACCAATGAAATCATTGAAGGTATCCAAAATGAAAACCTCACTTGGGAGCAGGTCTGGAACCCTAAAAATGCCCCAAAAAACTATGCTTCAAATCGGCCTTATACAGGGTTTAATGCGCTATGGCTTGCATGGGTGACAAGCTCGAAGAAATTTAGTACTCCTTATTTCCTGACCTTCAAACAGGCCAAACAATTGGGTGGAAATGTGAAGAAGGATGAAAAAGGCACAAAGGTTGTATTCTGGAAGATCTCCAAATTTGTCAAGGGAAAGACGAAAAACGAAGAAGGCGAGAACGAGGATATTTTTGGTAGAAAATTTACTCCCTTCATCTGGACGGTTTTCAACATCGATCAAATAGAAGGAATCGATTTTTCAATAGAAAGCACCGAGGAGGAGAGAGTTTTTTCGCCAATTGAAACCTGCGAGGCTATTATATCAGGGTACAGCGATTGCCCTAATATCGTTTACCAAGGTGATGAAGCTTATTACAGCCCGGTCAATGATTATATCAATATGCCCGAGAAAGAAGCATTTCAAGGAGACGAGCAATTTTATTCTGTGCTTTTTCATGAAATGATCCACTCGACAGGAAATGCAAGCAGATTGGGAAGATTTTCTGAAAGACCGGCTTTGGTTGGTTTTGGAACCGCCGAATATTCAAAAGAAGAGCTAGTAGCCGAGATGGGAGCCAGTTTTCTGAATGCTTTTGCAGGAATTAAAGATGTCAATTTCAAAAACTCTATGGCGTATCTCAAGGGATGGCTTAAGCCTCTAAAGGATGATCCCAAAATGTTGATCTATGCAGCCCAAAAGGCACACCAAGCAGCCATTTATATACTTGGGATTGAATCAGGCGGGGAGGAGTAATCCCCTTTTTTTATTGAATGGTGGTTTATTGTAACTTAGCTTTTGCTTGATTCAAATCGTTGAACCTGATATTATGTTACAGCCACTGTTGATTGTCACCTTATTTCTTGGGACTGGATTTTTACTTTCCCTTGTCCAAACCGCGCACATGAAAAAGCCCTTTCTTTCCAGAATGGGCTTTACGGTGGTTAGTGTTGGTTCTTTATGCTTTTTTCTGTTGGGATCTTTCGCATCCCTGAAATTCCTTTTTGGATTCTAGAGCTTATCTAGGATTTCCCTGATTAGCCTTTCCTTATCCAGTTCCTTTTTTCTTTTTGACCTTATGCTCAGAATATAAATGATCCATATTCCCCAAGCCACAGCAAAAAGAGGAAAAGGATTTTCGGCCCCCAACGCACCAATCATGGCAATAAAGCTAATGATTAGGGTTCCTAGAAATTTGATTGTTGACCACATAATCATGTGCTTTAGATTAATCTACTTTATGATTCGTTATCAATATTAATGAATACAAAAGTGTGAATGCGTAAAGATGTATTTATATAAATCAATTATATGACTGAAAAGCTGCTCGGTAATAGTCAGCTAAGAATCTACCAATAATCTAAATTTATTAAATAAAACAGCGCTTATTCAATGCTGTAAACTCTGATGGGTTTATTCGGCAGCGCGCAAAATTTCCTTCATATAGCCCAAGAAGTTCGGTTTCCACCAATTCGATGAATTTAGCTTGATCTTTTCGGTTTGATAAGATTGATAGGTTTCTGGTGCCTATTACCTTCAAAAAAGTCTTGAATATTACAACCACTAATCCTTTTGGAAACTATCCAAATTAAATGATGTGCTTCGTGCATTTAAAAATTAAGCTTACTTACCCCTTTCTCTCCTTTGAGTATAACCTTTATGATTACCAGCATTCTTGATAGGATGGCAGTATCGAATTAATAATGCTCAAATCCTTCATGGCATACCCATGGAAAAACCAGATTGAATTAACTAAAAAGTTTCACGTTATTGCTTATTAGAAGTTCCGGAATTTTTCGGTACAGGCGATCTGGTTGATTGGTAGGAATTGTTCCCAACTTTTTTAATTCCTTCCTATTCCAATATCGGAATAATCTTTTCAGAAGGGCCGTTTCAATTAGTCATAGCTAGGGAACCTAACCTCTATAGGAAATTGATCCTATTATTTACTTAATCAAGAAATGCTTTCAAGTTAACTGTATTTGTTACGATTATACCTCGGATGCTGCGCGCAATCGTTTGAATTATTTTTTAAAACATTTGCATTGGATTACAATTTTTTATTATAATTACATATTATAAAATCCAATTTTATAATATAAAATTAACAAAAACCTAAATTCTTGCCCATGAATATCAATCTACAATTAGTTGGCTGCCTACTACTTTTTTTAGGCATGAGCCATTTCTCTCTTGCGCAAGAAGCGCAGGTTCGAGGAAAAGTAACAGAGGAGGGGATGGCACTTCCCGGAGTCAGCATCCTGGTTAAAGGTACTACCCAAGGGACAACATCTGATATTGATGGTGAATACAAGCTGAATGTTGCACCAAGTAGCATATTGGTATTTTCCTTTATTGGTTATGCAACTCAGGAGGTGAATGTAGGAGACAGGTCAGAAATAAATGTGGTTATGATACCTGATTTCACAACCTTGGACGATGTAGTGGTGGTCGGTTATGGAACAGTCAAAAAGAGCGATTTAACTGGATCCGTGAGTTCAGTTAAAAATGAAGAAATCAATGCATTTCCGGCAGCTAATGTTATGCAGGCTTTATCTGGACGTGCATCTGGAGTTCAAGTAAAACAAAATACTGGAGCGCCTGGAGCGCCAGTTAGTGTGCGAATACGTGGTACCAATTCAATTCAAGGAAGTAATGAGCCGCTATATGTCATCGATGGTTTCCCATATACAGGAAGTAACCCGACTATAGTAAGTAATAATGACATTGAGAGCATGGAAATCCTTAAGGATGCATCAGCTACTGCGATATATGGATCTAGAGGAGCAAATGGTGTAATTATCATCACTACAAAAAGGGGGAAGGCTGGCAAGACAACGGTGGATTTTGAAACAAGTTATGGGGTCCAAACAATACGTAAAAAACTTGATTTGATGAATGCTGAAGAGTATATGCAATTCTACAATGAACAAGCAGTCAATGATAATTTAGCGCCATATTTCTCGCAACAGGAAATTGATAATGCAGGAGAAGGATATGATTGGCAAGATCTTGTGTTTACAAATGCACCGATTAAAAACACTAATTTTTCCGTGAATGGTGGTTCTGATAAGACACAATTTTCTGTATCTGGGACTGTATTTGATCAAGAGGGAATTATCAAAGGCAGTAGCTATAAGAAATATTCAATTCGTGCATATTTTTCACAGAATATCAATAAAATGTTGTCATTGGACTACGGGGCAACATTAACCAAAAATTCAATTGAAACCAGAAATTCTTCAGGAGGAAATAGAGGTGGATCAATGATTGGAGGTGCCATATCCGCGCCACCAACGCTAACACCTTACAATGATGATGGCAGCTATACGGTATTGGCCACTGCTTATCCATTTATTTCAAATGTGCTTATCAATCCCTTAAATCAAATCAATGAACAGACCAGTGAATCAGAAGCAAATATAGTTTTGGCAAATGCGGCTTTGAATTTTATGCCAATAGAAGGCTTGACATTGAGAATTTATGGAGGGGTGGAAAATAACGATAGCAGGTCAAATAATTACACTACTTTGAACTATATCAATTCTCAAGGAAGTGCAAGTGTTTCCTCTAGTAGAAATTTGAGTTTGTTAAGTGAGAATACCCTGACTTATTCAAAAGTATTTGCAGATCGACATTCATTAACTGCGCTTATTGGAGCTACCTATCAAGATTTTTCATCTGAATTTCTAAATGGTTCTGGAACTGGATTTCTAAGTGATATTACAGAATCCTACGACCTTGGATCAGCTGAAAACCCTGGAATACCTGGGACAGGTTATTCATATTCAGTACTAATCTCCTATTTGGCTAGAGTGAATTATTCTTTGGATAATAAATACCTTTTCACAGCAAGTATGCGTACGGATGGTTCCTCTAAATACTCTGATGGTAATAAATGGGGGTATTTTCCCTCAGCTGCTTTTGCCTGGAAAGTAAAGGAGGAAAATTTTCTTAAAGATGTAAGTGCAATTTCGGAACTGAAGTTTAGAACTAGTTTTGGTTACACAGGGAGTCAGGCAATTGGAGCTTATGCTACACTTAACCAGTTGAATTCTGGAAAAACAGTTTTCGGGGATGCTTTGTACAACACCTTTGCCCCCGGCACGACTCTTCCTGGGAACCTAAGGTGGGAAACTACCCAACAGGCTGATGTTGGTTTTGATATTGGCTTTATGCAAAATCGCCTTATTTTGACAGTTGACGCTTATATTAAGAATACCAAGGATCTTTTGAATACTGTTCAGTTACCATCCTCTTTGGGATTTGTCCGGACCATTCAAAATGTCGGAGAAATACAGAATAAAGGACTAGAGTTAACAGCTGACGCATTAATTTTTGATAGCGATTTCAAATGGAATGTCAACGCGAACATCAGTTTCAACAGGACCAATGTTGTAAAATTGTATGGAGGACAGGATATCCTAGGAGGAAGCGTAAATGTGACGTTTATCAACGATAATACAAGCCTTTTGCGTGAAGGTGAACAGATGAGCGTATTCTTTGGCTATATGAATGATGGGTATGATGAAAATGGAAAGGAAATTTACAAAGATCTATCTGGTGCAGAAGGAGTTCCTGATGGTCTTATCAACCAATTTGATAAAGCAATTATAGGCAATCCAAACCCTGACTTTTATTATGGTATTAACTCAGTGATGAGTTATAAAAATTTCGATTTAAGTCTATTTATTCAGGGATCTCAAGGAAATGATATTGTTAATGTCAGTGCGATAGGCAATACACTTGACTATGGATTTGGGCTAAATATGCTCAAGGAGGTATATGATGATCATTGGACTCCTGAAAATGCGGATGCAAAATATCCGGTCATAACAAGAAATCTCAATATGCGATACTCTGATCGTTTGGTCGAGGACGGTTCTTTTGTAAGACTCCGGAATATTCAATTAGCCTATAACCTACCAGTTCAGAATTTAGGAATTGACTGGTTGCGAAATCTGCAGATTTACGGAAGTGGTCAGAATTTATTGACTTTAACCAAATACTCTTGGTGGGACCCTGAGGTTAATTCCCAAGGCGGTTCAAATGCAATCGGCCAAGGTATCGACCATTATTCGTACCCAACAGCAAAGTCTATCACCTTCGGAATTAAAGTAGGCCTTTAAAATCAGCAATCATGAAAAAGTTACTAAGTATATTTTGCATTGTTTCCCTGCTTTTTAGTTGTCAGGAAGCATTAGAAGAAAACCCGAAATCTTTGGCAGTAGAAACTTTCTACAATACCAATGCTGAAGTAGAGGCAGCTTTGGCTGCCATTTATGACCCCTTACGAAGCGATAATGCTTTTGGAGCGTTATATATTGCTCAATTGGAAGCTTATACCGATTATAGCTTCGGACGTGGGAGCTATGGAATTTTAACCACATTCCAGGGACTCGATGGGAATAATGAAGGCCGAACCCAATCGATGTGGAACCAATTTTATCTGGCTATTCGTAATGCAAATATTGTTATACTGAATGTGCCGGATGGAGCTAATCTTAGCGAGGAAGACAAACTAAAGTATATCGCTGAAGCTAAGTTTTTAAGAGCATTTGTTTATTTCACGATGGTAAAAAATTGGGGTGGAGTACCCGTTCGTACTGAAGCGAACATGACTGAAATCGAAATTCCAAGAAATACCGCCGAAGAAGTATATGAGCTTATTTTTGAAGACTTGGCTTTTGCAGAAGCTAATCTTCCAGGTGTCGCCCCCCTTCCGGGTAAACCTTCTTTATGGGCTGCTAAAACTGTTTTGGCCGATGTTCATTTTTATCGACAGGAATATCAACAGGCAAGGGATAAGTCCTTGGAAGTGATTTCTTCTGAGAACTATTCCTTGGTTCCTGTTACTGTTGCGGAGGATTTTGAAAAAATCTACGGTCCTACGGTGGTAACTTCTTCAGAGGAAATCTTCTATCTTAAATTCTCTAGATTAAGCGGAAGTGAGGGGTGGTTTTTTGTTCAGTTTATTCATCATCCTGGATCAGGGTTATTTGGTGGTGGAGGATATTACGCACACTACAGTGATGTGGTTGCCAATTCAACACTCGCTTCCATGGATCGTGATGATCTAAGATTTCAGTTGTGGTATCCTTGGAATATTGGGCTCGGAGCTAATTCTGTGCTTTCTAAAAAATTCAGTGACCCAGATGCAGCTGGGGGCGGTAGAACTGCGGGCAATGACTATCCTTTTTATCGATATGCTGATGTTTTGTTGATGTACGCTGAGGCAGATGCTCGAGCATCTGGATCCATTTCCTCTGATGCGATGGAAAAATTGAATATGGTGCACAGAAGAGCTTATGGGTATGATCCAAATATGGCATCTGAAGTTGATTTTGAACTAGCCGATTATTCAGCGGCCATGTTTTATGAACTGGTAATTAAGGAAAGAGGGTATGAAACCCAGATGGAAGGCAAAAGATGGCTGGACTTGAAGCGAACCGGACAGGTAAAAGAAAGGATAAAAGCAGCGACAGGTAAGGATGTAGCTGAGAAGCATTTGTTATGGCCCATTCCAAATTCTGAGTTGAATTTTAATTCTTTGATAGATCCAGCAACGGATCAAAACCCAGGCTATTAATAAGTTTGCAAGTTAGAATTATTGGTAGAGGAGAGGCTTCAAAAATAGCCCTCCTCTTAACCAATGCCTAAAAATTAAATATTGACTCCCTTAAAGCTTTTCAGTTTCTAATGTATATACCTAAAATATTGACTAAGCGATGCAATTTCCTTTGTGCTCTATTAATTCTTTTGGTAGGCAATCTTTCGGCACAAACAAATATGCAAGAGCTATGGCAGCCTTACCGGATTTCTCCAAGATCAGCGGCTCAACATATAGATCTTTCTACTACCTGGGAGCTATCTTATATGGATGCTCCTATCGGTGATTTGAAAGAACTGGAAAATAGGAAAGACCCGTTCTCCACTCAGATACCCAATTCGGTTCATTGGTCACTTTACAAAGCTGGGAAACTTCCACATCCTTATGCGCACAAAAACTCCACACAGTACCGTTGGGCTGAGGAGAAAGTCTGGTATTATAAAAAGCAGCTTGAGATTCCATCAGCCGCTAAAGGTCAGCTGGTTTTACTGAGTTTTGACGGTGTGGACTATTTTTCGAAAGTATGGGTTAATGGCGCTCTGATAGGAGAGCACGAAGGTATGTTTGGGGGGCCAGTCATCGATATTAGTAAGCTGGCCAACTATGGTGACCAGAATGAAATAGTTGTTGAAGTGCGGGCTGGGAATTGGGGCAATAAGGCCACTGATTTTGAAGACTTACCTAGAGGGTCAACCGGTGAACGTGATTACTCAAAAAGAACGGGGTACAATCCTAGAGCCAGTGGCAAAATTATCAAACCATGGATTATTAGTGGTGGATCGGGAACCGAGGCTTTTTTTAGTTTGGGTATGTGGCAGGGGGCAAGAATTGAAATCCTTCCGAATGTTCATCTGGAGCGTCCTTTCCTGACGACTCGTTCTATGGAGGGGAATGAGGCACAGCTACACCTTTCAGTAGAAGTACTTGTAGATGCAATGTCACTGCAGTTTCAATTGCATCCATGGGGAAATTCTCAAATCCACCATCCGGGTGCCGACGGGGTGATTTATACACCTCATGATGAAAAAATATCTTTGGTTATAGAACTCGACTCAGAGGGGACAACGGTATTTTCTAAAGAGGTCCCTCTCAACTTGTTTAAGGGGCGTAATTGGAGTGAAGAAGATTTGACCATACCCAACCCCAAGCTTTGGAACCCAACTGGATTGGGTGATCCTAATCTCTATGAGGTAAGTGTTTCGTTGAAAAAGAACGGGGTGGTAATCGATAAAATCTCTTTCGATTATGGCATTCGCATAATTGAAAGAATACCTACTGCTGGCCCACGCCTGTTTGACAGGTACGAGAACTGGCAGTTTATTGTCAATGGCAGGAAGATTTTTGTCAAGGGGATGAATTTCACACCGGCCGATGTGCTACTCGATTTGACGGAGGAGCGTTACCGCTGGGAGCTTTCAGCAGCAAAGGAGATGGGCGTGCAAATGATGAGAATATGGGGAGGCGGCCTGCTTGAAACCGATGCCTTCTACAAAGTTTGCAATGAACTAGGTATTATGGTTTGGCAAGATTTTCCGATTGGTAATCAGGATACACCCGACTATCCGCAGGATGTTTGGGAGGCACAGGTGGTTCAGAATATTGTCAGGTTGAGGAATCATCCTTCTTTGGTGGTATGGTGTGGGGGCAATGAATTTAATCCATACTCATACGGAAATGCAGCCACAATAGGTGTTTTGGAGCGAAACTTAAAAATATTTGACAATACCAGACTTTTTGTTCGAAGTACACCGGATGATGGCAGTGTCCATATTTATCCAGACATGGATCCAACCTGGTATGATAAGAGCTATAAGTATGAAGCTTGGGTGTCGGAAACTGGAATGCACAGCATACCTGAGGCGGGCTTGTTTTATGAACTGGTAGACAACAAAGAGTTTTCAGGGCTTGGTAAAATGTGGGATGTGAAATTTGCCGATACTCACCCTGAATTTATTCATCACTTCACAGAGTATGGGCCCGGTAGGGTTCCACGGATGCTAAGCCGAGCCTCACATTTCGATGACATGTCTGATCCAAGTCTGGAGTCTATTTCTGAGGCTAGCCAGATAGGTGCTGGAGAATGGTATCAGATAGTTTCTGAAAAAATGCAGGGAAATTATCCAGTTACGGCAGGTTTGATGCCCTGGGTGTTTAAGCGTCACTGGCCTGTAATTGCTATACAGATGATGGACTGGTTTGGACAGCCTGTTGCCCCGTACTATTTTTTGAAAAGGACTTATGAAAAAACCCATGTAGCCATTGATTTGGAAAGACTGTTATGGAGGTCTGGGGAGAACATAAAGCTACAGACAAAAATCACCAACTCGATCGGCAAAATAGAAAATGCCATAGTTTCTGTATCTGTTTTTGATCAGGATTTCAACCAGCTTTCTAAGCAGGAAAAGGTAATAGAAATTTCAGAAGGTGCTTCTGTAACTGAAACTTCACTTGGAGATTTTACAATCTCGTCTGAGACTAAAGATCAGTTTTTATTTCTGATAGCTGAGTTGAAGAACGCTTCAGGGGACTTGGTTTCAAGGTCGGTCTATTACCCTCGTGTTCTTTCGAAATTGGACGATCCCAATTTCTACAAGGAATATATTAACAAACCTATTCCATGGGTTTCCCTTGACAAGGGGCCTTGGTTGAAGCCAACTGTAGCGAAGTCATCTACAAAATTGAATGTGGAGTTATTGTCAAATGAAGCACACTCAGAGACTGATAACAGCCTATTGATAAGGGTTGAAAATATTGGAAAGATCCCCGCATTTATGACTAGCATAGACATAGCAGGTGCTAAACGAATCTTCTATGCCGACGATAATTATTTCTGGCTTGCTCCGGGAGAATCCCGGGAAATAGCGATTAGAGTAAAGTGGAGAGAGACTAAATCAGGAAAGAATATCTTTTTGAATACAAAAGGCTGGAACACCAACGAGCAAAGTATAAACCTGAAATAAACCATGAAAAGCCCTTTTATTAGTATAAGCAAATCGTTAACGCTCTGTAGATGCATTTCACGAGCAATACTAATTTTCTTTCCTAGCTTTTTTCTGTCTTCCTGTTCTCAGCATTTTAAAATAGAAGAAGTATCTCCTTTGTTTTCGTTTGTAATATCTTACGATGGACCAGATAACGTCACAAACATGTCGCATTTGCTCGATGCTCCAGCTGGAAAACATGGTTTTGTGAGAGCCGAAAATGGCCATTTTGTTAATGACGCAGGCCGGGTTTGGTTCAATGCTACTAACCTTACAGGGTCAGCTAATTTCCCAACCCACGATCAGGCGGATCTTTTGGCAGAAAGGCTTTCCAGATTTGGGTTTAACGCTGTTCGCCTGCACTATATGGATGCTAATTATGGGAACTTCAAAGAAGAGCAAGAGCAAGGCATATTCACTAGTGATTCAACGACACAGAGAAATCTGGATCCCGAGCAAATAGACAAAATGGACTACATGATCGCTCAATTTAAAAAGAGAGGAATCTATGTTAACCTCAATTTGCATGTAGCAAGAAAACTCGATGATCGTGACGGATTTACAGGTATAGACCAAAGACCCCCATTAGATAAGGGAGTTGACAATTTTGTACCACGCATGATTTCCCTACAAAAAGAGTATGCAAAGGATTTGCTAACTCACGTCAACCCATATACTGGCTTGGCCTACACCGACGAGCCTTCCATTGCGATGGTGGAAATCAACAATGAGAATGCACTTTTCAATCAATACCTCAACGGAGCCATCGACAAACTGCCTGACCCATATCGCACTGAACTTGAAAAACAATGGAATAAGTGGTTACACAATAATTATAATTCAATAGGGGAATTGGTGCAATCCTGGGGCGTAGACATAAATAATGTGACTGAGAACTATAAAACCAGCACAATTCCTGTTATCAGGAGAGATTCAGCTTATTCACCGGCAGTTGGTGACTTTTTCAAGTTTATCTATCAGGTTGAGCAAGACTACTGGACTGGGTTATATGATTATTTGAAAAAGGATCTTGAGGTTAAGGCATTGGTTTCTGGAACACAACTAAGATACACCTCTCCCTTTATCCAGTCTGATCTTGATTATGTCGACATACACGCCTACTGGAGTCACCCAAGCCCGGTGAGTCCAGATTGGGAAATAGGTAATATTTCAATGGTTAATTCTATGAATAACATCCACGAGATGGCGGTTCAGCGAGTTGATAGCAAGCCCTTTACTATTAGTGAATACAATCATCCTTTCCCCAATCAATATGGTGCGGAAGCACAGCCAATGCTGGCTGCGTATGGTCGATTGCAGGGGTGGGATGGTATATTTCAGTACACCTATAACCACCGGTTAGATTTTGAGCCCCAAGCAATGACGTATTTCTTCGACATGATTGCACGTACTGACGTGATTGCACACATGCCAGCGTGCGCTGCGATGTTTTTGAGGGGAGATGTGCATGAAGCCATAGAATCCATCACTGCAGAGATATCTCATGAGGTGTATTTTGACAGCTTGTCGATGTCAAAGAAAGTTAGGGTGGGGATAGATGCTGCTGGATTTGATCCTAGGCTGAGTTTGATCAAGAAAACTGCTGTCATACTGAAAAATGGTCCAGTCGATAAGCCTGTGAATGGTTTAGAGAGTATTGAAAACCAAAAAGTAATCACTAGTAGCACTGGTGAAATAGTATGGAACGGGGAAAAAGAAAATGCTGCTTATTTGACGGTTAATACGCCCAATACTAAATTATTTACCGGTTTCCCTGAGGGGCGAACAATAGAACTTGGAGGTGTTACACTTGACATTGGAACAACCCGCCTGGGATGGGCGACAATTTCATTTGTCTCCAAAAATGCTTCAGGTTTTGGTGAGTCGGGTGAGTCCACGAATATCCTTTTAACGGCCACTGGATTGGTCGAGAACAAAGGAATGGTGATAAAAGAAGTTTCTGAAACGAAAATTAAGCTAACTGATTGGGGGGAAGGTCCGATCCAGGCTGAAGGCATCCCTGCTACAATTAATTTGCCATCTGATTCCCAGAAAACAAAATGTTATGCTTTGGATTCAAGGGGAGATCGTATGATGGAAGTCCCGGTATTTGAAAATGGATCAGGTTCTAAGATTCTGTTAAAACCAGAATATCAAACTGTCTGGTATGAGATTGAAATTCAATAAGGGGACGAAGTTCGACTTACAGTTTATAAATAAAAAAACTGTACCGCTGGTCGATATAAATAAAGATGTATGAATAGAAGAGGTTTTTTACAATCAACCTTATTGGTCACCATGACAATGCCTTTTATGAAAGAAAAGATATCTAAAAAAGTAAGTTATCTCCAGAGCATTCCAAACATGTTATCTATGTGGGATTTCGAAGGAACTAATCCATTGGTTGCAAAGGGTGAATACCCTTATTCTCTTAGGGAAGGGAACGGACAAGTTCCAATAGAGAATGATGGCGTTTTAGCAGGACACTCGATAAATTTAAGTGAGGGTCAATACTTGTTTATCCCAAGGAGTGAGTGCAAAGGTTTAGATCTTCATGGTAAAGAGGCGGAAATGACCTTGCTGGCTTGGGTGAATCGGCGTTTCAAAGACTTTAACCAATGTGAAACCATAGCCGGGATGTGGAATGAGACGAACAAAAATCGGCAATATTGTATGTTTTTGAACTTGGGGATATATGACAGTGGCGATCAAGTAGGTGGGCATATTTCCGGAGTAGGAGGGCCAACTTCAGGGTTTAAATATTGTATGGATGCGGCAATTGGAAAGGAGATTATCTCCTATGATACCTGGACTTTTGCAGCTATGACCTACGATGGACGTGAGATTAAGTCTTACTACAACGGAGAACTCGACATTCGAAACAATAGAAATCCTTATCCCTATCCCGAAGGAATTTATAGTCCAGGAAAAAATGGTGCGGACTTTACAGTAGGGGCTGTGGATCGAAGTAATGAAATGGGCAACTTCTACTCTGGAAAGATTGGAGGTCTTGCAGTCTTTAACCGAGCACTTACAAACCAGGAGATCAGAGCAATTCACAATGAATACCCTCTAAACAAACTAAATGGTGAATAAAACAACAACATTTTATAAGTGGGAACTGGTTATTTTACTTTGGCTGGCTTTCTTCTTTAATCAGGCAGACAGACAAATCTTCAATGTCGTTTTACCATTGATAAAGGAAGATTTAAAATTCTCTGACGCGGAGCTGGGGCTAATTGCATCCGCTTTGATATGGACATATGGGTTACTCGTTCCGGTTGCGGGTTTTGCGGGTGACTTCTTTAGAAAGAAGAAGATTATTGTTATTAGTCTGCTGTTTTGGAGCATTGCAACTATGTTTACAGGGCTTGGTCACACAGTTTTGTATTTTGTTTTTATTCGTGGCATCGCTACAGGTGGTGGGGAAGCATTCTATGCTCCAACGGCCAATTCACTTATAAGTGAGCAACATACCAAGAGCAGGTCCTTCGCTTTGTCGTTACACCAAACAGCCGTCTATTTTGGAATAATATCTAGTGGTTGGCTGGCAGGCTATATCGGCGAGCAATATGGCTGGCGCAATGCATTTTATGCCTTTGGAGGTTTCGGTATCCTCCTTGCCATCATTATACAAGTCAGGTTAAAAGGCCGAGAAGCGATAAATGGGATAGTATTTTCAGGGAGTGAACAAACTAAGTCCTTCAGCCAGTTAGTAAGTAATGCCAAAATTATTTTCCAGACGAGAAGCTTTTGGTGGTTGACCGGCGCATTCGCCTGTATGGTGTTTGTAAATACCGGCTACCTAACCTGGATGCCTTCATTTCTTTATGAAAAATACGACATGACACTCAGTGACGCCGGCTTTTCCTCTATGTTTTATCATCATGTGGGAGCCTTCCTTGGAGTTCTTTTCGGTGGAAAGCTTTCCGATATGTTGGTTAATAAATGGCAGAACGTGCGGCCACTTATCCAAATGACTGGACTGCTTTGTGGTGCTCCCTTTATTTATCTGATGGCACAATCCGATTCATTACTCATTACTTATGTTTCTCTTGCCGCTTTTGGGTTTTTCAGAGGTATGTTTGACTGCAATATTTTTGGATCTCTTTTCGATGTTGTGGCACCTCATTATCGTTCATCAGCAGCCGGACTTATGCTCATGATAGCGTTTCTTATCAGCGCTATTACTCCTGTTTTACTTGGTGTTCTTAAGCCTACTCTAGGATTGGGAAACAGCCTTTCTATGCTGTCCATGAGCTATGTTTTGGGCGCTGTTTTGCTCTTCATAGTTTCCAGGTTCTTCTATCGAAATGACATAGTTACTGTAAACGTAAAGACGTAGTTTCTGTTTGATAGAAAACAATAAGATATTGAAGTGCGATGTTGATGTTAGCTAAGTTGAATATAGTAACTGAAAGTATTTGTATAATGGATAGAGTGAATGAAGATATATAGTATTTTGATTATATTTTATATTGTAAAATATAATTTATTAATGTTAAAAAAGAAAGATGATACAAGTTGTAAATAGGGCCTTAGATATTCTTGAGTTTATAGCTAAAGATAAAAACAAGATTTATTCTCTTACGGAGATAGCAGATGCTCTGGAGTTGAATCATGCTACATGTGCCAATATTATTAAAACTATGGTTAACAGGAATTTCATTGATCAAATAGGCCATAAGAAAGGGTACAGGCTTGGGTTTATGGTTTTTCAGATAGCTGGAAATACATATTATGAACAGGAGCTATTGAAGGCAGCCTCTCACGAAATGGAACTTTTGACTGCTGCTATCAATGAAACATGTTTACTAGGAGTGCTTAAGAAAGATATTCGTGTAGCTATACACCAAGTAATTGCTAATAATGAACTGAACGTAAAATCCTCACTAGAGAAATCAGCTTATAATAGTGCTTCTGGTAGGGTTTTGGTCGCTTCATTGAGCAATACTTTACTACAAGAGTATGTGGAGAAATATGGTATTCCTTCGGCAGATTTTTGGAAAGAAGGGGCTACGTTAGCTGGATTTAAGAAGGAGGTTCAAAAGATCAAAGAACAAGGTTATGCCACTCAAACAACCAAAAGTCATATTGTTGGTATAGCAGTGCCTATTTATAAACAAAACACTGTCGTAGCTAGCTTGAGTATTTACTTGCCTGAAAGTAGGTTTATAGAAATGACTCGGTCAAATATACTTGCTACGCTGAATAAGGCTGCAAATTCTATTAGTAAAAGATTATGAAAACAGTATAAATTATATCTCTATGAATATTTTGAAGTACCTTTTTATCCTTACGCTGCTGAGTTTTATTAGCGAGAAGACTGTAGCCCAGCCATCACCAAAATATCTTGAAAATTGGGAGGATCCTTACATTCAGCAGCGAATAGAAGATGGCATTAGACAAAACCGGATGGGGAATTTTAATGTTCGATTTGAAGATACCAGTGGTATGCCGATTACTGAAGTCGAAATTGATCTCCGACAAACAAAGCATGACTTCAATTTTGGTGCAAATGGGTTTATGGTGAAGGGCTTTGAAGACCCAAATGAAAATGACTTGTTTGAGAAGTATTTTACCCAACTATTCAATTTTGTGACCATTCCCTTTTATTGGCCGGAACTTGAGCCGGAGCCAGGCAATTTGAGGTTTGATAAAACCAGTAAATCCATCTATCGCCGACCCGCTCCGGACGTGGTTCTTGAGTTTAGCAAAAAGTACGGTTTGGTGCCCAAAGGCCATACTCTGGTATGGGACAATCCTAGATGGTCGATGCCTGACTGGCTAGCTCCAAACGAAGAATTAATTGAGCAGAAGATCAGCAAGAGAATAGAAGAAATAGCAGAAAGGTATGGCCATGATATTCAATTGTGGGATGTGGTGAACGAAGTGACCGATAGGCATCCAGATGTAACTATGCCGAAAGATTTCACATTTAAAGCATTTAAGGAAAGTGAGCGGCTTTTCCCTTACAGCAATGATCTCACTTTGAATTTTACTACTGCCATTTGGAACCGTAGCAACAAACGTGAATACAGTGCTGACTATTTATTGATTGAAAATACCTTATTGAAAGGTGCCAAACTGGATGTCATCGGATTACAGTTCCATAATTTCAATGAAAGCGAATATTGGAAGATTCTAGATGGTGAGACATTTTCCCCCGAAAGCCTCTTCCATACGCTTGATCTTTATGCTGATTTTAATTTGCCTCTACATGTTACAGAGATAACAATTTCTGCCCTATCTGAAAAGGGCCCCGAATATCAGGCAATTATGACAGAGAATCTTTATAGGCTCTGGTTTAGTCATCCTAATGTTGAGGCTATAGTCTGGTGGAATTTGGTAGATAACACAGCCGCACCAGGGTACATGAGGCCGGACGGTTCATTGAATCTGGGCGAAGATAAATGGATGGGAGGGCTTTTGAACAGAGACTTTACTAAGAAGCCAGCCTATGAGGTGCTTGATCGATTGATCAATCAGGAATGGAAGACAAGCTTGAAAACAAGTACTATTTCTGGCTCAAACAATCTCGCCTTCGAGGGATTTTATGGGGAATATGAGTTGGTTATTAAAGCAGGAAAGAAAACATATAAAAGAGTAATTGATTTTGGGAAGAAAAGTGCTTCAAAGCAGGTAATAGTGTTGGATTAACTGAATAAATTTTTACTGTAAACATGAAAATAATTGATCTAAGAGTACGGTGTGTTGCTATTCCCCTAAATGCACAACTAAGGCACAATACGGGTGTTCACCCAGGGTATTTTTTACGGACAATACTTGAAATATTTACTGACGAGGGAATCGTTGGACTGGGTGAAGTTGGGGGAGGAGATCAACGCGCAGCACTTACAAAGTTGAAGCCGAGAATCATCGGAATGGATCCTTTTAAGCTCGAGGTGATTAAAATGAAAGTCCTCAGGAGCATATACTACCTTTCAAACAGCAGATTGTATGCTGCCATAGAGATGGCATGTCTCGATATACAGGGCAAGGCCATGAACCGTCCATTGAGTGATTTATTAGGTGGCAGTGTTCGGGATGAGATTCCGTTTATCGCCTACCTTTTTTGGCGCTATGATCGACCGGGGGGAGGGCACGATGAGTGTGCAGAAGACTTGGCCGATCACTGCGAGCAACTTCACGAAGAGTTGGGAGTAAAGTCGATGAAACTTAAAGCAGGTGTAATGGCGCCAGCAGAGGAGGCAAGGGTGCTTGAACTTTGTCGTGACAGACTCGGCGAAGACTACGGATTGCGAATAGACCCTAATGGAGTATGGTCAGTTCCAACTGCTGTGAAAATAGGAAAAAGGCTGGAAGATCTTGGTATTGAGTATTTTGAGGATCCGGCGTGGGGCTTGGAGGGTAATGCAGCTGTTCGTAAGCAAGTTCGCATACCCATTGCCACCAATATGTACCCCAATAAATTTGACGATTTAGGTCCAGCCATCAGATTAGGTGCTGTAGACATTGTGCTTACCGATATCCATTATTGGGAGGGCCCACGTGGTGTAAAGGATCTATGTGCAGTTTGTAATACTTTCAATATGGGAGTAGCCATGCATAGCGGGGCGGAGTTTGGAATTGAGCTGGCGGCAATGATTCATACCGCCTCTACTATTCCGGCAATGACCTTTGCAGGAGATGCCCACTATCACTACTTGACCGATGATATAATTCAGGGAGGCTTAATGAAGTATGAAAATGGGTGTATTAAAGTTCCAACTGGCCCTGGATTAGGTGTGGTGCTTGATGAAGATAAAATGAAAAGATATGAAAAATATTATGAGGAAAAAGGAGACTACTATGCTCGATTCCACCAAGATCCGTATAGGCCTGATTGGTTTCCTAACGTTGGCGGCATTTGATTTAGTGATGGCACAGAAAACCCAAACGAAACTTATTGAGGAAGGACTTGACTTTCCTGAAGGACCTGCATTTGATCAGGCCAATAACCTATGGCTGGTCGAATTGAAAGGTGGAAACCTGGTACGAATTAGCGATGGTAAATTGGAAAGATTTGCCACCGATGGCAACCCTAATGGTATAGCCATTGATCCTAATGGTCTCATCTGGTTTTGCGATGCAGGGCAGAAATCTATCCGGACTTATGACCCAATCATAGGAGTTTTCGAGACGAAAGCTACGCAAGTGAATGATGAAGAACTCAGTATGCCCAATGACCTGGTTTTTGATTCAAAAGGGAGCCTTTTGTTCACTTGCCCTGGAGATTCACGTAAGGAGCCTACTGGCTATGTATGTGCGCTTAATAAAGATGGAACCGTCAAAAAGATTGCGGATCAGATGTATTTTCCTAATGGTCTTGCCTTTACCAACGACGGCAAAAGTTTAATCATTGCGGAAACCTACAAACACCGACTCTGGAAAGGCGAATGGGATGCAGACAAAGCAGAATGGAGAGAGGCCAAAATCTGGTGCGAAATTGGTGGACCTGATGGTCCTGGAGGTCCTGACGGGATGGCATTTGATTCTAATGGTAACTTATATGTTGCTGTTTACGGGACTGGTCAAGTTCGCGTGGTCAACACGGAGGGAGAGGTCATTGACACACTTTTTATGTCAGGTTCTAACCCTACAAATTGTGCTTTTGATCCTAAGAATCCCAAAAGGCTGGTGATAACTGAAGCTGAAAATGGAGAGCTGGTTGGCGTCCATTTGTCTACTGAAGAAGGTAAACAATTTCAAATATGAATGTGGCCTTGAAGAGTAAACTTGACCTTTCTGGAAGGAAAGCCTTCGTTACTGGGTCCAGCACTGGTATTGGAAAAGCCATTGCCTTGAGTTTGGCGGAGTTTGGAGCATTCGTGATTGTGCATAGTAAGGATCAGCCCAACCATTGTAAACAAGTGGTGCAGGAGATAGTGGACATGGGTGCGTCTGCCGGTTATTGCACGGGTGATATTGGTGTTATGGAAGACATAGAAAGAATCCGGCAGGAATTGGAAAATGTAGATATTCTTGTACTAAATGCATCAATTCAGATAAAACGCCAATGGGCAGACATCACCCACCAGGAATTTGATGACCAAATGTCCGCTAACGTCTGGGCTGGAGTTGAATTAATCAAACACGTTTACCCAGCCATGAAATCAAACGGTTGGGGGAGGATCTTATTTTTAGGAAGTGTGCAGCAAGTTAAGCCTCATTCAATGATGCTAGCATACGCTGCTAGCAAAGCGGCTATATCAAACCTTACTATCAATCTAGCTAGTCAGTTTGCTTTTGAGGGAATTACGGTGAATAATATTGCACCGGGTGTTATAGCTACAGAAAGAAACACCGAGGCACTTAATGATAAAGGATATGCCAAATTAGTTAAAGGGAAAATCCCCTCTGGTGATTTTGGACTTCCAGAAGACTGTGCAGGGCTCGCTCTGCTTCTTTGCTCGGACGCTGGACGATATATAACTGGCCAGAGTATTTATGTAGATGGGGGAATGAGTTTATAGCCTTAAAATGAATTAGGAACAGAACTAAAACAATGAAATAATGAGTGTAGATCAATATAAAAAAGAGGTTAGTATGATGAACCTTGAAAAATTAATTGAGACAAGAGAAGAGATCTCTGATGTTAAATTTCCTATTCCTGACAAAGAAATATTAAATCGTTTCGAACAGCTGTACACAGGTGCTGTGAATGATGTATTACGGGAATTTTGCCTTTTGGAGCAAGCATTACCAGGAAGAATTTTGCCGCTGCGTGAGTATAAAACCGTAGCGGGACTTGCATTCACAGTGAAAAGTGCCCCTAACGTAAAAATATCGGGTGAAATGGAATTTCGCACACTTATGCTTGATGAAATGCATGAGGATGCCTTTGTGATGTGGGATACCAGCAGGGACCAGAAAGCAACGCTTTGGGGAGGGGTGATGACGGCCACTGCGAAAGGCAAAAAAGTAAAGGCAGCATGCATTGATGGAGGTGTGAGGGACACTCACCAGATTATAGAAGCTGATTTCCCAGTTTTCTATGAATATAGAATTTCAAATGGCAGTCTAGGAAGATGTTTGATTACACATTATCAAATACCCATAAAAATTGGAGATGTTACCATTAAACCTGGTGATATCATTTTGGGAGATGTGGATGGTGTGCTAGTCATTCCTCGTGAATTAGCTTACGATGTATTGATCAGGTCGGAAGAAATAAGAGAGAATGAGAAGAAAATATTTGGTTGGGTGCAAGAGGGACAAACTATTCAGGAAATAACGAAAAAGGGAGGGTATTTTTAAGTAAGCATTTAAACCTATCCTTAAGACTTATCCAAACCGAAATATTAACGAAAGTACGAAATGATAAAAATACTAAGCCTTTTAACATTTATAATTGCTACATCCAATCTTTTTGCGCAAGATAATTTTATAAGACGGAGTGGTGATAAATTAATGGATGGAGATAAAGTTTTTCGATTTGTTGGAGTGAACTCACCTTCCATTACTGGGCCATACGACGGATATAGAAACACGAGTGCAACTAGTAAATATGCTTACGATCCGCCCGAGCTAACCTTTGAGATGGAGAGCTATTTCAAGGATATGGATCAAATGGGGGTAACGGTATTTCGTAATTGGGGAATAACAGTGTCAAATGGATCTGACGATTATGAAGCTTTTGTAGAAGCACCAGGCATCTACAATGAAACTGCATTCCGTAGGATAGACAAAATGCTCCAACTATGTAACCAGTATAATATGAGAGTGATTTTGTGTCTGGTGAAGGAAAATAAATACTGGGGAGGGACTGAAGTTTTTAGTGAAATGCATGGTGGTACGGACTACTATTCCGATCCAGCAGTTAGGGAGGGATTTAAGGATTTGTTATATGCAATGGCAAATAGGAAGAATTTTTATACTGGTGTTGCCTATAAGGATGATAAAGCTATTCTAGCTTGGGAATTTGGCAATGAGGTGCCTAACAGTAAAGTAGCTTGGATAGCGGAAATGGCAAAATACTTGAAAAGTATTGATTCAAACCATTTAATAGCTGATCCACGGCGGGCAAATGGTCCTGAGCATATGGCGAAATTAGTTAATGATGTACTTGTTAATATTCCCGAAATTGATATTGTTAAGACACGTCAATACCCTAATTATAAAGGGACAGTGAAAGAATTATGGGCTGAATGTGAAGGAAAAAGACCTATGATCATTGATGAATTTCAAGCTATGGATCGTTTCACTCCCATTCTGGAGGAAATTGTAGAAACGGGAACTACGGGAGGTTTACTTTGGAGCTTAATGAAAAACCAACAGAATGGAGGAATAGGAGGTCATGCACTTTTTCACGCCTATAGCTGGGGAGGGAGCAGATGGCCTGGGTTTAATAGTGGAGAATATTTTAATGAAGCCCACAATTTGATGGAGATCAGGGCATATTCTTATAAAATCAGAGAGCTTCCTGTTCCACCACTTCCAGCTCCAATTGACCCGCCTTTTCTTTTTAAAACCCTTGAGCAAAATACAGCTTCTTTGAAGTGGCAGGTTGCTCCGGGTGCCCGATATTATTTCGTCGAAAGAGCTAAATCAAAATCAGGTCCCTGGAACAAAGTAAGTGGCAACATTGATATTAGTTATGATTTGTATTTCTATCCAATGTTTACAGACTCAACGGCTACAATTGGGGAGTCTTATTTTTATAGAGTAATAGGTGCCAATGTTTCAGGAACCACTCCTCCCTCAAACATTATTGGTCCTATTATAATAAAAAAGAAACTAGTGATGGATAATCTTCGAGATTTTTCATTGACGTATTCTCATAGTGATAACCTTAAAATCAATTCCGAAACTTATCCACGATTAAGACAGACGGAAGAAGACTATTTTCAGGCTGAAAGAACTTCAAAAAGTTCTTCTGGAGAGATTGTATATAAGGCTGATGGTTTAAAATCATTAGCATTGTTCGTTTTTAGCGACAAAGTTGATTCAATTACAATTGAATATTCGGTGGATGGAAAGTCTTGGAAGGATATCACCAATAACGTAAAAAAAACATTTAGAGAAGGGTACCCTAGCCCAATTTCTGGTTTGAAGGATAATACCATAGGCAAGTATACTTACGAAATCAATTCGATGCCAAAGCAGTCTAAATATGTGAAAATTGTAACTGGAAATGCTGGTGCAGCAGATACTTATCCCTGGATTGGTAGGGTTCATATTGGATATATTGGGGCATTAAACAGTGATAAAGATTAGATGTATTAATATTTAAAAGCCCTTTCTTTCCAGAATGGGCTTTACGGTGGTTAGTGTTGGTTCTTTATGCTTTTTTCTGTTGGGATCTTTCGCATCCCTGAAATTCCTTTTTGGATTCTAGAGCTTATCTAGGATTTCCCTGATTAACCTTTCTTTGTCAATTTCCTTTTTTCTTTTTGACCGTAGGCTCAGTATATAAATGATCCATATTCCCCAAGCGACAGCAAAAAGAGGAAAAGGATTTTCCGCTCCCAATGCTCCTATCATCGCAATGAAGCTGATGAAAACCGTCCCTAAAATTTTTATTACTGACCACATAATCAGTTCATTTTGATTAGGCTACAGTATACTAATTTTTGATTTTATTTCAAAAATAAGATGTGTAAAAGTATAAATACGGAAAGATGTATTTATATAAATACATGTAGTTAGGTTTTATGAATAGAGACTTCTGTTGATCGCCTTGTGAACAAATCTTTCTGCCGAATTTGTCGATACGTTTGGCAGCACTTGCATTTTGATACATCCACAATGCCTATTTTTCTCAATTGTCTGAGTGTTTTCCAGAGGGGTAGATTCTGATGCTACAGCTATAATGGTCTATTTCTGACTCCCTTTACCTCATTTGACGTGTTCCTGAAGGACCTTCTTTATTACTTTCTCATTATAAGCTTTTTTGTTTTCTACCATATCAATAAGAAAATATTTTCATGGTTGAAGACATCTTTAGAAAAACGATAAACCAAGTACGTAGAGGTACATTATGCTGTAAACCTGATAATGTCGCACTGTATAAACCAGCTTGTTTTAAGCATCTGCCCGGTGCGGACATTCGGCATTATTTATAAATTCTTGAGAAAAATGAGCAATTTATCATCTGCATTTTAGAGACCTGGATTTACTGAGGAGACTGACATATTTTCTAATGTATGAGGGTGAGGTGTATTCTATCTTTATTGTAAAATACACCTACTTATTTAGATGTATTACTGTTTTAGCCATTAAAAAGCTTACTGATTTGACAGTTTTTTAATTAAAGAAAATTATTGTTTTCTTGTAAAGAACAATAATCCCTCTTATCTGATGAATAGTAATTTACCCAATTCTATTTCCGACAACTCGGGAATGAGTACTAGTCGTAATGAAGAAAACCCGCCATTTTCATCCGACATTGAAATCTGGAAAGCATTTAAGTCTGGAAATAATTCCGCTTTTATCACTATTTATGAAAGATTTTTTGACAGTTTGTTTAGCTATGGGTTAAGAATAAATAGTGACCAGGAATTGGTAAAAGATGCTATTCATGATGTCTTTTTGGACTTGAAAAAGAACAGTACTTCTTTAGGGGAAACAGATTCCATCAAATTTTATATGTTCAAATGTCTAAAACGAAGGATTTATAAAGAATTGATAAACTGGACAAATCTCAAAGAGGAACAGGAAATATCTAATAGTTTTGAGATCACTTTTTCGCACGAACAAACATTAATTGATAAGCAAATTGATTTTGAAATGACTCAAAAAATCAATCTTGCAATCCAGAACCTCTCCCCTCGGAAAAGAGAGGCTATTTATTATATTTATTATGAGGGGATGTCTTATGAGCAGGTTTCTGAACTAATGGGTTTGTGTGACGCTAAATCTGCAAGGGACTTAACCTATAAGGCACTGAAATGTTTGAGGGAATCTTTGGGGTTTCTCCCCCTATTTTTTACTGCTTTCCTTCCGTAGACAAATAATTTAATAGGGGGATTTCACTGTTTTCAATAGGTAATATTGAGATTTTGAAAAAATAAGTAATTTTTTTTGGCGTTGTCTTGCGCCTTTTATCCTTTACCTAGTGTAATTGATTATTAACACTGGCGTGAATGAGTGAGATAAATGACCTTTTGGAAGATCTTGAATTTATTAGATGGGTAAAATACCCAGATAATGAATTGACAATTTTTTGGAAAAGCTGGTTAGATGCTAATCCAGATAGGATTGAAGATGTTAAGCTAGCACGAGAAATTATTCTGGGTTTTCAATTCCCAGCACCAATAGCTTCTTCCGAAACTAAAAAGGAGGTTCTTAATAGAATACTTCGGAATAAAGATAAAGGGTATGCATCCGATGAAAAGCAACTTTTGATCAAACCAATTCAAAAAAATTGGCAAAGAAGATCATGGCAATTTTCAAGGGTAGCTGCAATTTTAACAGGAATGTTTTTGCTCTCAGTATTGCTTCTCAATCTAAAAAATGAGAACAAAACAGAAGAAATTTTGAATACAGTTACTTGGGTTTCTAAAACCACAAACCCTGGTGAAAAATTGAATTTCAGACTCCCTGATCAAACTATTGTCTGGCTGAACTCAGGAAGTAGCCTTGAATATCCCGAAACCTTTGACTCAACTGTTAGGCTTGTCAAATTAAAAGGTGAAGGATTTTTTGAAGTTTCTGAAAACGCACAGCAGCCATTTATAGTAAATTCTGATAGCCTATTTACCACTGCACTCGGGACTTCTTTTAATATTAATGTAAAAAACTCAGGGGAGATTAAAGTTTCCTTAGTGACAGGTAAAGTTAGCATCAACTATCAATCTGACACTTTGGAATTTTTACTAACTCCTGGGGAAGAACTCAGCTATGAAACAAAGAGTAATCAAGGAAAAGTCACAGAATTCAATGCTGAGAATGTGTTAGGATGGAAAACTGGAAAACTAATATTCAAAAGAGCCCCACTTCATGAAGTAATGGAGGGCTTGGAAGAATGGTATGGAGTAGAAATTAGCATAACAGGATACCCCAGCGAGGAGTGGCGGTTTAACGGCAAATTTGAAAATCAAACACTTGAGAATGTATTGAAGAGTATGTCCAATATTGAAAATTTCAGCTACAAAATAGAAAATAAAAAAGTGAAAATTTATTTCAATAACAACAACTAACTCAAATCCAAATGAAATCGAACTATGTGAATGCACCCTAAGAGAAAAAGCCAACTGAAAAAGATCAGCTGGCTTTAGTAGGTAGCCTGAAGGCGGTTAAACTATTGGGGAATAGGAAAAACCTTCAGACTCAGCTTAATGAAATTTTCAATAAACCACTCAAAATTATGCAATTAAACTTACAAAAGACAATCTATATGTTGTCCAAGTACTTCTTGTATGGCTTTATAGTACAAATGATGGTCTTTAACTTTGTATTAGCTACAGATGTTAATGGTCAGTATAAATCCATAGATAAGGTTCATGTAAAAATTGACACAAAGTCAATGTCCCTTATTCAATTTTTTAAGTCAATAGAGGGACAAACTCCTTTCAACTTTCTTTATGATCATGAAAAGATTGATTCAGAGAAAATTATAATCATCCAAGAACATGCAGGCTCTGTCGAAAGTTTTTTGAGGCAGATATCCGTTCAGTCTAATTTAAGATTTAGACAGGTGAACAACGGGATAGATGTCAAAGAGAATCCGCGACTTCCTCATGTGACTATTTCAAACCCTATTGAATTTGCAGAAATCAAAGGCACAATAGTAGATCAAAGTGGTCTTCCACTTCCAGGCGTCACAGTGATAGTTCAAGGGACTACTCAAGGAACAGTATCTGACGTGGATGGCAAATTCACTATTGATGTACCATCTGGTGGAACGCTAGTATTCTCTTTCATAGGCTTTGAAGAACAATCTATTGAAATTGGAAATCAAAGTGAACTTTCAGTTACCATGACTGAAAGTCTGGCAGATTTGGACGAAGTAGTTGTGGTGGGTTATGGTACTCAGAAAAAAGTTAACCTAACTGGAGCAGTCAGTTCAATTTCTTCAGATGAAATTGTGAATCAGCCAGTTGGGCAATCATCAATGGTATTACAAGGTCTTGCTCCTGGGGTAACAGTAACGCAACGCAGCGGACAGCCAGGAGGCGATGGTGGAAATATAAGAATCAGAGGAGTTGGGACATTAGGAGATTCAAATCCACTAATAATGGTAGATGGGGTAGAGTCTAACATGAATAATGTGGATCCTAATGAAATAGAAAGTATTTCAGTTTTAAAGGACGCTTCTTCAGCTGCTATTTATGGATCTAGAGCTGCAAATGGTGTGGTTTTAATTACTACTAAAAGAGGTAAAGATGGAGTAAATGTAAACTATAATATGTACGCGGGTTTTCAATTACCCACTCGAACACCAGAAATTGTTGGTGCTTTGGATCATATGATGCTAGCAAATGAAGCATTTACCAATATTGGTAATGCCCCTCAGTATTCCGATCAGTTTATTTCTGACTATGTGGCTGGTATGCCTTCAGACCAATATCCAGATACCGATTGGCAAGATCTGACCATGAGCAATTCTGCTTTTATGCAAAGCCATAATGTAAGTGTAAATGCTGGAAATGAAAAAGCAAAAGTCTTAGGCTCTTTTAGTTATTTGGATCAGGATGGGATTATTCCTAATACGGGATTTAAGAGATACAATTTGAGATTTAACTCTGATATTAATGTTACTGATCGATTGAAGCTTTCAATGGACATTTTTCTAAGAAAGGCAGACAAAACGGAACCCTCTTCTGGTACAGGCTATGTGTTTCACTGGATGCGTAGGATACCTTCGAATGAGGTTGGGGTTTTGTCAAATGGTCTCTACGGAGAAGGATGGAATGGGGATCATCCTTTAGCAAGAGCAAAAGATGGTGGATTGAGAACTGAAGAAAGTCTTGATGCTATTTTGAACTTTAGACTAAATTACAATTTCACTGATTGGTTATCGGCAGAAGTGATGTATGCTCCAAAATTGTGGAACCCGCATGTCAAAAGCTTCTCTAATATAACACAGACCTATGCCCGGGATGGAGAAACACCTACTTTCTTTGTACCACAGCGCAATTCCTTATCGGAAAGTTATACCAGAGAATGGTACAATAATTTTCGCGCACTTGTCACCATTGACAAAACTTTCAATGACATCCATACTTTTGGATTCACCGCAGGCTATCAGCAAGAAGACCAAACCAATCAATGGATTTCTGCATATAGAGAAGTATTCCCACTTCCTGATTACCAGCAGATCAATGCAGGCAATCGGCTTAATGAGCAAACAGGTGGGTCCGCAACACATTGGGCTCTCCAATCGGTTTTTGGCAGAGCCACTTATAATTTTGATGAACGATACCTATTAGAGGCTAACCTAAGAAGAGATGCTTCATCCCGTTTTGCAGAGGGAAATAGAGCTGGTGTTTTCCCTTCTTTTTCTGCGGGATGGAGAATATCAGAAGAAGCGTTTATGAAGGGAACAAGCAATGTGATTGATCAACTTAAACTTAGAGCATCTTGGGGTCGATTAGGAAATCAAAACATAGGATTGTATCCCTATGCTGCATTTATATCTCTAGGAGGAAGTGGTCAAGATTATGCATTTGATGGAGTAAATTCTCCTGGATCTGCATTGAATAGCATGGCTAACAATGATATCAAATGGGAAACTACAGAAACCACCGATATTGGATTGGAATTCAATCTTTGGGGCAAACTGGATGTGACCTTTGACTATTACCAACGAAAAACCAAGGACATACTTTTACCATTGAACATTCCTTTGACTCTCGGTCTAAATGCTCCCTATCAAAATGCTGGGGTGGTTCATAATAATGGTTATGAAATCATGCTTAACTACCGTGACAGAA
This sequence comes from uncultured Algoriphagus sp., assembly GCF_963974365.1. Classification (GTDB taxonomy): domain Bacteria; phylum Bacteroidota; class Bacteroidia; order Cytophagales; family Cyclobacteriaceae; genus Algoriphagus. Next base: position 15,922 of record NZ_CAXBBX010000007.1, on the reverse strand, counting down.
TTGGGGATTTTAATTATGGCGTAATGGTGAATTTTTCTGATGTGAAAAATGAAATTGTTGACATGAAAGGAATAGAAAACACTGGACTGACTGTCAATAGAGAAGGTTCTCCGGTAAGTTCCTTTTTTGGTTACGTTGCTGATGGCTTTTTTCAGACTCAAGAAGAGGTAGACAATCATGCAACTCAATTTGGAAATGTTGCGCCAGGTGATATCAGATATAAGGATTTGGATGGAGATGGAATGATCAATGATAGAGATCTTGCAGTGATTGGTAGTAATATTCCAAGGTATACTTATGCATTAAAGCTTAATGCCAACTATAAAGGGATTGATTTATCTATTTTTTTCCAAGGAGTTGGTCAAGCAGATGGATATCTATTCGGCCAGGGAATTATGCCTTTTTATCTTGGAGGAACAGTCCAAGAACAACATAAAGATCGATGGACCCCTGAAAATACAGATGCGAGGTATCCTAGACTTGCTTGGAATCAAACCAACAACCAACAGAACTCCAGTTTTTGGATGAGCAATGCTGCTTATTTAAGACTTCAAAGTGTACAGTTAGGATATACATTTCCTAAATCAATTCTCCAAAGACTTAAAATCCAAAATTTAAGGGTTTACCTAAGTGGAAGAAACTTGCTTACAGTTACAGATTTTTACGAAGGATATGATCCGGAAGCTCCAGTAAGTGATGGTGGATGGTATCCACAAATGGCCACCTATACTATGGGATTAAATCTCAACTTCTAAACTCTTATAACTATGAATAAGCTAATAAAATATATAGGTATAATTTCTATTCTGATCTTTATCCAATCATGTGACGATCAATATCTGGAACGATTACCTCTTGATTCGCCTTCAAGTGAAACATTTTTCGCTAATGAAACTGAACTTGAAATGGCAGTAACAGGGGTCTATAATCGACTTTGGTATAAATCACAAGGTGCTGTTTGGTTCCTTTCATTTGATTTCGCTTCAGATGACGGATGGGATAGAAATGGTAGTTCTCTTCAAGCACTAGGAAGGGGAGAGCAAAATGCTGACAATGGTTATACCAATGGATTCTGGTCTGAATTCTACAGAGCAATAAACCGGGTGAATTACATTACATCGGGTTCGGAAGAACTAAGAGAGAAAATGGATTCCGCAAAATATGACCGTTTAGTAGGTGAGGCGAGATTTATTCGAGCCTATTTCTATGCTTACTTAGCAGAATTATATGGGGATATCCCACTAGTGATAACCACGCTTACACTTGATGAATCGCAAACACCAAGAACTTCAAAAAGCGAAGTGATAGATTTTGTGCTTTCTGAACTGAACGAGATCAAGGAATATCTTCCTATGAATGCTTCTGAAAAAGGTAGAGTTACAAAAGGCACCGCACTGGCTTTGATTTCCCGGGTTGCTCTGTGGAATGAAAGATGGGAGGAGTCTGCTTCTGCGGCGAAAGAACTGATGGATTCAGGTGCTTATAAGGTAGATCCGGATTACTCGGGAATGTTTACTTTTTCAGGAGACGATTCCCCAGAAGTGATCATGAGGATACAGTACCTAAGAGGAGTTACTACGCATAATACGCCTCGGGACTTCCTGTCTAGAATGTCATTGGGACATTCCAATAAGAAGCCACCACAGGATTTCGTAGATACGTTCGATTGCATTGACGGATTACCGATTGATCAATCTCCTCTTTATGACACCCAACACCCTTTTGAAAACAGGGACCCTCGAATGGATTACACCTTGGTAGTTCCAGGTTCTAGGCTGGTAAATTGGATATTTGAAACTCATAAGGACAGTACTCAGACATGGGAGTTCCGAGGTGATGAAAACTTTCGTGTTCCTAATATTGAGGCTCAACACGCCTATTCATCCTTCACTGGGTATTTATTCAGGAAACATGTTGATGTTGCTGACTATCCAACCAACGTAGGTGCATCTGATCAAGGCCTTACCATTTTTAGGCTTGGAGAAGTATTACTCAACTATGCGGAAGCCAAGGTGGAAATGAACGAACTCGACGCTTCTGTTTATGATGCTATAAATTCAATCAGGGAAAGAGAGTCCGTACAAATGCCTCCAATAACGCAAGGAAAATCACAGGCTGATTTACGCAACATAATCAGAAAGGAAAGAAGAAGTGAGTTGGGAATGGAAGGCTTAAGATACTTTGATATAAGACGATGGAAAATTGCCGAGGACGTGATCCCAGGTCCATTAAGAGGAAGAGTGAATAGATACGGAGCAGGTGGATGGTTAAATGAGCCACCTAGGATTGATCCTATGGGAACTCCGAATTACGACAACATCAGCAATGCTGATGAAATGGTTGTAATCGAGACCAGAGCATTCAATCCAAGTAGGGATTATCTATGGCCGATCCCTCGAATTGAATTGGAAACGAATACTGCGTTGACTCAGAATCCAGGGTATTGATTTTTACCCCGTAACTATCGATTTAAATGGAAGGGCTTGACTTTTAAAAATATTTAGAAGCAAAGCCATTCCCTTTCATCGGAGGCATGAGTTTCCGATATCAAACATCTCACTTTAAATAAAAAAAAATGAAAAAAACACTAATCACATTATGTGTTCTAATAACTACACTTATTTCCCAAAATTCATTTTCCCAAAAATATGACATTGTTATTTATGGCGGCACATCGGCAGGGATAGCAGCTGCGATCCAAGCTTCGAGAATGGAAAAATCAGTAGTGCTTATTGAGCCTTCTCATAGATTAGGAGGATTGACTACAGGAGGACTTGGACAAACTGATATTGGCAACAAGCAGGCGATTGGAGGTATATCAAGAGAATTTTACCAGGGTATTAAAGCTTATTACGACCAGCCCGAAAACTGGAATTGGGAGAAGAAAAGTGAATACAGGGACAGCGGGAATACCAGAACAAAAGAAGGAGAAGATGCTATGTGGACATTTGAGCCTTCGGCGGCATTAAAAGTCTATGATCAAATGCTAAAAGGCGAAAAGATAGATATAGTTTATGGGGAAAAACTCCTGAGAACCGATGCAGGCGTGAAAAAAATAGATGGAAAAATTCATTCAATTACCATGGAAAGCGGAAAAACTTTTGATGGAAAAATGTTTATGGACGCTACATATGAAGGAGATCTTTTGGCTACAGCAGGGGTGAGTTATACAGTGGGAAGAGAAAGTAATGATGAATACAAAGAGTCACTTAATGGTGTTCAAGCAAACTACTGGAGTGTGACACTTAAAGGCAAGGCATCCCGTAATGCCCGAAATCATAATTTTGTTCCTGGAGTAGATCCATATGTGGAGAAAGGTAATCCTAATAGCGGCCTCCTTCCATATATAATCGAAGGTGGCCCTGGTATAGATGGTTCTGGTGATAAAAAAGTTCAGGCATATGGTTTCAGAATGACTCTCACAGATCATCCGGAAAACAGGCTCCCTTTCGAAAAACCAGATGGATATGATGAAATAAATTATGAGTTGCTTTTTAGAAACTTAGAAGCAGGTGAAACTGTATTGCCTTGGATTAATTCTACTATGCCTAACCGCAAAACAGACACGAACAATAAACAGGGATTTTCGACTGATTTCGTTGGTCAAAACCATGATTATCCAGAAGCCAGCTACGAAGAGCGGGAAAAAATAGTTGATGCACATCGAACCTATCAGCAGGGATTGATGTGGACACTTGCCAATCACCCTAGGATTCCGGAGAATGTCAGAAATGTGTATTCTCAATGGGGAACTACCAAGGATGAATTTGAGAACGAAGATGGATGGCAAAACCAACTCTACATCCGTGAAGCAAGACGTATGGTCAGTGACCTAGTGATGACCCAGCGTCACTGTGAAAGATTGGATGTAATAGACGATGCGGTCGGCCTGGCTGCTTATGGCATGGATTCACACAACATCCAGAGATATGTGGATCACAACGGCTTTGTACAAAATGAGGGTAATGTGGAAGCTCATGTAGAAGGCCCTTACCCGATTAGTTACAGATCCATAGTGCCAAAAAAGGAGGAAGCACATAATTTATTAGTACCTGTATGCTTAAGTGCCTCACACATAGCTTTTGGCTCTATTCGAATGGAACCTGTATTTATGGTTTTAGGACAATCTGCTGCGATTGCAGCTTCTCTGGCAATAGACGATGAAGTCTCTGTACAGGATTTGTCCTATGAAAAGCTCAAATCTGCGTTGGTGTCTAACAAACAAAGAATAGAGTAATTCAAATACGCGAATAGATCATCCATTTTAAACATAATCCCATGATATCGTGTCTGAATGAATCAGATAGGCGGGTCAAAGTCTGCACCAAGCGGGATAAAAATAAACCCTATAAGATTCAATCTAGCTTCCTCCGTCATGGGACGAGTTATGACCATCGATAACCATTATAAAACATGAAAATTATAGCTAGCATAAAAATTTGCCTTTTGGCATTTTTCATAATTCATGCTTTTGGGTCATGTAGCCCAAAAGGAAATGAAAAACAGGAAACTATCACTGATGTGATTGTCTATGGAGGTACTTCCGGAGCAGTGACCGCAGCGATTCAGGCAAAGAAAATGGGGAAATCTGTCATTATGGTTTCACCGGATACTCACTTAGGAGGTCTTTCTTCCGGAGGATTAGGGTGGACTGATACAGGTAAAAAAGAGGTTATCGGTGGGCTTTCCCGTGAATTCTATCAGAGAGTATATGACAAATATCAAACCGTGGATGGCTGGAAGTGGGAAGATCAGTCAGATTTCGGGAATAAAGGACAGGGAACACCTGCAATAGACGGAGAATTCCGGACGATGTGGATCTTTGAACCCCATATCGCAGAAGAAGTATTTGATGAATGGGTAAAAGAATTGGGGATAGAACTTTACCGTGATGAATGGTTGGATAGAGAAGCTGGCGTAACTGTGGAAGATGGGGAAATCACCTCCATAAGAACACTGAGCGGAAAGGAGTTTAAAGGAAAAATGTTTATTGATGCTACCTATGAAGGGGACTTGATGGCAGCAGCAGGGGTAAATTATCATGTGGGCAGGGAAGGTAGTAGCGTATATAATGAGGAATGGAATGGTATCCAAACAGGCGTTTTTCACCATCGTCACCATTTCAAAGTGTTGGATCATCCTATTGATCCATATTGGACTCCAGGTGATCCTTCCTCAGGCTTGATTCCAAAAATCAGTGGTGAAGACCCTGGAGTAAAAGGAGAGGGAGATAATAAGATTCAGGCTTATTGTTTTAGAACTTGTATGTCTAATCATCCTGATAATAGGGTGCCATTTCCAAGACCCGATAATTATGATTCTACTCAATATGAGCTATTGGTAAGAATTTTCGATGCTGGTTGGAGAGAATGGTTTGGGAAATTTGATATGATTCCTAATAGAAAGACAGATACCAATAACCATGGGCCTTTTAGCTCTGATAATATTGGAATGAACTATGACTACCCTGAAGCTAGCTATGAACGTAGAAAGGAGATTATTAAAGAGCATGAAGACTATCAAAAAGGATTACTCTACTTCGTGGCTAATGATCCAAGAGTGCCTCAGGAAATCCAAGAAGAATTTCAGAATTGGGGACTGGCCAAAGATGAATTTATCGATAATGGAAACTGGCCTCATCAAATCTATGTGAGAGAAGCACGCCGGATGATCGGCAATTACGTAATGACCGAGAATGAATTGCTCCAAAAAAAGCCCACTCCACAGTCAGTGGGAATGGGTTCTTACACCATTGATTCTCATAATATCCAGCGCTTTGTCGATGAGAAAGGGCATGTTCAAAACGAAGGGGATATAGGGGTAGGACTGCCAGAAGCCTATGAGATAGCTTATGGATCTATCATACCCAAAAAAGAAGAAATCAAAAACCTGGTAGTTCCAGTGGCTGTTTCGGCGAGTCATATTGCATTTGGTTCCATTCGTATGGAACCAGTATTTATGATCTTGGGGCAATCCGGTGCTACTGCTGCGGTAATGGCACTGGATCAAGGAATCAGCGTGCAGGATCTTCCTTATGAGAATTTGAAAGATCAATTAATGAAAGATGGACAAGTATTGAATATAGTGGATCAAATTAAATAACCATTATATCATTCTTGAAAGAGGAGGGAAAAGTGCGGTAATTCCGCATTTTTTCCTTCCATATTAATATACTCCATTATTTATAGCCTAGCTAGCCAGTATCAATTGATTAGCAGTATGTTATTGGCATAAAATGGATATACCTAATGAAAAAATAAAACATGCTGATTTATTGAGTTTTAAAACCATGCTCAAAAGTCTCAAAGTGGTTAAAAACAGATCCTTCCTTTTAGAAAGAACTATAAAGGATCTTATTTTGACATCAAGTAATTAGGGTAGATTTTTACTCCGAAAACCCTATCAATACCCAAACATCCACTCATGAACCTTACCGTTCTTCTTCTCATTTCTGCTGTTATATTATTCTTAGCTTATAAAATTTACGGCAAATACGTGTACCGAAAATTCGGCTTAAGTGATGAAAAACCAGCTCCATCACATACGCACAGGGATGGTGTGGATTACGAGCCAAGTAAGCCCATTGTAGTTCTAGGACACCACTTTGCCTCCATTGCAGGTGCTGGCCCGATAGTAGGCCCTATTATCGCTGTAACATTTGGCTGGATTCCAGCCGTGATATGGATTTTGGTTGGAGGTATATTTTTTGGAGCTGTACATGATTTAGGAAGTTTGGCCACATCTCTGAAAACTGAAGGAAAATCTATTGGCGTAATTATCAGAAACCAAATTGGAATGAGGGGCAAGCAACTCTTCATTATTTTCAGTTTTTCTACCTTAATTCTGATTATTGGAGTTTTTGCGGACATTATCGCCAAAACTTTTGTTACAAATCCGGGCGTAGCCTCAGCCTCTATATTTTTTATTCTATTAGCGATAGTTTTTGGTTGGGTAAACAGATTTGTGGGAAGTAGGAAAATAACATTTATTGCAATCACCGTAATTGGTGTGGCTTTGATGTATTTTTTCGTGTTTCTGGGTATGAAACTGCCATTTGTTTTAGATTATAAAATATGGGTTTTGGTATTATTGGCTTATGCATTTATTGCTTCGGTGACACCCGTCAGCATGCTTCTTCAGCCAAGAGATTATCTTAATAGTTTTCTTCTCTACGGGATGATCATTGCTGCTGTGTTAGGGGTATTCATCTCTAGTCCGGAAATGCAAATGACAAATGAAATCCATGTTGCGGACGAAAATCTTGGATACATTTTCCCTGTTCTCTTTGTGACGATTGCCTGTGGGGCGATCAGTGGCTTTCATTCATTAGTCGCCTCAGGCACTACTTCTAAACAACTCGATAAAGTCTCGGAGGCCAAGTTGGTAGGATTTGGCGGGATGCTCATAGAATCATTTCTGGCAATCATCTCGGTAATTGCCGTTGTCATTTTGACTAGGTCAGAATATATAGACAGATTATCTACTGAAGGCCCTGTGGCACTTTTTTCCACCGGATTGGGAGCGATGATCGCTAGTCTGGGGATTCCTGAGGATTTTGCAGTCGGATTTCTGGCATTGACTGTATCAGCTTTCGCACTTACTACTTTGGATACATGTACTCGACTGGCTCGGTTTACATTACAGGAATACTTCGAAGATGTTCCTCAGCCGGCTGGTCAGTTCTTGGCCAAAAACCGCTACGTTTCTACATGTATTGTAGTAGTCTTTTCTATTCTTTTATTGCTTTCAGGTGAGTTCACCACACTTTGGCCAATCTTCGGCTCAGCAAACCAGCTGCTTGCTGCTCTTGCCCTTTTGACCATCGCCGTTTGGTTGATCAAGAAAAATATCAACGCACTCTTCGTGACCATTCCAATGTTTTTCATGTTTACCGTTACGCTATCATCATTGGCACTTTTTGCCTGGAAAAACTTCAAAGACGAAGTTTATGTCCTTTCAATCATAGCAGCACTTCTTTTTGTATTGGCAATTGCGTTGATAGTTTTAGCAACCAAAAGCTTGAAAAAATATGTCAAAACATCATCTGTTTAGTATTGATACTAATATTCTTACTCGGTAGAATAGTGGATTTTTTTACTCAATGTTCTCTTAATATACCTACTCTTCATTTTTGACTTGAAATGGTGATATGTGGCGGACATTAACATAAATGCCAGTAATCAAGAGTGCATGGAAATTTACTTTTTTTGAAAGAAAGTGCCACACTTGAGAGGATTTTGATATGGTAATCTCCAAAACAAATTCACTGAACATTCACAGGAAATGTATACTGATTTTAGAACAATAGCGTATCTATTTATGCATTAATATTTTTCTATCAGCGAAAACGATCCAATGAATTTTTTGGCTATAATTTCTTCTCTACTATTAACTCATTACTTAAAGGGAATTTCAGGAAGGTGCCTCCAGTTTGATATTCAGATTAGTGGGGAATCGTACCAGTCGTACGGTTCGTACACCTCGTACCGTACGAACTATTCGAGGCAGGAAAGAAATTAGAAATAGCGCCATCCTCTAAGCACTTTTATACATTCTGATTTTAAGAAAATACCCTACACCACATTTCGAAATTTTGAGAGCTTTCCTTTTTTTAAAAAAATCTATGAGCTGAGTTTTTATTCTTGAAGTTGCTTAAGATGAAAGTTGAACTGTTCTAGATGAATTTGATAATTAATGCCGTTGAGTTCTGCTGTAATAATCTTTGAAAAATTCGAGTAATCCACAGGAAAAAATAAGCCTAAGAAGTACATTTTGTCCAATTCTTATTCAAACAAAATTTTATCCACCCAAATCCTTTAACTTTTCAGTAGCCTGCCTTTTGCCAAAATTAAAACTAATTCGCTACTGATTTCGCTACTGATGTAAAAAAACAAAACCCTAACTATCAGTATTTCAGATAGTTAGGGTTTTAAGATGTAGAGAGTGGGGGATTCGAACCCCCGGTACGCTTTGACACGTACGACAGTTTAGCAAACTGCTGGTTTAAGCCACTCACCCAACTCTCTAGATATTTTTATTTTGCTTAATTTTCGTTTTACAAAATCATCCTTTAAATGAAATTCAGGAACTGTGGTTGATTTCTCGCTCAGCTCCATCATGTAAAGCGATGCAAATATAAGTCAATTGATCAGATATTAACAAGCCATATGCAGATAGGAATTCAATGAATAGAGGTTTTTACCTAATCTACTGAATATCAAATAAAATAATTTGGCACAATCTGTCTCGGAAATTGAAAAATACCCTGTATAGGGTATAAATATCAACTATTCACAGCCTAATTTTGAATTCCATACAAAGCTTACGTAATGATAATTCAGACTTCTACTGCAAATTTTCTTATCGAGAAAAGTGAATCGAAAAAAGGATGCGTGTCTATTCGCTCTAATTCCCAAGATGAGCTTAATCGTTTTTTTGGATCATTAGAGATCTCATTAACTGAGGATTTATTTTACTCCTATGAAATTCAACCCTGTAAGCAGGAATTCGCCAATGCCATGATCTTAATGGTAAAGGAAATAGACTATTCGGAATTTGTAGAGTTCAGTCTTCAAATGGCTTAAGTATGGATTTAGACAAAGCCTTTCTATAAAACTCTTTAATTTCGAAAGTTAGGATTATGCGATCCATAGGAGACTGCTATCTCCGTAGCTCAAGAATCGGTACTCATTTGCCAAAGCCTCTCCATAAACTCGCTTCCAGTCCTCTCCGAGGATGGTTGCAATTAGTAAAACAAGCGTAGAACCTGGCTGATGGAAGTTGGTGATTAGCCCTTTCACAATCTTAAATTCATATCCAGGGAAAATAAAAATCTCTGTGGTTCCCATGATTGTTTGCATTCCTTTTTCTTTCATGAACACAAGTATCGCTTCATAAGCTTTTTGTGCCGAAGGCAAACTTTCTCTATTTTCATAGGGAAAAAGCTTCTCAATTTTCAATTCATCTCCTTTTCCTTCAAGTAATTTTACTCCATACCAATAAAGAGTCTCTAAAGTTCGGACTGAGGTAGTCCCTACAGTCACCACATTTCCAAGATTCAACAGAATCTTTTCTATCGTTTCCCGGTTGACATGAATCTGTTCACTATGCATCGGGTGCTCAGTAACCTGGCTTGCTTTTATAGGTTGGAAAGTACCCGCGCTCACATGAAGTGTTACTTGAGCTTCTTTGATTCCTTTCTCCCGTAGTTTTTCAAGAATCTCAGGAGTGAAATGCAAGCCGGCTGTTGGAGCAGCGACTGCGCCTTCTCTCACCGAATAAACCGTCTGATATCGGGATTTATCTTCGTCAATAGGCTTGCGATTCAAATAGGGTGGAAGAGGGACTTCTCCGCTCGCTTCTACTACATCTACAAATGCTATATCGGCGTTATCCCAAGAGAATTCTACTCTGCGACTTTCCCGGTCGATTAATTTTGCAAAAAGATTGATTGCGCTTCCTTGAAATGGGATTTGACCTTTTAGGATTTCTCCATCCTTCCACTTTTTAGAATTTCCTATCATCGTTTCCCAGATCACCGGATGCTTTGCTAGCATGATTTCTGAAATTACAGTCGTAGGTGAAATTGGTTGTAGTAAAAAAATCTCTATCCGGGCGCCAGTTTCCCGCTGAAAAATCAAACGTGCAGGAATCACCTTGGTATCATTATAGACAAGTAGCGTGTCTGAAGGAAGCAAGTCCACGATATTGGAAAAATTCAAATGCGAAATTTGCCCGTCTTTATAATGTAATAGCTTCGATGCATCACGCTTTTCCAATGGGAACTTCGCGATTTTTTCCTCGGGTAATGTATATTCGTAATCGCGTAAATCAATTGCTGGGATTTGCATATGGTCTCTAATTCTGCCTGCAAATATAGCCCAAGTCATTTCAACTACCTTCCAAAACCTTTCTTTATCGATGCATAGCACATCTAAGATCACTTTTGAATACCTGAAACGAACACTGATTTTTAAGTTTGATGCGGGAACATCCAGAGGTATTTTGAAGACAAAGGACGTGTTTTGGATAAAAGCCTTTTATCCAGATCAGCCAGAAATTGCTGGCTGGGGGGAAGCTGCGCCCCTCGTGAAATTAAGTTTGGATGACCGTCCGGATTTTGAGAATATATTGCAGCAAACTCTTGAGCAGATGGCAACTATCGCATGGAGCCAAAATGAAAACGAAGTGCTCAGCCAATTGGGACAATTAATTCCTGTCTATTTACCAAGCATTAGATTCGGATTAGAAACAGCAATTCTTGATCTTCTCAATGGAGGAAAAAAGAAGATCCTAGGCCAGGATTTTTTTGAAGGAAATAGAACTATTTCAATCAATGGATTGATATGGATGGGAGAAAAAGATTTTATGCTTGAGCAGATCAATGAAAAGTTTGAGCAAGGTTTTGATTGCATCAAAATGAAAATTGGAGCCATTGATTTTCAGCAGGAATTGGAGCTTCTTTCTTATATCAGAGAACGATATTCAAAAGATCAAATCACACTTCGGGTAGATGCAAATGGCGCTTTTTCGCCTGAGGAGGCTTTAGCTAAACTAAATGAATTAGCAGAGTTTGATCTGCACAGCATAGAGCAACCTATAGCAGCGGGGAATTGGGGGGCAATGAGTAAGCTTTGCGAAGCTACTCCATTACCAATCGCACTGGATGAGGAATTGATTGGTGTGGAAAATAAAGGTGAATTATTAGACGCAATTCGGCCTCAGCATATTATTCTAAAGCCAACCTTGCTAGGAGGGATCTTAGAAACCAAAGAATGGATAACGATTGCTGAAGAGCGTAACATTGGCTGGTGGATGACTTCTGCCTTGGAAAGCAATATTGGTTTAAATGCAATCGCACAACTTGCTGATAGTTTGGGAGCTTCGATTCCACAAGGTCTGGGCACAGGAAAATTGTATCAAAATAACCTGAAATCTCCACTCGAAATCGATCAAGGCCACATTCGCTACAATTCCCAGATTGTTTGGGAGCAACCTTCTTAGTCACCTAGTCTAAATAGGTATACGGGGCTATGTACACTTACTTTCCAATCTGTTTGTGTCAGCTTTCCTGTTTCTTCGTCTCTTTCAAAAACAACAATATCATCACTTGCCTGATGTGCTGCAAGTAGGTATTTGCCATCAGATGTTAGATTGAAGTTTCTAGGCATGATACCTCCTGATGTTGTTTGCTGTATCAGCCAATAATTCCCATCATCTTTTTTAGCGAAAACCGAAAGGCTATTAGCGTCTCCACGATTGGATACATAGATGTTTTTTCCGTCTGAAGAAAGTCGGACTTCAGCGGCTCCCACAGCTCCTTCATAATCATCAGCAATCAATGAAATGCGCTGTTTTAGAATTATTTTTCCTTTATCAAAATTGAGAATATCTAGGGCTGCTGTCATCTCCTGTACAAGCATGATCTCTTTTCCATCTGCAGAAAAAACTAAGTGTCTCGGCCCATCTCCGGGGGTTACTTTATAGGCATTGTTCAGCGTCAGAGGCTCAGGAGAATTTGCATCAAAATTATAAACATATACCTCATCAGTTCCTAAGTCTGCCACAAGTAAGTATTTGCCATCCGGACTAAACACGGTACTGTGTACATGTGGCGAGCTTTGCCTGCCTTTATTAACACTGCTTCCTTCATGTTGAATGGACTGTAGATGGCTTAAATTACCTTTTTCATCAACTTTATAAACGCTAAAATTTCCGCCGCTGTAGTTGGCGGCAGTCAGGAATTTTTCATTTGGAGAAAGAGCCAAATAACACGGATGATCTCCAAAGCTCGGTAATTCACTTATTTTCGAAAGTGTTGGCTTGTCAGTGCTACGATTCAGGCTAATAATATTTCCGCCTGGACCATTGTCTATTTCCTCTAAAGTAAAGACCTTGTCTCCGGCTGAGTTTACCACAACAAATGAAGGGCCTTGGATTCCTGGAAAAATCGTTCTGATTTCTAATTTGTTTTCCGAAGGAGTAAAATCGAGTTGATTGAGTCCCTGACTAGCATCGTCAGTATAGGTGCCTACCAGAAAGGAGTACGTCATAGGTGTTTCTATTATTTCAGTTGTTTTTTCCGTATTACAGGAGAAAGAGATGGCGAGTATGACTGCCGCTAAAAGTGATCGTTGCATAACCGAAAGATATTGAATTATATGAAATGATGATTTTGTGTTTTTATCGGAAAATTGAGCTTTTGATTGCTAAAAAGTAAGAGAATGAGATTATTTGTTAATGAAAACACAATAGTTATTTCAGTTTTTAGAATTTTTATTAATTTGCTTAACCATTAAAACGGAAGATGAATAATGTATAAAACCTATGATACCCAAGTAGCCAAGCGCTTCACCATTTACAACAGTTTATTTTTAGATCTTCCCTTCAATGACATCTACCGAACCGGAACTCTACTTCCGATTTTAGGTACAGCATGTCAAAATGGTTTCCAAAAGGGGTTGACGCCCAAGGAAATTATTGCAGGGTTTTTCGATGAATTGATGCCGGATTCTACTGCAGAGCAGCAATCTGATTTGCTGTTTCAGATGATTCAGTACGTGGAGCGTCAAGTTGTTTTGTTTGACTCCATTGAGGATGCTGCTTATGAGAAAATCCATGATCTGAAAGGTAAAGGAACGATCAAAGCTTTGGTCGATAGAACTGATAATGACAATAAGCGCGAAGAGCTGATTGAAAAGTTGAAAACTTTCTCGGTACGTCTTACACTTACTGCCCATCCTACACAGTTTTATCCTGGCAATGTCCTGGCAATAATCACTGATCTGGAGAATGCCATCCGTACAGATGATCTAGGTAAGATCAATTCACTGTTACAGCAACTTGGGAAAACAGGCTTCACCAAGCGTGAAAAACCAACTCCATACGATGAAGCAGTGAGTTTGATCTGGTTCCTCGAAAACATATTCTACGAGAGCATTTCGGACATCATGGTTCGTTTACTTGGATCATTGGATATTCCACTTCACGATTGGGACAATCCAGGTCTGCTTAAAGTCGGATTTTGGCCAGGAGGAGATAGAGATGGTAATCCATTTGTGACGCACGAGATCACTAAGCAAGTAGCAGCTCGCTTGAAAAAATGGGTTATAAAATGCTATTACAAAGATGTTCGTAAGGTGCGCAGAAGACTTACTTTCAAGCATGTTGAAGAGATATTGATAAAAATTGAGCGTGGTCTTTACTCCACTCTTTTTGAAAATAATCCTGTTTATCAAACCAAAGACCAATTGCTAGCAGATTTGCTTGCTGCAAGAGAGGGCTTGATCAAATACCATGAAGGACTATTCTTGGATGTTTTGGATCAGTTTATTCTTAAAGTAAAGATCTTTGGTTTCCATTTCGCCTGCATGGACATGCGTCAGGATAGCCGCAAGCACGATGCATTGATTGAAGAGATTTTTGCACTTCAAGGAAAGGAACTTCAGGGTACAGAAGATGAGCAAATCGCTCAGATCATGAGCCTTACTGAACTGCCAGAAATCGATTCTTTGCAGGATGAATTCAACCAAGAGATATTGAAGTCCATGGGTGTGATTGACTCAATTCAGCAGGAAAGTGGTGAGGAAATCATGAATAGGTACATTATTTCCAATTGTCAATCCAGAAAGCACCTCCTTGAAGTATTTAAATTAAATAAATTATCGCTGGGTAAAGGCAAGGAAAATATGCCTTTGGATATTGTCCCTCTTTTCGAGACGATTGATGATTTGGCGGAAGCGCCAGAGATCATGACCAGTCTTTACAATATGCCTGAGTACAAAAAGCATTTGGAATTCAGAGGAAATAAGCAAACAATCATGCTTGGATTCTCTGACGGAACAAAGGATGGAGGATACCTTCAGGCGAACTGGTCGATTCTAAGAGCAAAAGAGGAGATGACCAGAGTTTCCAGAGAGAATGGCATTGAAGTCGTGTTCTTCGATGGTAGAGGTGGGCCTCCCGCTCGTGGTGGAGGAAACATGCATAATTTCTACGCTTCCTTAGGTGAAAAAGTAGAGAACTCTGAGATCCAGGTTACGATTCAAGGTCAGACGATTTCTGCTAATTACGGTAAGCAGGCTTCTTGTACTTATAACTTTGAACAACTGCTGAGTGCAGGCTTGGAAAATCACCTATATGGTGGAGCTGACAAGAATCTAAATACAGAGCAGCGTGCTTTGATCGATGAATTAGCCGGAGAGGCTTATGAGTCCTATAAAAAATTCAAGAGCCATCCGAAGTTCGTTCCATACCTGGAGCATGTAACTCCGCTGAAGTATTTTGGGATGACCAATATTGGCTCCAGACCTTTGAAAAGAGGGAAAGGTGAAGGATTGAAATTTGAAGATCTTCGCGCAATTCCTTTCGTAGGTTCTTGGGCGCAAATGAAACAAAATATTCCAGGTTTCTATGGAGTGGGAGCGGCAGTGGAAGTCTTGGAAAAGAAAGGGAAACTGGGTGAATTGAAAGCTCTGTACAATGACAGTCTTTTCTTCAGAGCCCTTCTTGGCAACTCTATGCAGTCATTGACCAAGTGTTTCTATCCAGCAACGGCTTATTTAAAGCAGGATAAAAACTACGGGGAATTCTGGGAGATCATGTACGATGAATACTTGAGATCCATCGAAAAACTCAAAGAAGTTTCTTCCATGGACGAATTGATGGGAGATAATAAAGTGATCAAAAAGTCAATTGAAATCCGTGAGCGAATTGTATTGCCATTGATTACAGTGCAGCAATACGCCATTCAGCAAATCCTTGAAACAGGTAAATCTACAGATGTGCTTCAAAAGCTAATCTTGAGAAGTATGTTCGGAATTATCAATGCGGCTAGAAACGCGGCATAAATTTATTTAAGCATAGATGAATGAGGCTGTCTCATATTGATTTTCATAATTTAAAATAGCCTTTTCTATTCAAT
>NZ_CAXBBX010000006.1:0-285894 GCF_963974365.1 uncultured Algoriphagus sp. | reverse complement strand
AAGCTTCTCAAACGAAGTTTCCCCTAAATTTTAAACCGTTTCTCGGACAGTAGTGGTTTAAAATACAATTTTAGGGAAATAGAGGGTCTTGATATAGATGAAGAAAGCTTGATCACTTATAAAGCCCACATCTCATCTGATGAAAAGCACCTCTTTGCCTTGACTAATCCTTACAAAACAAGTACAGATGTAAGACTAATTATTATAGATCCAGAAACCAAAACAGGAAAAAGCATTTCCATGCCTAATATGCTTTCAACTTTAAGGTTTAAGATAGATATGCAGCAAGGGGGAAATTATTTGGGAGTAAAGGAAGCCATTAATTTAAAGATTTTGAACGATAAGCTTTTCATCACTAGCAGTGCAAATTCAGACAGTTATGTGTACGACTATCATAAAGACTCGCTTCATTTATATGAATTTCCTCACCAACTAGTATCTCTAAGAAAATCAGCAGAAGTAAAAAATGAGGTTGAGGATGAAAATGGGTTTTTTTCCGAATGGGCCAAATTCAAATATCAAACAAGCTTTGATAAGTTCTTATGGGATAAGAAGCGACAGCAATATTTCCGATTAGGCTACAATTTAATACCCCAGGAAACGCCTGAATTGGAAAAAGAATCTGAAGTTTTCCTTTTCACCTATGACAAAGACTTAAACCTTCTCGGTGAGACACGATTGGATAATATAGAATCCAGACTGGAATCTCCCTTCTTCAAAGACGGCAAACTCTACTCCTATGTCAACGTGGAGGATGAGCTCGGCTTTGCTGTATTCACATTTAATTTTAAAAAGTAACTATGAAAAAACTATTCGCCATTTCTCTTATCGCCCTACTCTCAGCCTGCGGCGGCAAAGAATCCGAATCCACAGAACAGAAAAATATCCTTGAAAATCTGACCTATTCGGTGGATACGGTGGTGGTGGATGCTGGAGAAGATTTTTTTAATCTAAGTTATGGTATAGCACCAAGACTTTCTCATGACAAAAAGACATTGCTCTTTTTTGAAGGAGATCCTTTAAAACTAGTTCAAGTGGATCTGAACAACTTGAAATTAAACAGCAAAACGGAGTTTCAGCATGAAGGTCCAGATGGAGTGGGGCCTTATATAGTAGATTATCAAGTAGGTCATGAAGGTAATTTGGCCATCAAAAGCTATGTAGGTATTGGAAACTTCAGTACTGAAGGAAAACTTGTGGAAACGCTCAAAATATTTCCAGCAAGCTTACCTCCAGGATTAGAAGATGATTATTTAAAATTGTATGGACCCACAATTTACTCTTCTAAAGCAAACCGCATTTATACACAACCTTCAACTGAGGTCCTAGGGGAACCAGCCTTATTTAGCATTGATCCCGACTCGAAGACCTATCAATCTTTTCCCATTCCAAAAGTTAAATTAGTTACAGATTTTTCCGGTACCTATAGAACAAAATCCAGTCAGGGAACAATGATTCGCTTTCTTGGACCAGAAACTTTTATGGGAATTGAAAACGGACACTTATTTATTTCTGGTGGCGCGATGAGCGGTTTTTATAGCTTGGACACCAATACTGACAGCCTTAGATTCATCGATATTGAGCATCAAATAGCCCCAAACCAATGGGATTTCGAAGTGATGAAGGAGTCCAGCGACGAAAGCAAATTTGAGGAGGACGAAAGAAAGGTAAACGAAGCTCTAAACTATTTGGACATCAAATGGGATGAGACTAGAGAGATGTACCTCCGTTTTGGGAAAAAGACTTTTCTGGGAAAAACCAGAGCAGATCCCAGAAAGTATGAATTATATCTTTTTGCGTACGACAAGGACTTCAATGTATTAGGAGAAACAAAAATTGAAGGATTGGAGAAAGTTCCAAGTTCCTACTTCTGGAAAGACGGCAAACTCTATTCTTATGTCAATGTCGAAGACGAGCTCGGCTTCGCAGTTTTCACCTTTGATTTTTAAGCATTTATGAAAAAACTACTGACAATTCCACTTTTAGCATTACTTGCTTCCTGCGGCGGCAAAGAATCCGAATCCACAGAACAGAAAAATATCCTGGAAAATCTGACTTACTCCGTGGATACCGTGGTAGTAGATGCTGGAGATGACTTTCTCAGCTTAGGTTTTAGATTAGGAGCTTTTGATCTGTCGCCAGACAAAAAGGAGCTACTTTTTTTCCAAAACAAGCCCCTTTCACTCGTGACCGTCAGCTTGGATGAGCTGAAAGTTCTCAGCATAACTGAGTTTGAGACAGAAGGGCCAAACAGTGTAGGCTCATTTATTGGTAACCTAGAGGCAGGGCCATCACCCGATGTTTTTATCAAGGGTTTCAATGGTCAGGGAATTTTCACTGCAAAAGGTGAAATGATTGAAAATCTCAAGATTTTTCCAGAGGGGCTTGATCAAAAATACACCAATGACTTCATGAAGATTTATGGTAATTCTATCTATGATTTCCAGAGCGAAAAATTTTACACTCAACCGTACGGCGAAATTATAAAAGACAATGAACTCTGGGTGATTGATCCTGCTAGCAAAACCTACACATCTTATCCTCTGCCTAAGATGAAAAGCGTAGGAGATTTAGCTATCACTTTTACCCAAAAGACTGCGGATGGTACGATGTCATCCTACTATGGACCTTCTGCTTACATGGAAATTCAAAATGACCAAGTGCTGATCTCGGGAGGGACGATGAGTGGAGTTTATAGACTGAGCAGCCAAGCGGATAGTATAGAATTCATAGACATCAAGCATATCACCGTACCAAACGAGTGGAATATCACCGTTCAGAAAGTATCAAGTGACGAAGCTAGTTTCAAGGAAGACCGGAGAAAAATTGCTGAGCAATTGAATTTCATGGATTTCAAATGGGATGATACTAGAGAAATGTACATCCGATTTGGGAAAAAGACATTTTTGGGAGAAAACAGAGGTGATCCCAGCAGCTATGAATTATACCTTTTTGCTTACGACAAAGATTTCAATGTATTAGGAGAAACCAAAATTGCCGGATTGGAGACAATCCCAAGTTCTTACTTCTTCAAGGACGGCAAGCTCTACTCCTATGTCAATGTCGAAGATGAATTGGGATTTGCTGTATTCACTTTTGAGTTTTAACTGACTTTGAGAAAGCTAAACCCATTTCTTCTTTTTATTGCTTTTGTTTCTTGCAATGAAAAAGATAGTTCCAAAAATTCTGAATCTGGAAATATCCTAGAGAATCTGACTTACTCCGTGGATACGATAGTCATGGATTCTGGTGAGGAGCTATTTAATCTTTCGGGAATGATTCATATGGCGTCTCAGCTTCCGAATTTGGTATATCTATTTGATGAAAAGCAATCTAAAATTCAAAAAATCGATCTTGACAAAAGAGCCCTCGTGTCCACGTTTCAATTTGAAAAAGAAGGGCCAAATGGAACAGGAACTTACCTCTCCAACTTTCAGTCTCTAAGTCAGGATCGTTTTCTCATCGTCTCAGATGAAGCTCAAGGAATTTTCAATGCAGAGGGAAATAAGGAATTGGATTTGAGATTATCCAATTTTTCTGATCCAGAGACTGAAGCTGAACAGGGAATTCAGCTACCCTTTGAAATGCAAATATCTGGTAATGGCAATTTTGCTTATGCTATAGTGGGCGATTTCTTTGAAGGAAATTGGAATTTTGTACGAATTAATCTGCAAAGCAAATCCTTAAAAACCTGGGATATGCCTGAGCTTCTAAATTCAAAAAAGTTTACAATTATGCTCAAAGGAAGTGATTCTTTTGACTTGAGAGCTGAAGACATTCACCTCAATAAACTGAATGAAAAGATAGCCGTCACTGCAGGCAATACGAGCTCGGTCTACAAGTATGATCCAGCATCTGACAGTTTGTATTCAGTAGGATTTCCACACGAACTGACTGCTAAAGAAAAGACCGGCACCTACCCGCTGGAAGTAACTTCCAAAAAGGAATACAGTGAAATAGTTTCAGAGATTAGGTCGGAGATCACATACGATACATTTATCTGGGATAGCAGTAGAGAGAAGTTTTTCCGATTGGGGAATAAGAGAATCAGAGATTCCAAAAAGTCAGAGGTCTTCCTCTATGCTTATGATAGTGAGCTAAACTTAATCGGTGAGCAAAAGATAGAGGGATTAGAACGGCCCCCATCACATTATTTCTTCAAAGACGGCAAACTCTACTCCTACGTCAATGTCGAAGACGAATTGGGATTTGCTGTATTCACTTTTGATTTCTAATAAACTATGAAAAAACTCTTACCATTTTTATCTCTAATTATTCTTGCATCCTGCGGTGAAAAAGACAGCGCAGAATCCACCAACTCATCCAATCTTGACTTCACGGTAGAAATAGACACTGTGCAGGTAGATCCCGGAGCTGATCATTTTATTTATTTGGCTAAGTTTTTACGTTCATCTTCCCTCAGCTCAGATAAGAAAACACTCTATAATTTCAACCCAACCGTTCCCGAATTGGAAGTTATTGACCTAGATGAGTTAATACTCAAGGAGGTGATAAAGCTGGAAAATGAAGGCCCAACAGGAATTAACGCTGCGAATTCATATATACCAATGGTTCATGTCTCTGACTCCGGCGAACTCTTCCTGAATAATTGGTCTCACATGATTAAACTCAATGCAGCGAAGGATAAGAAAAGTAGGTATTGGTTTTCATCAGACTCATTGAAAGGAGAATCATTGTCAGAGGTTGAAAAGATATACACTGAGGGATTTATGTCAGATGATGGGAAATTCTACTTTAGCAACTATGGAAAGCAGGATAATAGCCACAAAAATGGTCTCGCCATAGTGAATCTCAATTCCAAGGAACTAAAAAAAGTGCCACTGGATATTTTTGAAAAAATCGAACAATTTGAAATTGTATTTAGACCTAATGAGGATTCTAAAACGTCTGTCTCAGAGACAGTTTTTTACCTCCCATTTGAGGACAAAATTCTTATTTCAACTACAGCATATAATGAAATCTATCAAGTAAGCATTTCTGATGGCAGCGTAGAAAAAAAATCATTTCACTCTGAACTTACCGACGATGCCAAGCAAGGTAATTTTCAGAAAACTGCTGGTTCTGATAAAGAGCTAATGGATCTCGCAATGGAAAAAGTAAAAGAGATTCATTTCCTCAAGTTTCATTACGATGATCAAAATGAGAAATTCTGGAGATTTAGTACTTCACTCGATCGCATGATTGGCGATTCAGCCACCTACGATATTGTGCTTACAATTTTTGACAAGGATCTCGCCCAGCTGCACGAGGAAAAGGTGGAGTTTTCTGAAAAGGGTTCACTTACTTTCTTCAAAGACGGTGCTCTTTATTCTTACATCAACCTGGAAGACGAGCTTGGTTTTGTCAGAATCAAACCTACCTATGAATAAACTTAGACTACTTACCCCGATTATTCTGGCAGTTTTAGCCAGTTGCGGTGCAGAAAATAGTGTTGAAAACACTCAGGTTGACTCCATCAGTTTTTCCTATGAAATAGACACAGTGATGATCGATGCCAAGGATGAGTTCTTGTTTCTGAATATGGATATATACTTTTCGGATTATTCAGCTAAAGAGAGACTTTTATACAATATTAACCCTCAATCCGGTAGAGTAGAAATTATTAATTTGGAAAATAACAGCTTGGAAAAGCTTGTTCAGTATGAGCTTGAAGGACCTAATGGTATTTTAGAAATGGCAATGACGGGTTTGAAAAAGGCTTCTACCGGTGATTTTTTCTTCATGAATTATTATTTGTTAAACCAGCTGGACTCTTCGGATACTAAGACTGCCTCTTACAGATTGACAAATGAATTTCTGCACGGAGATGAGCTGGCAGAAAGTGAAGAAATAGACGGCATGGGGCAGATAGATTCGAATGGAAATTACTTCTCAAGCTTTTATGGAAACTATCAAGAAAAAGGTGGAATACGCGGAATAGCCAAAATCACTTTTTCTGACAGCACGCTTCAACTTATTCCACTGAATTTTTGGGCTGATATGGACAAGTATACGATCAAAATGGATGTGGGAGATGGCAGAGCTGTCTCTTCTCCTGAGCGTAAGTTTCTAACACTAGATGACCAAAACTTTATCGTCTCTACCACGGCCAAAAATTCTCTTTGGTACTATGATGCTGCCAAGGACAGCATTTTTTATAAGGAATATTCAAGTGTGTTTACTCAAAATGAGAAAGTGGTCAATTACCCGATAGATGCCAATTCTCAGGATGCTTTTAATGAAGCAAGCAAACTAAAAAATGATCAAGTAGTTTTTGGTCCTTTGGTGAAGGATGAGGATTCTGGCAGATTCTATCGCTACAGCCGGGAGAAAGATGATAGTGAAAATAATTATGCCTACGTTCTCACGATTTTTGATGAAGAACTGAATCAGCTTCATGAGGTAAAAATGCGTGAAGAGGTGACTATTCCAGGATACTATTTTGCAGCCAAAACTTTTGTCCACGATGGAATGCTTTACACCTTTCTCAATATGGAGGACGAAATGGCTTTTGTGAGGCTCAAACCAAATTTTAAAGATGAATAGGGTTATACTTTTACTGATACTCCTTGCTTCTGCAAGCTGCTCTTCAGAAAAAAAAGCTGATGGGGAAAACAAGAATTTCCAGTTTTCTTATGAGCTGGACACAGTTTACATCGACTCTAAAGGGGAATTTTTGTTTTTGAACAGAGGATTGGCTGGTTCCACCCTCACCAATGAAGACAAGCTCTACACATTCAACCATCCTAAATACCGAATAGATATTATAGACTTGGATACAAGAGAGTTGATCGATACTATCAAGTTTGAGAAAGAAGGGCCCACAGGTATAGGAACCTTCGGGGTAGACATGATCAATATAACCGATTCAGGTGAATTGTTCTTTTCCTCCTTCACAGGTCTGAGACATATAGATGCAAATGGGATTCTGAAAAGATCCTTGAATTGGGATGGTGATGAGCGTATCCAAGAGCAATTGGGAACGGGTGAGCTGATTAGTTTTGATGGAATCATTTCATCTGACGGCTCTAAATTCTATGGCACCTATTCCGGTAAAGGCAGGGGAGGATCCAGCATGGCAGATGGGTTGGCAATTATAGATTTGAATACATTCGAATTGAAATTAATCGAAGTTCCCAAACTGGCTGCGCTGGAGGAATTTACCATAACAGCGGAAATAGCCGATATGATGCCAATGACTAAAGGGGACAATTTCAGCCTTTTGCTAAACGATTCTAAAATTGTCATCTCTCAGAATTCAATCAATGGTGTATCTGTGTACGACGTGGAGAAGGACAGTCTGCTAACCTACGACTTTCAAACTGATCTTTTGCCTGACCAAAAGCCGGGGAAATTTGAAAGAAAAGTAGCCACCATGGAGGGATATGAAGAGTCCGCAAGAGCTCGGGCCAAAGAGCCTGATTTTGGAAAATTCATGTATGACTTCGAACGTCAATTGTATTACAGGATCAGTTTTCTCGATCAAAAAGGTATTCTTTCCATTTTCGATACAGACTTTAATCTGATCCATGAAGAAGCAGGCCTAGGAGATTATCATGGATTCAAATTCATCCGGGACGGTAAAATCTACCGCTTCATCAATAGCAATGACGAAATGGCTTTTGAAGTCTTAACACCAAAAATTAACTATGAATAAATTCAACTGTTTAATTCTCGCAATCTTAGTCGCCAGCTGCTCTTCGGAGAAAAAATCAGGTGATTCAGAAGCTGTTCCTTTTAATTTTTCCTACACCATAGATACTCTCATGGTGGATTCCGGGGATAGTTTTTTATTCCTGCAGCAAAACCTCGCTTCATCAGACCTTAGTCCAGATGGCAAGTATTTGCTCAATTTCAATGCGAAAACAATCGAAATGGAGATCGTTGATCTGGATGAGTTGAAGCTTTCTGAAGTTGTTCCATTGGAACAGGAAGGTCCGAATGGGATTGGGACAACTCCCTATTTCGGTGACTACAAAGCTCTATCAAAGGATGAGTTTATGTTTGCTGCACAAAACAGGGTAATTAAACTAGACTTACCTACTAACACAGCGACCTATTATTCTTTTAAAAGAGAAGATTTGGATGCGGAAGCTCTGGCTCCAAATGAAACACTCAAATCTAGAGGTCTCCTTTGCGCTGATGGTGCGATATTTTATTGCTGGTATGGTCTTGATGAGAAACCTTTCGATAACGAAGGCTTAGTTAAAATTGATTTGGTAAGCTCAGAAGTGAATGTGATTCCGATTCCACAGCTGGAGAAGCTAGAGCAATTTGCAATAGAAATTGAGATGAATGATGAAACCAAAATGGCTGGAAAATTCGGCGAGTCCGTCGAGCTTCTGGAACTAGAAGACAGGATCGTTATCCTACCATCAGCTATCAATGAGCTCTGGGTACTCGATAAGTCAACATTGGAAATAACTGTAAAATCCTATGAGTCTAACTTGATTTCAAATAGTAAAAAGGGGAATTATCCCAGAAAAGTTGATTCGAGACAGGCCATGCAGGAGGCGATGAAGGAAAGAAGTAAAGAGGTCAGCTTTTTCAGTTTAATGCATGATCCAAAACGAGACATGATTTGGAGGATTTCTGCTGAATTTGACCACATGAAAGAGGAGACAGTGGTGAAGAATTATTTCTTTACATTCTTTGACATGGATCTCAATCAGCTAGGTGAATTCCAGTTGGAAGATTGGGAGATGACAGGTATGCCATTTATCAAGGACGGAGATTACTATCAATTCATCAACATCGAGGACGAAATGGCTTTTATAAGACTTCAACCAACTTTTGACTAATGAAAAACTACAGTTGTTTAGTGTTAGCCTTGGCTTTCGCCAGCTGTTCTTCTGAGAAGAAGTCCGATAGTAGGGAAGATGCAGCCTTTGATTTCAGCTACGCAGTAGACACGGTGATGATAGATGCAGGAGATCACTTTTTTTTCCTCAACTGGGGGTTGAGTTTGTCGGATGTTTCCGAAGATCGAAAACTACTCTATAATCTAAATCCCGAAACCTATCTACTGGAGATTGTGGACTTGGACAATCTCAAATTAAAGAAGACAGTCCAATTGGAAAAAGAAGGTCCTGATGGAATTGGGCTCCCTTATTATGGAAAAATTCAGGTATTGGAAAATGGTAACATCGCTTTGTTTGGGCAGTATAAAATCCACATCGTCTCTGAGCAAGGGAAACTGGTCAATACCATTGAATTTGATCAAATCAAAATTCAAAATAATGATCAAAAAGAGGAAGAGAAAATTGGCTGGACCAGCGTACTTTCTGATGACGGCAAATTACTCGCGAGCACTTTAGTCAACTTTGATTACAAAACTCCAGCAGCAGGAATTGTTGTGATTGATTTAGCTTCAGGCTTGAATAAATATGTTTCAATGGACTTATTTGAAGAACTAAAGCAATTTGAAATCATGCATCAAGAAGGCAATGCCCCGGGTATTAGTATTGGCGAATATTCATACTTGAGTTTCATTGATCATAATCTGGTCATCTCATCTTCGGCGTACAACGAAGTGTATACTTATGATGTCAACATGGACAGCCTTGATCACTTCAGTTTTAGCGCAAGCCTTACAGCCAACGAAAAAAAAGCAAATTACTCTAATGAGGTACACTCAAATAAAGAATGGGCGGATGCTGAGAAAGCAAAAAACGAACAAGTTTCTTTTGATGAATTTTTGAAATTACCTGAGCAAAATATTTTCTGGAGACTGAGTACAGACAAAGACCGCATGATTGCGGATTCTGTTGTTTTCAAGCAGGTAGTCACCTTTTTTGATGCTGATTTTAAGATGCTCAAAGAGCAAGAACTTGAAGAGTTTTATAATTTCAGAAAACCATTCTTTAAGGACGGGATGCTTTATAACTTTATCAATATCAATGACGAAATGGGATTTGTGAGGTTAAAATCGATTTTTGATAAGGAATAAATCGTCACAATCGGATGAAAATATCGGATAAGTTGGTGTTTTGGAATTTTGACCTTACTTTTTAGCACATGAAGCTATGCTACCTTATAGGTCTTTTTCTTCTTGCCTCCTGCGGTCAGCAACCTGTAGAAGTGCAGCTTCCTGTAGCCAATGTTTTTCCAGATTTTAATTATGTCCTAGACACAGTTTTCATAGACGCAGGCGAGGAGAAGATTTACCTGGATATGGAACTGAATATGTCTGATTATTCGCTGAATGAAGGCAGGCTTTACAATTTGACTCCAGAATCTGGACGTGTGGAAGTCATTGATCTGGAAAACCATAAGCTAGACAGCATAATCAATTATAAGATCAATGGACCTAACAGCGTAAAGCAATATTTTCCATTCGGGATTAAAAAGACACTTTTGGGAGACACGTTTTTCAAAGAATACCATGTGATTCATAAAGTGAATTCGGCGGGCAAGAAGACAGATTCCTATGAACTGATCAACAGAGAGCTTTCTGGAGATCGCTTGCCTTTTGATACGGAAATCGACGGATTGGGAGAAATCTCTCCAGACGGGTCGTTTTTGGCGAGCTTTTATGGGAATTTCAAAATTGGAGGAAGTGTGCTGGGAATTGCGAAAGTGAACCTCAAGGATAAGTCCTTAAAATTAATTCCCATTGACTTTTGGGATGAATTGAAGGAATATACAGTCACAGTGGATTATGATATTGGCAAGAGAAATAGCTCTCCGGAATTAAAATTCTTGCTGTTGAATGGGCCGGATATCATACTTTCCACATCTGCGAGTAACGAGCTCTGGTACTACGATGCGGAGAGTGATTCGGTGATTCACAGGGAATTTCATAGTCGGATTACCTCTGACAAGAAATCGGGGAAATACCGCAAAGACATTAAGGATCAGCCATTATATATGTACTGGGTCAAGCGTAAAAATGATGAGGTCGTATTTGGTCCCCTGGTCAAAGATCACCAAGCGCACTTATTCTACCGATATAGCCGTGAGTTGGACAAAAGCAATCCTACTAAGCCAAAGTATGTATTTGTACTGACTGTTTTTGATGAAAAACTTGATCAAATTCACGAGCAAAGGCTTCAAAACAGCATTCCTATAATCGGTAAATACTTCGAAGGCAAGACCTTTGTGCATAAGGGATCGATCTATTCCTACTTGAAAAAAGCAGATGAGCTGGCTTTCATCCGACTAAAGCCAAGCTTCGAAAATGACTAAAGCTTCTCCTCTTCGCTGATGTTCGTGTGACACGAACCGAGGCTAAATCAAAGACCAATTAGCGAAACCTCAGAAGTAAAGTAAAAACCTGAATCTCCTATTTAACGAATGACAAAATACTTACCTCTTTTCATCATTCTTTCAATTGTTGGCTGTGCTGGCAAAAGCCAGAAAAGTGCTCAGTTAAAAGAGTTTGCATTTTCTTTTAGTATAGACACCGTGAGCATTGATCCAGGGGAACATTTGTTTTTTTTAGGACATGGATTGCCCAAAGCAAAGCTGTCACCAGACGAGCGCTACCTATATTATTTCGATGACTATAATACTACATTCGACAAGGTGGATTTGGTAGAAAATAAATATGCTGGGACAATTCCACTAAACAAGGAAGGTCCAAAAGGAATTGGCTCAACGTTCGATTACGCTATCAATCCTGACGGCACTTTCTTAGTATTAACAGGAAAAAGCTTACTTCATTTAGGTGAAAAGGGTGATTTACTTACTTCAGCACCGATAGTGGATAGTTTATTTGAAATCGATAGAGAAAAGCATTTTTTTAGATATGCGAATATATCCTCAGATCAACGATACTTTTTTGGGATAACTTCAGCTAACAATCAAGAACGATACCTTGCATGGATAGACAGAAAGGATTCTATTTATCACGAAGTAAGAGCTGATAGCATGGCCTACACTGAAAGTCTAAGAATTAATTTCGGGGGACTATCGATTTCAGGTATAAAAGAAGTCAAATACTTCAACAATAAATTTTTGCTATTCCACGATGAGGGAATTGATATCTACAGTCTAGATCCAACAGATGGGAATTGGGAATTCCATGACAATAATCCTAAGCTGATAGAAAAGCGAAAGTCTGGAAACTATTCTAAATCAGGGGAAATAGAAGATGCAGCTAAGATTCTAGCACAAAAAAATTTAGAAGTCAATTACCAACCCTTGGTTTATGATGTCAAAAACAATAGGTACTATCGAGTGGCAAGTAAGAAAAGGGAAAACCAAGCTAGGGGTACTGTTTCTGATCAATTCCTACTTATTTTTTCAGAAGACTTTAAATTGATTCATGAAGTAGATTTTTCTGATTTCCCTATTGCTCTTGGGAGATATTTTATACGAGAAGGGAAATTCTGGATGAGAAATAATGACACAGAAGAACTGGAGTTTTTCGTGTTTGATTTTGAGTTGAAATAATTTCAATAGAATAATGATTGCGCTCTTTGCGTAAACTCCTCCTCCTTCGTGGAAAAAAAATCCTTCAATTTACAATTTCCTGAACCTTCACCTCAGTTGACTGTTTTCTGAATAATGACTCAGCAAAATGATCAGCTTACTCTTTTCCAGCGGATTGAACGACTTCATCCCTTTGAGACCATGCTCTATCTGGGCATGCTAGGTAGTGGACTCATATTTATGTTTCTGACTTTTGCATTTCTGGTCTCTTCCCGAAATCTCCTCTCTGGAATGAACCAAACAGTGCCGGCAGCCTTTGTTGTTTCTACTTTTTTATTAGTAGTGAGTGGGTTTTCGGCTACAACTATACGTATCGCTTATCAGGAAGAAAACACTGAAAAGTTACTCAGCACCCTTAGGAATACGGTATTATTAGGATCCTCCTTTACGATTCTGCAAGTTATCGGTTGGTTTGAGTTGAAAGAAAAAGGCATAGAATTTACAGGGATCCCTAGTGGAAGTTTCCTGTATGTACTCAGCGGAGTTCATATTTTTCACTTGGTCGGAGCAATGATTTTCGCACTTATTCTATACGTCCAACTAGCCAAAAGCAACAAAGATGTCGTGAAAAGGTTAATCCTTCTTACCAACCCATTTGAAAAAATGCGGATTCGCTTGTTTACCTTTTACTGGCATTTTATGGACGGCATTTGGCTGATCCTCTTTCTCTTATTTGTCCTTAGCTTCTAAATAGACATGAAAATCAATATATCTACTAAGGTCAATCAGGACTATTTATCTGTCAAAAACGGATTTGATGAAACTCTCTTCACAGAGCTCAGCCCTCCATTTCCACCCGTCAAGTTGAAGCAATTTGATGGTTCTGAAGTTGGGGACATCGTTTCTTTGGAGTTAAACTTCTTGCTGTTCAAGCAGGATTGGACGAGCGAGATTACCGAAAGTGATACTACTGCCAAAGAATACTTCTTTGTGGATATCGGAGTGGCACTTCCATTTTTCCTAAAAAAGTGGAGACACAAACATCGAATCCTAAATGTAGGTGATCACGCTATCATCAAAGATGAAGTGGAATTCTCCGGGCCTTTTGGCATAGCGACTTTCCTCCTTTATCCGGCTATTTATTTGCAGTTTTTGTATCGCAAGCCGATTTACAGAAAGATATTCTCTTAGATCTCCTGAAGATTTTCGCAGTTTTCTATTTCACAATTCCCATAGAGGACGAGTGAATGACTAGTAATTCCTGATTGAAAGCCTTTGCCAATTATCTCCTTGATCTCATTGATTTTAGGGTCTGAAAACTCTCTGATTTTGCGACACTGATTGCATACATGGTGATCGTGATGCTTGTAGGTGAGTGCTTGTTCATAGAGCGCTACTTTATCTTTGAATTGATGCTTTACGGCCAGCCCACTTTCTACTAGCAAGTCCAAGGTGTTGTATATCGTAGCCCTACTGATGGTATAACCCTTATTTCTCATGCTGAGAAAAAGTCCTTCTACATCCATATGCTCATCTTCTGGAAGAGAATATAATTCGTCAATAACTGAAAATCTTTCAGGTGTTTTCCTGCTTCCCTGCTTCAATAGGAAGTTTTCAAAGATTTTTTTAGCCTTTTCGATAAGGGCTTTATCTGCCATGGGTTTAAAATAAGTTGATTTAAAGATCAGTCATTATCCATTTTATGACAAACCTAGTCGCTGAATCATGGTAATTTGGTTTCAATCTAATTAAAACTAAATAAGAGAATTCCGTAAGGAGTAGTGAAGTAATCGCTAGATTTTGCTGTCTACCCTTCAAAATTTCAAAATTCGGAGTAACTTA
The DNA here is from genome assembly GCF_963974365.1 of uncultured Algoriphagus sp. Lineage (GTDB taxonomy): Bacteria > Bacteroidota > Bacteroidia > Cytophagales > Cyclobacteriaceae > Algoriphagus. The sequence goes on along the minus strand of NZ_CAXBBX010000006.1, from coordinate 271,677 downwards.
TTTGAAACATCCAAGTTTCATAATTCTATGCATAAACGCTTACCTCTTTTCTTGGCATTTTTTCTGGCAGCGCAAATTTTGTGTTTAGCTCAGGTGCCTGGATTTTTTATGAAAGAGGAAAAGCGTAAAGTCACCTTACCATTTGTCGCATCGAATAGCCTAATCATAATTCCGGTTTCAGTGAATGGAAATACACCCATAAATTTTCTGGTAGATACAGGGGTACGCTCCAATATTTTATTCAGCAAGATTCTAGGTGATGCATTAGGTCTAGAGTATACTCGAAGAATCAAGTTGGTCGGAGCAGATGGAACCGATGATTTAATGGCTTCTGTCTCACCGATTAATCATTTCGATTTGGGCCCGGTCGAAGGCATTTTCCAGAGTTTGCTGGTTCTGGAGCAGGAATTTTTAGAATTGGAATCCGTGATAGGTGTTCCTATATATGGGATTCTTGGCTATGAGTTTTTCAAATACAACCCTGTTAAAATCAATTATGACGACGGGAAGATAGTTTTCTATGAGCCTAAGGCATTCAAATGGAGACCATTTATGTACAGGAAATTAGACTTGACAATTCTGGACAACAAACCGTATATAAATGCTGAAGTGGAGCAAAAAGATGGCTCAGTCTTAAGCCCTAGACTATTGGTAGATACTGGCGCCAACCATGGATTACTCCTAAACCGCGAAACCTCGGAAAATATTACAATGCCCCCACTTTTTATAGAATCAGCGCTGGGTCAAAGTTTGGGAGGTCTTTTGTATGGATACATAGGAAGGGTGGAGCATCTGAAATTGGCGAACTTCAAATTGGATGACGTTCTTACTTCCTATCCTGAGGAAACTCGATTTAGCTATGTGATCAAGGATTCTGGACGACTTGGGAGTTTGGGAGCAGAGGTTCTTGGGAGAACAAAACTTATTTTTGACTACCCCCGAGAGCGTTTGTGGATACAAAAAGCAGAAAATTTCTATGCGCCTTTTGAATACGACATGAGCGGCATGTCTCTTAAAAAAATCCCCAATGACGATAATAGAATCTATGTCAATGAAATCCGTCCGGGCTCTCCGGCTCATCGGGCAGGAGTCCAGGCCTTTGATGAGATCTTGGAAATAAATAGAGTTCCTACATTCATCTGGGCGCTTAGCGAAATCAACAAATTGCTGAGATCAGAGCCTGGCAAAGAAATCCAGCTGCAGATTCGCCGATACGAGGGTGATGACCTCACCAAATACGAAGATCACTCGTACACCTTTGTTTTGAGGAAGCAGATTTAGTCTTCTTTTGGGTGCGATTAAGATAAAAGCGGTAATTTTGAGTGAAGGATGGATGAAGAACCAAACTTCTTCTACCAAAATACGTGTCTAATCAAGTTATAAAATTCAATCTTTACATATGAAAAAGTTTCTTATTCCTATTGGTATCCTCTTGGTGCTCGGTATTTTCATTTACACCAAAGCCGTAGGAACCTACAATACTTTTGTCCAAACAGAGGAAGTGATCAACGGCCAATGGGCTGAGGTAGAGACTCAATATCAGCGTCGTTCTGACCTGATTCCTAACCTGGTAAATACGGTAAAAGGCTATGCAGATTTCGAGCAGGAAACCTTGACAGCAGTTATCGAAGCAAGAGCTAAAGCAACTTCTATGAATGTGGATGCTTCTAATCTTACTCCTGAAAAACTTGCTGAATTCCAAGGAGCACAGGACAACCTTTCCGGCGCATTGGGAAGATTGCTCGTAAGTGTGGAGCGCTATCCTGAATTAAAGGCAAACCAAAATTTCTTAGAACTTCAGGCTCAGCTGGAAGGCACAGAAAATAGGATTGCTGTCGCCAGACGTAATTTCAATCAGTCCGTTCAGGATTACAATTCAAATCTTCGAACCTTCCCGAACAACATCTTTGCAGGTTGGTACGGGTTTGAGCAGAAAGGTTACTTTGAGGCATCCGCAGGAGCCGAGAATGCACCTTCCGTTCAATTTTAATACAACTCATCATGGCTGAGAAATTATTCTCAACAGCAGATCGGGAAGCGATAGTGAATGCGATCCGATCTGCTGAAGTTTCCACCTCTGGAGAAATTCAAGTTCATATAGAAAGTCGATGCAAAGGCGAGGTACTCGATCGCGCGGTGAAGGTATTTGACACCCTCAAAATGCACCAAACTAAAGATCGAAACGGCGTACTATTCTACTTGGCTGTTGTCGATAAACGCTTTGCCATTCTAGGTGACAAAGGCATCAACGATGTAGTTCCGGAGGATTTCTGGGAAAAAATAAAAGAACACATGACTGGCTTATTCAAGCAAGGTCAATTTACACAAGGTCTGATCGACGGCATCCACATGGCCGGTGAGCAACTTGGAGCGCATTTCCCCTATCAGGGGGATTCAGACATAAACGAACTTCCTGATGAGATTTCTTTTGGATCATAAGATCCTACCTATCACCTTTCTTTACCTTTTGTTCACACTTGGACTTCAGGCGCAGGACTTCCCTCCTGTACCTAACCCACCGAGGTTAGTGACTGACTTCACCAATACACTTGCTGCTTCGGAGCTCGGACAGTTGGAAAGTAAATTAGTCGCTTACAATGATAGCACTTCCACGCAGATAGCCATCGTGATGATGCGATCTGTTGGGCAATACGACATTTCTGATTACGCTTTTCGCCTAGGACAAGCTTGGGGAATTGGCGGAGGAGAAAATGACAATGGGATCTTGATTCTGGCTGCTATGGACGATCGCAAGGTCTTCATTGCTACCGGATACGGAATGGAAGGAGCTGTTCCCGATGCATTGGCAAAGCGAATTGTTGAAAACTTGATCCTTCCCAATTTTCGGAGAGAAGCCTATTATGAAGGTCTCAATGAGGCTACAGATATGATTTTCAAACTCGCCTCAGGAGAATATAAGGCTGAGGATATTGAGTCGACTGGAAATGGCGGTGGAGCAATTTTTATGATTTTATTCCTCATTTTCATTTTTGTAATTCTTCCAATGTTGAAAAATAGAAACGACAATAATAACCATATGGGAGGCAGAGGCGGAGGAGTAGACCTTTGGACTACAATTATGCTTGCTAACATGCTTGGCGGTGGCGGTAGATCTTCCGGCGGCTTTGGCGGCGGTGGAGGATTTGGTGGCGGCGGAGGCGGCGGCTTCGGTGGTTTCGGAGGCGGCGGCTTCGGAGGCGGTGGAGCTGGAGGAAGCTGGTAAGAATAGAAATTGAGATTTTAAAAAACGCTTTGATTAGCGTTTTTTTTTGCTCCAAAAATGGTAGAGCTTCATAGTAGAAAGTGCTTTAGATCATAAAAACACTTACCGAGAGAATAAAATACGTAGAAAAGTAAGTATTTATACGTAATTTTTCATAAGTTTAGCCAATATTCCACAGCAAGATGATTTCAGTTTCTGAAGCTTTAGATTTTATCAAAACTCACGCTAGCCAGCTGCCAAGTGTAAAAAGGCTCCTTAGGGATTCCTATGGCTGCTATTTGGCTGAAGAAATTTTAGCTCCGATCAGTTTACCTTCGTTTCGTCAGTCTGCGATGGATGGCTATGCCTTTCGAAGAGGAGAGATAGAAGAGCTACAAGTAGTCGGTGAGTGCAAGGCGGGAGATGCGACCGATTTTGAGATTCTAGCAGATCAAGCCGTGCGCATTTTCACGGGTGCCCGTGTGCCTGACCAAGCGGATACTGTAATCATGCAAGAGCATGTGGTAGTGAATGGACCTAATATAGCCATTCAAATAATGCCTGAAAAATCCACAAATGTGAGAGAAGTAGGCGAACAAATTCAAGCTGGCGAACAAGTATTGCCAGCTGGGACGAGAATCACCGAATCCATCATTGGTTTTTTGACCAGTTTTGGGATCACAGAGGTTTTAGTCACTAACAAACCCAAAATTACGCTGATCGTTACGGGAAACGAGCTTCAGGAGGCAGGAACTCCTCTCAGGCCTGGAGCCATTTACGAGAGCAATGCGATCATGCTGGAATCTGCACTGAAATCAAGAGGATATGATTCAGTGCAGCTTTTAAAAGTGGTTGATGACCTGGAGGCGACCAAACGAGCCATTAAGTCTGGGCTCGAGAGTGACCTTTTGCTCATCTCAGGAGGGATATCAGTTGGCGATTACGATTTTGTCGAGGAGGCTTTGCAGGCAAATGGAGTTCAGGAAATTTTCTATAAAATCAACCAAAAACCAGGAAAACCACTATGGTTTGGCAAGTCAGATAAAACATTGGTTTTTGCTTTACCAGGGAATCCTGCTTCCTCACTTACTTGCTTTTTGATTTATGCTCTTTCGGCGCTGAAAATCATGTCAGGCGACCCTGATTACGACTTAAACTTCCAGTCTGGAGTGCTCCAGCATCGCACGTATAACAAGTTTGGAAAGACTCTTTTTATACTTGGAACAGAGAAAAATGGGGAATTGGATATTTATCCAAAACAAGCCTCTAGCATGTTGATTTCCTATGCTTTAGGAAATGCGTTGGTACTTGTCCCGGCAGAAAAAGAAATCCTTGAAGCTGGAGAGTCTGTACTTTACTTACCGATAAACAGACATTAGGGATTTATAGAGAATAGAGGAATGAAAAATTCAGCAAACATATCGGCTTACGTACTCTGTGGAGGAAAAAGCACACGAATGCAGTCTGAAAAAGGACTCGTCCTCTACAAAGGGAAACCTTTTATACGATGGATAATCGAAGCAATCATGCCGATCACGCCCAATATCATCTTGGTGACCAGCAATGGGGATTACACGTTGGTGGGATTGCCGATGATCGAAGATACCTATCCAGACAAAGGCCCTGTTGGAGGGATTTTTACCGCTCTCAATCATACAGATACCGAGCAAAATCTAATTCTCAGCTGTGACGTACCGAAGATTACAACTAGCCTTCTCGCAAAACTAACCACAGAATCAAAACAAAAAGATGCACTGATCACCTTTCTTAGCGATGACAAAAATGATTATCCTTTGATTGGTGTTTATAAAAAAAAGGCCTTAAAAACATTTTCTGATGCTATTTCAGCAGAAAAATTGAAACTCTGTCCGCTGGTGAATTTGATTTCGCATCATAAAATCATAATCAATACTGATGAAAAGTCACTCGTCAAGAATGTAAACAGCAAAGCTGAATTACTCTCACTTAATCAACTCGACCTATGAAAACTATCACCGGAAAATCCCCAAAACTTACGCTAATTGGTGCTGGCCCTGGAGATCCAGAGCTACTTACGTTAAAAGCCGTGAAAGCGCTGTGCCATGCAGATGTGGTGCTATATGATTCGCTGGTTAATGAGGAAATTCTACAACATGCCAATCGGGCATTGTTGGTTTTTGTGGGAAAAAGGAAAGGTAATCACAGCCATACACAGGACGAGATCAATGAGCTCATCGTGAATTACGCAACTGAATTTGGACATGTAGTCCGGGTAAAAGGTGGAGACCCATTTGTTTTTGGAAGAGGAAAAGAGGAAGAAAACTATGCTTTGGCACATGGAATTGAAGTAGAAGTGATTCCAGGAATTTCTTCCAGCGTGGCCGTTCCTGCCTCGGTGGGAATTCCTGTAACAGCGCGTGGAGTGGCCGAAAGTTTCTGGGTGATTACCGGCACCACTAGCAATCGGGAGCTTTCAAATGATTTGACCTTAGCAGCCCAATCCTCAGCAACAGTGGTAGTACTTATGGGTATGAGCAAGCTGAAGGAAATAACAGCGATTTATGCTTCCTTTGGAAAACAGGATTTACCTATAGCCATCATCCAAGACGGGACCAAATCGGAGCAAAAAGAAGTGGTCGGAACAATTCAAAATATCGTAGAAATCAGCGAAAATCAAGGCCTGACTGCACCTGCCGTTATTGTGATTGGCGAAGTGGTGCATCTGGCACGAGTGAAAAAACAATTGAAAGAAGATTGGATTTTGGAAGACGAATTTATTTTCCAAAACCTGAATACCTTGCCGTTTAGTAATTAATGCGAATGATCTGTATTAACTTGAAGCTATGATTACAGTAAACTATTTTGGAAATATCGCAGAAGCTGCGCGAAGCAATTCAGAAACTTTGGACAGTAAATCCATGAGTTTGGCTGATCTGCTTGATCTGTTGGACTCTAAATATGCCATTGCGCAATTCCCTTTTCAGGTAGCTGTCAATAGAAAAATTGTCTCAAAGCAACAAGACCTGAATATTTCTGATACAGACGAAGTAGCACTACTTCCACCATTTGCAGGAGGATAAAATGGAAAGATATCAGCGACAAATCATTCTTCCTGGAATTGGAACTTCCGGTCAGCAAAAGCTTAAGTCAAGTAGCGTTTTGGTGGTGGGAGCTGGTGGGTTGGGCTGTGCTGTTTTACCGTATTTGGCAGCAGCTGGAATAGGAAAAATTGGAATTATTGACGGTGATAAAATCGAAGAGTCGAACCTTCACCGGCAAGTACTTTATTCTGCTGATCAGATCGGGCTTTACAAAGTTAAAGAGGCTGCCGATACTATAATTAAGAAAAATCCTGGTGTGGAAGTTTTGGTTTTCGAGGAGTTTTTGACAGAAAAGAATGCCTCTGAAATCTTCCAGCATTTCGATTTGATCATTGATGCTACGGACAATCTCTTTATTCGATACGTCATTAATGATACCTGTGAGGACAGTGGAAAGCCTTTCATCTATGGCTCAATCCATCAATTTCAAGGGCAGATTTCGGTGTTCAATTTCCAAGGTGGGCCGAGTTATAGAGATATTTTCCCAGAGGAAAATCTATCCGCTCCGAATTGCGCCGAAGCTGGAGTGCTGGGAACGACCGTCGGATTGATAGGAATGCTTCAGGCAAATGAAGCAATGAAGATTATTTTGGGAATCGGGGAAGTGCTATCTGGCAAAATTCTGATTTACGATTTGCTCAGCAATTTGCAGCAAGTGTTTGAATTTGGTAAGGTAGCCGAAGCGAAAAAGCCTGATCTTTCTATTTCCTTTGATATGATTTCTGCAGAGGAAGCCCTATTAGGAGAATCAATAGTATTGGATGTGCGGGAGTTCGGAGAAATGCCCGAGGTGAAGTTGAACAATGGAATTCAGATTCCGCTTTCAGTATTAGAAAAAGAAGCGGATCGCTTGGATAAAACTGAGGAATTTCGGATCTATTGTAAATCTGGAGCAAGAAGTAGAAAAGCGGCTGAGTTACTTTCCCAAAAAGGATTTAAGAAGTTGAAGCTTATTCGCGGTGGAGCAAAAGACTTAATACAAATAGAAGATGAAAAAAGTATTTCTTGAAGGAGCGATTTCTCCTGAATTTATAGCTGATTCTATTGCGAAGCATCAAGGCAAGCATAGCATTGGTGCACATAACATTTTCCTTGGTCAGGTTCGTGCAGATGAAGTTGGTGATACTAAAGTCGTAGCCATAGAATACACAACTTATGAGGAGATGGCGAATGAAAAACTGCATGAAATCCGTGAAGCTGCTTTCGAGAAATTCAATTTGACTTGCCTACACATTTATCATAGTTTGGGTGAAGTGAAAGTAGGAGAGATTTGCATTTTTGTTTTCGTTTCCTCACCGAGAAGGAAGCAGGTCTATGAAGCCACAGAATGGCTCGTGAATCAAGTGAAAGAGCATGTTCCAATCTTCGGTAAGGAGAAACTTGATAATGCCGATCATCAGTGGAAGGTAAATAGTTGAACAAAACAGGTAAATCTGCAACTCCATAGAGAAAAAGACTAAAGCGACTTACAGTACGGTGAAAGTTATCATTTAGACAACTTCGGTCACCGGTCTTCGGTCTTCCAGCAAAGTAAACAATGAAAGTACGTCAAGGGGCATATTTGCAGATAATTAGGTAAACAAATGGTAGATATCACACATAAAGTCACCACACTTCGCACGGCAAAAGCTCAGGCGATTGTACATGTCAGTTCAGCTGAGACCATTGCAGCTGTGGTGGAAAACCGTGTACCAAAAGGCAATGTGTTCGAAATGGCTAAGGTGGCAGGACTTTTCGCAGTGAAAAACACCCACATTACCATTCCTGATTGTCATCCACTTCCTGTGGAATATACTGCAGTGGAATACGAGATTGATGGATTAGAAATACGGATTTATATTACCGTGAAGACAGTTTATAAAACCGGAGTGGAAGTGGAAGCCATGCATGGAGCTTCAGTGATTGCGCTGACGATGTACGATATGCTAAAGCCTATTGACAAGGGAATTGTAATTCGGGAAATAGGTTTAGTGCAGAAGACAGGCGGAAAATCCAGTTTCAAGGAAAAAGATCCTAAAGAAATCCAAGCTGCTGTAGTTGTTTGTTCTGACTCCATTTCTAAGGGGGTCAAGGAAGATAAAGCAGGAAAAGTAATTGTGGATAAGTTGAAGACGCATGGTGTGAATGTGACCTCTTATGAGGTAATTCCTGATGAGTTGGAGCTGATCCGAGCCCGGACTTTTGAACTAACTGAGAAGAATCAATTGGTTATTTTCACGGGTGGAACTGGACTTTCCCAAAGAGACGTCACACCGGAAGCCTTGGAGCCTATATTAGAACGCAGAATTCCAGGTGTGGAAGAAGCAATTCGTAGCTATGGACAGAAAATCATGCCATTTGCCATGCTTTCAAGATCCGTGGCAGGAACTATTGGTGACAGTATAGTCTTGGCTTTGCCAGGATCTACGAATGGAGCAAGGGAGTCAATGGATGCGGTTTTTCCGCATTTGCTGCATGTATTTAGAATATTGAAAGGAGCCAACCATGAGCCAAGCGAGTAATATAAATGAGCTAAAAGATACTTTTGGGAGAACTCACAATTACTTGCGAATCTCCCTGATAGAGAAGTGTAATTTGCGCTGCACATATTGTATGCCCGCTGATGGCATTCCACTCAGTCCCAAAGCCTCCTTGATGAGTGCAGAAGAAATTCTTGAGTTCGCAAGAATATTCGTCGGCATGGGTGTGGATAAGATTAGGCTAACTGGCGGAGAACCGCTACTTCGAAAGGATATCAATGAGATTTTAGATGGCCTTTCAAAGCTTCCTGTTGATCTTTCTTTGACTACTAACGGATTGCTGATTGATAGGCATGTGGATAACTTCAAGAAGTTGGGTGTCAAAAACATAAACTTCAGTTTAGACACTTTACGGGAAGATCGATTTTTTGAGATTACGAGAAGAACAGGTTTTCAAAAGACCCTGGACAATTTCCGACTGTTGCATGATGAAGGATTTAACCTGAAGATTAATACTGTGCTGGTAAAAGGAACCAATGATGACGAGTTGGTGGATTTGGTGAAGCTGACGAAGGACTTCAACGTCTCAGTTCGCTTTATAGAATTTATGCCTTTTGATGGCAATCGCTGGGATAAGTCAAAGATGGTTTCGGAGAAGGAAGTACTAAGCCAATTAGGTTCCCACTTCGGTGCTGAGAAGATTTCTGCTCTTCCAAATGAGGACAATTTCACAGCCAGAAAATTTAAGATTCAAGGATATAAAGGTGATTTTGGAATTATATCTTCGGTGACCAATCCATTCTGTGGAACTTGCAACCGAATCCGACTTACTGCTAATGGTCGGATCAAAAACTGCCTTTTTTCAAATCAAGAAACAGACTTGCTTGCCGCTATGAGAGCTGGTGAAGATGTGGAAAACCTGATTCTGAAATCTATTCTCAATAAAAAGGCCGTCCGTGCCGGCATGGACAGTATGGAGAAATTATCTGACCCTGCACTTCATTCTGATAACAGAAGTATGATTGCTATCGGGGGCTGATAGGTTTTTGCACTTAATGATTCTGTGCCATTTGACCTCCCAAACATGCCGCCTTCAGACTCTTCATTTTTTTGCTAACTAAGTAAATGTAAGTCAGGTCTGTAAAAAAAATCAGTGATCCCATATAGAGAATTAGTTCATGCACGCCCCCTGCAGTTTTAGATCCTATAATCCCAAACAGAATGGTCGTTGAAAATGTACCGATACACTTTGGGATGGCAATAAGTAAGGATTGCCCCTTTAAATCCATTCGACGAAAATACATTCTCACAAATAGGAATGACATAAGAAAGTTAATCAAGTAACCTACGTAAAGAGCTCCGTTAACTATTCCAAGGTACAGAAATGCGAAGTGTTGAATGATAAAACACACTACAAGAAACGCAATTGCCTGAGTAAAAAAGACGGTTTTACTTACGCTTACCTCGGCATAACCATACTTTAGGTAAGTGTATAATATTCCTGCATCAAGAAGCACCCAAAAGCAATTAACATACGTGGATATGTGAGAGCCAAAAACCAGATAACCTTGATAGGTATAATAAATCTCCCATGTAAAATTTAGGGCAAGGGTGATAAAGGGAATGCCATAGGATTTATCCCGGAATCCAAGTCGTAATGCCTCAATATATGCTATGATCCACCCAAGACCACAGAGGCCAATAAAAAAGGAACTTACGCTCATACCAGTTTATTCATACACGATTTATCATCAAGGGAATGGATGCATTAACAAGTCTATAATTAGCTTATCCTCCCAAAAGTCTTAAATAATTAATTTAAATCAGAATTTCTTATAGTCATTTTAAAGAAAAGTGATTTTCGTCATATCAGGCACTTTTTCCTACCGTTGAGCATTAAGTAACTGGATATTCTGGTAGATTTCAGCGAATTTTAACGAATAAAGCAAAGTTGACGCTAGGCCCTCAACGGCAATTCGATTATGAAAAATCAATTAACAAGCTTTCTCACCCAATTGCTTGAAACATTACCCAGTCAGAAAGGATTAGATTGGCTAAATAACCAAGTGGACAAAATTACTTCTGAAGGAAGTCCTTCCAAGTTTTTTCTCTCTTTCAGCCAAGCTTCCCGATTCTACAAAAAAGATAAACTCAAGCTTTCATCTGCTTCCATAGCGCATGCAAATGATCTGGTAGTAGGCTTTCAGCCTGAACATTGGGATGAGTTGCAGACCGCGAGAACGGTATTGATGCTAAGTTATCCACAGGAGAAAGACGCTTGGTTTGCTGCGATAAACCAGCTTTTTGAAACAGCAGATATGTACGAGCACCAGGCACTTTACGCAGCTTTGCCTCTTATGCCTTTTCAGGAGGATTTAATTCCTAGAGCTATTGATGGTTTGCGAACAAATATCTCTTTGGTATTTGATGCAATTGCATTGAATAATCCTTTTCCGGCGAAATATTTCCCCGAAGCAAATTGGAATCAAATGGTACTAAAAGCAATATTCATGCAGCGCCCACTGTATAGAATTCAGGGATTGGAAGAGAGAAGGAATCCAGCTTTGGCTTCAATAGCCCGAGACTTTGCGCATGAGCGTTGGGCTGCTGGAAGAGATGTGATGCCGGAAATTTGGCGCTTGGTAGCTCCTTTTGTAAACGATGAGTATTTCGATGACCTGAAAAAAGCTCTAGCTACAATAGATGATTTGCAGCAAAAGGCAGCCTTACTTACCCTTAGAGAATCGGCTTATTCAAAAGCTAAAGAAGTCCTTGAGACTAACTCAACCCAAGTAGCTAAACTTGATATGGATGCAATCGCTTGGGAAAGCATTGGCTTGGAGTTTCAGCGAACTCGAGTTTAATTCCTAATTTTACAATCCCTCAAAAATTTATCAGCAATGTATATAGATCCTCATATCCACGTCGTATCCCGAACCACAGATGACTATGAAGCCATGCAAAAGGCTGGAATTGTAGCAGTTATTGAGCCTGCGTTTTGGTTAGGTCAGCCTCGTACGGAAGTCGGTAGTTTTAAAGATTACTTCAGCACACTAGTAGGTTGGGAGCGATTTCGCGCGAGTCAATTTGGGATAGTACATTATTGCACGATGGGTCTCAATTCAAAAGAGGCAAATAACGAACCTTTGGCTGAGCAAGTGATGGAACTGCTACCGCTTTATGTAGGCAAAGAAGGTGTTGTTGCGATCGGCGAAATCGGATATGATGATCAGACTGAAGCCGAGGACAAATTTTATAGACTGCAATTGGAATTGGCCAAAGAAGTGGATTTGCCAGTACTTATCCATACGCCACACAGAGACAAAAGAAAAGGTACTATTCGTAGCATGGACGTCTCCGAAGAGCATGGTCTGGATCCGAAAATGGTGATCGTGGACCATAACAATGAGGAAACGGTTAAGGAAGTTTTGGATCGTGGCTACTATGCTGGATTCACTATTTATCCACATACCAAAATGGGTTCGGAGCGCATGGTTGAAATAGTGAAGCAATACGGTCCAGAGCGCATAATCGTCAATTCTGCTGCGGATTGGGGCATTTCTGATCCTTTGGCTGTGCCAAAAACTGCTGACCTCATGCGCAAATCAGGAATTTCAGAGGACCATATCAAGCTGGTGACTTACCAAAATGCGCTTACGGCATTTGGCCAAAGCGGACAAATGGATGAGCAAGATTGGTTGAATGCTGCTCCATTGGATCAAACCAAAAAAATGAGTGGAAACTCGGTACTTCGCGGTGGCCAAACACCACGAATAGAAGGAAACTCAGATATAGTAGAAAATTAATTAATGCGTACTTCTCGGCTTTTCGCCTATTTACAATTAACCCGTCCCGCAAATGTAGTCACGGCAATAGCTGACATTTGGGCGGGTTTCGCTATTTCTGGAACTTGGGTATACATCCTGACTGGTGGGCAAGGTAGCAATGAACTGATATTAAAATTAGCTTGGCTTTCATTGAGTACAATTGGATTGTATGCTGGTGGTGTTGCGTTTAATGATGTTTTTGATGCGGAGCTAGATGCTGTAGAGCGACCCGAGAGACCAATTCCAAGTGGCAGAGCTTCGAAGTCTGGAGCAGCATGGATGTCTTTCTTGCTGCTTCTAGGTGGAGTTTTGGCAGCTGCACAGGTTAATCTTGTGTCTGCCGGAATCGCTTGTGCAGTAGCATGTTTAGCTGTGCTATATGACTATTGGGGAAAACATCAGAATCTTTTAGGTCCTGTCAATATGGGGCTTTGTCGTTCTGGAAATTTACTTCTTGGAGTAAGTGTGGTTCCTAGCTTGTTTACTACCTATTGGATATTTGGGATGATACCGCTTGTATTTGTAGCGGCAATTACGATGATCAGTCGGGGTGAGGTGCATGGAAAAAACAGAAATGCGCTTTATGGAGGATTGTCAATGTATGTACTTGTGGTAGTGGTCATTGCTGCAATGCCAATTATGCATGACACTCCTATTTTGGAAGTAATCCCTTTTTTGGCATTGCTTAGTTACATGATTTTTCCGCCTTTGATCAAAGCTATTCGGAGCCAAGACCCAAAACTTATTGGCAAATCAGTGAAAGCTGCCGTTATTTCCCTAATTATTGTCAATGCTTCTATTGCAGCGGCTTTCGCAGGATGGAAGATTGGAATAATTGTGTTATTGTTGTTGCCAATTTCCCTTTGGCTGGCCAAAAAATTTGCTGTCACCTAGCACAAAGAACTAAAAGGAGCTCGGAATTGTCTTTATTCCAGCAATCAGCTTAAGCCCATACCCTGTTGATTATGAATACGATTATAGAACAATCATTTTCAGTACCCTTCAAATATCAAGTATGCTTTTCGGAAGAAATATTTTCTCCTGAGAATAAGCTTTTTATTGATATTCTTTCAGCTGAAAGAAAGTCCAAAGTCCTCTTCGTAGTGGACAATGGGGTCGTGCAAGCTCACCCAAACCTGTTAAGCCAACTGAAAATATATTCAGAGGTTCATTCAGAGTTTTTTACAATAGCTTCGGATCCAATACTAGTAGTAGGTGGAGAGGCATCTAAAAATGATGAGGCTATCTACCAAGAAATCGTTGAAGCAACCCATTTGTACGGAATCGACAGGCATTCATACATTGCCGTGATAGGAGGAGGAGCCGTGATTGACATGGTAGGGTTTGCCGCTGCAATTTCCCATAGAGGTATTCGACTGATCCGTATTCCTACTACAGTTCTCTCGCAAAATGACTCCGCTGTTGGAGTTAAAAATTCGGTAAATCTATTTGGTAAGAAGAATTACCTAGGGACTTTTACTCCACCTTATGCCGTTTTGAACGACTTCAATTTCTTAAAAACGCTAGACGATAGGGATTGGAGATCAGGAATTTCTGAAGCGATTAAAGTCGCTTTGATTAAAGATTTAAGCTTTTTTACATGGATTGAGGAAAATTCCTCAGCTCTTGCTGCCCGCGAAATGGCTCCTATGCAGGAGTTAATCATTCGCTGTGCACAGATGCATTTGGATCATATTTCCGGAAAAGATCCTTTTGAGTTTGGCTCATCCCGTCCTTTGGATTTTGGCCACTGGGCTGCACATAAACTAGAGCATTTAAGTGATTTTAGAATCCGTCATGGTGAAGCTGTGGCAATCGGAATTGCTCTGGACTCTACCTATTCTTATTTAAAAGAGTGGATTTCGGAAGACGATCTTACCAGAATAATTGCAGTATTTAAGACTTTGGGATTTGAACTTTTTGCTCCAGAATTAGGTGGAGACAACCTCATTAAAGGCTTAAAGGAATTTCAGGAGCATTTGGGCGGTCAACTTACTATCATGCTTTTAAAAGCCTTGGGCAAAGGAGAGGAAGTTCATGAAATGGATCATGAGCTAATTCATCAGGCTATAGACCTGCTCAAAAGTTACAACCAAACACAAAATTTGGTCACTAGTTAATTCAGCACAAAATCATCTTTATTCATGGAAATCAAAGGGTTTCACCTCAGTTACTGCAGCAATATTCACCCCGGAGAAAGCTGGGAGGCTACACTTGAAAACCTGAAAAAATATATCCCAGAAGTAAAGGAGCGTTTGGAAGTCGACCAGCCTTTTGGAATAGGTTTGCGCTTATCTCATGAAGCAAGTCTTGTGCTCCACAATGCTGATCAACTCGGTGACTTTAAAAAGTGGCTAGAAACTGAAAACGCGTATGTTTTCACCTTAAATGGCTTTCCGTACGGGGATTTTCACCGAACTACTGTAAAAGATCAAGTTCATTTTCCTGATTGGACTACAACAGATCGAAGGGATTATACCATAAGATCATTCCAAATTCTAGCACAGCTATTACCTGACGGACAAGATGGAGGAATCTCCACCTCGCCTGTTTCCTATAGACATTGGTTCAAATCGGATGCAGAGCTGAATGCTGGAATGGAGTTGGCAACGAAGCACTTGCTTGAAGTAGTTGCAGAACTGGTGCATATAAAATCGCAAACTGGCAAATCGCTTCATTTGGATATTGAGCCTGAACCTGATGGGATTTTAGAGAATTCCGATGAGATGGTTTGGCTATTTTCAGATTGGTTGCTGCCAATTGGAAAGCCTTGGCTAGCTGATAAATTGAACATTTCCGAAGAGCAAGCGGAGCAAGTTTTGAAGGAGCACATCCAGGTTTGCTACGATGTCTGTCACTTTGCAATTGTCTATGAAAAACCAGCTGATACCTTTGCGAAATTTGAAAAGGCAGGAATCAAAATTGGTAAGATTCAAATTTCTGCAGCCTTGAGAGTGCTCATCCCACATGAGCCAGCAGCTAGAGATTTGCTCAAGGTGAACCTATTACCTTTCGAGGAATCAACCTACCTACATCAAGTTGTGGCTAAAAGGAAAGACGGAACGATGAATTCTTACTCTGATCTACCTGAAGCGCTCAAAGTATTGGATACTACAGACGAAGAAGAATGGAGAATACACTTTCATGTGCCTGTTTTCTTAGATAATTATGGTGCTCTGGCTTCCACCCAGGATCAAATTTCAATTGTTCTCAATGAAATTTTAAAAAACCCTTCCTTGACGAATCACTTGGAAGTTGAAACCTATACCTGGGAAGTTTTACCAGAAGATACCCGCCTAAGTTTAGGAGAATCTATTTCAAGAGAGTTGGCTTGGGTAATCGAAAAATTGAATTAAAATGAAGAAGACAGTCGTCTTAGATATAGTGGCGCTTTCTCCACGAGTAATTGGAGAGCATACTCCCTTTTTGAAAAAGTGGATAGAAAAAGGTAAGCGCGCAGTAGTTGAACCTGTTTTGCCAGCTGTGACTTGTTCCGCTCAATCCGTTTACCTGACTGGCAAAATGCCAAATGAAAATGGGATCGTTGGAAATGGTTGGTATTTTCAGGATGAGTGTGA
This sequence comes from uncultured Algoriphagus sp., assembly GCF_963974365.1. GTDB lineage: Bacteria > Bacteroidota > Bacteroidia > Cytophagales > Cyclobacteriaceae > Algoriphagus. The sequence goes on along the minus strand of NZ_CAXBBX010000006.1, from coordinate 255,531 downwards.
AATCAAATTCTGGCGCCAGTCGAACAAGCTGGTGCAATCCCCAAAAGTCTGGGAGACACTTAGGAAAGAGAATCCTGACTTTACCGTTGCCAATATGTTTTGGTGGTATAATATGTACTCCAGTGTTGACTATGCCGTGACTCCACGACCTCTTTATCTAGCAGACGGTAGGAAGGAACCTGATTGCCATAGCCAGCCGATGGAATTGCGTGACCGACTTCAGAAAGAGTTGGGTCAATTTCCTCTTTTCTCTTTTTGGGGACCAAATGCAAACATCGCCTCAAGCAAATGGATTGCTGATGCTTCCAAAAAAGTAGATGAGTGGCACAACCCAACTTTAAATCTGATTTATATACCACATTTGGATTACTCTCTTCAGAAGTATGGGATAGATTTTGACAAAATCGGCAAGTACCTAAAAGAAGTGGATGAGCTTGTTGAGGACCTGATCACCTATTTTGAAAACCAGGGAACACAAGTCATTTTGTTATCTGAATATGGCATTACTTCCGTGAGCAAGCCTGTTCATTTGAATCGCCTATTTAGAGAGAAAGGCTGGATTCAGGTGAAAGATGAGCAGGGTTTAGAGACCTTAGATGCTGGAACTTCCAAAGCTTTTGCTGTGGCTGATCATCAGGTCGCGCATATTCATGTGAATGATTTGAGTATTTTGCCGCAGGTGAAAAAGCTTCTTGAATCTACTCCGGGAGTAGAATTGGTGCTAGATGAGGAAGGTAAAAAGCAACATCAAATCGATCATGAACGTGCCGGTGATTTGGTGGTGATGTCTGATAAGGATTCTTGGTTTACCTATTATTTCTGGCTGGATGATGCCAAGGCGCCTGATTACGCCCGCTGTGTGGACATTCACAAAAAGCCTGGTTATGATCCTGTAGAGTTGGTTTTGAATCCAGACATTAAAATCCCTATGCTAACCGTCGGTTCAAAAGTGCTGAAGAAAAAACTTGGCTTCCGATACCTCATGGATGTGATTCCTTTGGATGCTACTTTGGTTAAGGGAGCCCATGGAAGACTAAGCGAAGATGATTCAGATAAACCTCTGCTGGTGTCTCAGGACAAAAACTTGGTGAATTCGGATACTATTCAGCCTACTGATGTGTATGATGTAATATTGAAAGCGGTAAGAGGGTAATAGCTTTTAAAAAAAATCGTTGAGTCTGTTACATATCCAATACCTATTTTTAAAGAATATGTATATCCGCTTTTGTGCCAGTATGGAGTCAAAAGCAAAAAAGAATATGTTAAACTTAAGAATTGAGGCCACTTCTGCCTGTCCCGCCACTGCGGGAGTCTTCGGTCATCGGTCTTCCGACCAGATAAGCAAGGAACCTAAGGTGACTGACATCATTGCGGATAATCATATTAAAGAAAAATAATTCATGCGAATTCACAGCTACCGACATATAACCCTTTCTCTCTTATTGATTTTAGCTTTCGCCTGCGGCAAAAAAGAAGATGAAGGCTGTGAGCTTTCACCTGAAATCTTAGACCAAGATCTGACGGTGAACATCATACGATTAGAAAAGGATTTTTTCGAAGCCAAATCAATTGATGAATTCAAGTATCTATTTGAGAAGCACCCAGAGTTTACCAAGGAATACCTACAAATGGATCTCTACGCAAGTCCGGACAGTTTGGCTGCCGAACTCCTAGCTATTCATCAAGATTCTGCCATGAGGGTACTTTATGACTCTGTGGAAGTAGTTTTTAATGATTTTTCGGGTGTGGAAAAGGATCTTGAAACTGCCTTCAAAGCCATCAAATATTACTTCCCACAATTTCAGATACCTAAGGTTTATACGTTTACCTCTGGATTTAATTCTGATTTAATTGTAAAGGATGATTTAATCGTCATAGGATTGGATTATTTCTTGCCTCCTACTCATACTTTCCAGCCTGAGCTTCCCCGATATATGGCTGAGCGATACGATAAACCTTACATCGTTCCTATGATTGTAATGGCAATTTCTTCCAGATTCAACAAGACTAATCCTGCAGATAATACCCTGCTAGCAGAGATGATTTATTATGGCAAAACATATCATTTTACAAAAGCGATTTTGCCCTGCACTTCTGATCAATATATCATTGGCTATACTCCTGAAGCGATTTCTGAGAGTTTTGACAATGAAGAATTGATATGGTCTCATTTCGTGGAAAATGAGTTATTGTTCGAAACCAACCCTTTTGAAATAAGAAAATACATAGGTGAAGCGCCGTTTACAGATGCAATAAGTACCAAAGCACCAGGTAGATTAGGGCGTTGGTTAGGTTGGAATATCGTGGACGATTACCAGTTCAATCAAGATGTACCTTTGGACGTATTGATGGCAGAACCAGATGCCGAGAAAATCTTTAGAGAATCGGGATACAGACCAAGAAAGCCAAATGAATAAGGGTTTTAATCCGTTATATAATAAAAAACGAGCCTAAAACTAGACTCGCTTTTACCAATAAACCCTGTTCCTATTACTATAGTATTAAATCGCAAAAATTACTCTGGTACTATTACTTTATCAATTACATGGATAACACCATTAGTTGCGTGAATGTTTAGCATGGAAGGCACTAGACCACTTTCATTTATCATCAAACCTGGAAGATCAACAGTTAAAGTCTCTCCTTCCAAAAGTGTAGGAAGCTCTGCTCCGTCTCTTAAATCCTGAGAGAAAGCTCTAGCAGGGACGACATGATATGTAAGTACTGAAGTCAATAAATCTACATCAATTTCATCTACTCCACTCACACCAAGTGCATCATACAAGTCTTCAAAAGCTGCATCTGTAGGAGCAAATACTGTTAGATTATCATCCATTCCTCCGCTCACTGCATCTACCAAACCAGCTCTTGAAAGTGCTGCTACTAATTGGGTAAATTCCGGTGTAGAAGCAGTAGTACTCGCCACTGCAATTTCAGCAATACTTTGAGTAGGAGCAGTAATTACATAATCAAGCGTGTGGATAACTCCGTTACTAGCCATTTTATCTACAGCCGTGATCATTGTGTTACCATTGATCCAGATTTTATTTTCAGGATCCACGCTAACATAAAATTTGTCTCCAGTGAGAGAAGTAACTGGACCGGCGGCTACATCACCTGAGGTGATATTTCCCGAAACAACATGATAACTTAAAATATCGGCTAAATCTGCGCTTCCTAACAATGCGTCAGCTGTTAACCCATTGTCAGAAATAAAATCTCCAATCGCAGCATCTGTTGGAGCAAAAACTGTGAAAGGACCTGGGCCGCTTAAATCATCGTCTAATTCCGCTGCAACAACTGCAGATGCTAAAATGGAAAAATTAGCATCATCTACTAATACATCTACGATGTCATCAGGTTCTGGCATCATGTCATCATCATCGTCATCGCAGGAAGAAAATGCCATCGTGACTAAAAGGGCAAGTGATAGCGATAAAAATCGCCATGCTTTAATTTTCATTGAATTCATGTTAGTTGGTTTTTGGTTAAGTATTAAGTTGGACTAATGAAACCAGCTAACCATAAAATGGTTTTGAGAAATGTAGATTTTTTAAAAGAAACCTGTTTATACACCTTTATTTATCAGGGTATTACCTAAAAAATTTGTGTAATTTATGAGCCTAAAACGGGAGAAAGGAAGATTTTCAGGCAGTACTTCTAAAGTATAAAAAAATGACTGACTAGCTATTTAAGCAGTCATAATATCCTTTTCGTCAGTAGAGTTTTGAGTGATACTCTTTGGATTTATTGCATGAGTTAACCTGGAAATTGCCAGCTCTTTGGTAAAATACTTTTCAGCTAACAATCGGGAGTTTACACCCATTTTTATCAATTTTCCCGGAGTATTTTCTAATTCTTCCAGCTTCGCAAAAGCTGAATCAATTTTTGAAGGAAGGCAAGAAATCCCAAGCTGATGAGTTTTCACCAAATCGTAAACCCAGCCTTTATGATTTACCAAAATTGGTTTCCCCGCAGCCAAAGCATCAAAAAATTTATTTGGACTGTTTGTCTTCAATACAGGCAAATGTGCAAAAGAAATCCAGGCAAAATCAGCGAGACTTAACACTTCATTCACTTTCTCTTTTGACCCAAATGGAATAAAATGAACATTGGAAAGTGATTTCTGAATTGCTAATTGTCTAAGCTGAGGCTCATGACTTCCTTGCCCCATTATTAGAAACTGCCAACTCTTTCCTTTATCCTGCGCTTTTTCTGCTAAATCTAAAAGCTCGTTCACCGCATTAACCTGACCCAAGGCTCCTGTGTAGGCAATTGTTAAAGCATCTGTCAGCTGATATTTTTGAAGTAATCTTTCACTTTTCTCCATCGGGAAAAATCTATCCAAATCTGAGAAATTAGGGATAAGGTGAATTTTCTGGCTTGGAGTGACTTTTCGCAAATGGTCTGCGATTCCCGGAGAAAGTGCCACTAAACTCATGGCACGCTGGTAAATCTTTTTCTCCAAGGATTCAAGACTTCTCTTTACTATTGGATTCTTAATTGCCCCAACCTCTATGGGAGCCTGTGGCCAGAGATCGCGTACTTCAAAAATATATGGAATCGCCATTCTTCTTTTTGCCCAAAGCCCAAGTAATCCTGTTGTAAGAGGAGTGGAAGTAACATACAGAAGGTCCGGCCTAGGTAATTTCTTTATCAGTTTTTTAGCTTGGCGCACATAGCTTAAGAAAGCCCAAACACGCCTAAAAAACCCGAATTTTTGTTCATACCTAACCGGCAAATAATGCACCTTAATTCCCTCAATCCATCGCTGATCATAGCCAGAATTAGACCCCGCAGTAATCATTTCTACCTCATGACCTGCATCCACCAATCCTTTAGCCAAATGATAAGAGCGCACAGCGCCACCTTCAGCTGGAGTTTTGAAATATTGATGGATGTAGATGATCCTCATAGCTTATGCAATTTGACCCATTCTGCGAGAAGAAACAGATTATAAAGTGTTAAAAAATGACCTTTGGTACCCAACTCAGGTTTGGCAGCCAGCGCTCTCATTCTTTCGGGAAAGTCCCCTCCATGGGTTTTTTCAAAGGATTTGATAGAATCGAAAACCCGCTTCGCAAATTCTCCATTTTCTGCAAACCACTCTTTCAAAGGCAATCCAAAGCCCATTTTCTTTCGCTCAGAAATCCATGATAAATCCAACTCATTCAGAAACTGTCGAATCCAAGGCTTCCCTTTAAGTAATTTCTCGTCATTTACGTTTCTCCAAAGTGTTATCATGGAAACATCCAAATAAGGCGATCTTCCTTCGATACTATGTGCCATCAAGGCATTATCCTGAATTTTCAACACGTCCTGCACTAAATAGACTTGTCTGTCAAAATCTAGCATTTGAGGATAAAGAGGAAGATTTTTGTCAAAAATCCTATCGTAATCCTCTCCTAATTCGTCAGGAATATTTTCTAAACCTGAGAAATTGAGAAAGGTCTTCTGTGGACTTGGATCGATTGCTGAAATGAATTTTTGGTAGCTTCTTCCTAGAGGGATTTTACCTAAAATCCCCTGAAATCTTAACAGCAAATCTTTCCTCTTCTGGTAAATATCAAACGCCTTATGCCGCTGATAACCTCCCCAAAGCTCATCTGCACCTGCCCCTGAAACCAATACTTTGACTGAATTTTTAGCCTCTTTTCCTATCATCCAATTTAAAAACCCAGCCGAATCACCAATTGGCTGATCCACGCTTTTCAGATAATCATCCCAGTTTTCCCAAAAGATCTTTTGATCAATTTCCACCAGCTTATGGTTGGAAGGGAATTGCTTTGAAAAGCGATTGGAAGCATCTCCATCCGCATATTTCTTGCGATATTTTTGTTCCACCTGAATGGTATAAGAATGCAAAGGAGTACCGGTTTTAGTGTACCAAAGTGCATAAAGTAAGGAACTATCTGCTCCTCCACTGAGCTGAATTCCCACCGGAACATCGGCATGAAATTGCCTCAAAACGACATCAGGTAAGGTCTCTTTGAATGTGTCAAAAGTTGGTTGGGAATTAAGCTTAGTATTGATTGAAATTGTATCCCATCTAAATGTCGAATGATTCAAAATCTTGGTATATCTCCCAGGCTTCCATTCATGAATTCCCTTATAAAAAGTACTCCCTAGAAGAGGTGCCCTCAAATAATAATAAGTTTCAAATTGTCTAGGATCAAGCGAGGTGTTTTTCAGACTTTGTATACTTTGACATTCCGAAGAAAGTAGAAGTGTGTCAGGACTCTGTGCATAAAAAAGAGGTTTCTCACCGTTTTGATCACGGGCAACAAGCACCGCTTTTTCAATTAAATCCACAAAAATAAAGGCAAACATTCCCTGAAGTTTCTCCAAGCCTTTTTCCCCAAAAACTCGAAGAAAATGCAAAACCACTTCAGTATCTGATTGAGTGATAAAAGTGATCCCCAAACCTTGAAGTTGCTTTCGCAACACTTGATAATTATAAAGCTCGCCATTCCAAATCAAGAGTGATCTTCCGTCGGGAGCCCATAAAGGCTGGTCTGCTTCCAGACCAGTGTGCAAAATTTTCAATCGGTTTACTCCAATCCATAGTCCTGGCCAGGGGCTGAAGCTCGCTTGTTGGTCCGGGCCACGATGCCTGCTTTTTTCAAGCATGGTATCAATTGCCTCCTCGTTTGCTCCCTTACCCCAAATCAGGTGGATTCCACACATTATTTTTCTGTTTCTACTTTGCTGAGTTTCCCTTGATTTTTCTCAAAATACCTACACAAATGTGTCAAAGTGCATTCTTCACACTTTGGACGACGGGCCAAACAAACATATCGACCATGCAAAATCAGCCAGTGATGTGCGATGTGCACATATTCTTTGGGGATATGTCGGATAAGTTGCTTTTCTACTTCCAGTGGAGTTTTGGCAGTTTGGGAGACTAAGCCGAGTCTTTTTGAAACTCGGAAAACATGGGTATCCACAGCCATGTTTGGCTGATTCCAAACAACTGAAGTGATCACGTTGGCCGTCTTCCGACCCACTCCAGGTAGCTTGATCAACTCCGGTACGGTGGAAGGAACCTCACCTCCAAAATCCTCCATCAACATTTTCCCCAAACCCAACAAATGCTTGGTTTTATTATTAGGGTAAGACACCGTCTTGATGTAAGGAAAAAGCTCATCAAAATTGGAAGCTGCCAAGAACTCCGGACCTGGGAACTTCTCAAATAAGGCCGGCGTCACCATATTAATCCGCTTATCAGTGCATTGTGCAGAAAGAACCACAGCACATAAAAGCTGAAAAGGATTTTCATACTGAAGTTCAGTTTCAGCAATGGGCATGTTAGTACGAAAATGGTTGATAATGGCTTCGTATCGTTCTTTTTTCAGCATTTTTATTCTTTTTTTAACCGCAGAGGAACACTGAGATTTACGCGGAGAGAACTATAATAAAGTGTTATTTTAAAATAAATTGACGCAATACTAGTGAATTTGAGATCACATTATAAGTCAGACTAAGCGATTTCGAAGTCTAACTTTTAACTATCCTCTGAGCGGAATGCTAATTTATAAGATGCTTGCACCAATCCCATTTTTGTAAAGAAATAGGTTTAATAATATTCTTAAATAATGAGAATACGCTATAAAACGCTGTTTTAGCCAGATTGATAGCCATGGTAATTTTTTGGTGAAGACATAAAGTTTAAATTCGGGAAACCACTAGCTATGCAATACCTCAAAACCTTATTTGTCCTTTTCTTTTTATCGACTTCTATTGCTTTTTCCCAAGAGAGACCAAGGGAAAAAGGGATCATATTTGGAGTACTTCCAACGGGGACATTAAATGCCATCACCGACGTGCCGGGTGTAAAAGTCGGGCATTTCACCAAAATCGAAGGCGAGAATATCCGTACTGGAGTTACTGCTATTTTACCTCATGGCGGTAATATTTTTCAGCAAAAAGTCCCCGCGGCTATTTACGTGGGAAATGGATTTGGCAAACTTGCTGGAGTGACCCAAGTGCAGGAACTTGGGAATATTGAGACTCCTATTATTCTCACAAACACACTAAGTGTGGCTGCTGGAATCGAGGGAACAGTTCGATATTCTTTGGAGGAAAATGAAAATGCCCAATCGGTGAATGCTGTAGTCGGCGAAACAAATGATGGCTACCTGAATGATATTCGTGGAATGCATATTTCTCCTGAAGAAGTCATCCAAACTATCAAATCCGCTAAATCCGGCACAGTTGAAGAAGGAAATGTGGGGGCTGGTACAGGTACTGTTTGCTTTGGGTGGAAAGGGGGAATTGGAACTGCCTCGAGAAAACTACCTGAAAGCCTAGGGGGATATACTGTCGGCATTTTAGTCCAAACCAATTTCGGGGGAAACCTGCAAATAGATGGAGTTGCCGTGGGCGAAAAAATGGGTAAGTATCCGTTTCGGGACGCGATGGAAAAATCGGATGGAAGCTGCATGATAGTTGTGGCTACTGACGCTCCAGTATTAGATAGAAATTTGGAACGAATGGCAAAACGTGCCATGATGGGCTTGGCTAAAACCGGAGGAATCGCTTCCAATGGATCTGGAGATTATGTGGTGGCTTTTAGCACAGCTGAGAAACTTCGGATTCCCTATTCAGCTAAATCGGGAACGTTGGAAAATGCCGAATTCATTCGAAATGACGATATGAGTTCCTTATTTATGGCAGTGATCGAAGCTACAGAAGAGGCTATTATAAACTCCTTATTTGCTGCTGAAACAATGGAAGGAAAGGACGGACATCGCGTGGAGCAATTACCAATCGATCAGGTGATGAAGCTGATGAAAGAAAATTAAACCAAAAACATGAGGAGTATTGATCAGAAAAACCAATTGGAAGCAACTCACAAAGATTGCTGCGCAGTGGATGAACAAGTAAATCATGAGCATTCCCAAGATGATGGGCATGATCACGATCACGCTGCGCCTGCGGGAGAGAGCATGCTGAGATTCTTTGCCCCTGCGATTTTTTCTTTTGTGGTCATGATGCTAGGTCTAGGTTTTGACTATGTTTTTCCACAGGAATGGTTCCAAGGATGGGTACGATTTGGTTGGTATTTAGTAGCCTATTTACCTGTTGGTTTACCAGTATTGAAAGAAGCCTGGGGAAGTATTCTGAAAGGTGATATTTTCTCTGAATTCCTGCTGATGGGAATTGCAACAGTAGGTGCATTTGCAATCGAAGAATACCCCGAAGGTGTGGCGGTAATGCTTTTTTATTCTGTTGGGGAAGTATTTCAGGCCATGGCAGTCACCCGGGCAAAGACCAACATCAAAACTCTATTAGATCAGCGTCCTGATGAAGTGACGATTTTGGAAGGTAACTCTACCAAAACAATCAAAGCTGCAAATGCCAAGATTGGCGATATCATACAATTGAAAGCCGGAGAAAAACTTGGTTTGGACGGAGAGCTATTGTCTGAGAAAGCCTCATTTAATACCTCTGCTTTGACTGGAGAGAGCATTCCTGCCTCCAAAGAAAAAGGAGCCGAAGTCTTAGCCGGAATGGTTAATTTGAATACTGTTTCGCAGGTCAAAGTGACTACAGCGTACACCGATAGCAAGCTTTCAAGGATCCTGGAATTGGTGCAAAATGCAACTGCCCAAAAAGCTCCCACAGAACTTTTCATCCGAAAATTCGCAAAAATCTATACGCCAATTGTAGTTTTTCTGGCGATTGGAATTTGCTTTCTTCCCTTCCTATTTGTAGACAATTACGAATTCAGTGATTGGCTGTATCGTGCACTGATTTTCTTGGTGATTTCCTGCCCTTGTGGATTAGTGATCAGTATTCCTTTGGGATATTTTGGAGGAATCGGTGCAGCGAGTAAAAACGGCATTCTGTTCAAAGGGAGTAATTTTCTGGACAGCATTGCTCAGATCAGTCAGGTGGTGATGGACAAAACCGGAACGATGACTGAAGGTGTTTTTGATGTGCAAGAAGTCCATCTTCAGCCTGATTTCCTTGATTCTAGAATTCTTGATTTTGCCAATGCCTTGGAAAGCAAAAGTACCCACCCAATTGCTACAGCCATTAAAAAACACGTTGGTGAAATTGATTCCAGCATTGTTTTGGAAAATGTAGAAGAGATTGCGGGACATGGCTTGAAAGCTCAGGTAGAAGGCAAGGAATTACTAGTCGGGAATTTCAAATTGATGGACAAGTATTCGATTCCTTATTCCATCGATCCTTCCGGCATAGTTTACACCTTGGTGGCAATAGCTTACGATGGGAAATTTGCTGGCTATTTGACCATTGCGGATAATATAAAGTCCGATGCTCAGCACACGATAACTCAATTGAAATCTATGGGAGTCGGAATCACGATGCTTAGTGGAGATAAAAGCAATGTGGTCAAGTTTGTTGCAGACAAATTAGGCATTCCGAATTCATTTGGAGATTTACTTCCTGAAGATAAAGTAAACAAAGTCAAAGAGATCAAAGCTCAAAAAGGAACAGTTGCATTCATTGGAGATGGAGTAAATGACGCTCCCGTTGTTGCAATTTCTGATGTAGGAATAGCGATGGGAGGCTTGGGAAGCGATGCTACAATTGAGACTGCGGATGTGGTGATTCAGGATGATAAGCCAAGTAAAATTCCGATGGCGATTTCTATTGGGAAAAAGACCAAGAGAATTGTCTGGCAGAATATAGGGTTCGCTTTTGGGATAAAAGTCGTGGTGTTAGTGCTCGGTGCATTGGGTATGGCTACCATGTGGGCAGCAGTTTTTGCGGATGTGGGCGTGGCATTGCTTGCAATTTTGAATGCGATAAGAATACAGAAAATGAAGTTTGATTGAAAAAGTAGGATGTAGTGTGCCGGATGACCGGTGAAAATTAACTTAACAATGAACTCCTCCAAAAATAAAGAGAACGCAATCGCTTTTTATAAGACTGCCTATGAAGGTAATCCGCGTAAAGCTGTAGAGTTATTCACAGGCGCTGAGTACATTCAACACAATCCTGCAGTGGGTGATGGAAAAGAAGAATTCATCGCATACTTCGAGCGCATGCAAAGGGAATATCCAGACAAGTCAATTAAATTCGTCAGAGCAATAGCTGAAGGCGATTTAGTCGCATTACATACACATCAAACTTGGCCCGGAAATGATCAGTATGTCACCATGGACTTTTTCAGATTTGATGAGAATGGAAAGATCGTAGAGCATTGGGATGCTATTCAGCAAATCCCAGCAACTTCTGCGAATGGGAATACGATGTATTAATAAGATGATAAAAAAGGTAAATATTAACGAGAAATTTGGCTTGATCAAGGAGCTTTGGACTCCCAAAATAATCGGAGAGCTAAACGGTCAGGACGTAAAGTTGGCCAAGGTAAAAGGTGAATTCGTTTGGCATAATCACACAGATGAAGACGAGCTTTTTCTGATTGTGAAGGGATCTCTAAAAATTGATTTTGAGGGAGAAAGTGTCACTCTGAACGAAGGGGAAATGGTAGTCGTACCGCGGGGAGTAGAACACAGACCAATAGCCGAAGAGGAAGCCTGGGTCCTACTTTTTGAACCACAAAGCACCAAACACACTGGTGATGTCAGATCAGATTTGACTGTGGATAAGTTTGAAAAAATATAGGGTTAAGTATTAATTTGAAAACCAGTAAGGTTAGCGATAGTTTTCATTTTTCCTCAAAAAAATAATTAATTATTACCCTATTAAATTACTAGGATTTACCGTAAAATTGCAGCTTAATTAGCCCTATTGAAAGCAGTTGCATTTTCCTCCCTCTTCCTATTCCTAAGTTTTTGGCCAAAATTAACCTTTGCTCAGAAGGATGTTACCCACCAGCAACTCATCTGGTATGGCTACTTTCTCACGCTGCCGATTGATGAAAATTGGTCAATAATGGCGGAAGTTCAGGAGAGGCATTTTGTAAATCCATTTGCGCAGCATCAACTCTCTGTAAGAGCTCATTTGAATCGTAAACTTGGTAAAAGCGGGTGGACCGCCACAACTGGTTTCGCTTCATTTTTTCAAAGCCCAAATAATCCTCGTTCAGAGCTGGATCTGATAGAGCCAGAACTTAGAGCGCATGTAGAAATGGCGTATAAACAAAAGTTCAACAAACTCACTCTTGATCATAGATACAGATCAGAGGCCCGCTTTTTTCATAATCTAAACTTAGATGAAACAGAATTAGCAGATGGCTATTTTTTCGGGAGTTTTAGATTTCGTTATCGTATTATGGCCTCTTATCCCATTTGGAAAATCAAGGAAAATCAACTTCTAAAAGTAATAGCAGGTGATGAGCTGATGGTCCAAGCTGGGGAAAAAGTGAAATATACATTTGATCAAAACCGATTGATAACAGGGTTAAACTTTACTTTTTCGCAAGCATTAAACGTGGAGCTTGCCTATCAAAAATGGATCAATCAACGTCAGACAGGCGGATATTACAATCGGGATATTGTCAGATTTACAATGAATCACCGTCTGGGGGTTAAATAGTAAGGGAGTTAATCTAATAACTTCCATTTTTTCCACTTATCAGAACTCTTACCAATGATCTGGTATTTTCTCTTATTTTTACTCAAACCACACTTTACCAACCTTAATACTCAATGAAAACTAACTTTATTCAAAAGGTAGCCATAGGCTGCTCAGTCCTTCTTCTGTTTTTCGTCAGTACCTCCCAAGCTCAGACTTACGCTGAAAATGGAATGGTCGTTTCTGACAATGTGATAGCTTCTCAAGTTGGAGTAGATATTCTCAAAAAAGGAGGTAATGCCATCGATGCTGCTGTCGCTACCGCTTTTGCTTTGGAAGTAACTCATCCGGAAGCTGGAAATATCGGCGGTGGAGGGTTTATCGTTTATTTAAACTCAGAAGGCGAGGTTACCACATTTGATTTTCGTGAGAAAGCCCCTTTGGCAGCAAGCCCAACCATGTTTTTGGATGAAAATGGAAAAATCAAAAATAACTCCAACCACCAAGGTTTATTGGCTGTAGGAGTTCCTGGGACAGTCGCTGGCCTCTATCAAGCCCATCAAAAATACGGAAAATTACCTTGGGCTGATTTGGTAAAACCATCCGTAGAATTAGCCAAAGAAGGCTTTACCATGAGCTATGGCTTGTATAATGCGGCAGTAAGAATGACTGACCGTGATCCTTCGGAGGACATTATGAAAAATTACTTCAGAGGGGAAAATGGACAAATCGTTAAGCCTGGGGAAACCTGGAAGCAACCTGCTTTGGCAAAAACCCTTAAAGAAATCCAAAAACACGGAAGAGACGGTTTCTACAAAGGCTGGGTAGCTCAGGAAATCGAAGATTACATGAAAGCCAATGGAGGAATTATCACCAAAGAAGATCTGGAAAAATATGAAGCCATAGAGCGCGAGCCAGTGAAAGGAACTTTCAATGGCTATGATATTTATTCCATGCCGCCTCCGAGTTCAGGCGGAGTTGCTTTGATCGAAATGATGAATCTCATGGAGGAAGCCAATATCTCTGAAGTGGAATTCAACTCTACTGCTTATGTGCATTTGGTAGCTGAAGCAATGAGAAGAGCTTTCGCAGATAGAGCTGAATTTTTAGGAGACCCAGATTTCAATTTGGATATGCCTTTGGATAGATTGCTTTCAAAGGATTTTGCAAAAACTCGCTTTGAGAATCTAGATATGACCAAGGCCTCTATCTCTGATCCAGCACAATTTGGTCACCCATATGGAGGAGATAATACCACTCATTTTTCGGTAGTTGATAAAGACGGCAACGCCATTTCTCTGACATACACCCTGGAAAATTCTTATGGCGTAAAAATGGGTTCTTCCAAACTTGGTTTCATTTTCAATAATGAAATGGGGGATTTTAATCCAGTTCCCGGGGAAACGACTACTACTGGACAAATTGGATCTGATCCCAATTTGGTAGCACCTGAAAAAAGAATGTTGTCAAGCATGACTCCCACGATTGTAGCAAAGGATGGAAAACCTTATTTAGTCATTGGTAGTCCTGGAGGAAGGACGATTATTAACACCGTTTTTCAGACGGTTTTGAATGTGCTAGCTTACGATATGCGAATTGATCGGGCTATCGAGGCGATGAAAATCCACCATCAATGGCTTCCAGATCGCATTTTGTATGAGGTAAATTTACTTTCTCCAGATACAAGAGAAGCGCTTGAAAAAATGGGGCATTCACTTACGCCAACAACTAATATTGGTGTACTGATGGGAATCACTTACGATGCTTCCAAAAAATTATATACCGGAGCTTCTGATTCTTCAAGCGAAGATGGTGGAGCGAGAGGTTATTAAATAGTATGATTATCCTGCAATGTTGCCGGCTACTCTAGATCCTTCGATTATCTAGTCCGAAGACGGTTGACGTCCCAAGCTTTCAGGAGATCGAATCAGCATCTATTTTAAGTTTGCCATAGCATGCTGATTTTGATAGCTTAATGACACAAAAGGCATCCACCAAAGAATTATAAATGGAAAAAGAAACAGGGTTAAAAAGGGAAATCGGATTGTGGGGTCTCTCTGCCAATATTGTTAATATTATTGTCGGCGCGGGCATCTTTGTCTTGCCAGCGATTGTTGCTGAGATCATGGGTTCCGCAGGCATCTTTGTTTACCTGTTTTGTGGATTTCTGATTGCTTTGGTCATGCTGTGTTTTGCAGAGGCAGGGAGTAAAGTCACTCGATCCGGAGGAGCTTATGCCTATGTTGAAACGGCTTTTGGTCCATATACAGGATTCTTAGCTGCTGTTTTTATGGTGATGGGCAGCGCATTTTCAGATGCCGCTGTAGCTAATGCCTTGATAGAATTAATTGGTCTGGCTTTTCCGGTTTTCGCTAATCAATACATCCGTGTGTTATTATTGTTTTTGGTTTTTGGGGGTTTGTGCTTTCTAAACGTGATAGGCGTCAAGCAAGGAATTGGTTTGGTGAAAATCAATACGGTTGCAAAATTGACTCCTCTACTCTTACTGATTCTATTCAGCTGGAAAGATGTTACTTTTTCCAATCTGATGATAGAAAATGCCTCCTCATTCAAGAATTTTGGAGCGGCTTCCCTGATTTTATTTTTTGCATTTCAAGGTGGAGATGCAGGATTAACCGTCGGTGGGGAGATCAAAAACCCTCAAAAGACTGTACCAAAGGCTATTTTCATAGGAATCACGTTTGTACTGATTCTTTATGTTCTAATTCAAACTATTTCTCAGGGAGTTTTAGGAGATCAATTGCCAGAATTCAAAGAAGCTCCTTTAGCATCTGTGGCAAATGTTGTTTTTGGTCCCTTTGGTTACAAGCTACTGTTAATTACAGCGGGAGTTTCTATGTTTGGAATGCTGAGTGGGGAAATTCTAAATTTGCCACGAGTGCTATTTGGTTTGGCTAGTGATCGGGTGATTCCTATGGATAAATTGGCTGCCATCCATCCTAGATTCAAGACTCCTTATATTTCGATCTTGCTTTATGGGGGAATTGGGTTTACCCTTGCAGCTATTGGCGGATTTCGACAGCTAGCTGTAATTGCATCAGCGAGTATGCTATTGGTTTATTTTGGTGTAGCCTTATCTGTGATCAAATTTAGGAGGAAGCAACCAGCTAATTCAGGAGATTTCAAAATTCCATTTGGATATACAGTTCCAATTCTGGCAGCTGGAATTATCCTCTTTTTCCTATCCAATTTGACTGGCTATGAAAAAACAGGAATTCTTATTTTTATAGCTTCCCTTACCCTGATTTACTTCTTGGTAAAAGCAGTTTCAAAAGGAAAATTAAAATCAGAATAGCCAGAGTAAGAATCATCTAAAATACGCTAGAACTAGCTAATAATTAAAACAGAATTACCTATGGGACTATTTTGGGATCTAATCCAGCAAAGTCAAATTCAAGACCATAAAGCAAAAGCTGAAACACTCGAGGTCAGAGTCAGAAACTTAGAATGGGAACTAGCTAATACTAGAGAATTATTAATCAAAACACTTAAAATCCTCGAAGAGCAATCTGGTAGGGACATCGATGGAGATGGAAGAATAGGGTGATTTTTCTAGGATGAAAACTCTATCTTAGAATATCTAGTGAGACTTAGCCCAAATGACCATGTATAGATCAAGTTTCTATTTCCTTCTATTTTTACTGACCTCTAGCCTTGCGCTTGCTCAGGATGTCAAAGCTCTAAAAGACGTCGCTGTTTCCTTTGTAGAGACCTTGCCTGAAGAGCAGAAATTAGCTGTGAAGTTTGACTTTTCTGATAGTTTGAGAACCAAGTGGACCAATTTGCCTTTAGGGTTAGCTCCTAGAAGTGGGGTTCGGTTTGGTGATCTTTCGGATGAAAGCAAAATTCAATTTCATCGGGTATTGAGCACAATTTTAAGTTCTCAAGGCTATTTGAAAGTTTTTTCAATTATGCAGGTAGATGATATCCTGCATGAAATCATGGAAATCGGCTATCAGAAAGGTCAGATGAATGAAAATACTATCAAAATGATCCGAACCTTGGATTGGGACTATGGCAATTATTTTCTTGCCATTCTAGGTAATCCGAGTAAGGATGATAATTGGGGGTTGAAATTCGAAGGACACCATCTTTCTCTCAATCTGACTGTTTCAGGAGACAAATTTTCCATGACACCTGTTTTTCTTGGTTCTGATCCAGCTGTGGTGGAAGTAACACAATATGCAGGTTTACGACCTTTGAGTAAAGAAGAAGATTATGGTTTTTGGTTTGTAAATACACTTAATGAAGAGCAGAAAACTAAAGCTACATTAAGCGAAAAAGTCCCTGGAGATATACTTACCAGCCCTGGTCGAGATCAGTGGATCAAGGAATTTAAGGGAATCAAAGGGGCAGAACTAAGTGCCGACCAGCAGAAAATCCTTCATTACCTCATCGAGGAATACGTTAATAATCTAGACCACCCTAAAGCTGAGGAGTACCTTGCCATCCTGCATGCGCGAGGAATGGATGAAGTCTATTTCAGCTGGATCGGTAGCTATGAACCTAAGAAAGCCCATTATTATATGATCCACAGTCCAGATTTCATCATCGAGTATGACAATGTAGGCTTTCTTGACAATGCCAATCACATTCATACTATTTGGAGGGAAAATGGAAATGACTTTGGCCAGGACATCTTAAAGCAACATCGTCTCGCACATCAACATTAGTTGGTTTCTTTTCTGTCATTTCTTGCAGGTCATTTACCAGGGTAATCTTGAACTTGGTGTCGCTATCACTTCTTCTACTGAAATTATTCTTATTTTGCTTCTTGCTTAGTCCCGCTTTTTTAATGCTAGCTCAGTTTCTATGGATTTTATACTTCTGATCATTGCTTTTAGATTTCTTCAAACGCATGCCCAAACCAAGGAGCTTTATCCCGAATGGCAAAGCTTATTTCTGAAAGCGTTAATCGCTGCTTGCTGTTTTTTGACTATTCAAATTGTTTTTGAAAGTACTGATGGAATAATGAAGTGGGTGGCGCATTGTATTAATTTGTATGTCGTTTATGCAGCTTACAATCGAAAAGTATTTGAACCGCTTAAGCCTTTTGTCTATGCCTTTTTTCCTGTGGTTCTTGTTCACGTTCTTCAGGACCTTACAAGGTTAGTTGCTCCGAGCTTTTATGACAGTTGGGATAGCTTATTTAACACCGCCGCCATATTTGGTTGGATTTGGCTCGTTGCTCAGTTTATCATTAGTAGAAAGCAAAGGAAAGCACTTGAAGTAGAGCGGATCAAGGCCATTCAGAAGGAAATAGAATTTAAGAATTCACAAAAACGCAAAGACGCGCTAGAGATTCAGGTAGCAGAGCGTACAGCCGAAATCACTGCCCAAAAAGAATCGCTAGAGAAAACACTCCAAGAACTCAAAGCGATGCAGTCCCAGTTGATTCAATCTGAGAAAATGGCATCCCTTGGGGAACTGACAGCTGGTATAGCCCATGAGATTCAAAATCCATTGAATTTTGTGACCAATTTTTCTGAGCTGAATAAGGAATTACTTGATGAATTAAAAGTCGAATTAGAAAAGGGGGATTTGGAGGAAATCAAGCTATTGTTGGGTGATCTGGAAGCCAATGAGGATAAAATCTTACATCATGGAAAGCGTGCTGATGCTATTGTAAAAGGCATGCTACAGCATAGTCGAAGTAGCAGCGGCGTGAAAGAAGCGACGGATATAAATGAGCTGGCGGATGAATACCTGAGACTATCTTATCATGGTTTGAGAGCAAAAGACAAGTCGTTCAATGCAACTATGGAAACGGATTTTGATGATTCAATAGGAATGGCAGAGGTAGTTCAGCAAGAGATCGGTCGAGTGATTTTGAATTTGGTGAATAATGCATTCTATGCTGTTTCAGAAAAGAAGAAGCAATTGGAAAACCTAAATGACACTGCACTTTCCAATAAGTATAAGCCAACCGTTTGGTTGAAAACAAAGAGAATCGTGGGGGGAATAGAGATTGTGGTGAGGGACAATGGAACTGGAATGCCAGAAGGAGTCAAGGATAAAATCTTTCAGCCCTTTTTTACCACAAAACCAACTGGGTTAGGCACTGGCTTAGGGCTTTCATTAAGTTATGATATAGTGAAAGCACACGGTGGAGAATTAACGGTGGCGAGCCAAATCGGGAAGGTAGAAGAGGGTGAGGAATCGTGGACTGAATTCAATATTTTTATAGCAGATTGATAGGAATGCCAATTGTATTTCTAGCTATTATTTTTCGCTTTTAAATTGGATTTTTCAAGTTTCAATTCTTGGTTCAAATTCCGAATTAAGTCTGTATCAAGCTTTTTTGAGTAAATGATATCAAGAGGGGATTATTAAAAAAGTACAAAAAATGTTTTGTGAAAAGCATTTTATAATGGGTAAAATATATTTACCTTTTACAATTCTTTTTTACCTATCTGGGCCATCAGATTTACACCAACTATAGTTTTTACAATGAAAAACTTTCTCTTTTTAGTGGGGAGCGGCATGTTACTTCTTTTTTCCTGTGCTACACGGGAGGACATCAAAACCGTACCTGTCACTACCCTAGCTGCTCTTCCGCAGATAGTAGAATTGAGAGAGCTTCCCGATTCAGTACAAGCGATGAAAGTTAATTTGGCAGAGAGCCCTGCGCCTCTTAAAATCAAAATCCCCAGTCAATCTGTAGGCTCCTATTCTCACCTGAATGAATCAGGGACTATGTCGAGGGTTAATTTGGAAGCGCCAACGTCACAGTTTTTGCCTTATTTGACAGATGAAAATGGACAAATAATTAGAGATTCTTCAGGAGAACCATTTTTCCAGGGAGATGGCGGTTTATCACAATTTAAGAATTACACTACGGATAACGGGTTAGCTTTAGACGCTGTAAACAGCGCTATTTTGGATAGCAGAGGACAACTTTGGTTTGCTACCAACGGTGGTGGAGTCAGTAGATTTGACGGATTAGTTTTCACTAACTACACCACTTCCCAGGGACTCGCAGGCAATACGGTTCGAGTTATTTTAGAAGACAGTAAAGGCATTCTTTGGTTTGGTACTGTAGGCGGAGGAGTCAGCAGCTATGATGGCAATGTGTTTACCACCTACACTACTGAGAATGGTCTCGGAGATGATGCTATTTTGAGTATCATGGAGGATGTGGACGGAAATATTTGGTTTGGAACGTATGGTGGCGGAGCAAGTAAATTTGACGGAAAAGGCTTTACCACTTTTACGACAGAACAGGGATTATCTGACGATGTTGTAATCAGCATTGCTCAGGACAACTCCGGAAATATTTGGTTTGGAACGAATGGTGGAGGAGCGAGCAAATTTGATGGAGAGAATTTCATTACTTTCACAATTTCTGAGGGATTAGCGTCGAATCGTGTCCGAAGTATTAAAGTAGATCAAGCTGGGAATATCTGGTTTGGTACAATTGGAGGAGGCGTAAGTAAGTTCGATGGTCAGAGATTTCAGACTATTGGTCTGGAAGAAGGACTAGCCAGTATGGTGATTCGTACGATCGTAGAAACAAGTGATGGGGCTGTTTGGTTTGCAACAGAAAACGGTGCAAGCAGGTATGAAAATGGCAAAATGACTACTTACACTCGGGAACAAGGCCTTGCAAGTAATAGTATCTTGGATATTGTGATTGGTGTAAATGGCAAACTTTGGTTCTGCACAGACGGAGGAGGAGTGAGCAGATTCGAAGGAAGAAGCTTTACAAATTTTACTTCATCTCAGGGACTGGGGAATAATATTGTTTTAAGTACAGTAGAGGATAAGGACGGTAACCTATGGTTTGGAACTGCTGGAGGAGGAGTTAGTCGATTTGATGGAGAGAAATTCACTACCTATACCACCGCTCAGGGCCTTGCAGGAGAAATCGTAAGTAGTAGTCATCGTGATAAAAGGAATCAGCTGTGGTTTGGGACTGGAGGAGGTGGCGTGAGCATGCTCGACGGAGATTCATTTATTACCTATACTACGTCTCAAGGCTTAGCTGCCAATGAAGTCTATAATATCAGTGAAGACCAGTTAGGTAATATGTGGTTTGGAACCGACGGTGGTGGGGTCAGCAAGTTTGATGGAGATTCATTTACAACCTTTACTACTCAACAAGGACTGGCTGGAGATGTTGTTTTGGGAATAGCGGAGGATAATTTCAAAAAACTTTGGTTTGGTGCTGCCGATGGAGGGTTGAGTAGATTTGATGGAATTGCTTTTACAAATTTCACCTCGGAACAAGGGTTAGCAGACGATGCAGTGATTCGATTGATCAGAGATCAACAAGGGAATCTCTGGATAGGAACTGAGAATGGGCTAAGCATTTTAAGCGCTGAAAAAATCCAACAAATCGAAAATGTGGTTGATCTAGAAGATTACAAATCGATTTTGGAAGATTCAGAGGGACTATTCCAAAACTTCACTACGAATGAGGGCCTTCCAGATAATGTGATTCTTCAAATCGCTGAAATGCCAGAAGGGAAGATGGCTGTGGGAACAAATCTAGGTATTGCGATTTTTGATGGACCAAAAGCTGGAGAACCGCTTGATTCCTTAAGAAATATTGAAATTTTTAATTCAGACACGGGCTTTCCGGTGAAGGATCTTGTCGATGGACAAAATGGGATGTTTGTGGATAAGAAAGGAATACTATGGGCGGGGACAGGAAACAATAAGACAGCACTGGTTCGGTTTGACTACAAATCCTTAAAAAGAAATCATACCCAGCCGACTGTTTTGATCAAGGAATTGCGCTTGAGTGAGGAAGTTATTTCCTGGCATAGCCTCAGCAAGGAATATGATCAAGTTTCGGCAAATACATTTTCGCGTACCATAGATGAGTTGATGGTTTATGGTAAAGAATTGAGCGATTCAGATCGGGAAGCTTTAAAGGATAAATTCAATGGGATTGAATTTGACAGTATTTCTAGGTTTTATCCTTTGCCACAAAACTTAGTCCTTCCCTACAGAAATAACGACATCAACATTGATTTTGGAGCGGATGAACTCGCCAAACCCTATTTGGTAGAGTATCAGTACATTTTGGAAGGATATGATGAAAAATGGAGTCCTGTCCTGAAGAAAACCACTGCCAATTTTGGTAATATTCAAGAAGGGAAATATACCTTCAAAGTCAAGGCACGATTTACCGGACCGGCTGATCCAGGAGTTAGCGAATGGACTGAGCCTTTTAGTTATAATTTTGAGGTACTTCCTCCTCTCTACAGAACTTGGTGGGCATATTTGATCTATGGAATGCTCTTTATTTCGTTGATTTACCCGATCACTATTTACCAACGAAATCAAGTGCTGAAAGCTGAAAATGAGCGAACCAAGGAGCGTGAGCTACAGCATGCCAAGGCTATAGAAGTTGCTTATACAGAATTGGCCAGTACTCATGAAAATCTGAAAGAAACTCAGGCACAGCTACTACATTCTGAGAAAATGGCTTCTCTGGGAGAACTGATGGCTGGAATCGCACACGAGATTCAAAATCCTCTGAATTTTGTGAATAACTTTTCTGAAGTGACCAATGAGCTGGTTAAGGAATTAAGAGAAGAAAGAGATCGACCTGAAGACCAAAGAGACGATGAGCTTGAAAACGATATTTTAGAAGATATAGAGAGCAACCTCGACAAGATTAACAAACATGGCAAGCGCGCCGGAGCTATCGTAAAGGGAATGCTGCAACACAGTAGAAGTGGTAAAGGATCTAAGGAACCAAGTAGTGTAAATGTTCTCGCAGACGAATACCTGCGATTATCCTACCATGGACTTCGTGCGAAGGACAGTTCGTTTAATTCTGATTTTGAATTGGATTTGGACTCAACTGTTCCCTTGATTCCTATGGTAGGACAGGATATGGGTAGAGTTCTTTTGAATTTGTTTAACAATGCATTCTATGCTGTAAATGAAAAGAAGCAGGAACAAGGAGAAAGTTATAAGCCATTAGTAAAAGTCAAGACATCAATGGTAGAAGTATCGCCAAGCAAGGAAGCTATTCAAATTAGCGTGAACGACAATGGAAAAGGTATCCCCAAAGCAATCGTGGAGAAAGTGTTCCAACCGTTCTTCACTACCAAACCTACTGGTCAAGGGACAGGTCTTGGACTATCGTTAAGTTATGACATAATCAAAGCTCACAATGGAGAAATCCGTGTAGAATCAGTAGAAGGGGATGGGACAACATTTACGATCACCTTGTCATTACCGTCCTCAAATCTCAGCTAACTATGGAGAAAAGATACCGTCATAATGTGTTAAAATTTCTCACCTTAAGTTTGGGCGTACTTGCTACCGCTTGCCAGCAAGGGAATGACGTGCCTTTCCCTGAAAATCCCTCTGGATATGAGGAACCTTCAATTGAATCATTCGAAATACCCCAAGGAAAGCTGCTAAACTGGACTAAAGTTTCTTCTGAACAAGTGCCTAAGGCAATTGAATACGCAATTGACTTTGATAAGCTTCCATCCAAGCCATTTACTATTTTCGATTTTAGACCCCTAAAATCCTCGCCTCAACCTACCGCCATAAAGTGGAGTGAGGAGATTAACATCAGCATGGATACCATTCCTGGGTTAGCTGTTACAGTCAAAAAACAACTGCTAGAAGAACCTCAAATAAGTAAACTGGCCTTTCTATCTAAATCTGATCTTTCCGATGCTGGGATTTTGAGAATCGGACAGACTGAAGGCCTAATTGGGAATAGAGTCTACGCTATGGTAACTGATGATCATGGTATAGTTTGGATATCGACAGAGCGTGGGCTATCCAGGTATACAGGAGATCAATTTGAGAATTATACTATCCTTCCACGAAATCCTGACGGACTAATCGATAGTATAGTTGATTTGGAAATCGGAGCGAATGGAAACCTGCTCATCCTATCTCAGCTATCGGGGATATATGTGCTTGATATTTACCGCGGCGTAATTACCAATTACCAGATCGGAACCCAATTCGCCAGAATACATGAGGATGATTCTGGCATACTTTGGCTAGGCAATCTTGATTCTGGAATCCATTTTCTCGATCCTGAAAGTCAGAAGCTACATCAATTGAACGTCCTCGAAGGCATTACATCCGCAGGAGTATTTAGGGATAGTTCAAATAACCTGTGGTTTGGCACAAGAGGGAAAATTGGGGTTTTAAACGCTGAGCGAACTTCTGTTAAATTCATCGGCGATGAATCTGGCCTACACCCGTCAGGGTTCTACTTTGAATTTACTGAAAATGCCAAAGGAGAGGTGTGGGTTTCATCTTTTGAAGATGGGCCAGTTTCAATTTCATTAGAAGAGAATAGAATTACCAAGTTTGGTCCTGATCAGGGTTTTTTTGGTAAATCACTTTCTGTAACATTTGATTTGCACAATAGGGCTTGGATTACTGACAACGATACGATTACACTCTATGATCCAGACATTCAAAAAATTAAGAAAATCAAAACCGGGGCGAAATTCGTAACTAGTGGTTTTCCTGCAGCTACCATGACTGATGCAAAAGGAAATGTGTGGATTGGTACTGAGAATACTGGGGCATTATTAATCAATCCTGAAGGCATGCTGGCTCAGCACTTTGATGCCAGAAGCGGCTTAGTGAATGATGAAGTCTGGGGAATACAAGAAGGTCCGGATGGGATGATCTGGATGGCTACCTATGAGGGCATAAATATTTATGATCCTAAAAAGGATAAAATTTACCTTCTGAAATTCCCAGGGAATGCAAATGTCAACAACCATAGATCTGTTTCGAGAATATCACCAAATGAGCTGTTGTTCGGAAGCTTTGGTGGATTTACGCTAGTTAATTTAAGTACCAAAACGGCCTCCGTTTATGAGTTAGACAAGCAGGTTGCCAGGATCGCTTGGAAATCAATAAGAGACAGAAATGGGAACATATTTTTGGGAACTGTCGATGGCGTGCTCAAATTTAACAAAGACCTCACTGTGCTCGAAAAGGCAGATGTAGCCTCAGGTCTGGCCTCTTCTCGGGTTTGGCTAATAGAAGAGGATAAGGATGGGCGAATTTGGTTCGGCAACGAAATAGGGATAGATATTTTTGATCCTAAATCTGGAAATGTCAGCTATTTAAGTGAGTCTACAGGACTGACTAGTGACTATACCTCTATCATGATCAAAACTAAGAAAGAGGAAATAGTAGTAGGTGGCGATGCGGGTTTTTCTATCATTGATTTGAATGCCGATACGATTACAAATCTAACTCCTGCACAAGGCCTAAATCCTCCAGTGATGTATGACATGCTGGAAGTGGGTGAAGACCTGCATATTGGTTCCGATAATGGAATTGTGGTTGTGAAAAGACCTCAAATAGATAATCCTGAAGCTATCTGGCGTTTCTATAACTACGGAAAAAGAGAAGGATTTCCATTCAATGACTACAATCAAGCAACAGCTACTTACACGTCCAATGGGAATGCTTGGTGGGGAGCTGCACCAATTATGTCTGTGAATTCCCAAGTGCCAAAAATTGACACATTGCGCCCTTCGGTAGTCATCACCAAAATAAATATTATGGATCAAAATCCTGACTTTCTTGGGACGGATTTTACCAAAAGCCAATTCACTGAACAAGACTCACTATGGAATACAGATCATACTGAGTTTTATACCAAGGATGATATTCCTGTTGATAGCAGTTATTTAGAACAAAATGATATCCGGTGGGATAGTGTGAATCTGGTGACTAAAATGCCTATAGGTTTGGTACTTCCATTCAACCAAAACTCCATGAATTTTTCATTTATGAATATGGATGTTTTGGGGAGAGATAAAATTGTTTATCGGTATGTTTTGCAAGGAGAAGATGAGAGTTGGTCAGAAATAAGCCCGCGAAGTATGACCCAAAATTACTACAACCTTCTTCCGGGTGATTATACATTCAAAGTAACTACTCGGGGATTTAATGGGATTTGGAGTGAGGAAGCGACTATCAAATTCACAATTTCTCCGCCGTGGTGGCAAACTTGGGTGGCTTATGTGATTTTTGCCTCCCTATTAGCAGCATTTATTTATGCCATCGTCCAAGTGCGATCTAAATATTTGCAAAAAGAAAACCGCATTTTGGAAGAACGGGTTTCGCACAGGACTGCTCAGCTAAAGAAAAGTATAGATGATCTGCAAAATGCGCAAAGTCAACTAGTCCAATCTGAAAAAATGGCTTCTCTTGGAGAATTGACCGCAGGTATAGCGCATGAGATTCAAAATCCGTTAAATTTTGTCAACAACTTCTCAGAGGTAAGTGGAGAACTTCTGGAAGAGATGCGCGAAGAATTAGAAAAAGGAGACTTGGATGAAGCCAAGGCAATTAGTATGGATATCCAGCAGAATCTGGACAAAATCAATCAACACGGTAAGCGTGCAGATGCCATCGTAAAAGCTATGCTTCAGCATAGTAGAATTAGCGGTGGAAATAGGGCTTTGACAGATATTAATACCCTGACCGATGAATATTTTCGACTTGCCTATCATGGATTAAGAGCAAAGGATAAGTCTTTTAATGCGACAATGACGACTGATTTAGATCCTAATGTTGGTCAAATCGACCTTGTTGCGCAGGAATTGGGAAGAGTTTTACTTAATTTAATAAATAATGCTTTTTACGCAGTAACAGAAAAGAAACAGGAAAGTGGCGGAGTGTACGAGCCTACGGTGCAAGTGAGCACCAAGCGTCTAGAAAATTGGGTAGAAATACTTGTGAAGGACAACGGAAGGGGAATTTCAAAATCAGTAAAGGAGAAAATTTTTCAGCCATTTTTTACAACTAAGCCTACTGGACAAGGTACGGGGCTTGGCCTATCAATTAGTTACGATATTGTGAAAGCACATGGAGGCGAGATCCTTGTAGAAAGCACGGAGGGTGTAGGAACAGAGTTTTGTATTCGATTACCAATAGATACCCAATAACATGGATAAGGTACAAGAAGATTGGATTGAGAAAAATAAAGAGCTAGAGCGTTTGCTTGGTGTTAGGACAATGGAATTGGAGAAATCCCTGAAGGATTATCAGGAGCTTCAAGAGCAATTGCTATTGCAAGAGAAACTAGCAAGTCTTGGGCAACTGTCTGCTGGGATCGCTCATGAGATTAAGAACCCAATCAACTTTATTAATAATTTTTCTGAACTCAGTATAGAATACGTGGAGGAGATAAAGGAAGAGTTGAAGAAGCTAAGTGAGACTGAAGCAAAGGAAGAAATAGGTGACTTGCTACAGGATATTAAAGCTAATCTGGAGAAAATCCTGCTTCATGGGAAGAGAGCCGATGGGATAGTCAAGTCCATGTTGATGCATTCTAGAGGAGGTCAGGGAGAGTTTGTTCCTACGAATTTGAATACCCTACTTCAGGAATTTGTCAATCTGGCTTTTCATGGAATGCGGGCTGGAAAAACTCCTATCAATGTAAGTTTTGAGTGGAATTTGGATACTGAGATAGGGCAAGTTTCCATCATAGCTGAAGATTTCAGCAGAGTGATCGTAAATTTGTGCAATAATGCCTTTGACGCTATGCGGAGCAAGTCAAATACCTTAGGGGAAGCTGAGCAAAAGTCTGACTATCAGCCAAAACTGAGTATCAGGACTAAGCAAACTGGAACCAAAATAATTGCAGAAATAGAAGATAACGGCGCTGGGATCCCTGAGCCGATTTTAAATAGAATTTTAGAGCCATTTTTTACTACCAAAAAAGGAAAGGAAGGCACAGGATTAGGCCTTTCTATTACACATGATATAGTAAAAGCTCATAAGGGTACACTCTCCATTTCCTCAAAAGAAGGCGAGTTTACCAGATTTGAAATAAGTTTACCATCCATACCATCCATAAAATGATTAAGATTTTAATAGTCGATGATGAGCGAGACGTAGAGTTACTTTTTCGCCAGAAGTTCCGGAAAGAAGTCAGAAGTGGCCTTATTGAACTTGCGTTTGCTTTTTCAGGAGATGAAGCGCTCAAGTTGCTAGATAGCGAGCATCCACCGGAAGTGGTTTATGTTTTTTCGGATATCAACATGCCAGGAATGACGGGATTAGAATTATTGGAAAAAGTAAAAAGCCAATTCCCAGCCATCAACGTAAGCATGATCTCCGCCTATGGAGATACAGAAAATTATAAAAAAGCAATGGAATCTGGGGCAAAGGAGTTTTTCACAAAGCCAATAGATTTTGATTCGCTTAGAGTAGAAATTGGTAAAATAATCAATCAAGAGTAGATCATACGATTATGTCTAAGATACTTGTAGTGGACGATGAGGCAGATTTGGAAGTCTTGATCACACAGAAATTCAGGCGTAAAATTCGAGCAGGAGAATACGAATTTGTTTTTGCGCTCAACGGTCGGGAAGCATTGGAACTTCTCAAGGAGCAGCCGGATATCGATATGATTCTAAGTGATATCAATATGCCGGAAATGGACGGGTTGACACTGTTGACCAAGGTCAAGGAGCAAAATCCGCTGCTAAAAGCGGTGATAATTTCTGCTTATGGAGATTTGGATAATATCCGAACAGCGATGAATCGAGGTGCATTTGATTTTATCACCAAGCCTGTGGATTTTCAGGATTTGGAGATTACCATCGAGAAGACCATGCAGCACATCAATCAGATCAAATCAACCCTTACAGCGATGAGGGAGAATAATATTCTGAAAATGTATGTGGATGAAACGGTTCTCAATTTTATGGTGGGAAAGGAGTCGGAGACTTCACTGATGGAAAATGAAACGGTGGAGGCTACAGTCGCATTTGTGGATTTGTGTGGATTTACCAAGATTTCTGAAAATGAAGAACCAAATATCGTGGTGCCCTTGCTTAACGAGTATTTTGACTTAATGGTCCGGGAAATAATCGAAGAAAAAGGTGCAGTAGACAAATTTATTGGAGATGCGGTAATGGCAGTTTTTAAAGGTCCCGATCAAGTAGCAAGAGCATTGAGAGCCTGTATTGCGATTAGGGATAAAATGAATGCAATGCCTATGTATTCCGAAAAATCGAACTTCAGTCCAAAGGTGTCTATCGGACTAAATTCAGGAGAAATGGTTTCGGGAAATATTGGTTCCCAATCCTTGAAAAGACTGGACTATACCGTAATTGGTGACGCAGTGAATGTGGCTTCAAGACTTCAAAATGCAGCTGTTCCAGGTCAAATATTGATTTTGGAGAAATGTACACATGAGATTACAGATCAATTTACTTTTCAAAATTTAGGCGAATTCACTCTTAAAAATAAATCCAAACCTGTATCCGTTTTGGAAGTGGTAAAATAGCCCGCATCCATTGCTTCTTCCTTATTCTATGCCTTAATTGACGCTGTGAAAAACAATCTGATCACGGCATTTGCATTTTTACATCTCCTGACGATTCAGAAATTTTTGAATTACGTCATGCTAGCTATTTCATTCCAGCTTTCAAGGATTCTAGGCAAACCCATTCTTTGGGGCAAACCCACTACGCTTTCCATAGAACCTACTACGAGCTGTAACTTACGATGTCCCGAATGTCCTTCTGGATTGCGCGCATTTTCAAGACCTACTGGAATGCTTCAGGAGAAGCTTTTCACGCACACAATTGACCAAGTGAAAGGTTATCTTACCTGGCTTCATTTGTATTTTCAGGGAGAGCCATTTCTTAATCCACGTTTTTTGGAAATGGTTTCCTATGCCAATTCCAAGAGCATTTTCACTTCTACTTCTACTAATGCACACTACCTTCAAGAGCAGCAAGTCCAGCAAGTGCTACAAAGCGGATTGAAACAATTGATTGTTTCTATGGATGGGATTACGCAGGAGATTTATGAAAAGTATCGTGTAGGAGGAAACCTTGAGAAGGTTCAGGAGGGAATAAAATTGCTGTTGTCAGAGCGGAATAAATCCAAAAATCGCTTCCCTCGAGTGGTGCTGCAGTTTTTGGTAACTGGCCAAAACGAATATCAACTTCCAGATTTGAAGCGCTGGGCAAGGGAAATGCAAGTAGACGAGTTACAGTTGAAAACAACACAGATCTATGATTTTGAGAATGGCTCGGAGCTCATTCCTTCAGATCTGGGCTATTCCAGATATGTCCCAACTGGTGAAGGCAAGTGGAAACTGAAGAAAAAGCTGGAAAACAAGTGCTGGAGAATGTGGCAAGGAGCTGTGTCCACCTGGGATGGAAAAATAGTCCCGTGCTGCTTTGACAAAGATGCTGAATATGTCATGGGAGAATTGAAATCCCAATCTTTCGCTGCCATCTGGTCATCACTTCCCTACCAGAACTTCAGAAAGCAATTGCTAAGCGATCGATCGCAGATCGAAATATGCCGGAATTGTACGGAGTGAGTATGTTCGCTAGCAGCGTGTGAACTTAGGTTTTTGGAACTATATTTGGTAGAATTAAGAAATTCATGGATTTTTAATGTCCATATTTGTTCTTGATTCACCTGGAACTGTCTTTTCTATATGATTTCAATTATACGATTCTCTTACTTTTTCATCTTCCTAGCTTTCATCGGGCTAACTATCCCTCAAGCATTTGCGCAAGAAATGAATGAGGCGGACAAGATCAAAGTCGACGAGCTTTCTGATAAACAAGTGCAGGATTTGCTCGACCGGGCTTATGATGCTGGACTTACTAAAGCTGAATTCCTTAAAGCACTGGAAATTCAAGGGATGCCTCCTGAAGAACTTTCAAAAATGAGACTGAGGATAGAAGAAAAAGAAACCGCCTCAGGAAGAAGTACAAAGCTATCCAAGAGAGACAGCCGCGAGCAAGTTGGATCTGATGAAATTGCCCTCGGTATGCTTCAATTTTCCGATGCGAGGTCCTCCAAGCCGGACGAGAATGAGATATTTGGCTCTTCTTTATTTTATCAAGAAAATAGAAGATTAAGCTTTGAACCAAGTCTGAATCAAGCAACTCCCAAGAGCTACATTCTGGGCTCTGGCGATTTGATCTATGTGGATATCTATGGCCAATCAGAGCAGTATTATGAAGCCAGTGTTAATCCGGATGGCTTTGTACTTTTGGATAATATAGGCCCAGTTTCAGTTTCTGGTAAGACTATAGAAGAAGCAACTGGGATTCTTAAAAACCGCGTAGGCAAATATTATCCGGGCCTTTTGGGAAGTAATCCAAATACGTTTCTTCAAGTGACTTTAGGGAATGTTGGCACGATCAAAGTGAATATTTTAGGGGAAGTTAGACTCCCAGGTACATTTACGCTGAGTGCTTTTTCCACAGTTTTCAATGCATTGTATGCGGCAGGCGGACCCAGCGAAAATGGGACCATGCGCAAAATCAAATTGGTACGAAATAACAAGCAAATCGCAGAGATTGATATTTACGATTTGTTGATCAATGGTAGTGCTCAGCTGGATGTAAAACTTCAAGATCAGGATGTGATTTTGGTAGATCCATACATTTCTCATGTGAAAATCAAAGGAGAAGTGAAGCGCCCTATGGTCTTTGAAATGGGCAAGGAGGACGATTTTTCCGATCTACTAAGATATGCCGGTGGATTTACGGATTATGCCTTCAAAGACCGTGTGTCGATTTCTAGAATCAATGGAAATCAACGTTCCGTATCTGATGTTTACCAAAATCAATTTGACTTGTTTCTCTTGAAAGGAGGAGATGAAATCACAGTTCAGAGAATACTAGATCGCTATTCTAATCGAGTACAGATAAAAGGCGCAGTGTATCGGGAAGGTACATTTGCATTGACGGATGGGCTTACCTTATCTCAATTGGTGAAAAATGCAGAGGGTCTTCGTGGCGATGCATATACTGTACAAGCTAGCGTTTTGCGGACCAAGGATGACTTAAGTACCGAAATGATTCAAGTGAATTTAAAAGAGGTGCTGGATGGTACAGCTCCGGACATTATCCTTCAGAGGGAAGATGTAATCCGCATAGCAAGTATCTATGATATCAATAATGAAGAATATGTGCAGATTCTGGGAGAGGTAAAAAGACCTGGAGTTTACCCTTTTTCAGCTCAAATGAAGGTTGAAGACCTAATCGTAATGGCTGGGGGTTTTCAGGAATCTGCAAATGCTCAGGATATAGAAATTGCCAGAAGATTGGAAGATTCGGATATGGGAACCTTGGCAGATATTATTCCTACTCAAGTAAATCCAGATTTGGGCTACAATCCAAATTCTCCTTCTCTTGTACCATTTGATCAAGTGATTGTGAGAAAGCGGGCTAGTTTCACCATGCAAAAGTTAGTGGCAGTGGAAGGTCAGGTTAATTCCCCCGGTATTTTTGCCATCCAAAGCAGTGGGGAGCGAATCTCTGATATTATCAAACGGGCTGGAGGACTTAATAAATTTGCCTACGCTAAAGGAGCTACATTAATCCGAAGAACTGAATTTTTCAACACCGAGTCAGAGCAACTTCGCCGTCAGCGAAATCTGGAAGCGCTGCGTTTGAAACTTGCGGAAGACCCAGGGAATTCAGAAGCACAGGCAGAATTGCTGCAGCGCTTATTATCTGATTTTCCTGAGAAAGTTTCACCTGTAGATAATCAACTTGCACAAACCAAAAAAGAATCATTAGATCAGATAGCATCAGAAACTCCAGGATTTGCAGTAAAGCTGAAAGAGACAGAAGCAGTGGCTATAAATCTGGAAGAAATCATGAAAAACCCTGGCTCTGAAGATGATATTCTCATTGAAGAGGGAGATATTTTATCGGTTCCCAAGTTATTCCAAACCGTCCGAATGCGGGGCGACGTAGTTTATCCGACTACCCTTCGCCATGAGTCAAATCGCAGTTTGAAGCATTACATCAATGGAGCTGGTGGGTTTGAGCGTCGGGCAAATAGGAAGCAAACCTATGTAGTCTATGCCAATGGTGCTGTGAAAAGAACCAAAGGATTTTTGGGTATTAGAAATTATCCTCCAGTAGAACCTGGAGCTGAGGTTATTGTACCTACTAAAGGCCCGAAAGTACCTCTCAGATTAGGAGAGATCGTGGGGATTACCACGGGACTCGCCACGCTTGGATTAGTCATTTCACAAATCAACTGGCAGTAATGGCTGGATCAAAGCATTTTACAGATAATCAATTTACGATCAAGGAAGTCATTCAAAACACTTCTGGATGGTTTTCCTATTTTATGTCCCAGTGGAAAATCTTAGTCCTTGCCGGGGTCATTGGATTAGTTTTAGGAGCCTTGGTTTCCATTTATAAGAAACCTGTGTTCATTGCTACTACTTCTTTTGTCCTTGAAGATGGCGATGGAGGAGGAATGGGAAATATGTCAGGATTGGCTTCTTTGGTAGGGGTAAATCTTGGATCCATGGGAGGCACCAGCGGCTTGTTTCAGGGAGATAATATTATGGAGCTTTATCGTTCTGAGCGAATGCTGGATGAAGCACTTCTAAGTCCTTTTGATGAAAATCAGCTGTTGATAGATCGATTTATTAAATTTGAAAAAATCGACAAAAAGTGGTCTTCGAAAGTGGATGTAGCTTCTATGGACTTTTCCATTCCTAGAGAAAACTTCACCGTTTCCCAGGATTCTGTGGTAAAAGAAGTCGCTAAACTAGTACGTGAAAAACAACTTTCTGTAGCTAAGCCAGACCGGAAATTGACGATAATCCAAGTGTCTGTCCTTTCAAAAGATGAAGCTTATGCTAAGGTGTTCAATGAGCGGTTGGTGGAAAATGTAAATGAGTTTTACAGAGAGACAAAGACGAAAAAAACCAGTGAAAACTTAGCAATTCTTCAATCCCAGGCTGATAGTGTCCGCAAAATATTGGATGAGAGTATTGGAGCTTTTGCGTCAGCATCTGATCGGGTTCCAAATGCTAATCCGCTGCTTTCATCAGCTACAATAGAATCCCGAAAGCGTCAGATAGACGTGCAAGCGACAGGCGCAGTTTATGAGGAAGTAGTCAAAAACTTAGAAATCGCCAAAGTCAATCATCGAAACAATTCTCCTTTGATTCAAATCATCGATTCTCCGAGATTTCCATTGGAAAGATCTGAAATCCGTCTGGTAAAAGGGATGGTTTACGGCTGTGCGATTTTAGGAATGCTTGCCATAGTTATGGTTTATTTTCGAAGACTGTACCAAAAGCATGTGCAGGAAAGCTAAACTATAAGCTGGCATGCTAGAAAAACTTGGTCTCCTCCCGCTCGGCGATATTATAAAGAATAAATCCATTCAGAATTTTCTGTTTCTGGCGATTATTCAATCCTCCAATGTTCTGATTTCTATTATTTCCATGCCCTTGCTTATTCAAGGGATAGGAGTCGATCAATTTGGTTTGGTGAATCTGGCGCTATCCGTTATTGTTTTGCTCAATATCATGGTCGGTTTTGGATACAATCTCAGCGCACCTAGAGAAGTTGCTATCAATCAAACAGATAAAACTGCGCTTTCACATTTGGTTTCAAATATTTTTTCTGCCAAAATCCTTCTGGCGGCTTTTGCCGCAGCTCTGATTATTTTCGGAGTTTATGGATTGAACCTCTTCAAGGAGTACCCGCTGATACTGGTCTATTCCGTTCTGCTGTTGTTTTCTGAAGCTACTTTACCGCTTTGGTTTTTTCAGGGGATGGAAAAAATGAAGCTGATCAGCATCGCTAATATTTTCAGCAAACTGCTATTTCTGATGGGGATAGTCTTGTTTATCCACAGGCCTGAGCTGAGCAAATGGGTCAATTTTATGATGGGTTTCTCTGGCTTGATGATCAACTTGTTTTTGCTGGCATACATCCACACCTTCTTACAAATTCGATTTTATAGACCTCAGTTTTCTGCGATTTGGACTAGTATGAAAGAGAATGTCCTATTCTTTTTCAGTAACCTGACCGGATATATTTCAGTCAATGGAGGCTTGATAATTTTCAGCTTTTTTGCTGGAGCTGAAACGCTCGGAATGTACAGTTTGGCTGAGCGTGTGGTGATGGTATTACGACTTTTTCCTGCGATGATTGTGCAGGCGATCTTTCCAAATGCTTCCAAACTTTATAGGAAAGATGAGAAGTCCTTCTACCGTTTTTTGAAGTTGGTATATATAAGAGTTCTTATTGGAGGAGCAGTGATTGCTACATTGACTTATCTTACTGCACCTTGGGTAATCAACGTATTGTCCAGATCTGAGCTTAATGAATCGGTTACGTATTTGCAGCTTTTGTCCCCTCTTTTATTTCTTTCGTGTCTGAATATCCCCAATATCACCATGATGCTGGTCGCAGATTTGAAGCAATTGCTCTTCAAAGCAAGCTGGATGATGTGTTTATACATGTTGATCGTGACCTCTATCCTGACTTATTTCTATGGAGGAATTGGGCTCTGCTATGGTATTTTATCCACAGAGATTGTAGCCTATTGCATTTGCATGGTACTTTTACGTACCCGAAATCGTAAACTTTTCCATGGCTTTTACTCCTGATCCCTCTGTTGCAATTATTCTGGTGAACTGGAATGGGTACGCATTCACTGCAGATTGTATTGAATCATTGAGCAAGACGGATTTCCCCGATTTCAAAATTATTCTGGTAGATAATGCCTCCGAAAACCAAGAGGGGGCGCTTCTAAAGTCCAAATTTCCAGAGATAGACTTAATTGAAAACGAAAGAAATTTTGGTTTTGCTGGAGGAAATAATGTCGGCATAAAGAAAGCGTTGGATGATGGGTATTCTCATGTGATGCTTCTGAATAATGATACGATTGTGGAGCCTGATTTTTTGGGAGAAATGCTGCGGAAATTTCCTCAGAATCCAACTCTTGGAGTCGTTCAGCCATTGATATGCTTTCTTCATGATCGAAAGAAAATATGGAGTGCAGGAGGTAAATGGAATCAACTCTTATGTAGAGCGATTACTAGTGGAGATAGAAAAAAGCTGGAAGAATATAAGGCGAAAGACAGCAAATTAGATTGGGCTACCGGTTGCTGCATGTTGATAACTCGAAATGCCTTGCTAGAAGTTGGCCTTCTTAATGAAAGCTACTTTACGTACTTTGAAGATGTGGAATGGTCATTACGATTTCGGGAAAAAGGATACGATATAGAGTTAGCTAGTCGAGCTGTGATCTACCATGAAGCTGGAGCTTCTTCCAAGAAAAAGCATGCTGAAGGTACGCTCAGCGCGACAGTCTTTTATTACCATGTGCGCAATCAATTTTTTCTGGTTCGGTCTGAATCGCATGGTCTGCAGTTTATCCTTTCAGCCTCTTATCATTTGGCTCGATTTGTCCTTTGGATGGGCTATTTTTGTGCTCGTGGGAGATTTCAAAAGCTAAAAGCCGTCGCTCGAGGAATCAAGTATGGCTGGTCATTGCCCCTAGAAAAAGCAGAAGTATGGCAGTAGTATTTTTCTTTTTCATCGCATTTGCAGTAGCTGCTGGATTTCTCTGGACAGTTCAGCAGATGGTATTTAAAGGAAAATGGACGTATTTTATATTTTTTCTGGCAGCATTTCTGCCTTTTTACATTACTACGCTTAGTGTTGCTTTTTTAGCCACCAGGTCTCCACTGCTACTAAGTCTATTCCAAGTCAGTAAAGAATTAATCGTGCTGATAGCGGGGTTAGTCTTTGTTATTTACCAGCGCAAGCTTTTTAATTATCCCTTTCGCCTCAAAAGTACAGATTGGTTTATGTTAGCTTTTATAGGCTTGGCAGTGATATTTCTATTTCTACCAATCGGTCAGGCAAGTTTTGTGAACAAAGCTTTGTACTTCAAAAGTATGCTTATTCCAAGTTTGGTTTATATGCTTGGAAGAAATACACAATTTGAAGACTTTGAGCTCAAGCGTCTTTTCCAGATCATATTTGTAATCGCCATCAGTGCTTTCGTAGTGAATTTGGTGGAAAGTTTCCTGCTGAATGCACATCTACAGCAGTTTTCTGGCTATGCCTTATTTAATGAGGAAATCAATGGAATTGAACCTGAAGGAAACTATAATTTGACCTGGACATTTGAAACTGCCAATGCATTGAAGCGTCTAGGAAGCTTCTTTTCCGATCCTTTGGAGTTGGCAAGTTCAGTTTTGATGGGATTTACAGCAGGTCTAATTTGGTTTCTGACATCAGAGAAATCCCAGCAATGGAAATATTTGCTGATCATGATTTGCACTATGGGAAGCTTAGTGTTTGCCTCCTCAAGAGCATCTTTTGCAGCTTTTTTTCTTATGATATTCTTTGTTGCAATGGTATTCAAGCTATATAAATTGATCGGTTTTGGTTTCCTGACATTGGTTCTTTTTGTTGGTTATGTGGTCATTTTTGCCTCAGAAGACTTTTACTTCTTTGTAGTGGACACACTAACGTTGGCAGATTCATCTAGTATTGGGCATGTGGTGGAATGGGCGCTGGCTCTAGAGTCTATGGTTTCCAATCCGCAGGGAATTGGGTTGGCGATGAGCGGGAATTTTGGATCTGTGACGGATGAATTAAGGGTAGGCGGAGAAAATCAGTTTTTGATTTACGGTGTTCAGTTGGGCTGGATCGGGATGCTGCTATACATAGGCACTCTTTTTACGGGTATTTGGACTTCGATCTATGTATTCAAAAATTCTGAAAACCTGAATGTCGCACGAATGGCTTTTGTAGCGGGCACAGTGAAGGCTGGGCTGTTACTTCCGTTATTTACTGCCAATGTGGAAATCTACACCTATGTTTCTTGGGTTTCCTGGTGGATGGTGGGATTGAGTGTGCGCGAGTATTCCAGAATCCAGTTAGAGGTTTATAGAAACGAATTAGCACTTTGAGTTTATGATATTATATAGAAACTGTCCGATTTGTGGTTCTGAGAGTCTGAAAGGATTTGCGATAGATACGCATCGAAAAGGGCCACATATTTCGAGAGTTCAATGCTTGAATTGCAAGTTGGTCTTTGCCAATCCTATGGCAGATGCTAAAGAACTTGCAGATTATTACACTAATTATTACGAGAAGGATCATTACGAATCTGTTGATTATAAGAACCTTATTCTCAATCATTTCAAAAGGATATCGGAATTAAACGAAACTGAAATCAAGAAAGAAGCACGGTTTCTTTCTAAGCTTGCAGCAGGATCCAAACTTTTGGATGTTGGTTGTGGATTAGGCTTGGGGCTTGCCTATGCACATCAATTGAAATGTGAGTTATATGCCACGGAATTCGATACTGGCGCTTTGACATTTGTAAACGAACATTTTCCAGTTAAGACCTTTCAGGGAGATGTTTGGGAGGCTCAATATCCTGAAAACTATTTTGATTTTATCCACATTTCTCACGTGATAGAACATGTGCTGGACCCGAAAGCCTATATCTCTGAGATGAAGCGAATCCTAAATCCAGGTGGATATCTTGCAATTGGCACTCCAAATATGTCTAGTAATCTCTACCGTTTTCATCGCTGGTCAAAAATGCTCAAGATGAACGTTCCAGATGTGATCGATGGCCTTGAGCACACGTTTATTTTCCCTAAGAAATTGCTTGGATATCTTTGTGAAGAGCAAGGTTTAGAAGTTTATGATCATTTCACCCATAATTTTGGAGAGAAGTTTAGCAATC
Source organism: uncultured Algoriphagus sp. (assembly GCF_963974365.1). Classification (GTDB taxonomy): domain Bacteria; phylum Bacteroidota; class Bacteroidia; order Cytophagales; family Cyclobacteriaceae; genus Algoriphagus. Next base: position 217,569 of record NZ_CAXBBX010000006.1, on the reverse strand, counting down.
TGATTAGGTATAAAATGCCCTTAAAGAAAAAGTTAAATAGGTTGGTACAAAATGCTTTTCAGGTTAATCAATGGATAGTTTGCAAGAAATAGCTGAATCTAGTCTATCTACTTTTTACTAGCCAAACTCTGGAATGGTAATTGGGCAGTTTGACCTTAGCCAGAAAATTCTGAACGAATGAAAGTCCTCTTAGATCTCCAATACCTCAACGTCGCCACCACAGGCATCAAAACCTACATGATGGAGCTTGCGCATGCAGCACGCACCTATCCACACCCGGAGATTGAATGGATTTTCTCCCACGATCCAGATGAGCAGAGTGCAGATCAGACGTTTAAAGGAGAGCAATCCAAAATCCAGCGGCTTAATTATCACTTGGATTATTTTCGATGGAAAGAGTTTCAATTGCCGGATATGGTCAAGAAGTACAAGCCAGATGTGCTGATATGTCCGGATTTTGTTTCTCCAGTGGCTAGTTTGTCCTGTCGTAGACTTACGGTGATCCACGATGCATTCTTTTGGCAAATGCCTCAAAATTATCCCAAATGGTGGCGAACCTATTTTCTTAGATTGATTAAAAAAGGGCTTAAGGAGAATACAGAGTTGATCACGACTACCCAGTATTCCAAAGCCTCCTTGGAAAAACACCTTGGAAAGAATCACCCTATTTCGGTAATCTATCAAGCTCCAAAAACGCTGGTAAATGGGCTTGATCTTGCATTTTTGGAGGAAAACGGTTTGAAAAACAAAAAGTACTTTTTTCATCTTGGGACGTTTGATAAACGTAAAAACTTGCCCTTACTCGTTCGGGCTTTTGATCAATTTCTCAAAAAAACGAAGACAGATTTTAAGCTGGTATTAGCAGGGGGCGCTGGTCAAAGCGCGCAAATGAATGACTTTCCGATTGTGGAAAAGTTAATTGTAGAATTGGGGATTAAAGAAAGTGTTTTATTACCTGGCTATGTGAATGATAATCAAGTGAAAGCCTTATATCAAAATGCATTTGCATATACTTTTCCTTCAGAAAATGAAGGCTTTGGCATCCCAATAATAGAGGCGATGGCCTATGGACTTCCTGTGATCCATGCAGATCAACCAGCGCTGGTGGAAGTGTCAGGAGATGCTGGGTTAGTTTCCAAGACAGGGAATCAACAAGATTTGACTGAAAAAATGATATTTTTGACCCAAGATATTGACCTGGTCAATTTGATGATCCAAAAAGGTCATGAGCAAGCCAAGAAATTTTCTGCTCAAAAGTTTATTGAGGGATTTCAAAATGTAATCCTTAAGAAATAACAACCTGTTTTCAATTGACAGTACTCTTCCTTAATAGTTCTTCAGACCGCTATGGTTCATCCAGGATTCTGATAGAAGTAGTGACAGTTTACAAAAATGCTGGGGTTACCCCAGTGGTGGTCCTACCTGAGCCTGGGCCTTTGCAATTACATTTGCAAGAGTTGAAGGTCGATGTTCGGATTCAAAATCTAGGAATTCTTCGTCGGAAATATGTAAATCCGCTTGGAGTAGTAAATAGAATAGGTAAGAATTTTAAAGCCTATAGATTTTTAGATAAGCTTCATCGTGAGTTTGATTTTAAACTCGTTTATTCGAACACTTTAGCTGTGGTGGTAGGAGCACAATGGGCAAAGTGGCATCGCCTTCCACACATTTGGCATATACACGAGATTCTGCTTGGACCGCCTCCATTGGTTGGTCTGCTGAGGAAAATGCTAGATAGTACTACTCCTTCGCCGATAGTCGTTTCAAATGCTGTAAAGCGCCACTGGGAGGGTCGATTGCAGTATTCAAAGCCTCGTGTTATTCACAATGGAATTCCATACAGAGAATTTTTAGAAGCAAAGAGAATACCTGCTCAGGAGCTCGGAATAGCAGAAAATAAGGTGGTAATTACGATGGTTGGTCGGATTAATCCTGGGAAAGGGCAACTGTTCTTTTTGGAAATGGCTAAGCAGATTTCCTTGACTTATCCACAATGTCACTTTTTGCTAGTTGGAGATCCTTATCCTGGATATGAAAATTTGGAAGAGGAAATCAATGAATTTATCCTCCAAAATCGGCTTGAAAATTGTGTGACGAATCTTGGTTTTAGAGAGGATATTGCTGGGATTCTGACTACTACAGATGTGTTTGTATTGCCTTCAATATTACCTGATTCCTTGCCTACAGTTATTTTGGAAGCTATGGCTGCTGCTTGTCCAGTGGTAGCTACGCACTCTGGTGGAGCATCGGAAATGATTTTGGAGGGCGAAACTGGCTACTTATTTCCAATTAACAACCTAGAAAAAGGCGTAAATGCTTTAATTAAGTTAATTTTGAGCCAAGAACTTAGAGTGAAGTTTGGAAGTGCTGGTAGAAATCGTGTTTTGAAGGAATTCAGTTTGGATAGTTTTAAGGAAAACATTGAAAACCATTTATGGCAACAGCTAAAAAGAAATTGAAAGTAGCCATAATGGGGGCAAAGGGGTATCCATACGTTTACGGTGGTTATGATACGATGATTAGAGAGCTGGGAGAGCGACTTGTGAAAAGAGGTGTTCATGTCCGGGTATATAATCACAGAGCACTTTTTCCACAGAAACCTCGCTATGTCAATGGAATTGAATGCATTTATTCAATTGCGATTGAATCCAAAAAACTCACTCAGCTCTCTCACAGTTTTTTTTCTATGGTTCATGCCTGTTTCTCAGATATTGACGTGATCCTTGTAGTGAACAGTGCCAATGGACCATTTGGTGTAATTCCTCGTTTTTTCAGAAAGAAAACCGTGATCAATGTGGATGGTTTGGAATGGCTGAGACCCAAATGGCACGGTATAGCATCCAAATATTTTTTCTGGGCTTCAAAAATGGCCACTAAATATTACGATCAGTTGATTAACGATTCCGACGAGATGCAGCGTGTGTACAAGGAATTATTCAATGCGGACTCTAAAGTCATTGCATATGGTGCTAACCCACGTGCAGACGTGGATCCGGAGCCTATAGAAAAATGGGGAGTCAAACCACAGGAATATTTCTTGATCGTAGGCAGACTTATCCCTGATAATAATGCCGATTTAATAATAGAGGGATTTTTGAAGTCAGACTCTAAACGAAAGCTAGTCATAGTAGGTGATGTTCCTTTTGATGACGATTATGCTACCATTCTAAAGAAAAAAGAGGATGATAGATTGCTGTTTTTGGGTTATGTGACAGACCAGAATGAATTAGCGGCCTGGTATTCCCACTGTTTTGCTTATTTCCACGGCCACGAATATGGTGGAACCAATCCGGCCATGCTAAAAGCGCTTGGCTTTGGCTGTGCTATTCTGGCATTGGATACTCCATTTAATCAAGAAATGCTGCAAAATGGAAAGCATGGCTGGTATTTCAAAAAGTCAACAGAATCAGTTCAAGACATAATAGAAGCTGCCGAAAGTAGCACTGAGAGAATGGCTTATTTTCGAGGCACGGCTCGAGAAGGCTTGATTCAACGATACAATTGGGATTATGTCACAGACCAATATTTAGAGGTTTTTGAGAATTTGACTGGGATCATAACTTCTACAAATCCGCCTGAGAAACCTAAAATGGAGAAGATAGAATCCTAAGGATTTCCTGATTTTTCATGAACTTTTGCGCTAATAATCTCCTTTCATAGCTATAACTTTTAACCCTAAAATCTTTTAAACCATGATCAGAAAAGCAACCGCCGTATGGCAAGGAACAGGTAAAGAAGGCAAAGGTCATTTGACTACGCCTAGTACTGTTTTAGACAAAACACAATACTCTTTTGGGTCCAGATTCGAAAGTGGAGTTGGTACCAATCCTGAAGAATTAATCGCAGCAGCTCACTCTGGATGCTTCGCAATGAAATTAAGCTTCAACTTACAAGAGGCTGGATTTACAGCTACTGAATTGGATGTGACGGCGAATATCACATTCGAAGAAGGAACGTTGAAAAAATCACATTTGGTGCTCAAAGCTAAAGTGGACGGTATCGCTCAGGATAAATTCGATGAGCTAGTGAAAGATGCTGAGGAAAACTGCCCAATTTCTAGAGTTTTGGATTTGGAGATCAGTGTGGAAAGCACGTTGAATTAAGAACCAAGAATCAAGTATTAAGATTTAAGTACGGCGCTTTGATTCATTTCAAAGCGCCGTACTTATTTCCGAAATTTCAAATTTCAAATCCACCAATTTCAAATTCTAACTCCATCTCCTTTTTCTCCAATTCTCCTGCTGCTCAGGATTCTGGAAAGTCCATGCAATAAATCTACTTTTCTTATTTCCCTGCGTCATTTCTATAACTTTTCGCTCTGCTACTCTTGCTTTTTTCAGTGCCAAAATAAGCTCTTTAACATGCTCTTCTTTTGAAACAATTGTACTGAACCAAAAGCAGTTGTATTTGAACGTCACGCTTTCGCGAATCATCTTTTGGATGAAAGCTGACTCCCCTCCTTCACACCAAAGTTCATTGCTTTGACCTCCAAAATTCAGCGTCACCTTTTTGCCAACTTTGCCTTTAAGGTTTTTGACTTTTCTGGTACTCGCAGCTTCAGCTGCAGCTTGGGACTCGTGAAACGGAGGATTACAGATTACCAAGTCAAAAATATCGTCAGATTTGATTATTCCTGAAAGTATATCCTTGGAGTTTTCCTGCAGTCTTAGCGTGATGTTTCCTCGAAACTGAGGGTTAGCATACAAATTATCCTGAGCAGAATCCAAAGCTTTTTCGTCAATCTCCGAGCCTATGAATCTCCAATTGTAAATCGAATTTCCAAGCATTGGATAGATGCAATTTGCACCAGTTCCAATGTCTAAGATATTTATCTTTTCACCTGTTGGTAACTTTCCTGAATTACTGTCTGAAAGCAAATCGGCCAGGTAATGAAGATAGTCAGCGCGTCCAGGAATAGGTGGACAGAGATATCCATCCGGAATATTCCACTCGGAAATCTTGTAAAAATGCTTCAGCAAAGCTCGGTTGAGTTCTTTGACCGCTTTGGGATTAGAAAAATCAATGCTGAGATCTCCGTATTTATTTTCTGCCACGAATCTGCCCAACTCAGGCTGAGTGCTAATTAAGCTGGGGAAATCGTAACGCTCGCGATGGGCATTGCGGGAGTGAAGGGCGGTTTTAGTATTTTCTGATTCTTTCAAATTAATCTACTTCAAAGATAAGCTTCATCGTAATCGAAGCGGTTTTGTTTTTGTCGGCGGTGTTAAAAGTACCACCCCAGGAATAGTCTTCCCCGGAGTTTTGTCCGGTGATCTGAAAGATACCCATATTTGCTGAGATCAGATCGCCAAGATCTCCCTTGGAGTTTTCGGCGATTCGCTCAGCACGGATGGTTGCATCTTCTGTAGCTTTGGCTATCATTTCCAACTTCAATGATTCCAGCTCGGTATAGTAGTAGCGTGGAGACTGGGAGTAAAAAGCAATTCCTTGGTTGAGCAGTTCTGTGATCTCTCGCGAAATCTTTTCTACTTTTTCCACTTCTGTAGATTCGATTTTCAAGGATTGACTAAGAGTATAACCTTTGAAGGTTTGTCCCAAATATCGGCCATCATTTGAATAATTCTGGTCATAGTTTGGGTTGGTATTAACTGCGTTGAAAATCAACTTCTCAGCAGGAATTCCTTTTGAAATCAAATAGTCCGAAACTAGCTTTCTATCTTTCTCCAAATCAGCATAGGCAGATTTCAAATCAGAGCTTTCTCGGCTGAAATTGCCTTCCCACACCACCAGATCGGAAGTGAAGTTGCTTTCGCCCAATCCTGTGACATTGATTGTACCTTGAGGTCGGTTTCGGTTGATAATTGCATTTCCTAAAACAATCGAAGCAATTACGATCGCTACTGCAAATAGAATGGCTGATACATTATTTTTCATGGATTCTAAAAATTATTTATATGGCTAATAACAAATAACCCGCCAAGTGGCGGGTTAAATTAAACATTTTGAAATTTTAACCTTTAATAAATCCTCTGCTTAAACTCCTGATCTTTGGGGTTTTCCAGATCAATCAGATATCCATTAACTACTGCATATTTTTTCACTCCATCTTTCTCCAAAAAGAAATTCGTCCCTTCCCCGGTTCTCCAGCCAGAAGAAAAGGTATTTGTACTTTTCAACACCAAAATTGGAAGATTATGCAAATCGCCTTTAGCTCCATTTTTAACTTTTACTGCCAAATACCCTTGCTTCAAAAGCTCTATTGCTTTTGCTTCATCAAGCATTTTGACCGAATCAAATTCACTTTCATAGACTTTGCCTTCAACATAGTTCAGCCCAGAAGCATCAAATTCCTCTAATCCAAAATACACCTGCAAGTCTCCCAAATCATCCACCGAAGCAGACATGTAATAGGTTTCCCCAGCTGTAATATCTCTTCTTCTAATTCCCAGATCGACTGGAAAGTATTTGCCATTTACTGGCACCTGAACTTCATTAAGTAGCAAGTCAACCAACTGCAGGTCATTATCAGGTATAGCAAAATATTCCTCAACAGTGTATTGCTCGTAGCTTTTGGTGGCAATTTGCTCCAAGGCATTAAGGATAATCATAAAATTCAGCTGGCGGATATATTGCTTATCGGGATCATTTGGATATCCTCCAGACTCGATCAAAATAGTGCTTGTTCCCCACTTGGTGATGTTGTCCCCAAAAGCTCTCGGCTCAAATGCATCGTCGTATTTTCCCACGTGACCAGGCACTACTTGCTGCAGAATCTCATTCATGCCAACAATTGTCTGCATGGCTCGGGTCCTTACTGCATTTACGTCCGTGTCATAATTATATGCTGGCGCCAAAACTGAAATAGTGGCCTGCTTTGGGGTTCCAGAGGCATTATAATAGGTTTGTTGATCATGTAAATTGAAACCAAACTCGGGTTTGAAATCATCTCGTGCGCCTTTTAGGATGATAGCCTCAGGAGAAATCTGAGATATCGCATCTCTGTTCAAATCTATATCAATTGCGTTTCTTCGTTTGAATTGCTCAGCGCCATCAGGATTGATCATCGGGATAAATTTAAGATCCAGCTGTGATTTTAGAAGAATCCGCAAATCATCAAATTCATCTCCATTGCCTTCAAGAAAATTGAACAAATCGAACAGAGCCATGGTCGCTGTACTTTCATTTCCGTGCATTTGAGACCAAAGCATCACTCTGGTTTTACCATTTCCCCAATCCAAACTGGATATGCTTCTGCCTTCCACTGATTCTCCCAACTTAGAGACCGCAAAAGCATCGGTATGTTTCTGGATTAAAGGCTGTAAGTCAGCGTGCTTAACTCTTCTATGGGTGATAGTGGATTCTTTGAATTTTGAATAGGCGGATTCAAGAGTAGAAACTGAAGTAGGATCTGAAATCAGTGTGTTTGCTGTTTTGCAACTAACAAATGAAATCAATAACAGCAAAAACAAGCTAATTGAGAGTTTAGAATTGGCTTTCATAAGTATTTCTATTTACCTTGAATAAAATGTAATCCTTTCTACCATACAAGCAAAAAACGCTTTAATTTTGCTCCAAATAGAATATTTGCCCAAATGAATTTATCCTTCCAAGTTGTCGATCTTCCTCTCAAACATACATTTACCATCGCCCACCAAAGCAGGGATGTGCAAGATACCATACTAGTAAAACTGCAAGATGGTGCATTGTATGGTTTAGGTGAATCGACTACAAATCCCTTTTATGGGATCACTATTACGAATATGTCGGAATGTTTGGAGAAATTCAGACCTATCGTGGAAAAAGGTGAATGGGAAACTCCAGCTGAACTTTGGGGTCTTGGTCTAGAGACTTTTAAAGACAACCCTTTTGCCCAATGTGCGCTGGACTTGGCCGCTTGGGATCTTTATGCAAAGAAACAAGGGAAAAAGCTTTACGAATTGCTAGCGCTAAACCCTGCTGATATTCCATTGACCAACTTTACGATTGGTATAGATACAGTGGAAAAGATGGTCGCAAAAATGAAGGAAGTCCACTGGCCTATTTATAAAATAAAGCTGGGCACTTCAGATGATTTGGCAATTATCCGTGAACTCCGAAAGCATACCGATGCTGTTTTTAGAATAGATGCCAATTGTGCCTGGACAGCTGAGCAAGCAATATCTTACTCCGTTGAGTTGGAGAAACTAGGCGTGGAATTTATGGAGCAGCCATTAGGAAAGGATGATTTGGAAGGAATGAAGGAGGTTTTTAAATACAGCAAGCTTCCGGTGATAGCAGACGAAAGTTGCATCGTAGAATCCGATGTTAAAAAATGCCACGGGCTTTTTCATGGAATCAATGTGAAATTGGTAAAAGCCGGAGGGATAACCCCTGGATTGCGAATGATCCACGAGGCGAAGAAACTTGGAATGAAAACCATGGTTGGATGCATGACTGAATCCTCTGTAGGAATCACAGCGATTGCTCATATAGCACCACTACTAGACTATGTGGATATGGATGGCGCGATGTTGCTTTCCAAAGATCCTGCAAAAGGTGTAATTATCAAACCCGAAAAAGTCACTTTCCCTGCAGGAAATGGTATCGGTGCAGAAATGATTGATTGAGTAACAATTAGTAAGGCCTTAGTATTAAGACAAAAGTAATTAGATAGTAGAATCAAGATTCTAGAGCCGAGAAACAAGATTTTAGAATAATAAAAAATCCGAAGGGCTTTTAGGTCGCTTCGGATTTTTTGGAAAGTTCCTATTTCAAACTTTAATCGTGTTCACATCTGACACCAGTCATCAAACATCGGGCTTCTCATCCTTCACTCACGATCAGCTTAAAGCCTTCACCGTGCACAGTGATAATCTGTACTTTCGGATCGTCTTTCAGCAGCTTTCGAATTTTGCTTAGGTATACATCCATGCTTCTTGCGTTGAAGTAGCTGTCATCACCCCAGATTTGTTTCAGTGCCTGGCTTCTATTTACCAAGTTGTTGATTTCCGAAGCAAGCAGTCGGATTAATTCATTCTCCTTTGAGGTCAATTTGTGGCGTCCTTTTGGACCATCCAGGAATTGCTCGTCGTAGTGCAAAGTGAATCCTCCGAAAGTATATACCTTCAACGGATTAACTTCTTCACTTTTATGAGTTCGCTTCAAGATAGCATTGACACGAAGGAGCAATTCCTCCATGCTAAATGGCTTGGTGATGTAGTCATCAGCTCCTATTTTCAGACCTTCGATGATGTCATCTTTTTGGTTTTTTGCGGTTAGAAATAGAATAGGAAGGTTTTCTTCTACTTTCTTAATTTCCTTGGCCAAGGTAAACCCATCTTTTTTCGGCATCATGATGTCCAGAAGGCAAAGGTCGTATTTCCCCTTCTTGTATTTGTTCCAACCTTCTTCACCATCACGGCAGAGCGTTGGTTCATAACCTTTCATTTCCAAATATTCCTGTAGGATATCTCCTAGATTTGGATCGTCTTCGACTACTAATAATTTTGCTTTACTCATTGTTTCTTGGGTAAGTTGATGGTGAATGAGCTTCCTTTTCCAAGTTCGCTACTTACGTGAATATCTCCTTTGTGAGCTTCCAACATGGTTTTTACATAAGATAATCCAAGACCGAAGCCTTTGACATCGTGTACGTTTCCGGTTGGCACTCGGTAAAATTTATCAAAAATTTTGCGTTGCGCATCTTTATTCATCCCTATACCTTCATCCTTGATTGTAATATAGACTTGCTCTGAATCGTCTTTGGCTTCAATCGTGATAAAAGGATTTTCAGGTGAATACTTATTGGCATTGTCCAGCAGATTATTGAAAATATGGGTGAGGTGAAAAAGATCACCTTGAATCATTGGTTCGTCCAGCTCATTGATAAAAGTAATCTGACCTCCTCTTTTTTCGATTTGTAGCCCAAAGTGATCTACTGTGCTTTCCAAAATCTCTGCCAGGTTAAGTGCTTCTATTTTTAGCTTGAAATCCTTCTTGTCCAACGCAGCAGCCTGAAGAACGTTTTCCACCTGAGAGACCAAACGCTTATTTTCATCCTTAATAATTCCTAAATAACGCGTTCGGAATTTATCCTGACTGGAGAGTTCGGGGTCTTGAAGCGCCTCCACTGCCAAACTCACCGTAGCCAAAGGCGTTTTGAATTCATGTGTCATATTATTGATGAAATCATTCTTGGTATCCGAAAGTGCCTTCTGACGGATAATCACTTTTATCGCATAGATAAAGCAGGAAATGATCACTACGATGAATACAATGGAGCTGGATATAGGTAGCCAAACTTCCCGAATAACATGGTTGGTTTTCTCTGGGAAATAGATGGTTAAGAAATTTTCCTTACCAAAAATATCATTTGGGAAAAGTCTTGCCTGAATACCTTGCTGTACAAGTACAAACTGCTGCTTGACAGGTCCGATAGGAAGCAATAGCCCATCATCCTTAAGCAGTCCCAGCTCAAATTCTTCTGAAATATTTCTTTCCAGGAGGTATCTTTTCAGTAGTTGCCTGACTCGTGCCGTATCTAGCCGATCTAGAATCGCTTTTTGCCCTGCAGTTACTTCTTCCCAGGCTTTATTTATGAAATCGATCTTAATATTTGTTCTATATACTTTCTCCAAAGCATCTGGGCTGATGTTGAACTCAGGTTGCATCTCCACAATCTGTTCTGTAGTAGGAACATTCGGCTTTCTAGGAGAATTTTCCCGCTGACTTAAATACAAAAGTTGGCGTTCCTTTTCTTGAAGCAAAACTTCCATTTCATCTGGAGTAAACTGCATCTTGGAGGCTAGCTCGGGAGTCATGTAGGTAAAAAAGGACTCTAACTCTTCCAGCTGATTCATGTCCAATCCTCTTGATTCAAGGATTCTCCTGAAGGTTTGGCTTACCCGAGGAGGACTTTCCTGAAAAAAGGAATCTACTAATGAGGGTCTGGATCTCAGGGTTCTTCTGGAATTTACCGTAAGGTCAAAATCAATCGGATCGATCTTTTCAAATAGAGATCTACTCATGATTGAGTCTTGCATCATATAGCCATAGAATGCGGCGGAAGTCTCACCTTTTTCCAATTGCTCAATCGTACCTGAAAGTGCTTGAAGAACATTTTGATCGAAGCGCTCTCTATTAATACGGATAGCATTACTCACCCAATAGAATTGGAATCCCATCAAACCAAAGCTGGCCAGGGACATCAAGACTACGATTAAGATAATGTTACTCTTTGACATTGCACAAATTTAATCCTATAATCAGCCGATACAGGGAGCTTAACAATATTTAACCCCTATATAATTGAGCGTGAGGTGATCAATTCCAACTCCATCTTCTATATTTAGGCTCGAAAACAGCGTTTTCTTAATTACACTATAACTTATGAAAATAGGGGGCAAATGCCTCCTTTTTTTGTTATTTGGCTATCTTTGCACCCAAATTTCAGATAATGTCAGCACCTCAACATCCTATTCAGCTTCAGGGAATAAGCTTAGATTCAATAGCTCAGGAATTCGGTACTCCAGTTTATGTTTATGACGGAGAGAAAATCGCAAGCCAGATTAAATCACTTCAAACTGCCTTTGCTACGGTCCCTCTTAAGATCAAATATGCCACCAAAGCGCTGTCTAATATTGCGATCTTGAAGCTAGTGAAGAAGGCTGGAGAGGGTGTAGACGCTGTTTCTATAGAGGAAATAAAGATTTGCATGCTAGCTGGATTTGCAGCTTCGGAGATCATGTATACCCCAAGCGGTGTGAATTTCAGAGAGGTGCAGCAAGCAGTAGAATTGGGCGTAATGGTGAATCTAGATAGCCTTCCGCTGATGGAGGAGTTTGGTTCGGTCTATGGCAATACAAAGCCTGCTTGTATCCGGATCAATCCGCACATCATGGCTGGTGGAAATGCTAAAATTTCTACAGGCCATATTCAAAGTAAATTTGGGATTTCTATCCAACAGCTCCCTGATATTTTGGAAGTGGTGAAGAAATATCAACTTAAAATCGTTGGTCTTCATATACACACAGGTTCCGATATACTTGATGCTGAGATCTTTCTAAGAGGTGGAAATGTGCTATTTGATGCTGCATTGAACTTCCCGGATCTGAAATTCTTGGATTTTGGTGGTGGATTCAAAGTTGCGTATAAAGCTGGAGATCCATCGACCGATATTGCTGAGGTTGGTACAAAAGTGTCTGCGGCATTTAATGATTTCTGCGAAAAATATGGGCAAAAGCTGGAATTATGGATTGAGCCAGGAAAATTTCTGGTAAGTGAATCTGGGTATTTAATCGTAGAATCTAATGTGGTCAAAAAGACGCCACAGATTACGTTTGTAGGGGTGGACTCTGGGTTGAATCACCTGATCAGACCTATGATGTACGATGCATTCCATGATGTGTACAATTTGAGCAATCCTGAAGGAGAATTACAACCCTATCATGTGGTTGGATATATTTGTGAAACCGACACCCTAGCTAAAGACCGTTTGTTGGCAAAAGTCAGCAAAGGAGATCTGTTAGTATTTAAAAATGCTGGGGCTTATGGCATCAGTATGTCCTCTAATTACAATTCTAGATTGCGTCCAGCAGAAGTATTGGTATGGGAAGGAAAAGCTCAATTGATAAGAAAACGAGAAGAATTTGACGATTTGATCAGAAATCAAGTCGAAATAGACATTTAATCCCACCTTTCATAATTCTCATACCCTTTGGTATAATTATTGAACAGCTACAGCATTATCTCGAATGCCCTACAAGTTTGTGGAGCTTCAAAATAATGTTTTGAAACTCATTTGATTGAGCCCCAATCATAAGCCCTAGACGTTTCAAATCGTTAATTCATAATAATATAACCCTTGCCAGTTCACAAATACATAAATTTGTATGGTTAAGGCGTAATTGTCTATGTATAGGAGAATAATTAGTGTATTCATTACTATAGGGGCTATTTGTTGCATTCTGTCCGATGTAATAGCTCAGGATACCCAATATTCTCAATTCTACGCTGCTCCTCTATATCTCAATCCAGCTTTAACAGGCGCTAGTGAGCTTACTCGGGTAGGTGTCAATTACAGAAACCAGTGGCCGGGTTTGGATTATAGTTTTAATTCCTATTCTGCCTACATCGATCACTATATTTTTGATTACAACAGTGGGGTTGGATTGATTTTCAATGGAAGTCAGGAAAGTTTAGCCAATCTGTCCACCAATGAAATTGGACTTTCCTATGCCTATAGACTTCAATTAAGCGAAAACAATTTTTTTAGGATTGGCGGTATGGTCAGCTTTATGCAGCGCGATGCTTTATTTTCGGATCTTGTCTTCGGTAGTCAAATCGATATAATTAATGGGACAATTGGTGGGATCACCGACGAGCTTAATGGGATTCCAATTGATAGTAGGTATAGTTTCTTTGATTATTCGGTAGGTGGGATGTTTTACTCCAAAAAGATCTGGCTTGGTGTATCAGCGCACCACCTTTCAGAGCCTAATACTTCATTCGTTGAAGATCAAATTTCAAAACTCCCAATGAAGCTTTCTGCTCAAGGCGGAATAAAGTTTGATTTAGGTGGAGGACCAAGGAATTATTTCACTCATGCCTATGCGGAGAGATCCGTGTCCTTTGCATTCAATTACAAGCAGCAAGATCCATTCAACCAATTAGATGTTGGTGCGCAGTTTTATCTCGAGCCATTGGTGCTAGGAATTTGGTATCGTGGGATTCCAACAAAAAACAATCTGCCAAACAATGAGGCATTCATTGGTTTGGTAGGGCTATCCTTGGAAAATGGATTGGATATTGGCTATTCTTATGATGTGACCATTTCAAAATTGGGCTTGAAAAATAGTGGTGGAGCTCATGAGATTTCGCTGACTTATTCATTTTTATGGGGAAATGCTAAAAGTAGAAACCAACGAAGTAGAGTTATTCCATGTTTCAAGTATTGAGTTGATTTCCAGTAAATTGGAGTTTACCGGAAAATAATCTTAAAAAATTTATATTTTTTTTAAAAGCCTGTCGTTCAGGCTTTTTTTATTTGATAAACAAAAAAAAGCATCACTTCATACTTTTTTTGGCTATGGTAATATTTGAGGAAAAATAATACTTTTTTTAGACTCATTTCGTTTTGAGCGTCTTTCTCTGAACTCTTGCATTTAAGAATTATTCTACACTTATTTCGTAAAATCATATGTGATAAAGAATATCATTTTGTTGTATATGATTTGCATAAAATAATATTCTTAAAAACGAAATGCAGTAATCTTGATTTGTAAGACAAATTTAGAAAGTTGAAAAGTCACCCAGCTTCCAACTATTTCCGAAAAATTGAAAAAGGCATATTCTACATATTTCCTAATGATACTCCTACCCTTATGGAGTTTGATGAACAGTGTTCCTGCGTTAGCTCAGCGAACTACTGAAGAGGAAGTATTGCGTTTTGAGAATAGCCGAATTGAAGCCACTAATGGAATTACCGTAGAGGTATCTGGTAAATTAGCACTCTGCTCGCATTCAGAAAAAGGACATATTATCCTTGACGTAAAAGGTGGTATTGCACCATATACTTATAAGTGGAATACCTTACAAACCACCAAGGATAGAACCAACTTATATGCTGGTACCTATACTGTGGAAATAACCGATGTCGTAGGGACAGTTCATATTGAAAGGATCGTAGTTCAGCCGCCTTTTCCATTGATACTTAATCCAATTGAAAAGAAAGACGCCAGCTGCGGGTCAGGCAAAGACGGCTCTGCAAAAATCTCTGTGAAAGTAGGGAGAGGCGAGCCTTATAAAGTTACCTGGAGTAATGGGCTTCAAGATACTTGGGAAGCTTCTAACCTTGAACCAGGCACATATTCTGTAACTGTAGCTGACAAATATAATTGTGATGTCACTACGACCTTCGAGATCAAAGCTGCATCTGAAGGAATGAAGGTTACTGAATCTATCCAAGATTTGGGTTGCTCAGGTCAGAATGATGGTGCGATTAAGTTAGCTGTTGAAGGTGGCCAAGTTCCCTATACATACATGTGGAGTAATGGATCTACTTCCAAAGATCTTAGCAATTTATCGGCAGGTACTTACAGTCTTATTATTAAAGATCAGTCTGGTTGCTCCTATCAAACCTCTTACACCGTCAAGGAAACAGTTTCAATGACTGTAAAGGAAACAGTGGTACCAGAGAGTTGCGCTGGATCGGGAAATGGAGAAATTCAAATTGCGGTAGAAGGTGGAGCTGCACCTTATACCTATAAATGGAGCAATGGTCAGACTTCCTCGAAGCTAAGTAACATCAGCTCTGGCGTCTATTCCTTGACAGTGACTGATGCGTTGGGCTGTAATGTTGAAAAACAATTTAGTGTAGCCACTACATCTGCACTTGAGGTAGAAATGCTCTCCCAATCTAATGCTACATGCGCTGGTTCAGCCACAGGTTCTATTCAATTGAGTGTTAAAGGTGCTTCAGGAAAAGTCACTGCAATCTGGGAAGATGATCCTGATGCTGGTCTGAACCGTGCTAATTTACCTTCAGGAACCTACCTACTTGCAGTTTCTGACGCAAGTGGATGTAGTGTGAATAAGTCTTTTACGATAAATGAGGCCCAGCCTTTAAATGCTCGCATTGAAACTGCATTGGATGTGGATTGTACAGAGGGTTCAATCACAGGCGTGGCATGGGTCTCCATCCAAGGTGGAGTAGAGCCATTCAAGATCACTTGGGGATCAGGAGAAAATGACTCCAGAGAAATCAACTATCATAAATCCGGAAATCTGATAGTAAACGTAACTGATGCTTTGGGATGCACTGCCCAAACTGAACTACGAGTGGATTATCCAACGCAGATAAACAAAGCTGGAAGGTTGGATTTTGACTACAGAAAACTTGAGATCAACAGTGACCCTGAAGTACAAGTAGATGAAGAAATCATCTTCGAAAGTATCATATCCGAAGAGTTTATCGGCTGGGAATGGTCCTTCGGCGATGGAGAAGCTTCAAGTGAAAAAGACCCGATCCATATTTTTCAAACCTCCGGGAATTTTGAGGTTACCCTTACAGCCTTTGACATCTATGGATGTTCAAGTGTTGAAAAAAATAGTATCCAAGTGAATGCACCCCTAGAGTTTATCACCATACCTAATGCTTTTACCCCAAATGGAGATGGCCTGAATGACACGTTTATCCCTAAACTCAGAGCAGTCTCCAATTTCTCCATGGATATTTTCAATACCTGGGGAGAAAAACTGTATTCCACAGCAAGCCTTGAAACTCAAGGATGGGATGGAACACACCAAGGTCAGGAATCACCCCCTGGCAATTACTTATATCAAATCACCTACACATCCAGGGAAGGCGAGAAATTTACCCGAACTGGAGGAGTCACCCTTATTAGATAGAAAATGAAACACGTGTATCTGCTTCTTACCCTAAGCTTCCTATCCTTTCAGCTTCAAGCTCAGGATATCCAATATTCTCAATTTTATGCCGCTCCATTGTATCTGAACCCCGCAATGACGGGAGCTTCGGAAATGACTCGGATCGGTGTGAATTATCGAAACCAATGGCCTGGTCTGGATCAATCATTCAATTCCTATTCTGCTTATGTAGATCATTACATCTTCAGTGCAAATAGTGGGATAGGCTTGATAGTGAACAGATCTGAGCAAAGTATGGCAAATTTGAGCATGACTGAAGTTGGAGCTACTTACTCTTATAGAATGAGATTAGGCTTTCGGTCCTTTTTGAGAATGGGAGGTCAAGTAAGCTATATGGAGAGAGATGCATATTTTGGAGATTTGGTTTTTGGTAGCCAGATCGATGGACAGACGGGTGCCGTTGGTGGAGCGAGCGGAGAAAGTCTGGGTGAGGGCATCAGCCACCAGTTTATGGACTATAGCTTTGGGATGCTCTTTCATAATGAAAATTTATGGTTGGGACTTGCTGGACATCATTTGACTCAGCCTAATATCTCTTTCATGGACGGAGAAAACAGCCAACTACCATTGAAAATATCTGCTCATGGTGGAGTGAAATTCGACCTTTCTGGAGGTTCTTCTACTGAGTATTTGAATCAGCGCTTCGGAACTAAGGAATTGACCTTAGCTTTCAATTATAAAAATCAAGGTTCATTTTCGCAGCTAGATATGGGTGCACAGATTAATATACAGCCTTTAGTGTTGGGCGTTTGGTATAGAGGTATTCCAGTGCAGCAAAGCGAAATTCCAAACCATGAAGCGATTATCGGATTGGTCGGAATTTCTTTAGGTGGAGGATTGGACGTAGGTTACAGTCATGATTTCACTCTTTCTTCTCTTGGAAATGCCAATACTGGAGGAGCACATGAGATTAGTTTGCGATATAGTTTTTTAGCAACCAACAAGCGCGGCGCGGGAAGAAAGACTTCCATGCCTTGTTTCAAGTATTGATTTTGCCAGTTTTACGGATTTTAAAATTGCTAGAAGATTGCATAGAAACTCAACTGTAACTCTTGTTTTTTTTGCAGCTCAACCAATTGGCTATACATCAAAAGCAGATAGGTCATGAAGTGCTAATATCTTTTTGGACCATTTCCACACGTGTTTTCGGAAGGCTTTCAGGGTAGTTTTTCTGGATGAACTCAATCATTTTTTCTCTCACATAAACACGCAAATCCCATGCAATTGGTGAGTTTTTGGCACTGACTAGTATTCTGGTCTCTACAGTAAATTCTTTTGCGTCAGATACCTGCAGTACTTTTACTTTTTTGTCCCAGAGATCTGTAGTTTCTAAAATTCTATCCAGCTCTTTTCGGAGCTCATCAAAGGGAATAGTATAATCAGTATACAAAAACACAGAACCTAATAAATCCCCAGATGTTCGAGTCCAGTTTTGAAATGGGTTTTCCAAGAAATACGTGGTAGGCAAAACTAATCTTCTCAAATCCCAGATTCGAACTACGATGTAATTCAAATTAATTTCCTCTATCCATCCCCACTCGCCTTCCACCACGACAGCATCTTCTAATCGGAAAGGCTGGGTAAAAGCGATCTGAATCCCTGCTATCAAGGTCCCGATTGCTTTCTGGGCAGAAAAACCAATAATGATTCCCGCTACACCAGCTGAAGCAAAGAACCCAACACCAACTTTCCGGACAGAATCAAAAGAGACTAAAATCAAACCTATTCCAAGTAAAATGATGATGAAGTTTGCAATTTTCACTAGCATATTAATCTGGGTCAGGACTTTTCTAGCCCGAAGATTATCCTCCTGGGAAATATCATACTGCTTCAAAAAAAGCTTTTTGACAATCTGCATTCCAACTAACAAACACCAGGTAAATCCGCAAATAATTAAGAGTGTGTTGATATGTGGAAGGTAGGAAAAGACTCCATCCCACTCTTTTGATTGAGGGCTAAAGTATATCTTAGAAAATCCAAGCAATAGGGTCACCAAAAGTGGCAAAACTAAACGGGTATAGTATTTCATGTCCGATAGTTAAAAAGAGTTTAATGAAGTTTAATTGGTAATTACCAATCATTAAAAAGGTGACCTTGGGCAATTCGAGATTAGAAATTAGGCAATTGAGAGCGAAATGTCAAAGACCCGCTAAAAGCTATTCACATGGAACAGGGACTAAACTGTGGGAATTTTCGTAATCCAAAGAATCAATAGCTACATGAACTAAGATGCCATCCACTTCTTTCATGTCACCATAGCCTTCTTTCCAACCTTCACCAGAATTCTTAAAGACAACTTGGCGTTTTGAAGAACTTCCTTCAGACATGAAAGTATATTCCAAAATCATCAATCCATCTCGAATTTCCCCCTCAATTTTACCGGTGTTTTTATCCTTTTCAAAAATCTGATAATCTAGCGTTCCAGTTACACTAGTTCCATTCATGTGTGTAGTGAGACTGACAGTATCCTTCTCTCCAAGATATTGAAAGCATTCGGTGTTGATCGTTTGAATTAGCTCATCCTCCGGGGAAAAGGCTGCGTCAATTGGGGAATCTTTTTTTTGTCCGTCGCAAGCTGCCAATACCAAAGCAGCAAAAAATAGTGTAGGTAGCGTTTTCATACTTGTTTTTCAATTGGTTAAGTTAAATAAAACAAAAAGACCGCCAATTGTGAAGGTACTTTTATGGGCAATTGAAGACGAAGGTTAATTCCCTATCCACTCGGCTACGAAAAGGTTGGTATCTCTAGTTCCTCCGTTGTTTCTATTGGAAGAGAAAACCAGGTATTTACCATCGTTTGAAAATACTGGAAATGCATCAAACGTACCGTCATGGGTAATTCTAGTCAGCCCTGTTCCGTCAAGATTGATCATGAAGAGATTAAACGGATAACCTCTTTCTGTTTGGTGATTTGAGGCGAAAATGATTTTTTCTCCCGATGGATGAAAGAATGGAGCCCAGTTGGCTTTGCCTAAATCTGTTATCTTTTTGACATTAGTGCCGTCGGAATTTGCTACATATAATTCCATGCTTGTAGGCATTACCAAACCTTCTTCGAGTAAGTCTTTGTATTCTTTGATGTCTTCTTCAGAAGTTGGGCGGGATGCTCTCCAGATGATCTTGCTTCCGTCAGGGGAGAAAAACGCTCCTCCATCATATCCTAAATCGGAAGTGATTTGCTTCACATCTGTACCATCGATATTCATAGTGTAAAGCTCCAAATCTCCTGTTCTCAGTGAAGTGAACACAATTTTATCCCCTTTTGGAGAAACCGTCGCCTCAGCATCATAGCCAGGTTCATTCGTCAACTGGGAAATAATATTTCCCTCCAGATCGGAAGTGAAAATATCAAAGGAATCATAAATCGGCCAAACGTATTTGCCGTCTGTTCTACGCTCTGGGACTGGCGGGCAATTATCCCCTCCCAAATGTGTAGATGCATAGACGATACTTTTATTGTCAGGAAGGAAATAGGAACAAGTGGTTCTTCCTAATCCAGTGCTAAGTCGCTTTGGCTGAGAATTCTGCAGGTCATCTGTTTTCCAATTAGTGTAGTAAACCTGATCACATTCTGCTCCCCATTCACTGTAATCGGATTGAAAAACCAGCATAGAATCATCAAATGACCAATACGCTTCGGCATTATTTCCACCAAAAGTTAGTTGCTTGATGTTCTTCAAATATTTCATTTCTTCTGGCTTCAATAGCAAGGAGTCAGATGCCGAATGTACTTCAGTTTCTATTTCAGTTTGAACTTCCGATTTTGGACTGCATGCAAATGATAATAGAAGTAGGGCAATAAGTAATTGTCTCATTATTTAATTGGAATTTTTAAGAATTGCTGCGCAAAGTTACCATTTATTATCTTTGGCAAAATATGACAAATGGCATGAAATCGAGCATGAAAAAAAGGAACGATTAATTATCATGCAAGACTCCGTCCCTGAAATTTCGGGACAGGATGTGACATTTAAAAAGCTAAAAATTATACAAATGAAATCACTACTAAACTATACACTTGCAGCTACTTCAGTAGCTTTTCTTACCTGGAGTTGTACACCTGCTCCAAGTGATGAAAGCCTGAAAAAAGGGTTGAAGGAAGACGTCACCTACCTTGCAGCAGACGACCTAGGTGGACGGGCGATCGGCACTGAGGGTGAACAGAAAGCTGCTGACTATTTGGCTGCCGAATTCAAAGAAATTGGATTGGAGCCTAAAGGAACGGAATCCTACTTTCAACCTTTTACCGTATCAAAACCTACGAACCCTCATGAGGAAGCGGTAATCGGTACAGATGGTGAAGGTGTAACCGGCAGAAACGTCATTGGTTTTATTGACAACAAGTCTGAAAATACCATAGTAATCGGAGCGCATTTTGATCACTTGGGAATGGGGGGGCAAGGTTCACTTCATCGTGGTGATTCGGCTATCCACAATGGTGCCGATGACAATGCCAGTGGAACAGCGGCATTAGTTGCTTTGGCTAGAATTCTGAAGCATGAAGAACATAAAAGTAACTTCCTGTTCATAGCATTTTCAGGGGAGGAAAATGGTCTATGGGGATCAAATTACTTTGTGAAGAATCCAACCATTGACCTCGCAAAAGTCAATTACATGATCAACATGGATATGGTGGGTCGCTTGAATGCAGAAAAGACACTCGCAATTAATGGTGTTGGTACCAGTCCAAGCTTTGTTCCTGCATTGGATTTGGCGAATGCCGACAGCTTGAAATTGGTCACTTCAGAGTCTGGTGTTGGTCCTTCCGATCACACTTCCTTTTATTTACAGGATTTACCAGTACTTCACTTTTTCACAGGTCAGCATGAAGATTATCACAAACCGTCTGATGATTCTGAATTGATTAATTATGATGGATTATTGCTTGTGGTGAAATACATTGATCGTTTGGTAGATCAGTTGGACACTGAGCCAAAGCTTGCCTTCACCAAAACCAAAGACAGCAATGGGGATTCTCCACGCTTTACAGTGTCCTTGGGCGTAGTGCCAGATTATCTTTTTGATGGAAAAGGAATGCGAATCGACGGGGTATCTGAGGATAAACCAGCACAGGCAGCAGGTCTTTTGAAAGGCGATGTTGTCCTGCAAATGGGCGACTCTACAATTGTGGATATGATGAGTTACATGCGTGCGCTAAGTGCTTTCCAAAAAGGAGACGAAGTACTTCTAGGCTATGAGCGAGATGGGGAGAAAAAAGAAGTGAAAGTTGTTTTTTAAGAGCCAAGAAGCTAGAATTTAGAACGAAGAGTGTAAAAAATAAACTCCGAGATCACATGAATCCCGGGGTTTTGTTTTACCTTTTATCATTAAGGTAAAATAAGGGTTTTCATATTTTACTTTCCTTCTCCATATCCAAAGGCTTGCAGATACTCTTCAAATACGAAGATTCTATTTCTGGATTGGCCAGTCTGCTCGGTAAGAATTCCTTTTTCTCGCATCAATTGCACCAGGTCATTCGCTGCTTTGAAGCTTAACCCAGTTAATGCAACAGCTTTTTCAACCGTAATGGTTGGTTCGTGGAAAAGCCCGTTCAGTAATACCTTTGCGCTGGTACTTCTACGGCCAAATTCCGCATCGATCATTTCTTCCTTTTGCTCTTTTAGCAGCAATACATGGGATAGCGTATTGACGGCTCTTGATGCAGTTTCTTCAATTCCCACTAGAAAAAAATTAACCCAGTTGAGCATGTCATTTTTTGTTCGTACAGCCGAAAGCTTATCGTAGTATAAACTTCGGTTTTTCTCAAAAAACATAGATAAATACAGTAGTGGCTTCTCCAAAATGCCTTTGCTGACCAGAAATAAGGTAATTAATAATCTCCCTACCCGTCCATTTCCATCCAAAAATGGATGTATGGTTTCGAATTGATAATGTGCGATGGCGATCTTAATCAGATCTGGGACGAAAACTTCTTCATTGTGAAGAAATTGCTCCAAATCACTCATGAGCTCAGGAATCAATTGATGCTGGGGCGGAATAAATACAGCATCTGCCAATGAGCTTCCTCCGATCCAATTCTGACTTTGGCGAAATTCCCCGGGCTGCTTGTTTTCGCCCCGTACGCCTTGCATCAATAGCTCATGGGTATTGCGAAGCAATCTGGACGAAAGAGGTAAGCGCTCTAACTGGGAAATGGTAGCATTGAGCGCATTGATGTAATTATTCACCTCCTGCCAATCATCTCTACGCTCCGGCTGTATATCTTCGATGGGCAATAGTGCTTCCTCTATCCGCGTCTGTGTGCCTTCAATTTTGCTAGAAACCACAGCTTCTTTGGCCACATGGAGTTGAATAAACAAATCAATATTCGGTACCATGCGTGCATAGGAATTCAGTTCTCCCAGCTTTATCGCAGCTTTTTCAAGTAGTTTATTTAGTAAGGGAGAATTCCAAAACCAATCCACATCTACTTTATTTGGGACAAAATATCTGTACTGGAAAGCAGTTTCAAAATGTCCGGATTCAAATTTTTCTATGCGAGGCATATCCAAATATACTCCTTTATATTTTACTTTTATCAATTAAAGTAAAGCAAATAATTTCTTATTTTACTTTCCTTCTGTATATTGGAAGGCTTTCAAAAACTCTTTTATTCAAGGGTTTAATCAATTGGATTTGCCTCCACCCCTTCAAAAGTCATTTTGACTGGCTTGATTGTTCCGTCTTCGTTGAATTCCAATACATCTATTGCAGTCACTCGGTGATCTCTTCCTTCATTTGGAATTGGACGTCGATGATAGACCATATACCAATCATCGCTCCCTGGCTTTTGGATAACTGAATTGTGCCCGGCACCAGTAGCTACAGTGGTATCATTTTCCAAGATGGTTCCGATTCTGTCCCACGGTCCGTTGATATTGTCTGACATGGCATAAGCAACCTTATAGCTGGAATTTGTCCAACCACCTTCTGACCACATGAAATAATATTTTCCGTTTCGGATAAATACAAAAGGACCTTCTACGTATCCCTCAGGCGTTATTTCATGAAATAGCTCACCGTCTTCCCAAGGTTCAAATCCTGTGAAGTCAGCATTTAGCTTACCAATATTACAGTGACTCCATCCTCCATACAGCATGTAATAGGTGCCATCGGTATCCTTGAATACAAACTGATCGATTGGTTGTGCGTCGTTGTAAAACTCAGAAAGCAGTGGCTTACCAATGTGGTCTTTGAAAGGTCCGCCTGGGGAATCTGCCACGGCAACGCCTAATCCCCCAAAGTGGTTGATGTCATTATTTGGATCCCAACCATCGCGGCTAGGTCGCTGGATATCATTTGCAGAAAAGAAAAGATAATATTTCCCGTCTTTTTCGATTGCTGCTGGAGCCCACATGGCTTGTCTAGCCCATTTGATCGCTGCAGTGTCCAGAATATTTGCGTGCTTTTCCCAAGTCACTAAGTCTTTTGAAGAAAATGCATCGAAATGCAGTTGGTCTGTATAGCCAGCTGAGAAGGTTGGGTAAACCCAATATTCGTCTCCGAATACAATTCCTTCAGGATCGGCATACCAGCCTTCGAAAATTGGGTTTCCAGCTCTTTTCGGAGCTTCTGTTTCTTCTACTGTTTTTGGGGAAGAGCAGGCAAATACCAAGGCAAGTCCTCCTACAAATAATGAGTTACTAACTTTCATAAGTTGGAATTTTCGAATGAAGCAGAAAGTTAAGCAGCTTGATTCAAATGAGAATGCGCTTGGTGTAAAAGGGATAAAATATCAGAATTTTCTTAGTGTGAGCCGAATAATTAATCTAATCGGCTCAAAAATATTAGAATCATGAGCCGAATAAGTTGTATATTCGGCTCATGAGTTATAATTGGGAACAATCAGATTGGCCAACATTCACTTACAAGGAAGGTAAGTCTGGGAAAATACTGCTTGATTTTCTCATGAAATCCGGGCAAATGTCTGGTGTCCTCACTGGTTTGGCAGAAGGAAATCAGACTGAACTACTAATGGAAATGATGGTGGTGGAAGCTATCAAGACTTCCGAGATCGAAGGTGAGTTTCTCAGCCGCCCTGACGTAATGTCTTCTATTAAAAAGAACCTTGGGATACACGAGGAGCAACCCTTACTTGTAAAAGATCAGCGGGCAAAAGGCATTGCCAAGCTGATGATCAAGGTACGTTCGGAATATGCTCAAGACCTGACTGAAGAAATGCTTTTTGAATGGCATGAGCTGCTCATGGAAGGCAATCGCTATGTACGAGCTGGCCAGTGGCGGGCAGATTCTTCGCCCATGCAGGTGGTTTCGGGAGCTATTGGAAAAGAAATCGTGCATTTCGAAGCACCACCTTCAGGCAGAGTCCCTGCTGAGATGGCTGCTTTTATTTCTTGGTTTAACAAAACCGCTCCAAACAAGGCAGAAACTATAAACAACCCCCTGATACGATCAGCTATTACGCATTTATACTTTGAGTCCATACACCCGTTTGAGGATGGGAATGGGCGAATTGGTCGTGCTTTGGCGGAAAAAGCGCTGCATCAAGGATTAGGGCATGCCACATTGATCAGTCTTTCCAGTGTCATAGAAGAGAAAAAGAATGAGTATTACAAGGCATTGAAAAGCGGACAAAGCTCCAATGAAATCTCTGATTGGTTGGATTATTTTTCCGAAACTGTCTTTCAAGCACAGCTGAGTGCCGAGCAATTGGTCAATTTCACCCTTCAAAAAGTCAAATTTTTTGATCGCTATAAAAATGAGCTCAATGCTCGTCAAATGAAAGCTATCAATCGAATGCTGGCTGAAGGACCAGCGGGTTTTGAGGGAGGAATGACTGCTAAGAAATACATGGCCATTACAAAAGCTTCTAAAGCGACTGCAACCCGGGATTTACAGGCTTTGGTGGAATTAGGCGTCTTTTTGCCGCAAGGTGGGGGAAGAAGTGTGAGTTATGACTTGGTACTTTAGCTATTGAAAGATTGGAAAATTTGAAGATTGGAAAATTGAACCCGTTGCTTCATTTTTTGAAAGCTGCCATTTTTTCAAATTGACCCTCCCAAAAAGGGGGATTTCTCCTATCTTTGTGCCTGCTTTTGAGGGTGTAGACTCTTGAAAAGCAAAAAAAACAGCCTAAATAAGCTTGCTTCCGTTAAGGGGTGGACATAGGCCAGTTAGAATTGAATTATCACCTACTTGCCCTTAAGAAAGGATACAGTGAAGACATATCAGGAATTTAAACAAGTGGATTATCCCGAAATCGGGGAATCTGTATTGAAGTACTGGAAAGAAAACCAGATTTTCGAGCAATCAGTAGCCAACCGTGACGGTGCGGAGACATTTACTTTTTTCGAGGGCCCGCCTTCAGCAAATGGTACTCCGGGAATTCACCACGTAATGGCGCGAGCGATTAAGGATGTTTTCTGCCGCTATAAAACTCTTCAAGGTTTCCAAGTGAAGCGTAAAGGCGGTTGGGATACGCACGGATTGCCTGTGGAATTACAGGTAGAGAAGGAATTGGGTATCACGAAGGAAGATATCGGAAAGAAGATTTCCGTAGAAGAATACAACCAAAAGTGCCGTGAGACGGTCATGCGCTTCAAGAATCAGTGGGATGAGATGACTGAGAAAATCGGTTATTGGGTGGATTTGGATGATCCATACATCACCTTTGAGCCAAATTATATCGAGTCAGTTTGGAGCTTGCTGAAGAAGCTTTATGAGAAAGACCTGATCTATAAAGGCTACACTATTCAACCATATTCTCCAGCGGCAGGTACTGGTTTGAGTTCGCACGAACTGAATCAGCCAGGTGCCTATAGGGATGTAAAAGACACTTCCATCACTGCTCAGTTCAAACTGAAAAATAAGGAAAATACCTATATCCTTGCTTGGACGACTACCCCTTGGACTTTGCCTGCCAACTCAGCTTTGGCGATCGGGGAGAACTTGGATTATGTGAAAGTGAAGACTTTCAATCCATATACCTACGATGCCTGCACGGTGATTTTGGCGAAAGCTAGAATGAATGCCTACCTGAATCCAAAAGCTGCTGAGCTGAAATTGGAAGATTACAAAGGCGGAGATAAGTTGATCCCTTTTGAGGTAATCGAGGAATTCAAAGGGAAAGACATGCTTGGCTGGGAATATGAGCAACTGTTCCCGATAGCTGGTTTGGCACTTCCTCATCCGGCGTTCACAATCGTTTCTGGCGATTATGTGACTACAGAAGATGGTACAGGTATCGTGCATTTGGCAAAGGCATTTGGTGCGGATGACTTTAGAACACTCGTCCAAAATAATGTACCTGGTGTATTCGTGAAAGACGATCGTGGTAATGATCTTCCGATTGTGGATAAGCGCGGGAAGTTCATCAACATAGTTGGTGAATACTTAGCTGAAAAAGTAGCGGAGCATGAAATCACTTCCCATAAAGTCTATGGTGCGGATGATTTCTATGTGAAAAACTATACTGAGGATGATGAGAATGCAGCGGACTTTAAGAGTACCGACGTGATCATTTCGATCATCCTGAAAAATGAAAACAAGGCCTTTAAGGTTGAAAAATATGAGCACAGTTATCCACACTGCTGGAGAACTGACAAGCCTGTGCTTTACTATCCTATGGACAGCTGGTTTATCAAAACCACAGCCTACAAAGACAGATTAGTAGAGCTAAACAAGACGATCAACTGGAAGCCTGAGGCAACTGGTACAGGACGTTTTGGGAACTGGCTGGAAAACTTAGTGGATTGGAACTTGAGTCGTTCAAGATTCTGGGGAACTCCACTTCCAATCTGGAGAACAGAAGATGGAACGGAAGAACTTTGCATTGGATCGATTGCAGAATTACAAGCAGCAATTGATGAATCGATCGCAAAAGGCTTTATGGAGAAATCTCCATATGAAGGGAAGGAGCTGGATCTTCACCGACCGTATGTGGATGATGTGATCTTAGTTTCTCCAAAAGGTGAAAAGATGTTCCGTGAGCCAGACTTGATCGATGTTTGGTTTGACTCTGGAGCTATGCCGTATGCGCAGTGGCATTATCCATTCGAAAACGAAGACATTTTCAACGCAAACTATCCTGCAGACTATATCGCGGAAGGCGTGGATCAGACCCGAGGTTGGTTCTTCACACTTCATGCGATTGCTGTAATGTTATTTGATAGCGTGGCTTTCAAAAACGTGATTGCAAACGGACTTGTGCTGGACAAAAACGGCAACAAAATGTCCAAGAGATTGGGCAATGCTGTAGATCCTTTCAAAACGCTGAAGGAATATGGTCCTGATGCTGTGCGTTGGTATATGCTAAGCAATGCCAATCCTTGGGATAACTTGAAATTCAATCTGGATGGAGTAACTGAGGTGCAGCGTCGCTTCTTTGGTACACTTCAGAATACCTATAATTTCTTCGCGCTTTACGCAAATCTGGATGCTTTTGTCTATGACAAATCCAAAGCAGTTCAAGTGGCAGAGCGTGCTGAACTAGATCAGTGGATTGTGTCCAAGCTTCAGTCTTTGATCACTGAGGTCGAAGAAGCGATGGATAATTACGATGCTACCAAGGCAACTCGTGCGATCATGAGCTTCACCGTGGATCAGCTTTCCAATTGGTACGTTCGATTGGCGAGAAAAAGATTCTGGAGAGGGGAAATGAATGCTGATAAACAGGCAGCTTACGAAACTTTGTATGAGTCTCTTCTAACACTTACCCAGTTGATGTCATCTTTTGCGCCATTCTATTCTGATTGGTTATATCAAAACTTGACTGAATCGGGAACTGATGCCAAAGCTTCCGTGCATTTGACGGATTGGGTGGATGCCGATGCTGGGTTGATCAATAAGGATCTGGAAGAAAGTATGGAATTGTCTCAAACTATTTCTTCTCTGGTACACTCCCTGAGAAAGAAAGAGAAGATGAAAGTTCGCCAGCCATTGCAGCGCATCTTGATTCCAATTCTTAAAGAAAAGACGAAAGCTCAGATTTTGCATCTAGAGGAGCTCATCAAATCAGAAGTGAATATTAAGGATATTGAATTCATCGATGATGAATCTGGCATCTTGGTAAAAAATGTAAAACCAAATCTTCCAGTTCTTGGTAAGAAATTGGGGCCGAAAATGCGCTTTGTAGTAGGAGCCATAAATAAATGGGGACAAGCCGAAATCGCTGAAATAGAGCGTGAAGGCAAAATCTCTGTTGATGTAGAAGGTGAAAGTTTAGAATTGCTTTTGGAAGAAGTCTTGATCACTTCTCAGGACATTCCTGGCTGGTCTGTGGCTTCTGATCAAGGTGTGACAGTTGCGCTTGACGTGACGCTTTCTGACGAATTGAAGCAGGAAGGAGTTGCTCGGGATCTTGTAAACCGTATCCAGAATCTTCGCAAAGACATGGGGCTTGAGGTACAGGACAAGATTAACATACAGATTGCTGATGATAATGAGTTGGTGAAAGATGCAGTGAAGTCTTTTGGGGAATATATCCAAACTGAGGTACAAGCCCTAAACCTGGAGCTTTCTCCTTCGTTGGATGGAGCTACGGTACTTGATATGGATGATTTTGAACTAGCTGTTTTGGTAGAAAAAGCCTAATAGCAAAACGTATATAATGAATAAATACCTGAAATACTTCGGCATTGCTTTATTGGTAATTCTGATAGATCAAGCGGTGAAGATGCTAGTTCATTTCCAAATGGATTTTGGCTCGCCAGGGCAGATTCCGATTTTCGGAGACTGGTTTAAGCTGCATTATACCACGAATCCTGGGATGGCTTTCGGCATGGAGCTGGGATCTGATTATGGCAAATTGCTGCTAACATCCTTCCGATTGGTGGCGATGTGCGGGATCGGATATTACCTATTTCATATTATTGAGAAAAAACAACCGAGTCTATATATAGTATGTATAGCGATGATTTTAGGAGGAGCAATAGGTAATCTAGTTGACTCTGTGTTTTATGGAGTTTGGTTAAATAATGCTCCGTATAATGCTTCAACTCCATGGTTTCATGGACAGGTGGTTGATATGTTTTATTTTGATATTTGGGAAGGTTATTTGCCGGAATGGCTTCCAGTGTGGGGAGGTAGTTACACTGCGCTTTGGCCGATTTTCAATGTGGCAGATGCTGCAATATTTGTTGGCGTGGCTATGATTCTGATCTTCCAAGGAAGGTTTTTTCCTGAAAAGCCTGAATCTGTTAACTCATCAAAGGAGGAAGAAGTAAACCAGATTTCTGAATAAAAACTTACCTCTTTTATTAAAAATCCTTCCAGATCATTTTTGGTGATTTTGAAGGATTTTCATGTTTTCAGCCAGATAATTGCCATAAATCAAGTTTTTGAGCTGTATTTTTTGTAATTTTCAACTTGCTTTTCCCTTTTTTTGGATCCTTAACCCCGACCTGACTTCTTTTTGCTTAACCCCAATTATATAGAAGTTATGTCCTTCCGACAATAATATGATAGTAGATGCTGATAAGCCCTTTCAGATAGTTTATTCTATTTATAGCCACGAGTCTTTAGGACTTCTTATTGAATCTTTTGTAGTTCAGATCGACCCTCAAGGCAGGCTTTCTCTGGCCTATCAAAATATTAGCTCCGCCAATGCAAGTGAATTTGACGCTGGTTTGAATAAGACGGATTATGATTTGATAAAAATCATGGATTCTATGAACCCTGAGGTGGTGGTGAAGCCATTTATCAAACGTGGAAATATCCGGCCTAAGCAGTACTTAGAGAAGATTTTTGATCCTAAAACGGAAGATAAAAAGACGCAGGATTTAATTGAGGAAGTGATTGAAAAGAAGCGGTCGAAAATAATGCCGTTGCTCATTGGGAAGCGACTTTTCGAAATGGGAAGTGATGGAAATCCGGTATGGAAAGAAATTATAGTCAATGCTGAGCGGGCAAGTGTATTATTTCATTTTCACAAGAATGAAGATAACACGCACTACTGGCCAACCATCAAATACAAGGGAGAAAAGCTAGATTGGCAATATAAGAACGGCTATTTTATCAGTAATGAACCTGGTTGGTTGATCGTCAATGGTCAGCTTTTTCACTTCGAAAAAGGAATTGACGGAAAGA
Organism: uncultured Algoriphagus sp.; assembly: GCF_963974365.1. Taxonomy (GTDB): domain Bacteria; phylum Bacteroidota; class Bacteroidia; order Cytophagales; family Cyclobacteriaceae; genus Algoriphagus. Next base: position 187,137 of record NZ_CAXBBX010000006.1, on the reverse strand, counting down.
AACTTAAGGCGTTTCTAAATAAGAAATTCATCGTAATCGATAAGAGAATTGAGCCAAGCTACTATAAAGGGTTTATGGCTAATCTTATTTCTCAGTTTGATGTGGAGTCAGTTGGATTTGATATCAATATAGAGCGAGGAACACCAGAGGTTTTTATCAACATCTCTGATCTCCCGGGCGGAGGCGGAAAGAATCTCTTTGGAGAGGACGGAGAGAAATTGGAAGAGGATAAGATCGTATTTGAACTTCGATTCAAGTACGGAAACATAGATTTCCCAGTGCAGACTCCGAGTTCTGAGAAGCATGGTGCATCGGTAAGGCTGGAGACAGGAGAGGATAGCTATATGTTCTACAAGACGATTCGAAGTACTCAAAAAGAAAAAGCTTATATAAAGTTACTGCGTGACCAAGGCCTAGAGTTCAAGATGGGTAAAGACGCTTTACCTAAAACTGAAGCTTTTGAGTGGATAGGCCAAAACGAGGATTTTCTCGATATAGAGAAAATCAAAATTGTCCAAAAGCCTAATGCTAAAGGGAAGGTTTATAATATTGGAAAAGCCCAGATATCTATCGAAGTCAATGAAAATATTGATTGGTTTGATGTCAAAGCCCTGATCAAATTTGGAATTTACTTGGTGCCTTTTGCGAAGCTCAGAAAACTTTTGCTTCAAGGCAAAGCAGAATTTGAATTGCCAAATGGAGAAATTGCTGTGATTCCAGCTTCCTGGTTTGTGGATTACTCTGAGCTATTCAATTTCATGGAGGACCGTGGAGATGAAAACACCTTGGTATTGCGCAAGCATCATTTGGCACTTGCCAGAGAGATGGAGATCGGTAATCTTGTCCAAGTTACCTTGAGCAGAAAACTGGAAAGACTCAGAGATTTTGAATCAATTGAAGAATATGATCTGCCGAGTGGTTTTGATGGAACACTTCGACCTTACCAGCATGCAGGTTACAATTGGCTTCGATTCTTAAATGAATTTAAGTTTGGTGGCTGCCTAGCAGATGATATGGGTCTGGGTAAAACTGTGCAGACACTTGCTTTGCTGGCACATGAAATGGAAGCAAACCCAGGTTTGACTTCACTCTTGGTGATGCCAACTTCCCTGATTTATAACTGGGAATTGGAAGCTAGGAAGTTTACTCCAGATCTGAAAATCCTTGTGTATTCCGGTACTCAGCGTATCAAAGATCCGTGGAGATTTGGAGAATATGATTTGGTCCTAACATCCTATGGAATAACCAGATTGGATATTGAAGTTCTGAAGGATTTCTATTTCAATTACATCATTTTAGATGAATCCCAGGCAATTAAAAATCCGGGAAGTAATATTGCTGGTGCAGTAAATCAGCTAAAGAGTAAGCAAAAGCTGATTTTGACAGGTACACCAGTAGAAAACAGCACGATGGACCTTTGGTCACAGATGAACTTCATCAATCCAGGATTACTTGGAAATCAAAATACCTTCAAAAAGCAGTTTTTGCAGCCAATCGAAAAGCAAGGAGATGTGGATAAATCTGCAAAACTTCATGCGATGATCAAGCCATTTATCCTAAGAAGATTGAAATCTCAGGTAGCGACTGATCTCCCAGAAAAGATTACCAATGTCAAGTATTCGGACATGACTGCTGCGCAAGAGGAGGTTTACGAAGAGGTGAAAAGCTACTATCGAGAGAAGATTATTTCCGATATCCAGAGTACAGGCAGAAACAATCAGCAGTTTACCTTACTTCGTGGCTTAACTCAATTGCGTCAAATTGCCAATCACCCGAAACTAGTTAGGGATGACTATGAAGGAGAATCAGGAAAGCTGGAAGATGTAACTTATATGCTACAGTCTACCATTTCTGAAGGGCATAAAGTACTTGTTTTCAGTCAGTTTGTAAGGCATTTGGCTATAGTGAAAGAGTATTTGGAAGAGCAGGGAATTCCTTATGCCTACCTCGATGGCACGACAAAAGATCGTCAGGCACAGGTAGAGAAATTCCAGGAAAATGAAGACATCAAAGTATTCCTTATTTCCTTGAAAGCGGGAGGAGTTGGTTTGAACTTGACTAAGGCAGAATATGTGTTCCTACTTGATCCTTGGTGGAATCCTGCCGTGGAGGCACAGGCTATAGATAGAGCGCATAGAATCGGTCAAGAAAATAAAGTCATCATTTACAAATTCATAACACGTGGATCTGTAGAGGAAAAAATCATGGCACTTCAGGATCGTAAGCTGGCCCTTGCTGGCGAGCTGATAAATACGGAAGAAAGCTTTATGAAGAGTTTGGGACAAGATGATATTGCCGCATTATTAGAATAAAATATATGATTATCCGCAATGATGTCAGTCACCTTAGATTCTTTGCTTATCAGGTTGGAAGACCGATGACCGAAGACTCCCGCAGTGGCGTGACAGGCAGAAGTGGCCTCAATTCTTAAGTTTAACAGATCTAACATTGCTTTTGCTACCTTACTGGTAGAAAAGCGGATATACATTATAAAATATTTAGATTTTTACAAAAAGGGGAGAACCATAAATTCTGCCCTTTTTTTATTGGATTGATAGTCAACCGCATAGAGAATGGTCACATTTAATTAACCATAAATTCTCATTGAAACTTTGTCAATAGCCCGAATATTTTTCTAAATTAAATCACATAGTACCACTACACTACCTGCGCATGCCTAGAGCCAAATCCGATAAAGATCGGAAAATCTTTGTGCTGGATACTTCTGTGATCCTTTACGCACACAACTCCATTATGAACTTTGCCGAGCACGATGTGGTCATCCCAATCACGGTGCTGGAGGAACTTGATCAATTCAAGAAAGGCAATGACACCAAGAATTTTGAAGCCCGTGAATTCATCCGATTGCTGGACAAACTTTCGCAGGATCATATGATTCACAATTGGACTCCCCTGAACGGGAAGACAAAGGGGAATTTTAGGGTGCTGATGAATCCGGAGAATCAGATCAATGCCAATGAGATTTTTGGTGAAGAAAAGAATGATCACAAGATTCTCAACTGTGCGCTTTATCTCAAACAGCATGAAGCTGGTAGAAAAGTAATCTTGGTAAGTAAGGATATTAATCTTCGTCTTAAAGCCAAATCCATTGATTTGCTTGCAGAAGACTATGAGACTGGCAAGATTAAGAATATTACCGAGCTCGAAAATACAGGGAAATATGTGCTGGAAAATATGGATCCGGAGCATATCAACACACTTTACGAGAGGGGATACATAGAAGCAAAGACAGTCTTGGGCACAAGAAAAAGGAAGTCAAATGCCTATTACATTCTAAAAAGCAATAAAAATTCCGTGTTGTCTTATTACAATTCGGAGGAAGGAATTTTAGAGCGTGTAGATAAAAAATTGGCTTACAATATTAAGCCTAAAAATGCCGAACAGACCTTTGCGCTTCATGCGATCACTAATCCAAATATCCGTCTAGTATCAATTCAAGGTGTAGCTGGAACGGGTAAAACCTTACTGGCTTTGGCAGGAGCATTGGAACAAAGAAGAGAATACAAGCAGATCTTCTTGGCCAGACCAATCGTACCATTGAGCAATAAGGACATCGGGTATTTACCAGGTGATATTAAGTCCAAACTTAATCCATACATGGAGCCACTTTGGGATAATTTGAAATTTATCCAAAATCAATACAAGGAAACTGACAAGGAATTTCAGAAGATCACCGAGCTGGTGAATCAGGAGAAATTGGTTATTCAGCCACTGGCTTATATCCGTGGACGTTCGCTTTCAAATATCTTCTTTATTGTGGATGAAGCACAAAACTTGACTCCTCATGAGATCAAGACGATTATTTCCAGAGCCGGAGAAAACACCAAGATTATCTTCACTGGGGATGTCTTCCAGATCGATACTCCGTACTTGGATTCCCAGTCGAATGGCTTATCCTATTTGATAGATCGTGTAAAAGATCATCCGCTCTATGCGCACATCAAACTTGAGAAAGGAGAGCGATCAGAGCTGGCGAATCTGGCGAATGAGTTATTATAAGCTACTGTGTATCCTATATTAAGGCTCCTTCTGGAGCCTTTTTTTATATTTAAGCAAGCGCTATTCTCTTAAATCATTCATAATAAGGATATTGACCAAGTCTTATTTTTTAAAAAATTTAATTTGCTTTTCGTAACCTACTGAATTCTATCCAATTGTCCATCTCTGGGTTTCTGGTGTTCACAAGCGTACATGAAATTGGCCGCTCTTTTCTCTAGTGATCTGATTATTAGCACTTTATAATTTTGGGTCGCTTTTTGGCATATAGCCAATATAGAAATTAAACCAACTTATTACTGCCATGATTACTTCACTATTTTCCCAAAAAAACATTTGTGCTGCATTGGGCTTCGTAATGGCATTTACCATTGTTTGGAAAGCTAAAGTAGAAACAAATATTGCAAAGCATACTGCCCTTATTGAATATACTGAACCAACTTACAATACCGGCATGACTTCTAATTCTGAAGCTGAAAAGCTAACTGAATTCAAAAAAATAAGGACCGAAACTTCGGTCCTTTGATAAGCTAACTGGGTGAAATTCCCATACAATAATTACTCGTAAGGGTAGATTTGGTTGATTGTTTACACTAAAAAGGTGGGTTTTGCTCACCTTTTTTTTAGCTCTCTGTGATTGTACTTAGCTTTGCTAAAAAGCCATTATAATATTGTCTACCTACCTGCACCATAGCGCCAGAAAGTAACGTAATTTCCTTAGTATTGAAGCTTTCTACCTGTCCGAGGTTAACAATAAATGACTTTTGAACTCGAAGGAAAAGCTGAGATGGTAATATTTCCTCAATTTCCTTCATGGATTTCCTGATGCTGTAATCCCTATTTTTTGTAAAGATCGTCACCATATTACCATTTGCCTCTACGTAATAGATATCTGAATAGGAAACACGCTCAAACGCATTGTCAGCCTTAATGAAAACTGCATCAGTAACTAAAAATGGACTATCATTTGGAGTGCTTACTGTGGCTACTTCACTGGAAGGCTTAGTACGCTTATTGTAAAGAACAATCTCTACGATCGCATGAATATCATTTGTATTGAATGGCTTCACTATAAATCCAGCTGGATTTATTCTTTTGGCCCTTTCGATGATGGTTGGATCTGAATAGGATGTCACATAAACCAATGGTGCGTCTACCATTTGTTTCACGATTTCCCCTAATTCTATTCCATCTTTATCGCCTTTCAGTTTGATATCCATGAATATCAAATCCGGCCGATATTTTTTAATGATTTTAATGCATTGATTCGCAGAATTTGCAATGTCCGTGTTGACATATCCCAGGAGTTCTAATATCTCCTGGATATTTTCTGCAATGCTGATATCGTCTTCGACGATTAATATCCGCTCTTCTTTCATAAGTAGCTGGCAGAATTTGCGTTTTGGGGGTGAAACTAATTTTACTGACCTCTAAGTCTAATTATTCCCTATTTAGTTAATTTTTAGCTGAAATCAAATGCTTTTTATTGGATATGAAATATTAAAGACTCATCATTTCCTTAAATCTCGCTGCCTGTCTGCGGCTCACTTCTATTCTGTCGCCTCCTTTGAGAGTCACTACCAGACCGCCATTGAACCAAGGCTCTATGCCTTCTACCCAGCCTAGATTGATTATGTGTTTTCTGCTTGCGCGGAAAAATGATTTCTCATCTAGACGCTCGTCCAAAGCATTCAACGATTTATGAATCATCGGTTTGAAGTTGTCGAAATACACTTTGATGTAATTCCCATCTGACTCAAATAACCTAACATTAGAAAGGCGCACAAACCAGCATCTGTCTCCATCTTTGACGAATACTTGATCTTCGAGGGTAAGTTTCTTTTGGCTGTGAGAAGTGGATGATTCTTCACTTTTAGAGTGGCCGTCGATTTTACCTTGAAGTTTGGTGATTGCTTCCTCGAGACGCTTAGGCTCTATTGGTTTTAATAGGTAATCTAGGGCATTTACCTGAAATGCTTTGAGTGCATATTCATCGTAAGCGGTAGTAAATATTACGTGAGGGACGTTGTCTAGCTCTTCTAGAAGTTCAAATCCAGTTTTCTCTGGCATTTGTATATCAAGAAAAATGACGTCAGGATTTAGCTGATCTATCTTTTCCTTTGCATCATCCACGTTTACCGCTTCGCCTACGACTTCGACACTTTCTAGTTGATTTAAGAGTGTGATTAGCTCCTTACGTGCTAATCTTTCATCATCAATTACAATGGCTCGCATGTTTGTTGAGTTTGTTATTCAAATGTAACTTTTTGTTTCGGGATTTTAATTTCGGTAATAACGAATTGATTTCCGGAGTTGAAAATACGAAAGCTTGCTTTACCACCATAGATTAACTTGAGTCTTTGCACGGTATTGCTCAGCCCATGGCCTTGCTCATCATCTGAATTCAAAGAAGGCTGATGAGTAAGTTGACCGCTATTTTTCACCTGAATATACAAATCATCATTCAAGCCTTCCCTGCACTTGATTTCTATTGTACCTCCTTTTACCAAGTTTGATACGCCGTGCTTAATCCCATTTTCCACGATGGTCTGTAGCATCATGGGAGGTATTTTGTAGCTATATGATTCGTCTTCTATGTGATAGATCACTCCTAGCCGCTCCTCAAAACGAATCGACTCAAGTTCCAAGTAATCCTTGACTGTGTTGAGTTCTTCTCCGAATTCTATGGTTTGCTTTTTGTCCATCATGAGAGAAAATCGCAACATGTTGGAAATTCTAGTAATGGCAGTTTTTGCTTTGATAGGATCTTCATCTACTAATGCCCGCACGCTATTCAAAGCATTGAAAATAAAGTGAGGATTGAGTTGACTTTTCAGGTGATTGAGTCTGATCTCATTGATTTTAGCCTCGTATTTCAGGGTTGAATTGTAATTGTCTAGAAAATGAACCAGAAAGTACATTAGAAACCAGAGTGCATACAATAGAATTGCCTGAAGGAGATTGGCTAAGATTAATAAAATCTTAAAATCCTCAGATGGGTTGAGGGTGCCAAAAGCTAGGTTGATTAAAATCTGAGCTACAATATTGACAAATGAAAGTGCGATGATAGCCAGAAATGATTGGAACAAAAGCTGCGAAATACTCAGCTTAAACCAATTGTAGGTTTTGACTATGTATCGTAAAAAATGAGTGGAAATAAGATTAGTAGCAGCAAGGACTATAAATGCCCAAATCTGAACATACGTGACACCTCGCGAAAGATCAGCTAAAAATATACTCACCAGAGCAAATCCGCCCCAGCCGAGTATCTGCAAAAACCAATAAAGCCTAATCCTATTCATAATCACGCAAAGATAAAAAACCAGCGTGTCTCCTCTTTTTTTAATTTGATAGAAGGAAGATACCCTTGATTGTTACCCTTGTTAGCTATTTAACTCCATTTTGAGGAATTTACCGGTATAGCTTTCTGGCGTTGCGGCTACTTTTTCGGGAGTACCTTGAACTACGATTGTTCCTCCTTTATTTCCTCCTTCAGGCCCCAAGTCCACAATGTAATCCGCCATTTTGATGACATCCATGTTATGCTCGATGATTAGGACGGTGTTCCCTTTTGATACCAATCCATTCACCACGAGCATTAATAATTCAATGTCCTTAAAGTGCAGACCTGTGGTAGGTTCATCGAGAATATAAAAGGTCTTTCCTGTATCTTTTTTCGAAAGTTCAGTTGCTAATTTGACCCGCTGTGCTTCTCCTCCAGATAGTGTGGTGGCATGCTGACCTAGCGTAATATATCCCAAGCCTACTTCATTGAGCGTCTTTATCTTTCTAAGAATTTTGGGCAGCTTGTCAAAGAATTCAACTGCTTGCTCCACAGTCATATCTAGCACATCAGAAATAGATTTTCCTTTGTACCGAATCTCGAGTGTTTCGCGGTTGTAGCGTTTTCCCTTACAAGTTTCACAAGGCACATGCACGTCAGGAAGGAAATCCATCTCTATCAACTTCATTCCTGCACCTTCGCAATCTTCACATCTTCCTCCTTTTACATTGAAAGAAAATCGTCCTGGTTTGTAGCCCCTGATCTTAGCTTCCGGAAGTTCTGTGAAAAGCGTTCGAATATCCGAAAATACACCAGTGTAAGTAGCAGGATTTGATCTTGGGGTTCTACCAATCGGGGATTGATCCACTTCTATGACCTTATCCAAATGCTCCAAGCCTTCCACACTTTTGTATGGCATTGGGTTTTTCTTCGAATGGTAGATTTGCTGGTTGAGTATTGGATATAGCGTTTCGTGTATAAGTGTACTTTTCCCACTTCCAGAAACTCCGGTGATACATATTAATGTCCCTAAAGGAAGATGAAGGTCTAGGTTTTTGAGGTTGTTGCCAGTAGCACCCTTAATTACCAGTGACTTCTTTTCTCCGGTTCTGCGTTCTTTTGGAACTGGTAGTCCAATTTTTCCAGCAAGGTACATTGCAGTAAGTCCACCTGTTTTTAAGATTTCTGAAGGAGTGCCATCAGAAACAATATGTCCGCCATGCCTACCCGCACCAGGCCCCATATCCAGAAGATAATCAGAAGCTAGCATCATGTCTTTGTCATGCTCCACCACCAAAACAGAATTACCCAAGTCACGCAGACTTTGTAGTGCTTGAATGAGTTTTTCGTTGTCACGCTGATGAAGTCCAATACTCGGTTCATCCAATATATATAGCACACCGACTAGTTGTGTACCAATTTGCGTAGCTAGCCTAATCCGCTGAGCTTCTCCACCAGAAAGTGTCCGAAGAGGCCTATTCAGCGAAAGGTAATCCAGCCCAATGTCTAATAAGAATCCAATTCTTTTACGAATTTCTTTCAAGACTTCTGAAGCGATCACATTTTGCTTATCAGAAAGCCTAGTTTCCAATCCTACAAACCATTCTCCTAGTGATCGAATATCCATCACAGCCAATTGGCCAATATGTGTGTCGTCAATTTTGATATGAAGCGCCTCCTGCTTGAGTCGGTATCCATGGCAGTCTGGACAGGTTTGGGTAATCGTGAATTCGCTGACCCAATCCTGAATTTTATCGGAACTTCCCTCTTGATATTTTTTTAGAAAGTTAATAATGCCTTCGAACGTGGTGTGCCATTTAGTCCCAGGATGCTTGATGGAATCTACAGCCACTTCGATCTTATCTCCGCTAAGCAAAATATCTACTACATGCTCGGGAAGTTTCTCAATTGGCGTACTCATGCTACACTTGTAGTGCTTCAGAATGGCCTCTATTTTCTTGAAAATCCAGATGTCACGATACTCACCAAGTGGCGCTATACCTCCGCGGGTGATACTCAGTTTTGGATCTGGAATAATGCTTTCTCGGGTGATTTCCTCAGTAATCCCAAGCCCATTACAAGTCGGGCAGGCTCCGTATGGACTGTTAAAAGAGAAGGTGTTAGGCGCAGGTTCCTCATAGGAAAGACCTGTTTCTGGATCCATCAAATACTTTGAGAAATGGTGAATCGCTCCTTCTTCATCACGAATCATGATCACACCTTTGCCATGCTGCAGGGCAGATTTCAGGGATTGCGTGATTCTATAACGATCGGATTCTTCTGCAACTATTCTGTCAATAACTATCTCAATATCGTGGATTTTATACCGGTCCACCTGCATTTTGGGTACCATCTCCATTACTTCGCCATCCACACGCACTTTGGAGAATCCCATTTTCCGGATTTGCTCAAAAAGCTCTCTATAGTGTCCCTTTCGACCCTTCACTACTGGAGCAAGGATGTAAAGCTTTTTGTTTAAAAAGTTTGTAAACAGTAGATCGATGATCTGGTCTTCCGTCTGACGGACCATCTTTGATCCTGTCAAATACGAATATGCTTCGCCTGCTCTAGCATAAAGCAGTCTCATAAAATCATAAATCTCTGTCACGGTGCCTACCGTAGATCGGGGATTTTTGGAAGTCGTCTTTTGCTCGATCGCGATGACCGGAGAGAGGCCATTAATTTTGTCCACATCAGGTCGTTCCATACCTCCTAGAAAAGATCGGGCATAGGCAGAAAAGGACTCCATGTAGCGACGCTGACCTTCAGCATAAATCGTATCAAAAGCTAGCGAGCTCTTTCCACTTCCACTCAGTCCAGTGATTACCACCAGCTTGTTACGGGGAATCTTCAGGTCTAGGTTTTTAAGATTATGCTCTCGGGCTCCAAATATCTCTATGTATTCTTCCTGTGCTGGAGTGACTTGACTCATATAATCGGCGGGCAATTTTAAACGGCGAAGGTACGAAATTTCAGCTGCTTGAGGCAGTAAAGTTCAAAGAGTATAACCAGTGACGGGAGGATTGGTTCATCAGATTGACAGAGTTTGGCAGGTATTGTCACTTTACTTTCTATAAAAGAACTGACTTCCCTTTTTGAACAAATTATTCCGGCAAAAGGATTTCATAGGTTTTACCTCGCTTCACATTTAGATCCTTGTCACGCAGCCAAGGATTATACAACTTCAACTCCTTATAACTACTTCCCTGCTGTTTAGCCCAATTTGCTAGATTTTTAATATCAGAACTGACTTTAACAGATTTAAGACTTGGGTTTTGGTAATAATCTGACTCCCTAAGATAAAAACCAAATGAGCCAGGATTTTCGAAGATCACTTTGAATGCTAAGATCCTGAACAAATACCTACTTGTCTCATCATTGAGATATAAGTCATAGTAGTTTTTTGCCAATTGGTCTTCTTGCCTTCTGGAGAAACCTGCTTGCCCCATATTATAACTTGCTGCCACTGCAGTCCAGTCTCCAAATCTATTATGTGCTTTATTGAGGTATTTTGATGCGGCAATTGTAGCCTTTTCTAAATTGTACCGCTCATCAACATCCTTGGAAATCTCAAGTCCATATTCTTTGCCTGTGGATTCCAAAATTTGCCAAAAACCCTTCGCACCAGCTGGAGAAGCTACATTCATCAGGGCAGATTCTGCCATTGCCAAGTATTTGAAATCGTCTGGAACTCCATTCTCTTTCAGCATTTGTTCTATTTCAGGAAGAAACTTGCTTGAGCGTTTCATCAGCAAGATCATGTTGGACTGCCAATAAGCATTCACATAAATTTCCCGCTCCAAGCGTTCCTTGACGTCTTCTATTTCAAGCGGAACTTTTTCTCCAGCAAAAGTTAGCTCTTTGGGAAGATCAAATAGACGTATGGTGTCTCTGGATGGAATGGGCATGGCCTGAAGCAGCTGAACGTTTGCTACGCTGGGTTCGGAAGTTATTTCAGTTGGCGTCTTCCAAATAGCATATCCAGCCATTCCAAGGCAGAGAAACACTAAAATGTAAAGAGGAAATAGGTGTAATTTATTCATTCACTAAAGATGAGGATTGCAAAAGAAAAAACCTGATTTTGAGGTCAGGTTTAGGAATAGTATTTAAAATTGAAACCAGGGATATTTGTCATTGGTGAAATCTAAGGCTTTGGTAAGCCCATCTTCCAGATTAGTGTCTAGAGCTGGTTGAACAGACGGGTTAGAGGGGTACTTTTTGCCGTCAAACTTCACCAGCCGATTCTTTCCTCCACTAAAAATAATTAGATCATTCCAGTCATTAGTTTTGTTAGAACCGATAATTACCGGGTAATCAGCTACAGAAAACACAGTAATCACATTTCCATTTTTATCCAAAATATATTGCGTGCACCCTCCAGAACCACAAAAATAAGGTCCCACTAAGCCAACCATAATTTCATTGGACCCATCTCCATTTAGGTCATACTCATACTGGACAAATTTGCGTGCACTTTCTTCAAGCAAACCTTTATCAATATCTTCTTTGAATTGCTTCTGCAATGCTGCTATCACTATTTCAGCAGTCTCCTGTGAAGTTGACTCCGCTAGGTAATCCGCTGCAGGGATATCATCTGTAGGATCAGGATCTTTCAATTCTGCAGGTTCTTCAGAAACTTTTGCTTTGGCTACAGGAATTTCCATTTCCTCATTCTTTTTGCCAGATTCTTCCTTAGAAGTACAAGATGTGGCCACTAAAATAAGGCACAGAAGAATAGAATAAATGTAAGATGCCTTCATGGTTTTAATTTTTTAAAGCCTACTTCAATTTTACTATTATTCACTCATTATCAAAGCAGTAAAATTAGAAATTCGGACTCAACAAATATTTGCTGTAAAAATCATCTATAACTTTTACTGCTTCGGTCGCATCTTCTACTACTGCAAACAAGTCCAAATCTACTTCATTGATGTAATGATGAGTGAGTAAGGTCTTCTTGATCCAATCCACTAATCCAGACCAATAATCTTTACCTACCAACACGATTGGAAACTTTCCTATTTTATTGGTTTGGATCAATGTCAACGCTTCAAAAAATTCATCCATCGTGCCAAACCCACCTGGGAGAACCACAAATCCCTGTGAATATTTGATGAACATGACCTTCCTCACAAAAAAGTAATCGAAGGTCATCAACTTGTCCCGGTCAATGTAAATATTGTCAAACTGCTCAAAAGGCAAGACGATATTCAACCCCACAGATTTTCCCCCTTCGGAATGTGCTCCTTTATTTCCTGCCTCCATGATTCCGGGTCCACCACCCGTAATCACCCCATAGCCATGACGGACAAGTTTGGCAGCAATATCTTCTGCCATTTTATAGTGATGGTGATCGCGCGGTGTCCGTGCAGATCCGAAAATAGAAACACAGGGGCCAATTTTGGCAAGTTTTTCAAAGCCTTCTACAAACTCAGACATCACCTTAAAAATCACCCAGGAATCGGCACTTTTGATCTCACTCCAATCCCGCTCTTTAAAAGCAAGACGGATCTTCTCTTCTGCATCTTGATTTTCTAAATTGCTCATATCCTTCTTTTTATTAAAGAAAACGATCTCTGGCCTGAAAAGGACAGTGAATCTACCACTATTCGGACCTTAAAAAGTTAAATAGCTGACTCTCAATATAAAAAAATACTAGCTCAGGAGAATCAATCGACAAAGACTGGTGTACTTTTGCGCACCATTTGATAAATATAGATTGAATCTCGCACAAAAATCTCAAGCTACACTGGACGTGTTTGGTGAGCTTGAGTCAGAAACAAAGCAATTTGTCTCTGAGAGTGGTTTAAGTTGTGTTTCTGGATGTGGCTTTTGCTGCGCAAATCCGAAAGTACCGGCTTCCCCGTTAGAATTTCTCCCATTGGCTTTTGACCTTTATTATAAAGGTATGGCTGAATCTACCTTAGCCTTAGTGGAAAATAAGGATGAAGAAGCTAGCTGTGTGATGTATAGGCCTCAATCTGAAGATGGTAGAAAGGGCTTTTGTGGCAATCACACCAATAGAGGAATGATCTGTAGACTATTTGCAGCTTCTGCCAGAAGAACCAAGTATGGCAAAAAAGACCTCATTATCTGCAAGGTTTTGAAAGATGAAAAGCCTGCTGCGTTTCTTCAAACCAGCGAAAGAATAAATAAGGATATGGATATTCCGTTGGCGACGGCTTATTATTCACGATTGGACGAAATAGATCAGGCACTTTGCCAACAATTCACTATTAATGAGGCCATAGCCTTTGCTTTGGAACTTGTTTTGAGATACAAATTCTATGAGGAGCAAGAAGCTGAAGTGATTGCATGATTTTTTTGCTCCTTTCAATTGAAGTATATTGGGTGATATTTCAAGGTTATCGCCTCACAAATTTTTAATTATGCTAAGAATCGGAGATATAATTCAGACGTTAAAGGGATTAGTCGAGACCAAAATCGATATGGTCAAAATTGATATTCAAGATCAAATATCGGGGGTTTTATCCCGGTTGCTACTTTTGACCTTGATGGCAATGAGCATCATGCTCGTACTGTTATTTTTCAGCTTTTCCCTTGCTTTTTTTCTTAGCCAATATTTCGAATCCCCACACTTAGGCTTTTTGATTGTAGGTATTTTATATCTATTAGTATTTGTGATCCTATACTTAGTACGGGATAACGATCCTACACAGGAGAAAATGCAAAATGGATTGAAAGGATTTATTTTTAGAGCGAGGATATTCAGAAAATTAAGAAAGAATGAATAAAGAATTAAGCAAAAAAGAAGAGGAACTTGAGCAGACTTTGGCGAGGCAATTGGAGTTATTTAAAGCTGAATCCGGTGACTGGTTGAAAATTGGCGGGGTAGTTTTAGCGGGAGGTTTGATTACTTTGGCTATTGTGAAAACCCGTAGAAAAAGAAAAGATAAAAAAACAGAAGAGGCATTAGTTGTTCTTGAAAGAGAAGGATTGCTCACGGCAGAGATTGAGAGGAAGCTCAAAGATGATTCGAAGTCATCATTTTGGCCAAGTATCAGCCAACGTCTTCTTATTTTAGGGCTTGCTTTTGCCAAAGAAAAATTCCTTCCCAACCTATTTGCTGCTCAGCCAGATGATGCCGAAATCGAAGAAGAGAGTAAGTAAGATTTTAAATGAATTCCATTCCACTGGGAGAAAAGGTTTAGCTTGGCTGATTGATCCAGATAAATTTAAAAACGCCCATACGTTCGAAGAAAAGAATGCCTGGGTTAAGAATTCCGGTCTTGATTTAATTTTTGTAGGAGGAAGCCAACTCAGTAGGGATAACTTTAAGGAAGTTGTCATTTCTGTCAAAAAAATTGCCGGAAATATCCCCGTAGTGATTTTCCCAGGCTCTCAAATGCAGCTTGCTGAGCAAGCAGATGCCATTTTATTTTTATCACTCATTTCTGGAAGAAATCCCGAATACCTCATCGGTCAGCAGGTACTGGCTGCACCCATTGTCAAAAAAATGAAATTGGAGGCTCTGCCAACTGCTTACATGTTGGTAAATGAAGGAGAAATCACTAGTGTTCAGTATGTCAGCCAAACGCTTCCCTTACCAAATTCTAAGCCTAACCTAGCTAAGGCAACAGCACTTGCTGGAATGTATCTGGGCATGAAATTCTTCTATCTCGACGCTGGAAGTGGAGCCAAGTCTCCGGTCTCAGGTGAGGTGATCAAATCCGTAAAGTCTGTCACGAACAATCCGATCATAGTCGGGGGAGGGCTTGATTCCTTGCAAAAAGTAAAAAATGCTTTTGAAAGTGGAGCAGATTTGCTTGTGATTGGCAATGCCATAGAAAAAGACCCCAGCTTTTTGCCTGAGGTCTTGGATTATAAAGTGTTATTGAATCTTTCTTTAAACGTTAATTAGAGATTCTCGTCTTCTCATTTTTCCGGCAGGAACTCCATACATCATTTTAAATCTACGGCAGAAATAGGCGGTGTCTTTGTATCCGACTTCTTTTCCAATATCCCGAATCGACTTTTTAGTAGTTCTTAATAATTCTACTGCAGCTTCCATACGCTGATATTCTATGTAATCTTGAGGATTGATGCCAGTAAGCATTTTGAAATACTGTCCCACATAATCTTCCGATACGTTAGCAACTTTAGCCAAGATCTTATTAGATAAGTCGCCGCCAAGGTTTGTTTTAATATAATTAAACAAATCTATAAGACGGGGATCTTTGAAATAAGTAGCATTGGTAGAAAGCTCTTCTAAAAACAATCTATTTTTAAGTATGTGACGGAGAAGCTCAATCACGAGCAGTTCGGTGTGCGACTTTAAGGCTCTTTCTTTTCCCACATTACTCACTTCCACTTCCTTCATCAGGTCCTCAATGATCGTGGCAAGACGGTCATTGAAACGGATGATGAAAGGAGGGATATCAAGTGAATTAAAAAAGTTAACTACATCAAATACTTTGGATTCAAAGCCTAAAATAGAAATGCAATCATCCTCTGTACTCTTAATATCTCTGAAACTAATACTCTGAAGGTACTTTTTCTTATTTTCTTGGAACTGTTCTTTGGATAACTCACCTTTTTTAGCGCTACTTCCTATCGTGAGTTTAGTTTTCTGATCTGCAGGCAAAAAGAGTACTTCTCCTTCATTTAAAAGCTCTTGATCTTCTCCAAACTTAAGGGTTCCATGGTGAAGTAAAATCAGTGTATTATCTGATTCAGTATAATCGTTTACCGACAACGGCTTTTCTACTCGGAAATTATTTCCACGAATAAACCTAACATTGACTGATTCTATAACCTTGTTGTAATATTCCATGAATAAGTATTAAAAAAGCTGAATTACAAAAATATAATTTTTCTATCGAATATTCATAGAAATTGTATAAATGGTAGTAAAAAAGAAAAAAGGTATAGTTAAATAAAACTATACCTTTTAAGGACAAAATAGTTGTTAATTCAGGATGCCTCTAGATATTACTATTTTTTGAATCTCAGATGTTCCTTCATAAATCTGAGTGATTTTAGCGTCTCGCATCAAGCGTTCTACGTGATATTCTCTTACATATCCATAGCCACCATGTATCTGAACAGCTTCAATACTTACATCCATAGCCACTTGGGAAGCGTAAAGTTTTGCCATTGCAGAAGCATGAGAGTAATCTTCTCCTTGATCTTTAAGCCAAGCTGCTTTATATACTAAAAGGCGAGCTGCCTCAATGGTGGTAGCCATATCAGCAAGCTTAAATTGTATAGCCTGATGCTGACTGATTGGTTTGCCAAATGTCTTGCGTTCTTTGGAATAAGCTAATGCAAACTCATACGCACCAGCAGCAATTCCAAGTGCCTGAGCGGCGATTCCGATTCTGCCGCCATTTAGCGTTTCCATGGCGTATTTGAAACCAAATCCTTCCTCGCCAATTCTGTTCTCTACGGGTACCTTCACATCCGTAAACATGAGTGAAGTAGTGTCGGAAGCTCTGATTCCAAGTTTGTCCTCTTTATGGCCTGGGGTGAATCCTTTCCAACCTTTTTCTACAATGAATACCGAAATCCCTTTGTGGCCTTTACTCTGATCAGTTTGCGCAAAAACTAGATAGGTATCAGCTTTTGATCCGTTTGTAATCCAGTTTTTAGTGCCGTTTAAAATGTAATGATCTCCTTCTAGGTAGGCTTCGGTTTTTTGCGAAGTAGCATCTGACCCAGCTTCTGGTTCGGATAAAGCAAAAGCGCCTAGTTTTTGTCCTGAAGCAAGGGGCTTAAGATATTTTTCCTTCTGTGCTTCAGACGCATATTTTTCAATGCCCCAGCAAACCAGTGAATTATTCACCGACATGGCTACGGATGCAGAGGCGTCGATTTTAGACAATTCTTCCATCGCAATCACGTAGGAAACTGTGTCCATTCCTCCCCCATTATACTTAGGATTGATCATCATTCCCATGAACCCAAGTTCTCCCATCTTTTTGATTTCTTCAACTGGAAATCTTGATTCTATGTCTCGTTGGATTACCCCAGGGAGCAGCTCATTTTTTGCAAAATCTCTGGCCGCTTCCTGCACTGCCTGATGCTCTTCTGTTAATTCAAAATGCATAATTATCTCTTTGGGTTTAGCTATCTGCATTGAATATATGGCAAAAAAAAAAGAGGGACAATCTTTGCCCCTCTTCCAAAATTTTATTTGATCTGTATCAATCCCGACCGCCAAAGAACATCATGATGTAATAAGCAAGCGTAGTCAATGCTGCCATAGCGGCAACTACATAAGTCATTGCAGCCCATTTTAGTGCATCTTTTGACATCGCATATTCATCCGGCGTTACAATATTCCGTGTTTTTATCCAAGCCAAAGCCCTGTTGCTTGCATCAAACTCTACGGGTAGGGTGACAACAGAAAATAGGGTGATAATACTATAAGCTCCGACTACAATATAACCAATGATTAAATATGGCATTTGAATTAGAAAGCTTCCCAAAATTGATGCGATTAAGACGATATTGAGAATTTTTCCAGCACTGTTTTGAAGAGGAACCAGGGTAGATCTTAAATTCAACCAAGTGTAAGAAGTAGCATGCTGAACGGCGTGGCCACATTCGTGGGAAGCTACAGCTGCTGCTGCTGCATTTCGTCCATAATATACATCTGGACTTAAGTTAACAGTTTTATTAGCAGGATTATAATGATCGGAAAGCTGTCCTTCCACTGATAATACCTGCACATCTGTGATGTTATTGTCGGCCAACATGAGCTTGGCGATCTCTGCTCCCGAAAGATTTGCCTGAAGAGGCGTTTGAGAATATTTCTTGAATTTGCTTTTCAGTTTACTACTGACCACAAATCCTGCAATTGCGAATACTATAAGAATAATGAAGAACATAATTTATTTGGTTTGCAGGGATGAATACGTTTTAAGCTTCTTTGGGTTCGGTATGAGATGGTAATTTCATCATTATTAACCAGCTTACAATGCCAGCAACTAATATGAGAATCACCTGAGTTCCATGAATAATTGCTGCGAAGATTTTCCCATCTACTTCCGATATTCCCAATTGTAACAAAATGAAGGCCACTAGTGCATGAAAGGTTCCTATGCCACCTTGAACTGGGGCAACCATGCCAATACTGCCCATTACCATGACTAAAAGCACTTCTCCAGAAGACAGATTGGCAGTACTGGTGATGCCCAAGGAGATGGTATACATAGTCATAAAGTAAATAACCCACAGTAAAACGGAACTAAGCCAGAATGCAGTTGGGGTTGATAATTTGCCAATTCTCTTCAGTCCAGAAATGATTTCTCTGAAGAAATGTTGGAGTTTATTTATGATTCCATGATCTCGAAATCGTCTGAAGAGAAATAATACCAGAAGTATAAAAGTGGCAATTGCTCCGAGCACAAGAGGAAGGTTGGAGATTAGTATTTTGCCAAGCGACTCGAGGTCAACTAATTGGTTTGAAAGACTTACGAAAAGGTCTTTTTCTACGATAAATGCTAAGAAAATAGTAGCTATAAGGCATAGTAAATCTATACTTCGCTCTACAATTACCGTCCCAAAAAGATAGCCTACTGAAATGCCATTTGTGCGTGTAAGTACTCCGCAACGTGCCACTTCACCGGCTCGGGGTATCAGCATATTCACCAAGTTGCCGATCATCACAGCATGATAAGAGCGGGTTACTGTAACTTCCTCGCCTTCTCCGGATTCTATTAGTAACGTCCAACGCCAGCTTCTCACTAGGTACCCGAGCATTGAAATGGATAAGGATACGAGAATCCAAGCCCAGCTACTTGACTTGATTTGGTCAATAAGGGATTCTAGTGCAATGTCTTTGTACAAAAACCAAAAAATCCAGATCGCAATTCCTAATGAAACTGCGACCTGGATAAATTGCTTAATGTTTTTATTAACCATTAGATGAGTTTGTTTTGCTCATCAGGGAATATCAAAACAGGCTTGAATTTTTTTGCTTCTTCTACTTCCATTCCAGCATAAGAAATGATGATTACAATGTCTCCTACTTGAGCTTTTC
Organism: uncultured Algoriphagus sp.; assembly: GCF_963974365.1. Classification (GTDB taxonomy): domain Bacteria; phylum Bacteroidota; class Bacteroidia; order Cytophagales; family Cyclobacteriaceae; genus Algoriphagus. The sequence goes on along the minus strand of NZ_CAXBBX010000006.1, from coordinate 167,830 downwards.
TAGCAGCAGGACCATTGAGGCAAACTTGTCCAGAGCCTCGCTCACCTGTGATTACGTATGTTTCCAAACGCTCGCCATTGTTGACATTGACGATTTGGACTTTCTCATTTTCTATAAGGTTTGCTGCATCCATTAGATCTTCATCGATGGTGATTGAGCCTACATAGTGCAGTTCCGCTTGGGTTATCTTTACCCGGTGGATCTTTGATTTCAGTACCTGAATTTGCATTGGTTTAATTTTGCCGCAAAATTAAGGAATTATTGGAAGGTTGTCTATTAATCTAATTTTTCCGAGATAGGCTGCCACGCAAATAGATGATTTTTGACTAGCGTCAAAATCTTTATAGGTAGTAAATCGTTCAGGGTGAATTAGTTCGAAGTATTCTAAACTTGCCAAGGTCATTTCCTCAAAATCACTTTTGATTTGATTCTGCACCTCAAACCAAGGCATACCATCTAAAAGTTCCTGCTTTGCTTTGGCCAAACTGTTAATTAAAATCAATGCCTGACTCCTTTCGGCAGGAGAAAGGCGTACATTCCTTGAAGACATCGCGAGTCCATCGTCCTCCCGACGTGTAGGTACTATTACAAGTTGAAGATCAATCGATAGGTCTTTGACAAGTCTTTTGATCACACTACTTTGTTGTAGGTCTTTTTGTCCAAAAAAGGCCATGTGCGGTTTGATGATATTAAAAAGTTTCGAAACTATGATTCCTACTCCGTTGAAATGGCCAGGGCGAAAAGCACCTTCTAATACCGTTTCTAGCGCGCCGAAATTAATGCTTAATTCAGGTTTTTCAGGATAAATAGTTTCTGTATTTGGCATGAAAACAAAGTCTACATATTCATTCCTAAGTTTATCCAAATCTTCGTTTATCGTAGTTGGATAATTGTCAAAGTCTTCCTGATTATTGAATTGTGTAGGGTTGACAAAGATAGAAACTACCACAATATCAGATTTAGACTTAGCTTTTCTTACCAAGTCTAAATGGCCTTCATGAAGTGCTCCCATCGTCGGGACCAAACCTATAGATTTATCGCTTTTAAGGGATTCAAGCCAGTATTTTTTCCAATCGGCTCCAGTATAGACTACTTGCACTGGGGAAGGGTTTAGGATGGGTAAATAGGGGCAAATGTATATTATTATTCAACAAAACAAGGCTATTAAGGCTTTTTTTATTACCTTTGTGCAGTTGTTTTTTCACCTTCAACTTAAAATCCAATAAGCATGTCCAAATTACGTATCCTCTACGTTGCCAGTGAAATCAACCCTTTTCTCCAAACATCAGAAGTCGCCAATTTCTTAAGATCCTTACCGCAAGCTATGCAAGAGCGTGGTATGGAGATTAGAATTTTGGTACCAAGATTCGGTCTGATCAACGAGAGAAAAAATAGACTTCACGAGGTAGTGAGATTGTCAGGAATTAATATCGCGGTAGGAGAAGAGGAGAAACCTTTGGTAATTAAAGTTGCTTCGATCCCGAATGCAAAGCTTCAGGTATACTTCATTGATAATGAAGATTATTTCCAGAGAAAACATGTATTCCATGACAAGCAGCAAAAGTTCTATGAAGACAATGACGAGCGTGCGATTTTCTTCTGTAAAGGAGTGATCGAAACTGTCAAGAAGCTAGGTTGGGCTCCAGACATCGTGCATTGCAACGACTGGATGACGAGCTTAATCCCGATGTATTTGAAGACTACTTACAAGAGTGAGCCTTTATTTAAAGACACGAAGTCTGTATTTGCGATCTACAACAACGGATTTTCCCATACCTTTGGCGATGATTTGTTAAACAAGGTTAAGATGGTGGATATAGATGACGCTATTTTAGCACCTTTGAAGAGCAAAGACTTTACAGGATTTATCAAAATGGGCATGGAGTACGCCGATTTGGTAGTCAAAGGCGGTGAAGTTTCCGCAGAATTAAACCAACTAATCGAGGATTTCTCAAAAGACAAGAAGTTTGACATCAGCATTGAAGCAGAATCAGAAGCACAAGCTCACGAAGAGCTGTTCGATATTTACACGAATCTGGCCGGTTAATCTGGCCTTTGGCGCTATTGCGTCCCTATTTCTAATTAGTTCATGTAGTGACCCTGCCACAGTAGGCATTGAGCTTGCTCCCGGAAACAACCAAATCGGTGTTTTTTTCGAGGAGTTCGTGCTTCCTGCGGAAGTAGTGTTGTTAGACTCCTTTAATACCACCAATCAAACTATAATGATTGTAGGTGAAGAGGAAGATGATTTCTTTGGAAAAACATCTGGAACTGGATACTCTAGGCTTTCATTTGACCCAGATGTGGCGCTTCCTGAGCCCGACGCACTATTGGACTCGATCTTCTTCAACTTGAATGTCAGGACCATTAGTGGAACTGATCTGGATGAACCTAAGTACTATTCTATCCATAGGCTAGAAGAGCAAATTCTTGATACGCTTTATTATAACTTCGATGAGCTATCGTATGATCAAACTCCTTTGGCTTCTGGCGAAGTAGTTTTTGGGGAAAAAGCTGATACGCTATTGAAACTTCAGGTTACTCCTGAGTTTGCGCAAGAGTTGTTTACTAATTTGAAGGAAGGTCTATATTTTAAGGACATATTCCAGTTTAGAGATTACTTTCCAGGTATTGTCATCAAAGCTAGAGAAGGAGATAATACTTCAATAGGTGTAGGATTGGGAACCAACACTGGCTTTACTACCTATTTCCATTCAGAAGGAGACACTGTCTCAAAAGCCTACACTATCTCAGCTAGTGCGAAGCTTTCAGGAAGTCAAAACGTTGCAGCTGCCAGAAGTTTTAGTGGGATTAAGAGTGATAGAAGCGGTACCCCGACTAGTCAAATCACCGAAACTAAGAAGGCATATGATGTCGGTCCTCTTGTTGGAATGAAGGCAGGGTTAGGGATGACTATAAGGTTGGATACTAGTCCATTTGATGCCTTTCTGGATACGCTATCTGGGATTACATTTAACCAGGTAGTTTTGGAAATGGGCGCAGTGGAACCACAGGATTCTACCCAAAAAGTCCCAAGTAGCATTATAGCTTATTTCACCAATCTCTCCAATGATATATTGACCACTTCAACAGGAATTAAATTAAGTGTTCAGTCTGATGGGTTTCCTCAGGTATATACGGATGAAAATGGAGACGAAGTTCCAAGTACAACTGCTCCTGCTGTATTTGGCTATGATCCAGATGCTAGAATTTATTCTCAGCTAATCACCTCTCATATCAATGCATTGTTTAGAGATAAATTGACAAGAAAAGATTGGTTACTATATGTTGATTCTCCTACTACAGCAGGAGATGATTTTGCAAGATCCTTACGTCAGTTTGCCGTGGATAAAAACAAAATCAAGGTGAAAGTCATCTACTCGAAATCCAGGTAATACAATCAGTTTGATATAAGTGCCACTAATCCACTTCCTAAATTTCAGGAAGTGGATTATTTTTTTTGGCATGAATACTGTTCCTTTGCAGAAGTTCAAATTAACAGCAAGAATTTTTCAATATGTGTGGAATTGTAGCATATGTGGGTCAGCAAGAAGCTTTACCCATTATCATCAAAGGCCTTAGAAGATTAGAATACCGTGGATACGATAGTGCTGGTGTTGCCTTATTAGACAACTCTGGCTTATCTATCTACAAAAAGAAGGGCAAAGTATCAGAATTAGAGAAGCATCTTGAATCCTCGGCAGACTTAAATGCTCACATTGGAATTGGTCATACACGCTGGGCTACTCATGGAGAGCCAAATGATGTGAATGCCCATCCTCACTACTCATCATCTGAGAAATTAGCAATGATTCACAATGGGATTATTGAAAATTACGAGGTTCTGAAGATGGATCTTCAAAAGAAAGGATACACGTTTCAATCAGACACCGATACTGAGGTTTTCATCAAGTTCATTGAAGATATCCAACTGAATAACCACTGCAGTTTAGAAGAAGCCCTAAGACTTGCACTTCATAAAGTTGTCGGTGCTTACGCAATTGTATTGATCAATAAGGAAGAGCCGGATACCCTAATCGCTGCAAGAAAGGGTTCTCCACTGGTGATAGGTGTAGGTGAGGATGAATATTTCTTGGCATCAGATGCTACTCCTATTATCGAATACACTAATAAAGTGGTCTATTTGGATGATTTTGAAATAGCAGTTATCCGTAATAATCGCCTTCAGATTAAAACAATTGAGAATGTAGAGACCAATCCATATATCAATCAATTGGAGATGGAACTGGAAGCAATTGAAAAAGGTGGCTACGAGCATTTCATGCTAAAAGAAATCTATGAGCAACCAAAATCAATTGCTGATTGCTTAAGAGGACGTTTGGATGCAAAGTCTGGGCGGTTAGTTCTCGGTGGATTGAGGGATTACATGAATAAATTCCAAAATGCTGAGCGAATCATTATCACAGCTTGTGGTACTTCTTGGCATGCTGGATTAGTCGCAGAATATCTTTTTGAAGAATTTGCCCGAGTACCCGTGGAAGTAGAATACGCTTCTGAATTTAGGTACAGGAATCCCGTGGTTGGTGAAAAGGACTTTATAATAGCTATTTCTCAATCTGGAGAGACCGCAGACACCTTGGCAGCGATCGAGCTAGCCAAATCAAAAGGAGCTACCATTTTTGGTGTATGTAACGTGGTTGGATCATCCATTCCACGAGCTACCCACGCAGGATCGTATACCCACGCAGGACCAGAAATTGGTGTTGCTTCTACCAAGGCATTTACAGCTCAGATCTCCGTATTAGCGATGATGGCGCTGAAACTTGGTTACCAGCGTGGCACTTTACCAGAAGGTAAATACGTGCAGCTTCTACATGAATTGGAAGCAATTCCTAGCAAGGTAGAAAAAGCCTTGAAGTCCAACGATGCAATTAAGTATATCGCTGAAGAATATAAAGATGTAAGAAATGCACTCTATTTAGGACGTGGATACAATTTCCCGGTTGCACTAGAAGGAGCTTTAAAACTTAAAGAAATTTCTTATATCCATGCAGAAGGATATCCAGCTGCAGAAATGAAACACGGCCCTATCGCCTTGATAGATGAGGAAATGCCTGTTTTCTTTATAGCTACCAAAGATAGTTCTTACGAGAAAGTGGTAAGTAATATTCAGGAGGTAAAAGCTAGAAAAGGCAAAGTGATCGCGGTAGTTACAGAAGGAGACACCCAAGTAAAAGCGATTGCAGATCATGTGATCGAAATTCCTGAAACTCATGAAGCATTTGCTCCACTGGTAGCTGTAGTTCCATTGCAATTACTTTCCTATCATATAGCTGTCTTGCGAGGCTGCAATGTAGATCAGCCAAGGAATTTGGCAAAATCAGTTACTGTAGAATAATCAGTTTGAGACCGTCAATTTTGACGGTCTTTTTTATTTATATGCTTCTTCAGGGCAGGAAGTAGGCACTTCCATATCGGCAGCACAGGCATTCCCATACGTTTTGCCATCGCAATCACAAACTGGAGCATAATCCATTGTACAAGCCCACTCTCTGATCCTTTCTTTGTCAATACATTCTTCTAAAGGCTCTTCCTTTTCACAAGCTGCTGTGAAAGGGAAATCAAACAAATGAGTAAAAGTATAGCCTGCTTTATGTCTAAAGGATGAAATAAACATCAAAATGCTACCTCCCAAGCGAATTTTTAAGTTAGGCTGTATATTCTGCCTCCCGATAAATTTGCCTACTTTTGCGCAGCGATTAAAACACTATGCTGGATAAATTACAATCAATAAAAGAACGTTTTGAAGAAGTAGGTCAATTGATCATTATGCCGGAATCTATGGCAGATATGAGTAAATACGCCAAGCTGACAAAGGAATATAAAGACCTAGAGAAAATTGTAACTGTTTACGATGAGTACAGCTTAGTCTTGCAAAATATTGTCAGTTCAAAAGAGGTCCTTGATAAGGAAAAAGATGCGGATTTCAGGGAGATGGCGAAAGCAGAGCTGGAAGAGCTAAGACCTCGAAAGGAAGAGCTTGAAAATGAACTGAAGCAGCTTCTGATACCAAAAGATCCCAATGATGCTAAAGATTGTATTCTGGAAATCAGGGGGGGCGCAGGAGGCGATGAAGCATCTATTTTTGCGGGGGATTTATTCAGAATGTATCAACGATTCTGTGAGCGTGAGAATTTGAAGCTTACTGTATTGGATTTGACTTTTGGATCTGCTGGCGGATATAAAGAGATTATTTCTACGATTTCAGGTGGCGATGATGTATACGGTAGGATGAAATACGAGTCAGGGGTTCACCGTGTACAGCGAGTACCTGCTACAGAATCCCAAGGGCGAGTTCATACCTCCGCGGCCTCAGTGGCAGTTTTGCCAGAGATGGATGAGGTGGAGGTTAACATCGATATGAATGACGTACGAAAAGACACTTATTGCTCTTCTGGTCCAGGAGGTCAATCTGTAAACACAACTTATTCAGCAGTTCGATTGACTCATGAGCCTTCAGGATTGATTGTAACTTGTCAGGATGAAAAATCGCAGATCAAAAACTTTGAGAAGGCACTGAAAGTATTGCGATCCAGGCTTTATGAAATTGAGCTTGCAAAGCACAATGATGCAGTAGGAGCTCAGCGTAAATCAATGGTGGGATCAGGGGATCGATCGGACAAAATCCGTACATATAATTATCCGCAGTCTCGTGTGACCGATCATAGAATCAATAAAACTGTGTATAACCTCCCCGAGGTAATGGATGGGCATATTGAGGATTTTATATCCGCTTTGAGATTTGCTGAAAATCTTGATAGGATGAATAACAGTGGATTAGAGGATTAGGCTGATCATTTGCATAAAATCCATCAGAATTTTATTGATTCTGCGATTAGCCTATTATCTTGAAGAATTAACCATCAGACTTTTATGATTATTACAGGAGAAAGAGAAATACGTCTAGTGACTTGGAATGAGGCTCATTTCCATCAACTGTATCCTCTTGCTAATAATCCGAAAATTGCGATGAATCTGAAGGATAGTTATCCTCAGCCGTATACCATCCACGATGCCCGTCATTGGATAGAGCATAATCAGAAATATAATCCGCCTCAAAACTTCGCTATAGAGTTTGAAGGAAGATTGGCTGGTTCGGTGGGTTCTGACAGAGGGAAGGATGAGCTCAGGACGAATATGGAGCTAGGTTTTTGGATAGGAGAGCCTTTTTGGGGAAAAGGAATAGCAACTGAAGCAGTTAAGCTTTACACCAAATATATTTTTGAGAAATTTGACATCGAACGAATTTTTGCCCAAGTCTATGATTTCAACGGGCACTCCATGAATGTCTTGGAAAAAGCAGGGTATTTTCCTGAAGCTATTTTGAAGAAAGCATTTGTGAAAAATGCCACTGTGGGCGATATTTTCCAGTACGTCAATATTCGTGGAGAGCAACAATAGTCTGTAGCTTTGTCTATTACTTTACTATTACCTTTCTGATCAACAGGTTCGATTCAGTTTGAAGTTGGATTAAATTCATGCCTTTAGGAAGATGTTCCAGCGTGATTTCTTTGGTTTCATTTGATAAGTCTAGTGATTGGACGACTTGCCCAAAAGCATTGATTACGTGAAGTTTTTTATAATTCCCAGAGCCTAAATGTATGGTCACAGTTCCAGAGGACGGATTTGGGAAAAGACGAATGTTTAAGTCTTCCTGCTCAGGTAAAGCTGTAATTACATCCACATTTACATTCAATATTCTGGCTTCTCCCTCATTGCATTCATTTTCCGGAGTGACACTAAGCTGATAATCACCTTCTTTTTCCCAAAACACTGTTACTTTTTCAGTTCCTTGCCCCTGAATTATGGTACCACCTTGATTTGAGATTTGCCAATTGAAATTCACGTTTTCTTGGACTGATACCTCATATTCTGCTTCCCATAAACCTACTTGAGTATCTCCAGTTATTTCTCCTGGTTGATCTGGAGGCATATTCACTACTATTGGCTTGACTACAGGCGCTGCTTTTCCGCAGTAATTTTCCTGCATTACGCGTAATTCTTGAGTTCCAGCGACATTCCATTTTACTTGTATTTCTGATGTTCCTTGCCCAGCTAGTACCTCACCGCTAGAAGTTTCCCATGTATAGGTCACTCCTTCTAGATTCGGAAGCGAGTAGGTAGCTTCTTCATTCATGCAGACAGAACCATTCCCTGTTATTGTCATTTCTGCAGGAGGAAGGCCCGAAACAAGCACTTCCATTGACGAGGTTTTTCCATTCCCACAGAAGTTTTCCATGCTAACGAATATGCCATTTCTGCCTGGTGTTTTCCATAAGACTTCTACCTGATTTGTTCCTTGTCCTGAGATCACTTCCCCACCATCTACTCTCCAAACTAATTGTGCCCCCGGAATACCTGCATCCATTATTGAATAGTTTACCGAGCTTAAGCATACTTGATTCTCTCCTGAGATTTCGCTGAGTCCAGTGGGTTGAATGCATTCATATCTTAGGATGGTGCCATCTTCGCCTACGGCAAAGGCTATCGTGGGGGTTCCTACACTTATACCTGTAAGATTTCGTATCGTACCACTTGGAATCTTGATCCAAGATTCTCCTCCATCTTTTGTCTGAAGTACCAGTCCGTTGTCACCAGAAATAAATCCTAGGTATTCATCCCAAAAGTCTACTGAGTTAAAATTCTCCACGAAAGGAACCTCAATTTTCCTCCAAGACTTTGCCATGTCTTCAGACTTTAGAATTACCCCTTTATCACCTACAATCACAGCAGTACTAGAGTCTAACTTTGACAAGGAGTTTAGATTTTCCGAAGTTAATTTTGGGAGGTTTTCCCAGGTATTTCCTCCGTTCGACCAGCTGATTTGACCATTGTCGCCCATTGCAAATCCCACTTGGTAATCAAAAAAGGTGATATCTCTTAGGTTTTCACTGGTATTCGTTTGAATTCCAGTAGTATTCCAAGTTCCACCGGAGTCGAAAGATCTGGCGATGTACCCGTGGGTTCCGGTGATATAGATTACCGATGGGGCAAAAAGGAAAAAGCCTGTTATTGTTTCTGAAGTTTGCGCTGGGACAGGCACCCAAGAGGAACCACTATTACCAGTTCTGTAGATTTTTCCTGCTGCCGCTCCAACATAACCGAAGGATGTATTCCAGAAATCCATTCCTACTATATCAATTTCCTCTGGAAGAGGTCGATAAACCAAAGAAGTTGCTCCGTTGCCGGTGGCATAATCTGCACCACGTTGACCTGTGATATGTCCAGCTCGATCAGTTTTAAAATCAATTCCAGAAAAATCGTTTCTAATTCCGGCAAGACGCTGGGTATAACTGCTTCCTGCATTAGTGGAGGATAGTATGTAGCCATCTTGACCAATTGCGTAGACAAGGTTGCTTAATGGCTTGAAAGATAATCCGTTAAGATTTCGAGTATTTGTGACGCCTAAATTGGCTTTGCCAAAAGTAGTACCTGAATTGGTAGACCTAAGTGCTGTGGCTAAATCACCTACAATGGTGACAATCCGAATATCTACTGTACTTACTTCGACTTTCTTAAGGGCAGTAGTCACTGGTGAAACTTGTGCAAGCCAAGTTTCACCGCCATCAAGGGTTTTGATGATATTTCCTTCATCACCTACTGCATAGCCTATTAGGGTTGTAGAAAAAGCAATGCCATTTAGATTTGTACTGAGTCCGGAATTCAAAGGAACCCATTTGTTTCCTCCATCATAAGTCCTCAAGATTATGCCTTGGTTTCCTACTGAATAGGCTGTGTCCGAATTAACAAAGGTGACGTCGTTTAGCGGCTTTGTCGTTCCAGAAGTGAGCTTGAGCCAACTTTCACCTTTATCAGTGGATACTAAAATTTCACCGCCATCTGAGGTAGCGAACACTTTATTAGATGGGGAGATAGCTAGGCTTTTCAAATTCCGGGTTGATCCTGATGAAATCTGATTCCAAGTATTTCCAGCATCTTCAGTTCTTAGAATTAATCCTTTTTCCCCGACTACAATACCTGTTTGCTTATCCCAAAAGGCTACATCTAATAATTTCCCCTCAAAACTAACAGGGAGTTCTTCCCAAGAAATTCCTCCATCGCTGGTTTTTATAATGAGGTTTTCACCAACAGTAAATCCCAAATTTTCATCTATCCAAGTAATAGATTCCAAGTCTAATCCCCAGCTCTGCATTCTGATCCAGGTTTGGGAAAAAAGTTCAGTACTCAGAAACATCCCAATTAAAAATAGACCAATAGTTTTTTGCATGTGCATAGTTTAATAGTCAAAAATAAGTTATTTCATGCTAATAATTTTTGTCCAAGCCCCGTGCATCTCAGTTGATAATTTGACTCTTCACTTACAATGTCACAAGGTTAAATTTCAAATTTTCTTTAGGACTTGGCAAATATAAATGTTTGTGAGGGCGCTTATTGAAATAAAGAATTTCGCCGAATATAAACTATGATGTGTAGTTTTATCTTGTCTACAATTTAATAACCTCATGAAGCAAATACCATATATTCTAGTTCTATCATTGTTGCTTTTCGCATGTGGCCCACGAGAACGCGTTTCGAAGACTGTTTTTGATGAAGTAAATAGCTCAATGGAAGCCAAAAAACTCTCTGATGCCCAAATCACGGAGGAAGCACTAGTCTGGGGCGACTCAATTTCCACTGAAGCTCAAGCGCAATTCATGGAAAGTCTTCAAAATGCTGTTCAACAAGGAGGATTTGAAGGAGCTTTAGCTTTTTGTAACCTGAATTCCGCTCCAATTACGGAGGAGTTAAATTCCAAGCATGGCGTAACAATTCGGAGGACTTCTAACCGTGCCAGAAATATGAAGAATCTGCCAACTGAAGAGGAGCTGCAAATTCTTGAAGCGTATGAATATAACATGGAGAATAGCATAGAAAATGAACCAAATATTCAAAGAATTGAGGGGGGAGAAGTTTTGCTTTATACCAAAGCAATTGTCATTTCTTCAGAATTTTGTTTGGCTTGTCATGGCGAACCGGAAAAGGATATAAATGCACATGTTTTAAACAAGATAGATTCTCTTTATCAAGGAGATTTGGCAAGGAATTTTGAAGTCGGAGATTTGAGAGGAATGTGGTCGTTAAGGCTTCCGAAAAAATCTGTTGTAAATAGATTATAGCAATCGATTGAATAGCATTTGAAGGGCGTTTTTCTTCTTTTTTTAATTTTTGTCCATTCAAAAAATTCATGTTATTGTACATTTTTTATTGATATAATACAATTATGATCGCTTAATTGTCTAGTTACGTTACTTTTCAGTCAACATTCAGTCAATTATTGGCAATAAACAGTTTGGTTTTACAAAAGCATAGGGGGACATTAGATTGTTAAATTTTATTAATTAATAATAAACCCCTATGCCAATGAGAAACTTTACTCATTTAAAGCTATTCAGCATGACATTAATTTTTTGTCTTGGACTGATTAGTTCAGCATTCGCCCAGACCCAGGAGGTGTCTGGTGTGATTATTTCAGGAGAGGATAATTTGCCTCTGCCTGGTGCCTCTGTTCTCGTCAAAGGCACGACAAATGGTACCGTCACTGATATGGACGGTAAATTTACACTTAACGTTTCAGGTCCAACCGATGTCTTGGTGATATCATTTATAGGTTTCACTCCTATGGAAGTGGAAGTCGGATCCAAGACGGTTTTTGATCTTACCTTATTACCTGATACCAAATCTTTGGAAGAAGTGATCGTAGTAGGTTATGGTGAGCAGAAAAAAGAGACGATTACTGGTTCGGTAGCTACTGTAAAAGGTAAGGAACTGACGAAATCTCCAGCGATGAACCTTTCCAACTCCATCGCAGGTCGTATGGCTGGCGTGGTAGCAGTAACCAGAGGTGGAGAACCGGGCTATGATGGCGCTGGAATCCGTATCCGTGGTTCTAATACATTGGGAAACAATGATGCTTTGATTGTTATTGATGGTATCCCAGCGAGAGCAGGTGGTTTGGATCGATTGAATCCAAATGACATTGAAAGTATCTCCGTATTGAAGGATGCATCTGCAGCGATCTATGGTTCGAGGGCTGCCAACGGAGTAATTCTTGTGACTACTAAAAGAGGTGGTACCGGAGCACCAGAGTTGACATTCCAAGTGAATCAGGGATGGGCTCAGCCTGCCTTGCTACCACAATTGGCAAACGCTGCCGAGTATGCGAATGCGCTGAATGAATTAAACATCTATGAACTCCCTACAGAAGAATGGGCAGCAGCTAACGAAGCTTACAAGCAGAATGGAGAATATACTAGACCGGGTGGTCAAGTACGTAGTGCACCATATACACCTGAGGAGATTGAGTTGTATAGAAATGGTTCGGATCCTTGGAACTACCCTGATACTGACTGGTATGGTGAAACGCTTAAAAACTGGTCTCCTCAAAGCAGATATAACTTACAATTAGTAGGTGGTAGCGAAAATGTCAAGTACTTGACTTCTTTGGGATATCAAAATCAAGATGGTTACTATAAAAATTCTGCGACTGGATACAAGCAGTATGACTTTCGTATCAACCTAGATGCAAATGTCAATAAATATATAAAAGTTGGGCTAGGAATTATGGCAAGAGAGGAATATAGATTCTTCCCTACAAGAGGTGCAGGAGCGATCTTCCGTATGCAAATGAGAGGAAAGCCGAATCAGCCGGCTTACTGGCCAAACGGAAAGCCTGGGCCTGATATTGAAAATGGTGAAAATCCTGTGGTAATTACTACAGATCAGACAGGTTACAATAGAGATAAAAGAGACTATATCCAGACCACAGGTAACTTGGAGATCAAAATACCAGGAGTAGAAGGATTGAAATTTACTGGTACTGCAGCTATTGATAAATATATCCGCTATACAAAAAACTGGCAAATTCCATGGACCTTATATGAAAAAGGGAATGGCTTCGAGGCAGATGGAGTTACTCCAGTATTAGTGCCTAGTAAAAGAGGGCCAGCTGAGCCAAATTTGAGTGAATATACAAGCCAGCAGTTGAATGTGCTGCTTGGTGGGGTATTGAACTATGACAAAACGTTCAATGATATTCATACAATCAACGTAGTCGCTGGTGTAAACCGTGAGACTATTGACGGCAACGACTTCGGTGCGTATAGGAGATTCTTTATATCTACTGCTATTGACCAGTTATTTGCGGGTGGTGATCTTCAGAAAGATAATTGGAGTGGTGCAGAAACATTTAATAGAGCTCGTTTGAACTACTTCGGTAGAGTTGCTTACAATTACAAAGAGAAGTATTTGGCAGAGTTCCTTTGGAGATATGATGGCTCTTACATCTTCCCTGAAGATACTAGATTTGGCTTCTTCCCAGGTATCATGCTAGGATGGGTTGTTTCTGAAGAAAACTTCTGGAAAAATTCCCTTGGGAAATCTTTTGATTTCTTTAAAATCAGAGGTTCTTGGGGTCAGCTAGGTAATGATCAGATCGGTGAATATCAATACCTATCTACTTACGGATTCAGCTCCTATATTATTGGAGAATCACAAACTAAGACGCTTTACGAAACAAGAATTCCTAATAAAGCTATTACCTGGGAGATTGCAAATAATTCGAACATAGGTTTTGAGGGACAATTCTTACAAGGGAAAATATTCTTCGAGTTTGATATGTTCTACAATAAGCGTACAAATATTCTTTGGCAGAGAAATGCTTCTGTACCTCAAACCACTGGACTTTCTTTGCCTGCAGAAAACATAGGAGAAGTGGAAAACAAAGGTTTTGACTTGAATGTTGGTATAAGAGGTGGCAAAGGTGAATTCCAATGGTCGGCTAGCGTAAACGGTGGTTATGCTAAGAATAGCATATTGTTCTGGGATGAATCACCAGGGGCGCCTGCGTGGCAGATGTCAACCGGCAGACCTATGAATACAGGTTTGGTTTATCAATATGATGGTGTATTCCCTGACCAGCAGTCTATTGATGCTGAAACTATTGATTATTCATCTATTACCAATACACTTCGTCCTGGTGATATGAAATACAAAGACATTGGAGGTCGAGATGAGAATGGCAATCTAGTGATGGTTCCAGACGGAAAGATAACACCAGATGATAGAGTTCGTTTGGATGCAAACACTGTCCCTACTTTCCAAGGTGGGATCAACTTAGCTGCAAACTGGAAAGGGTTTGACTTGTCGATCTTGCTACAAGGTGCAGCGGGTGCTCGTCAATATATAAGTGCAGGTGAGTCTGGAAATATTGGTAACTACCTATCAGATATCTATGATAGCAGATGGACTATAGACAATCCTAATAGCACTGATCCAAGAATTGCTAATAGAAATGACCAGTATTGGTCAAGCGGAAACGATTATTGGTTTAGAAGCAATGATTACTTGAGATTGAAAAACGTAGAGATTGGTTATAACATACCGGCACATCTTACCGAGAAAATCGGAATCAAAAATGCAAGATTCTATGTAAATGGTTTGAACTTGATCACTTGGAGTAAAACGAAAGTTTATGATCCCGAGTCAGATGCAGCTACTGGACAATATTATCCTCAGGCTAGGGTAATCAACACTGGTCTTTCTGTTTCATTCTAAATAATCCGAAAAAATGAAAAGAAATATAAAATACTTAATTACGCTATTTGCAGCGAGTTTAACAATCGCTAGCTGTAATAGTGATTTCCTAAATACAGAGCCACTTGGTGAAATATCTGAAGCTGCCGTATGGACAGATCCAGCATTGGCAGAAGCATTTGTAACTGGTATTTACCAAGGTTTTGGAAATGGAGGCTTTAACGAAGAAATGGTTGCTTCTTTAACAGATGAGGCAATTTTCACCCATCCCGGCCGTGGTCTTAACACTGTCACAGAAGCAAGAGTAAACGCTGCTGATGTTGGATGGAATAATGCAGGTAATAGAACTTGGAACTGGCAAAGACTGTACAGCTATATTCGTCGCGCTAACCTTGCAATAAGTGAACTTTCAGAACCCCAGTTTGAAAATGATGGAGGAATTGTGGATCGCTTACTAGGTGAAGCTAAATTCATGAGAGCTTACTATTATCACGATTTAGCAAGATATTTTGGAGGTGTGCCTTTGGTGGATCGTCCTTATGAGTTGGGTGAAGAAACCTACGAGGTTCCAAGATCGAGTTGGGAAGAAACAATTAATTTTATTCTTGCTGATTTAGATGATGCAGCTCAATTACTGGAAGGAAAAAGTATGGCTTCTGGCCGCACAAGTGAATTGGCGGCTTTAGCCCTGAAGTCGAGAGTTCTTCTTTATGCAGCAAGTGATCTTCATGATGGTCCTACTGCAACTGGAAACTCTACAACTTTGGCAAGCTTTGGCGATATCGGGTTGCTTGCTTATACTGGAGGGAATCAAACTGAAAGATGGCAAAAAGCTCAGGCTGCAGCGAAAGCAGTTCTTGATAAAGCTTCTGGTAATCTATATGGTCTTTCTGAGCCAGTTTCTCATGAAGAAGGTATCCAAAATTATATCAATAATTCCATGGCCAGAAATGGTGGTGAAAAGGAGATTATTTTAGCTAGATACTTTATCAATGCAAACCAAGAGAACGGTGGCCGTCAAGGACTATATAACGGACCAAATGGCTACAACAACTGGGCTGGAAATAGCCCTATTCAATTGTTGGTAGATGATTACGAAATGATGGATGGTACTGAGTTTGACTGGTCAAACCCAGCCCAAGCTGCTGCTCCATATGAAAACAGAGATGCTCGTTTCTACGCTTCTATCTTGTATGATGGAGCACAGTGGAAGCCAAGATCTACAGCTAATCAGCCAAAAGATCCTTTGGGACAGATCCAAACTGGTACTTATGAAGTAACTGATGCATCAGGAGCTAAAGTGCCACACTTTGGTTTGGATACTAGAAACAGTTCTATTGAGGATTGGAATGGTAGTTACACTGGGTATTATGTGCGCAAGTTTGTTGATGCTGATCCATCAATTGTAGATCAAAATACTTGGCAAGAAGTTCCATGGCCAACTATCAGATATACAGAAATAGTTCTGAACTATGTAGAAGCATCTATCGAATTAGGTCAAGAAGATGAAGCCCGTAACTGGCTGAATCAAATCAGATATCGAGTAGGACAGCCAGCTATTACAGATACTGGAGATGATTTGGTTGATGCTTATCGCAACGAAAGGCGCATTGAAATGGCGTATGAAGAACAGAGATTTCATGATGTGCGTAGATGGATGATAGCCGAGGAGACTATCGGCCGCCAGGCTAATATTATAAATATTACTGGTACACTAAAGCCAGGAAAGACTCTCTCAACGTATCGTTACGATACTGATTTATACAATTATGTATATAAAGTTCAACCTATTGATCCAGGAAAGGAAAATAGACTCTGGCTGGATAAAATGTATTTCTTCCCTATTCATAGAGATGAGATAAATAGAAATTCAGTCCTAATCCAAAACCCTGGATTCGAGTAATCAGAACTCTTCTTAATTTTTAATCTAAGCCATTCCGTTTGGGATGGCTTAGATTATTTTAGATTATGACAAAACGAAATTACCTTTCAGTTTTGGTGATCAGTATTTTGATGATGTCTTGCTCAGAAAATGACAAGTCAAACCAAGCTGATATTCCCCCAATTTCCAATACCCCTTCACTCTTTACGTTATTGTCTCCCGAGCAGACCGGGATCACTTTTTCCAATAAAATTGAAGAGAGCCTTAATCTCAATGTGCTTATGTACGAGTACCTCTACAATGGTGGAGGTGTTGCCGTGGGAGATTTGAATGGAGATGGATTGGATGACATTTATTTTTCTGCCAACGTAAGTGGCAACCAACTTTACCTGAATCAGGGAGATCTCAAATTCAAAGAAACAGCTCAAGCTTCCGGTGCTACGGGAAGATCTGGTCCTTGGAAGACCGGAGTTGTATTCGTCGATATCAACGGCGACAATAAACTAGATATTTATCAATGTTACTCTGGAAATCTTCCTACAGAGAAACGGACGAATGAACTTTTTGTCAATCAGGGAAATGATGACAATGGAATTCCAATTTTTAAAGAAATGGCTGAGGAGTATGGTATTGCTTCAAACTCCCCAAGTACAAGTGCCAGCTTTTTCGATTTTGACCTTGACGGGGATCTGGATCTTTTCCTCCTGAATCACAATACCAAATCCATCCAAAATCAGGATGTAAATTTGACAAAAGTACTAATGCAGGAGAAGCATGAAGCAGGATCTCAACTTTTCGAAAATAGAGAAGGCAAGTTTGTGGAGGTCACTCAGAATGCAGGGATTTCTAGTTCGAGTCTTTCTTATGGTTTGGGATTGGCTGTTTCGGATATTAATCAGGATGGATGGCCAGATATCTATATTGGTAATGATTATTCAATGCCAGATTATCTCTATATCAATCAAAAAAACGGAACTTTTAAAGATGAGATTCTAGAGCGTCTGGGGCATACTTCGCATTTTTCCATGGGAAATGACATCGCCGACTTCAACAACGACGGTCTTCAGGATATTTTCACCTTGGACATGCTTCCTGAAGGAAACGAAAGGCAAAAACTTCTCCTTGCACCAGATAATTTTGAATTGTTTGAGCTGAACGTGAACAAGGGCTTTCATCACCAATACATGCGGAATATGCTGCATGTCAATTCTGGAGATGGTACTTTTCAGGAAATAGGACAACTGGCAGGAATGTCGAATACAGATTGGAGCTGGTCATCTCTTTTTGCGGATTTTGATAACGACGGTTGGAAAGACCTTTTTGTCACCAATGGCTATTTGAGAGATTACAACAACCAAGACTTTCTCAAATACATGGATAATTACGTACGGACTTCTGGAGGAAAGCTAAAGCGTGAGGACTTGCTGAACATGGTCAAGAACATGCCATCTTCTAATCTGACCAATTATATTTTTCAAAATAACGGAAACTTAACCTTCCAAAATCAAACTTCGGCCTGGGGAGTCAACCAAACGGCAAATAGTAGCGGTGCAGCTTACAGCGACCTAGACAATGATGGTGATCTGGATCTTATTGTCAACAACATTAACAGTCCTGCTTTTATTTTTGAGAATCAAGCAACTCAGCAGAAGGGTGGGAGTTTTTTGAATATTAAGCTGGCTGGATCAGAGATGAATTCCTCTGCTCTTGGTGCCAAAGTAAGTGTTTTCACAGGTAATGATATTCAAATAGTAGAGCAAAACCCCTATCGCGGCTACCAGTCTTCCGTGTCGACTACACTTCATTTTGGCTTGGGAGATATTTCCACAATAGACTCGCTACTTGTGGTTTGGCCTGGCGGCAAAGTCACGAAAGAAGTTGACATCGCTACAAATCAAACTCTCGAATTAAAGCAGTCTGAGGCAAAAAGTACTTCCAGCTTTCAAGCCGAAAAAACTACCGTTTTTCTTACTGCGAAATTTGAATTGAACACCGAAAAAGGAAGATCATTCAACGATTATAAAAGACAACCCCTATTAATTAATCCGGTTTCTGGCAATGGAAAGGCAATGGTTTATGCTGATTTCAACGGGGATGGACGGGACGATTTAATTGTTGGAGCTGGCTCTAATGCAGCAGCATCATTTTATTTGCAGTCCTCGGTTGGATCTTTTGTGAAGCAGAATACCAAGGTTTTTGCTGCTTATGCTGGATCTGAGGATTCGGATGCATTGGCCTTTGATGCCAATGGAGATGGTTTTCTTGATCTGTATGTTGCTAGTGGAGGTATTTATGACTTCAATGTTGGCGATGATGTCTTGCGCGATCGTCTGTATTTGAATGACGGGAGAGGCAATTTTACATTAGGGTCTGAGTCTCTACCCACAGAGGCTTTTCCCACGGGTACAGTTCAAGTCGGAGATTTTAATTTTGATGGAACACCCGATTTATTTGTGGGTGCTAGAATCAATCCAGGCCAATTTCCAACTTCACTTGGAGCGAGGATCTGGGTAAATGATGGCAAAGGAACCTTCTCAGATCAGACCAAAGCGCTTGCACCTACTTTTGTGAATTTGGGAATGCTGACTGATTCGGGATTGACTGATTTGGACGATGATGGGAAGCCAGAATTAATTGTATTAGGAGAAGCCATGCCAATTCAGATTTTTTCTTTCCAAGAAAATCAATGGAAGGAAACCACCTTGGATTACTTCGAAAAGCATGAATTTGGTTTCTGGAATGACTTGACGCTTGCCGATTGGGATGGGGATGGCAAGGTGGAGGTCCTAGCCGGAAATCTAGGGACGAACTCACAAATCAAAGCAAGCAGTACTCAGCCGGCTGAAATCCTCTATAAGGATTTTGATGGAAATGGATCAGTGGATGCATTCTTAGGATATTATATTCAAGGTGAAAAATATCCAGCTGCTAGCCGGGATGAGATTTTGGGTCAGGTTCTTTACCTAAAAAAGAGATATTTAGACTTTAAGTCTTTTGCCAATGTGAAAATGAATGAGCTATTCACTCCTCAGGAAAGAGAAGGAACAAATTCAATTTTTATCAATAGTCTGGAGACAACTTATTTCGTAAGAAATTCTTCTGGAAAATTTGAACCAAAAGTGCTTCCAATACAGTCTCAATTTTCACCAGTATTTGCATCAGCTGCCGTAGATGTGGATGGAGATGGTAACTTAGATATGGTGCTTGGAGGCAATACAGACTATGGAAAATTGTATTTCGGAAAATACGATGCGAGTCAAGGTGTCGTTTTGCTCGGTGATGGCAAAGGTCGATTTACCAATGCAACGAAAGCACAAAGCGGATTGAATCTTAAAGGAAACGTCAGGAGAATTATTGCTGGCAAGGATCTGATGCTAATTTATTTGGATGAATCCGCGGTGAGCATTTATTCTATCCATCCATCACAAACGGACTAAATTCCAAACCCTATACTCTTATATTTATTGATTAAGTTTTTGTTTTAACATGTTTAAAAAGAACCCTAAATACCTAGTGATCGGCACGTTGATGCTGATGAGTTTTGATGTTAATGATTCCAATTTTGAATCTTACACCCAGAAAATCCCTGGCACTGAAGTTACTTTCCAAATGACGCCAATTCCTGAAGGGACTTTTTTGATGGGTTCGGATAGATCCGATGATGAAAAGCCTACACACGAAGTGAGTATCGCTCCTTTTTGGATGGGAACTCATGAAGTGACTTGGGATGCATTTGAACTTTTTCTAGACAAAAACTATGAAGTTGCTATTTCAGAAGGCCCAATTGGTGAGCTAGTGGATGGATTGTCCCGGCCAAGTATGCCTTATTTGGATATGACTTTTAATATGGGAAAAGAAGGCAAGCCAGCCATCGGAATGACCCAGTACGGAGCTATCCAATATTGCCACTGGCTTTATCTGAAAACTGGTATCTTCTACCGTCTTCCTACAGAAGCAGAGTGGGAATATGCTGCAAAAGCTGGATCAAAGACCCGGTTCTTTTTTGGCGATGACCCTTCTCAATTAGGAGATTATGCATGGGTTAAAGAGAATTCTGAAGAGATAACTCATCCCATTGGAGAGAAAAAACCTAACCCGTGGGGACTCTACGATATTTATGGAAATGTGCTTGAATGGACCTCAGATCAATACGAGCCTGACTTCTATGCTCAATCGCCATCTGAGAACCCTGCTAACCCATCTACAGAGCTCTATCCTAGAGTAGTTCGTGGAGGTTCATATGATACAGAAACTGCTGAAATAAGCTCTACTAAACGATTTGTGAGTTCTCCGGATTGGAAGAGAATTGATCCTCAGATCCCTAAAAGTCAATGGTGGTTTCCCGAAGCACCCTTCCTAGGATTGAGACTGGTAAGGCCGCAAGTCCCACCTAGTCCGGAAGAAATTATGGCTTACTATCAAGCCGCTCCTATAACTGATTATTAACCCTTAATACCTATACTTATGAAAATCGAAAATTCACGTAGGGATTTCATCAAAACTTCTGCTTTGGTAACTGGCGGATTGATGACTACTCCTTTTGTTTTGCCAGGAGCCTATGCTGCTCCTGTGAATGAATTGAAAGTTGCTTTAATTGGCTGCGGTGGGCGAGGTACCGGCGCTACTTTTCAAGCTTTAGCCACTGGACACAACATCAAAGTAGTCGCTATGGCAGATGCCTTCAGAGATCGCTTGGATAATGCATACAAAGCACTGAGCGAAAAATATGCGGACAAACTTGCAGTAACTGAAGAAACGAAATTTGTCGGTTTTGACGCATATAAAGATGCGATGGCGCTCGCAGATGTAGTGATTCTTGCTACTCCTCCAGGTTTCCGTCCTATGCATTTCGAAGAGGCTGTGAAGCAAGGTAAGCAAATCTTCATGGAGAAGCCTGTAGCTGTAGATGCTGCCGGAATCCGTAAAGTTTTAAAAGCCGCGGAAGAAGCAAAAGCAAAAAAACTAAATGTGGTGGTTGGTCTTCAGAGACACTATCAGGCAAATTACATAGAGACTATCAAACGTATCCATAATGGTGACATTGGTGATATCATTAATGGCCAAGTGTATTGGAATGATGGTGGTGTTTGGGTGAGAGAGCGCCAGCCAGGCCAAACTGAGATGGAATACCAAATGAGAAACTGGTATTATTTCAACTGGCTTTGCGGAGATCATA
Organism: uncultured Algoriphagus sp.; assembly: GCF_963974365.1. Taxonomy (GTDB): domain Bacteria; phylum Bacteroidota; class Bacteroidia; order Cytophagales; family Cyclobacteriaceae; genus Algoriphagus. Next base: position 146,219 of record NZ_CAXBBX010000006.1, on the reverse strand, counting down.
TCAATGAGCAACACGTGCACAACATCGATGTGGCCAACTGGGTGAAGCAAGGTCCACCGGTGAAAGCTGAAGGTACGGGAGGAAGATTGATTCGTACAGGTAAGGAAAACGGGGAAATCTTTGATCACCACGTGTTGACTTATACCTATGCAGATGGATCTGTGATTCACAGTGAGTGCCGTCACTTCCCAGGGGCTCAAAACCGTGTGGATGAAAGCTTCCAAGGTACCAAAGGAACTGCTTATCTAAGTGCTGGAAACTATGGTACGCTAAAAGACTGGAAAGGCAATGTGCTATACGAACATGATCGAAAAAATCAGCCAAACCCTTATCAAGTAGAGCACGACCAGCTTTGGGCAGCTTTATTTAATGGGGAATATAAATTTGCAGATGCTCAAAATGCTGCGAATAGTACGATGACAGCTATTATGGGAAGATATGCTACCTATTCTGGTAAGCCATTGACTTTTGATGAGGCAATTAATGGAACTGTAGATTTGATGCCTGAGACCTTAGCGTGGGATGCTATGCCTAAACTAGTGCCTGGTCCAGACGGATATTACCCACATGCTATTCCTGGTAAAACAAAAGTAGTTTAATCATGGAAAGAAGAGGATTTATTAAGAAAGTAGGCTTAGGAAGCACCCTTTTGGGTGTTTCGGGCGCTATGAGTGTGCCTTCCTTTGCGGCTAGTAAAGCTGAGCCTACCTTTAATATGGATTTCGCTCCGCACTTTGGGATGTTTAGAAATTCTGCCCCAGGTGGGATTGTCGATGAATTGAAATTCATGGCCGATCAAGGATTTAGGTCCCTTGAAGACAATGGAATGCTAGGCAGATCCGTAGAGGATCAAGCGCTTATCGGCAAAACTCTCGAATCTCTGGGTATGAGAATGGGTGTGTTTGTGATTGATGGGGGCGAAAATTGGAAGACTTCTTTGACAACTGGCAAGAAAGAACACGAGGATTTATTTGTGGATACTTGCAAGAAATCTGTAGAAGTAGCCAAGCGTGTTGGGGCAAAATGGATGACCGTAGTTCCTGGATATTTCGAAAGAAATCTCCCTATGGGAGTACAGACAGGAAATGTCATTGAAGCTTATAAGCGCGGTGCTGAAGTATTGGAAAAAGAGGGATTGGTGATGGTAATGGAGCCATTGAGTGATAATCCTGATCTTTTCCTTCGTCATGCAGACCAATCCTATATGATTTGCAAGGCTGTAGATAGCCCTGCTTGTAAGATTCTTTATGACATTTATCACATGCAACGCAATGAAGGAAACCTAATTGCGACCATGCAGAAGACTTGGGATGAAATCGCTTACATACAAATAGGAGATAATCCGGGAAGAAAGGAACCAGGAACAGGGGAAATCAATTATAGCAATGTATTCAAATTCATCCATGAAAAAGGGTTCAAGGGTGTAATGGGAATGGAGCATGGAAATGCTTCTCCAGGAGTAGAAGGAGAAAAAGCATTGATCCAAGCCTATAGAAAAGTTGATATAATGTGATATTAATTAGTATATGATCAAATGTAAATTACTGGCGCTATCATTATTGGTAGCGCTTTTTTCCTGCAAAAAATCTGAGGAGAATCTAGCAGACAAACCTACTGGATGGAATATCCTTGAGACTCCAGTAGAGGCCTCCCTAAGAGGTCTTTCCCCGCTCACAGGTGAGATAGCGTGGGCGAGTGGTAGTAATGGTGTCTGGCTTAGGACAATTGACGGAGGGCAAACTTGGGATCATGGTATAGTGGCAGGCTTGGACACGGTTGATTTCAGATCTATTCATGCATTTGATGCGTTGACAGCGATTGTTGTTTCAGCAGGACAGCCAGCAGTAATTTATAAAACCATAGACGGAGGAAAATCTTGGAAGCTGAAACGCCAGGAGAATGAGTTTGCGTTTCTCGATGGCATAAGTTTTTCTTCCTCCACTCGAGGATTTGTGATTGGAGATCCTAGTGAAGGAAAATGGACAATCCTACAAACAGCCAACCAAGGAAATACTTGGTATCCTTTAGACTCACTTCCTGGCGCAGCTGAAGGAGAAGCAGCTTTTGCTGCAAGTGCTACATCATTACTTGCAGAAGGGAATGAGCTTTGGTTGGGGACTGGGGGTACAGAATCAAACCTTCACTATTCAAAAGATATGGGTGCGAGCTGGGAAAAGTTCACTGCACCAGTTATTCAAGGAGAATCTTCGCAGGGGATTTTTTCTTTGACCAGTATGGGAAATGGGGAAATAGTCTCTGTAGGTGGAGATTATTTGAATGAGAAAATGAAAGAAGGGATTTCCGGTATTTTCATTTCAAGTAAAAAAGAATGGATGGCACCTCAGCAAGGATTAGGAGGCTATCGATCAGGGGTTGTGTATTTCCCAAAACAAAAATGGCTCATTGCTGTTGGTCCAAGTGGTTCTGATTTCTCCAAAGATGCTGGAATTAACTGGGAGCCGATTTCAGCTGAAGGTTTTCATGCTGTAAAAATGGGACATGCTGATGGCTCTGTCTGGGCTTCTGGTGCCAAAGGAAAAATAGCTAAATTAAGCTTCTGATAAATCAAGAGTTATTGGATTGTGATTTTCCTTGGGAGAAAATCATATTCAATACTTACAAAAGATTTGCATATTGGTGAAGATTTCAAGAAATACCGTGTTGTATCTTTATCTTGATTCTTATCTATCGACAAAAACCTGAAATTATTAACTGATGTTTGAAATTGTTCCTTCCATATGGCTAATTAATGGAAAATGTGTGCGACTGAAAAGAGGCGATTTTTCAACAGAGGAAGTTATTTCTTCCAATCCTCTGGGAATTGCGCAAGCTTTTGAATCCATTGGAATAAAAAGAATTCATCTGGTGGACTTAGATGGCGCACGAAGAGGTGAACCAAAAAATTATCATATCCTGGAAGCGATATCTGGGTATACCGATTTGAAAGTTGATTTTACCGGTGGTATTACCACGGATGGCGATGTGATCAAATGTTTTGAATTCGGTGCAAGTACCATCACGGTGAGTTCAGCTGCGGCAAATCATCCCGAGCGTTTCGCTCAATTTATCCTTTCTTATGGTCGCGAGAAAATTAATCTCGCTGCTGATGTCAATCCTTCGGATAATAAAATAAAAATCAGAGGTTGGTTAAAAAAGACCGAAATTGATCTTTTTGATCATATTGACTTTTTTTATGAAAGAGGTTTGAAATATTTGAAATGTTCCGATGTACTACGAGATGGAGTCATGGAAGGACCAAATTTTGCACTTTTTCAAACTATCAGAGAAAAGTATCCTAAAATTAATCTTGCAGCAAGTGGTGGAGTGAGAGGTATTGACGATTTCAGGAGACTCAGAGATATGGGCGTATCTGCTTCAGTTTTCGGAAGAGCTTATTATGAAGGGATGATTAGTCTGGAAGATTTGGAAAAGTTTCTCTCGGAAGATTAAGCAAATACAGCATAAAAAAAGGGGACGTTTGTACATCCCCTTTTTTTATGTCTATAGTTTTTCCTTTTAATCGGCTTTGAACTTGTCTACGATGTAAAGAAAAATGTTAAATGTTAGCGTAGACGCAGCCGGATCAGGCTTTTTGCCTTCTCCACTTAAATTTGTTTCTTTTTTTGGAAGGGGGGGCTTTACCGTAGAGACCGTTGTAGTATTAGAGTTCACAGGAGTCGGATTATCCCGTAATTGCATGTCAAAGCGATCTGAATTGTTTTCTACCAGCGGCTTTTCTAATGGTTTTTCATTTTCTACCTCTGACTTTTCACGCTCACTTTGAGCCATAGTATTTCCCGCCCAAAAGCATAATCCCAGCATAACAATGCTGAAAACAGTTAATTTTTTAAAAGGGAATTCTATATTTGAAATCATAGTTGGGGTGTATAACCTTTGTTACTTACTCATTGTTTGGCAAAAGGTTCATAAAATTAGGAAAAATATTCGCTATGCAAACGATTGAGTATAAAGATTTCAACAAAATAGAATTGTGTATTGGCACTATTTTAAGAGTTGAACCATTTGAAAAAGCCAGAAATCCTTCCTATAAAATTTGGGTTGATTTGGGGGAAGATCTAGGGGTTAAGAAGTCCTCGGCCCAAGTTACAGTACATTACCAGCCTCAAGACCTAGTTGGAAAGCAAGTTCTTTGTGTTTGCAATTTGGCTCCGAGGCAGATTGCAGATTTCATGTCTGAAATTTTGATCACCGGTTTTAGTGATGAAAAGGGTGATATAGTACTTACTTCAGTGGAGCGACCTGTGCCCAACGGGGCACGATTGCATTAAGTTTCTAAGGAATATGGGAAATCTAAGGGATTTGGAAAATCAAATTCAAATCCTGTAGTACGGATTTTATCACCAGAGATTAGGCGGTCTTTGCTGTCAGAGCTATTTTGGTAGCTTTTGGGAGGTTCAAGTCCTAGCTCATGTGCATTTTTCCCGTATACATCTTTTCGCAGCGAATGAATAGGAGCTACGCCATTGTAGGTTTCATTCCAGAGATTTTTTTCGATAATCCACGCGAGCATTTTACCTGCGTCAGTTCTGTAGATGAAATTCACGCGTGTGTGTCCTGGAATATTTTCTTTGCCAGCCACATATTTTCCAGGGATTCTATCGTCACCTATTAGCCCTCCGAACCTAACGATGGTGAGCTCAAAATTTCTATTCTCAGAAACCAATAATTCACTTTTATAGATAGTCAGATTACCTGAATTTGTTTTATCTATAGCCTCTATTTCTGTGTATGCTTCTTCTCTATTTTCTTTGGGATATACACCCGTGCTTGATACGAAAATGACTTTCTTGATAGCTGACTGATCTATCATACTTCTCAGAAACTTGATTTGCTCAAGATAAAAATCTCCAGAAACTGAACGTGAGCGTGGTGGAATATTGATCACCAATATTTCGCAGGTGAATAATTCCTGGAATGCTCTTCCTTGCGGAAATGGTGCCAATTCAAATTGGATGGCATTTACCCCCTCTTCTTTGAGTCGAACTAGTTTTTCAGAAGAAGTTGTACTGCCAATCACCGCATGACCTTCTTTTTGCAAAAGCTTTGCTAAGGGTAAACCTATCCAGCCAAGGCCTATTATCGAAATTTTTGTCATAGATCTTAAAGAAAAAAACCTCCCTAAGTTGGGAGGTTTAAATGAGTTAATCCTTCTTTGGAACAGTACCTAGGATATAATCCCATAAGGGTGTACTCACCCCAAAAGCAACATCCGGATCTTTGTAATGATGAATCGCATGGTGTACCCAAAGTACTTTCATAAAGTTCTTTGGAGGCTGTATGGCATGTACCAAATAGTGGATTCCTAAGTAAAGGGCATATCCAAGCAAAAAACCTGGCAGGAAATAATAAGCTAAATCTCCCATGGTCAATTTGAATATGAGATAAAGAATAGCTGCATAGGCACCACTTACGAAAGGAGGCATTGCCAATCTATCTTTGTCTTTCGGGTAATCGTGGTGAATTCCGTGAACAGTGTACTGCAATTTGTCTTTGACAGGAGTATTTGGCTCCATATGGAAAAAATGCTTGTGCATCATATATTCCACCAGAGTAAATCCAATATATCCCACTACAAACAAAAGAATAGCTGTGCCAACCCCTACCGATGTTTCCTGAATTCCGAAATAAATAGAAATTAATCCAAGAATGATAAACATGCTAATAGGTACTAATATATTCGTCCTTGAAATTTTCTCCAGAATTGGGTTAGAGAAAATTTGGGCTGTGCCAAAGTTATCTGGCTTATCCAATCTTCCAATTTTTTTCATACGCTACTAAATAAAACGATACTTATTCCCCAACGCTTGATTGGGATTTATTCCACAAAGATAATTCAAAACTGCAGTTTATCCCTGTGATTTACCTGACAAATATCAGTTGTAAATCAAATTTCTGCCATGGTGGACTCGATTGTCCGCTGATAATAAGCCACATAATGTGGCAAAATCATAGAGATATCAAATTCCTTTGCTCTAGCAAGAGCATTTTTTTTGAAGGTAGGTAGATTGGCATCATCCAGTATAAAGAGTGCTTTTTCCTTCATGTATTGGATGTCCCCAATATTGGAAACATACCCTGTGACGCCATCTATGTTCAATTCTGGAATCCCTCCGGCGTTAGACGTAAGGATTGGAACTTCGCAAGCCATTGCTTCTAGAGCTGCTAAACCAAAGCTTTCTTTCTCCGAAGGCATGAGAAAAAGATCTGCTACAGAAAGCACTTCTTCTACTGCGTCTAGTTTTCCTAAAAAGCGAACATCATCACAGGTTCCCAATTCACGACACAGTCGCTCCATTTTATCCCGCTCTGGGCCATCCCCTACCAAAAGTAATTTGGCTGGAATCTCTTTTCTAACTTCATAGAACACCTTAATGACATCCTCTACCCGCTTTACTTTTCTGAAATTTGAAGTGTGAACGAGAAGCTTTTCTCCGTTCGGGCAAATTGCTAATTTGAAATGTTCCTTTTTCTGACGCTTAAATCTATCCAAATCAATAAAATTTGGAATCACTTCTATTTCCCGTTGAATGTCAAAGAAAGCATAGGTTTCCTTTCTAAGATCTTCAGAAACAGCTGTCACTCCATCAGATTGATTGATGCTAAAGGTGACAACGGGCTCATAACTAGGGTCTTTTCCGACCAAAGTAATGTCCGTACCGTGAAGAGTTGTGACGACTGGAATTTGGATGCCTTGTGTTTTCAAGATCTGTTTTGCCATATAAGCTGCCGAGGCGTGCGGAATAGCATAGTGAACATGGAGTAAATCAAGCTTTTCGTATTTCACGACACTGACCATTTTGCTTGCCAGTGCCAGCTCATAGGGTGCGTGCTCAAAAAGTGGATAGCTCTTGATGTCAACTTCGTGGTAGTATAAATTTTCACTAAAAAAGTCTAAGCGTGAAGGTTGTTTATAGGTAATGAAGTGAACTTCATGCCCGATTTTCGCTAATCCCTTACCAAGTTCTGTTGCTACAACTCCACTACCACCAAAAGTTGGGTAGCAAACAATGCCTATTTTCATATTATGTTTGGCTAGTTTATTAACCTGACTTTAAACACGAATTGAACCATGTTTTGTTCAATTCCCAAGTTAATTATCCAATTATTAAAAAATAAAAGATCCAAAACAACTGAATGTCAATTGCTCACGTGCTTTTTTTAACCCAAGAGAAGTGGTATATAAGTGGTTTTTAGAAGTAAAATCTTGATAATTCTAGTTATCCAGTTTTAGCCAAATTGATTTATCTCCTTCTTCTCTAAGTGAGCCACCACTTAATTGTTTGAACATTAATTCCACTCCAAACTGATCATTTTTCTCAATTTTGATTTTATCCCCTTTGATTTTATAAGATGTTCGGGATATAATATCTCCACCATATAAGACATCGGCAACTCCACCCGCAGATAATGTAATCAGTCTACTACACCAAAACTCTTGATTTTCGGATGAATCACAATAATCCGGAGTATTTACATAGCTTCCCAATATGTCTGGTTCATCAAGCTTCTCGCAGGAAGAAAAAACAAGGAAGACAAATAAGATAGATAATAAGTTTTTCATGGTTTAAAAAGTATAAAGGGGATACGTGAAATTTGTCTAAATGGGCTACAATAATGTGATTGATGCTTTTTGTTGAACTCTTGGAAATATTTGGGCATGAGCTTCAATCTATTGTTTTTCCCATAATGCTCCATCACGCTCATTTTTAAGTGTGGAGTTATCTATATATCGAAAAACGAATTGGTCTATCACCTCATCCGCTTTGGCAACAATAATTTTTTCTCCTCTAATTTTAAAAGTGGTTCTAAATATGATGTCTCCACTCGGAAGGATGTCTGCAACTCCATCAGGAGAAAGTGTCAGGGTGCTAGCGCAACCTAATTCAGGATTATCGGCTGGATTACATCCTTCAGGAATGTAGGTATAGGTTCCTAGGATCTCCGGCTCGTCTATTTTTTCACAGGAAAAGAAAATTAATCCTAAAAGAGAAAGTAGTAGTAAGTTTTTCATAAAAAAGCAGTTAGGTATATTATTCATACGGAACAGACAGCTCGCCCGCTACAATCGGCCTAACTTTTTTAAAAATTCCTAGTTTAGGGTTTGAATAGAGTTTCATGACCAAGAAAGCAATAATCATAGGTTCAGGAATAGCTGGCATCGCAGCTTCAATAAGATTAGCGATAAAAGGCTACCACGTTGAAGTATTTGAAGCTAACGCTTATCCTGGCGGAAAGCTTTCTGAAATTGAAATAGAAGGCTATCGATTCGATGCCGGACCCTCACTTTTCACACTTACTGAGCAAGTGGATGAGCTTTTTCGATTGGCAGGCAAAAGTCCTGAGGATTACTTTGCCTATGAAAAATTGGATGTGACCTGCCAATACTTTTGGGAAGATGGAACAAACCTGAAAGCTTACGCTAATCTGGATCAATTTGCTGAGGAAGTGCAAACCAAGCTTGGCGAGCCAGCATCAAGTATTCGTGATGCACTCAGACAATCGGCCTTTATTTACGACAGATTAGCTCCACTATTTATGAATCGCTCGCTTCATAAGTTGGATACCTGGACAAATCCCCAAGCATTGAAATCCTATATGAAGATGGGAAAGTTGGGAATTTTCTCTACTATGAATGAGGCGAATAGAAAGCAATTTTCACATCCGAAATTGGTGCAGCTTTTCAATCGTTATGCTACTTACAACGGGTCGAATCCTTTTGAAACCCCGGCGACGCTGAATATTATTCCTCATCTGGAATTTAATATTGGCGCCTTTTTTCCGAAAAAAGGCATGCATGACATCACGCAAAGTCTTTATAAGCTTTCATTAGAACTTGGAGTGACATATCATTTTGGCGATAAAGTGGAAAAGGTCTTAGTAGAAAATGGAGAGGCAAAAGGAATTAGAGTAAATGGGGAAGGTTTCCATGCAGACCTTGTTGTAAATAATATGGATATGGTCAATGCATATAAAACCATTCTGAAAGAGGAAAAGCAACCTAGACTTTTACTCAAGCAACCGAAATCTAGTTCTGCTCTTATTTTCTATTGGGGAATTAAGCGGGATTTTCCTGAGTTGGATCTCCACAATATTTTCTTTTCGGATAATTACCCATTGGAATTTGAACATATTTTCAAGCGCGGGACGATCTATGATGATCCTACGATCTATGTGAACATCACCTCTACACATAAATCTGACGATGCTCCGGAGGGATGCATGAATTGGTTTACCATGATCAATGTCCCCAATAACCAAGGACAGGATTGGGATAAAATGATTGCAGAGGCCAAAAGGAATATCATCCACAAGCTCAATCGCATCTTAAAGACAGATGTCGAGTCTTTGATCGAAGTGGAGGAAATCCTTGATCCAAGGACAATTGAATCGAAAACATCCTCAGCTCAAGGTGCGCTTTATGGCAATAGCTCCAATAACAAGTTTGCAGCTTTCCTTCGCCACGCGAATTATTCTTCTTCGATAAAAAATCTATACTTCTGTGGAGGATCTGTGCATCCCGGTGGTGGGATCCCGCTTTGTTTACTTTCTGCAAAGATTATGAGTGGGATGATTTAGAGTCCGCAGACCACCGTCCATGGTCAACAGCTGTCCTGAATCATTAACGATATATTTTAGAAATTTGGCGGCGGTGGACAGTGGTCAGTCATCAGTCGACTTATTTAAACTCACTGCGACTGATCACTGATCAACCCCTCAATCGCTTCCTTCACCAAATCCATTTCAAAACCCTTGCTCATCAAATACTGGGTGACTTTGAATTTCTTTTTGTAGGTCTCGGGTTCTCGTGTGGTTTCCCACTTTTTTTCTGCCTGGGATAAAAGTGTGTCGTAATATTCTTCAGGATCGATTTCAGTCATGCCTTTTCGGATAAGGTCTTCTGAGATTTCGCGCATTTTCAACTCCATACGAATTCGGTTCCTGCCCCATTTTTTCAGCCTGAATTTGCCACGTGCAAAAGATCTCGCATAACGCTCCTCATTCAAAAATTCTTCTGCTATCAATTCCGAAATTATTTTCTCCGCAGGTTCATCTTTGATACCTTTTTCATAAAGTTTCCGCCGAACCTCCCATGGACAACGCTCCTGATAGGCACAGAAAGTTGTTAGCTTTTCAAAAGCTTCTTCCTGCGACCAGGAGTTTTTTCCTGACTCATTTGGCTTATATTTTCCCCAACTGGACATTTTCCGTAATTTTAAACCAAATTATAGCGAATCCCTTTTTTATCAAACCTTATTAAATTTTCAAAACTCATTATGCGTAAGAAAATCGTAGCCGGCAACTGGAAAATGAACATGACCTTCGAAGAAGGTCAGACCCTTACTTCCGAAATATTAAACATGATGAAGGACGAGCATTCCGGCGAAGCTATCGCTGTGCTTAACCCTCCTTTTCCACATATTTTCCCAGTCAAAAAACTTATAGGCCAAGCAAAAGGTGTTTTTATCGGAGCTCAGAACTGTTCTGATAAAGAAGCTGGAGCATTCACAGGTGAAGTTTCTGCAAAGATCCTGGCTTCTTTTGGAGCACAATATGTGATCATCGGTCATAGCGAGCGCCGTGAATATTTCAAAGAAAGCAATGAGATTCTTGCTACCAAAGTAAAGCTTGCTCTTGCCAATGGCTTGACTCCAATCTTCTGCTGTGGAGAATCTCTTGAAATCAGAACTGCAGGTACCCATGAGCCAAATGTGAAATTTCAGTTGACAGAAGGTCTTTTTGACTTGAGCCCTGAGGATTTCTCCAAGATCGTGATTGCTTATGAGCCGATCTGGGCAATTGGTACGGGCAAAACAGCAAGCTCTGAGGAAGCTCAGGACATGCATGCGGCCTTGAGAAGACACATCGCTTCTAAATACGGAAAAGACATCGCTGATAACACTTCAATCCTTTATGGAGGTAGCTGTAATCCAAAGAATGCTCAGGAGCTTTTTGCAAAGCCTGACGTAGATGGCGGATTGATCGGTGGAGCATCGTTGAAGTCCCGTGACTTCGTAGATATTATTAAATCATTCTAAGAAAAAATGGATTACCTGGAGTTTAAAATCAAGTGCCTGGAGCAATTCCGGGAAATCCTTATCGCCGAACTATCCATGATAGGCTTTGATTCCTTCCTCGAAACTGAGGAGGGAATCGATGCTTATACACTAGAGTCAGATTTTGATCGTGCAGCTTTCGATGAAGTGATAGCTCAATATAAAGTTGATGCTGAAATCACTTTGGAAGAAGGAGTAATGCCGAAAGTCAATTGGAATGAGGAATGGGAAAAAAATTATGATCCCATTGCTGTTGACGATCTGGTTTACGTGAGAGCGTCTTTTCACCCAAGCAAGTCTGAGTTCAAACACGAGATTGTAATCAATCCCAAAATGTCTTTTGGGACAGGTCATCATGCGACTACTTTCCAGATGCTTCGTCATCAAGGTCAGATAGATCACCAAGGGAAGCGTGTTTTGGATGTAGGTTCCGGTACAGGAATTCTTGCTGTAATGGCACATTTGCTTGGGGCAACTCAAATCGAGGCTTTTGATATCGATGATTGGTGTGTGGATAATGGAAATGAAAATTTCGATTTAAATGGTCTGGAGACAAGAATGGAATTGGGTACAATCAGAGAAGTAAATCCTCAGGGTGAATTCGATATCGTTTTGGCCAATATCAATAAGAATGTGTTGCTAGACGAGATGAACATTTATGCTGGTTTGTTGAAGTCAGAAGGGTTTTTGTTACTCAGTGGGTTTTACACAGAGGATATTGATGATTTGGATGCTTGCGCAAATCCACTTGGTCTGGAGTTGGTTTCTCAGCAAAGCAAGGATAATTGGGCCGCGTTGATTTTACAGAAGAACGCTTGAAGACAGCACACCGAAGTGGGAAGTAAAAAAAGTAAGTTGTAACATTTGTGAGTTGTATGGTTTAGATTATCCCATTCTTCAACTCTGCTTTGCCGCCGTAAATCGTAAATCAAAAATCTTAAATAAAGGGTAAAAGTCTTAATTAACCTTAGTATTTGACACACTTTACCACTTTAAAACTTTACAACCCTTTTCCCCAAATGACCGAACTGATTATTTACGCCGTCGTTTTTGTCTTGCTGATTGGGCATTGTTTTTTTGCAGGAAAAATGTATCGCGCTGTGCATGAGGACTCCAGCCTGACATTGTCTGAGAAAAATGATTGGAAACTCAAAGCACTTATTTTCCCGGCCTATTTTTGGGGGAAATACAAAAAGGCAAAAAGCTAGATTTTTTGCTTCCGAGTAAACTTTTAGGCTACTATAGCCGATTATAGAACCAATACTTTTAATTATAAAATCACAAGAAACTTAGTTTACTAAATTAGCTTCATGGAGTACCTCTGGAAACAAAAGCCCAAAACCTCTCAAACAGCGATAGATCAGCTGAGCAAGGAGATCAATGTCAATCCGACGTTGGCCAATATGCTGATAAACCGAGGGGTGGAGAGTTTTGAGCAGGCGAAGAGTTACTTCCGCCCTTCCTTAGTGATGCTTCACGATCCTTTTCTAATGAAGGATATGACGGAGGCTGTCGATAGAATTCAGGAAGCCATTGCTAAGGAGCAAAAGATTATGGTCTATGGTGACTATGATGTAGATGGCACGACTGCAGTTGCGCTGATGTATGGATTTTTAAAAACCTTCTATCCTGATGTGGTATTTTATATTCCAGATCGCTACAAAGAGGGCTACGGTATTTCTGAGAAAGGCGTTCGTTTCGCTGCCGATAATGATATTAAGTTGATTATCGCGCTCGATTGCGGGATCAAGGCAATAGAAAAGGTGGCTTTGGCTACTAAATTAGGTGTTGATTTTATTATCTGTGATCACCATACGCCTGGCGAGGAGCTTCCAGCTGCTATTGCAGTTTTGGATGCCAAGCGTAAGGATTGCGATTACCCATATAAGGAATTAAGTGGTGCAGGTGTTGGATTCAAACTGATTCAGGCGATTGCCATAAAGCGCGGGATGGAAAGTTCCCAGTTGGACGCTTATTTGGATTTGGTTGCGGTGAGTATCGCTGCCGATATAGTTCCGATTACAGGAGAAAACAGAATTCTTGCCTATTACGGCCTGGATCGATTGAATAATACCCCACGTCCAGGATTGAAGGCATTAATGCTAAGTAGCAATCTCGAAAAGGACATTGGGATTTCTGATGTGGTTTTCAAAATCGGTCCGAGAATTAACGCGTCCGGACGACTCGAGCATGCAAAAGCTTCGGTGGAATTACTCATTTCTTCAGACTTAGAAGGCGCCATGGAGCGAGCCAAAGTCGTGGATGAAGTGAACGCAACCCGAAGGAATTTTGACGAAAATATTACTAAGGAAGCTTTTGAAATGATTGCTTCCCGGGAGGAATTAGTAGAGTGGAATTCCACAGTCCTCTTCAAGGAAGATTGGCATAAAGGAGTCATTGGAATTGTAGCTAGTCGTTGCATTGAGAAATATTACAGACCGACCATTATTTTGACCGAGTCAAATGGAAAGGCAACTGGAAGCGCGAGATCGGTTGTGGACTTTAATATTTACGAAGCAATCGAGGAATGTTCGGATTTACTTGACCAATTTGGCGGGCACATGTATGCGGCTGGTTTGACGCTTCCCGTGGAGAATGTTGTTGCATTTCAGGAGAAATTTGAAGCGGTGGTGAAGAGTAGAATCGAGGAAGTTCATCGCAAGCCAGTGATAGAGGTTGACGATGAATTGCTTTTAGATCAGATTAATTACAAGTTTTATAATATCTTGAAGCAAATGGCGCCATTTGGTCCAGGAAATACAGAGCCGATTTTCCGAATCTCAAATGTTTACGCGGAAGATGTGACAGTCTTAAAGGATAAGCATCTGAGGTTCAAAATAGTACAGGATGGGCAGGTGACTACACCGGTTTGTCTGGGATTTGGAATGGCAGATCGGACCAAAGATCCTGACTTGACCACCGTAAATATGCTTCGCGGAAAAATGCGATTTGATATAGTTGCTGAAATGAGAGAAAATGTATTTCGCGATAAAAGCAGTTTGCAACTCTACGTGAAAGACATCAAATTTGATTGATATGATTCTTCGAGCCGAACATTTAGTAAAAATCTACAAAGGTCGCCGGGTGGTGAATGACATCTCTGTGGAGGTAAGCCAAGGTGAAATTGTAGGACTTTTAGGCCCTAATGGAGCTGGGAAAACCACTTCATTTTACATGATTGTAGGTTTGATTCAGCCAAATGAGGGTAAAATTTTTCTCGAAAATGATGATATCACCAGTCTTCCTATGTACCGCAGAGCAAAGCAGGGAATAGGATATTTAGCTCAGGAAGCATCGGTTTTTCGTAAACTTTCGGTAGAAGAAAATATCATGGCTGTCTTGGAAATGACCAAAATGCCAAAGCAACAACGCAAAGAAAAAGTAGAGAGCCTTCTGGAGGAATTCAGCTTAACTCACGTACGCAAAAATTTGGGAATGGTACTTTCCGGAGGTGAAAGAAGAAGAACTGAGATCGCTAGAGCATTGGCTGTTGACCCGAAATTTGTGCTGTTGGATGAGCCTTTTGCAGGTGTGGATCCCATTGCTGTGGAGGAAATCCAGACTATCGTTGCAAAGCTAAAAACCAAAAATATTGGTATTTTGATCACTGATCACAATGTGAATGAGACTTTGTCCATCACTGATAGAGCATACTTAATGTTTGAAGGTAAGTTGCTAAAGGCTGGAACGGCGGAAGAACTTGCCGCCGATGAGCAAGTGAGAAAAGTGTATTTAGGATCTAATTTCGAGTTGAAACGAAAAGTTTTTAATTAATGGCGGTTCTGAATTCCTTTATGACCTGGATTTTTAGGAGTCGTCTTGGTCAAATCGAAAATTTCAAGCACAATCCAATTGCTGTTCAGGAGGCAATTTTTAAGGAGCTTTTGGAAGCTGGAAAAAATACAGATTTTGGAGTTGAGCATCGATTTTCGGAGATAAAGTCCTATGCAGATTTTGCACGCAGAGTACCTATAAGAAACTACGATAGCTTCAAGCCATTCATCGATAAGACGATGGAAGGAAAGGATAATGTGATATGGAATCGGGAAATAGAATGGTTTGCTAAGTCATCAGGAACAACTGCAAGTCGTAGCAAGTACATTCCAGTGACACATGAAAGCCTGGAAGAATGTCATTATAAAGGAGGAAAGGACATGGTGGCGCTTTACATGGCCAATTATCCTGACTCCAGAATGTTTGCCGGAAAGACATTAACCATAGGTGGAACTCTTGATAACAACCCACTGAATCCTCAAGGAACTGCAAGAGCTGGAGACATCTCTGCGGTGATCATGGAGAACCTACCATTTTGGTCGTATTTTGTCCGAACTCCATCCAAGGAAACTGCTTTGATGGGAGAATGGGAAGCCAAAATTGAAAAAATGGCTCGCGAAACCATGGATGAAGATGTGACGTGCATGGCTGGAGTTCCTACTTGGACTATTGTTCTTTTGCAAAAAGTCTTGGAGCTCAAGAAAGCCAAGAACATTACAGAAGTTTGGCCAAATCTTGAGATTTTCTTCCACGGTGCGGTTGCTTTTGGGCCATATAGAAGTCTTTTCAAGGAGCTTATTCCTTCAGAAAAGATGCGTTATATGGAAACCTATAATGCTTCGGAAGGATTTTTTGGGATTCAGGATCAGAAAGATTCTGATGAGTTATTACTGTTGTTGGATTATGGGATTTTCTATGAATTTATTTCCATGGAAGAGTGGGATAATGAAAATCCAGAAGTGATTCCTTTGTCTCAAGTAGAAGTTGGTAAGAATTATGCTTTAGTGATAACTACTAACGGTGGACTTTGGCGATATAAAATTGGTGATACGGTGAAATTCACTTCCACTTCACCTTATAGATTCAGGATTTCCGGGCGGACACGACATTTTATCAATGCTTTCGGAGAGGAAGTGATTGTAGAAAATGCTGAAAAAGCGATCCAATTTGCAGCTGAGCAGACCGACGCTATGATTTCTAATTTTACAGCTGCCCCGGTGTATTTTGATGGCACTGGATCCAAAGGTGCCCATGAATGGATCGTAGAGTTCCAAAAGAGCCCCTCGGATCCAGAAAAGTTCAATAGACTTTTAGATGAGCATTTGCGGGAAATCAATTCAGATTACGATGCAAAGCGTCACAAGGGACTAGCATTGATAGAACCTATAATCCATCATGCTCCGCTTGGATTATTTGAAAATTGGATGCGGAAAAGAGGAAAGCTAGGAGGACAACACAAAGTGCCACGACTTTCCAATTCAAGAGAATATTTGGATGAGATATTAGGAATGCTTCAGGAAGTTTAACTTAGTAGTATAAACTAACAGAGCCCAGTGAATTATCACTGGGCTCTGTTATTCTTCTAGCTTAGTCTTTTTGAGTTCAGAATTAAGATTTCCGATTTCAAACTTCCAATCCCTTATCCCGCATCTTTTTGAACTCGTCAAATCTTCTATAGATCGCTACCGAAAATCCAACAAGCATGATGATTGTTCCAATCCAAAGTATGTTGATATAAGGCTTCACGATAGCCTTCATCACCACGTAATCTTTTTGGTACTGGTTCACTTTGAAAACAAACTTGTTTTCTTCAGGTAGGATGTTTTCCAGACTAATTTTGATTCCTAGCTCATTATCTATCACTGGAAGCTTGCCGACTTGATTGTTTCGAATAATGAAGGTTGGCTGCAGTAGTTTTTCCACATCGTAATCCAAAATTCTAAGATTAGCTCTTACAGCCACATCACCTTCTTGAAGCACATATCCGTCAAGTTCTTCGAGCACATCTGCACCATCGAAATAGGTGACGTAATCTGCCACATGGAACTGTTCCCCTGGAGCGACTTCATACATCTCATCCTCTTTCCAATCCGGATCCTCAGAATCATTCATGGCGGCTACATATGTATATAGATCCTTGTCGATAAAGATCCTGGACGCTGGTGAAGAAATCAATCCACCCATGCCTTCATTGAACTGAGACATAGGGCTAAGTGAAAACTTCAATACTTCATTTTGATAATATTCGATCTGGAAATAGTCATTTTCCTCCAAGACGATGTCTACTTTATCGCCTTTCTTGAAATGATCTTTATAGTCCTCCAAAGCGAGGGCTTCATTTACTTTTCCTGTTGGTTCCAAAATCTTGGCAGGAACATATTCTGAGATACCTTTTACCTTCTTCTGACGACCACGGTAAATCACCGTATAGTCCTTCATCTGAGTTGGTTTATTGATCCAAAGCAACACATGCTCCTTGTTCAGTTCATCTTCCCAGCTATTGCTATAAGTGAGGCCAGACATGTTGATGGAAATGGTATCTGAATACCCAGAGCTAAACATGATACCTATTAGAATCATACCCAAACCAATATGTGCCAAAGAACCACCTGCTAGTTTGAAAGTTGATTTCTTTAGGATTTTGGCTAAAATCACTGAGTTGGCAGTGATGGTGAAAGTGCCTGCAAGAACTATAATGATGTACTGCCAGTCATAAACTTTGGCCAGGACAATAATAGCTGCCGAAAGCAGGACTGAAATAATATAAGGAGTCAAGAGCGCCTCTTTCAACGCTTTCTTATCCATTTTTTGCCACCAGAAGAATTGTCCAACAGCCGTGAGCATAGCCAGCGCTACTGCAAACCAAAGCTGGAATTTGGTGTAAAACTCAATCTGATCGGCTGGAGGAGCCATATTGGATATGCCTCCGAAACTTTCCACCATTGCATTCCAGGCTGGAATAGAAGTAGGAAGTATCACTTGAAATGCCATCAAAGCAAGGGTAGTCGCTCCGATAAACACCCAGAATTCACGGGAGTAAACAGAAGCTTCCTTCTCAGAAGTTGGAATGTGTTTCCAATTTATTACGCAAAGAACTACAGCTACCACAAGGAAGAATAGCATGTAGATCAGCAATTGACCGGAAAGTCCAAGGTCAGTGAATGAGTGAACTGAAGCATCGCCCAATACGCCAGATCTTACCAAGAATGTAGCGTAAAGAACCAGAATAAAGGTCATGATTACTAAGACAATCGAGGTTTTCAATGCAGTAGCACTTTTCTTGAAAGTGATCATGCAGTGAATAGCAGCAACCAAAATCAGCCATGGTACATACACGGCATTTTCCACAGGATCCCAATTCCAATATCCTCCAAAGTTCAGCGTCACATAGGCCCAGTAAGCCCCCATGATGATTCCCATTCCAAGTATCATAGCGGAGAAAATGGCCCAAGGCAACGCTGGACGAATCCATTCAGAGTATTTTTTGGTAACCAATCCACCCATCAGGAATGCAAAAGGAACCAAAGTGGATGCATAACCCAAGAATAGTGTTGGAGGGTGAATTACCATCCAGATGTTTTGCAAAAGCGGATTTAACCCTGTTCCATCTTCCGGTACAAAGTCAGGATTCATCTGAAAAATTGGCGCCTGAGTAGCATCTCTCAACAAAATGAATGGAGAACTACCGATTTTCAAATCACCAATCACCACGCCCAAAATCATGGAAACCAAGAATGCCTGAACTAGCGCAAATACAATCATTACAGGAGCTTCCCAGAATTTATTTGTGAAAATCAGGATGGTCCCTAGCACTACATTCCAGAATATCCAAAGGATGAAAGCTCCTTCTTGACCTTCCCAGAAGCTGGAAATCATGTAATGAACCGGAAGAGCTTCTGAACTGTGCGAATAAGCGTAGAAATACTCGAAACGGTGATTGTAGATAATTTCAAAAAGTGACACAGCGATCATCACTGCGGAAATGCCATGAACTGCGAAACTGATTCTACTGAATCTTTTCCAGCTGGCTTTCTCTAGTTCGTTTGCGCGGAAATACTGAATGTAAGCGTATGCGGTAGTCAGAGCACTGACAAAGGCCACTATGGTCATGAAGTGGCCAAGATTACCGATAAAGGTATTGATCATGGATTTTTTATTCTAACTGAGCTTAAACTCACATTCCTGCCGCCTGCACTTCAGTTTCCTGATATTTAGAAGGACATTTCATCAGTATCTTATCCGCAATGAAAATTTCATCATTTTTATAAGAACCGATTACTACTACAGATTCTGAGCGGGTGAAATCTGCTGGTACTGGCTCATTGTAAAATACTTCCTGCTCCACTCCTTCATTGTCAACCAACATGAAGGTAAAAGAAACTTTATCTTCCCGTACGTTCAGACCAGTTACTTCTCCAGTAGCGTCTTTTTTCAGCTGTCCGACTACGTGGATTGCTTTGTCGTTTCCGTCCTGCTTCATTTCTTTGGCAGTGGTGAAGCTTTCGTAGCTACTTGCATCACCGATGGAAGTCATAATGATTACAATGGCTACCGCAATAATTCCTAAACCTATTATATGTCCTGTTTTCATATGGTTATAATTGTTTTTTCAATGGTCATATGGAATCTCGCTAGGTGAATACTCTTCCCTTAGTGTGTGACTATTCAGTCATGCTCGATTTCATTTACTTATAATTTTAGGAATGAAGATTTTTTTCAAGTTGGCTTATCTTACGATCTGTACTGATAAGGTACACCGTGATTCCAGCGAATATGATCACGATTACTCCTACCAACACGTAGATTTTACCATTGGATCGCATGACGTCTGCCATTTCCACTGAATTATTTGAGTAGTCAGCTTCTGTCACAGGAATTTTCTCTTGTGCCAAAGCAGAAAGACTGAAAACCAAAAGAGCTATTGTTAGTAATTTTTTCATGAACTAGGAATTAATCATTCTGTCTTCAATTGTCCTCTCCACCCTACGCATTCTGACGCGTACAGTTGCGATCCAGCTACCTAAAAGTGTCCATCCAATAATAGCGGGATAGAAAACTGCACGAAGCTTGGAGTCCAGGTCGTAGGCGTTGAAGCCGGGGTTTCCACCATTTCCTGGGTGCAAACTGTCTGTTAATCTTGGCAATACGAAGATAAGGGGAATAAAAGCAGCGAATGCGAAAATGTTATAGATGGCTCCGATTCTAGCTCTCTGCTGAGAATCAGAAAGAGAATTTCTTAACACTAAATATGCGAAATACATTAGTATCCCAATGGCCGCAGCATTTTGCTTGGGATCACTACTCCAGTAATCTCCCCAGGTAAACTTGGCCCAGAGCATCCCGGTAACTATTCCTAATACACCGAATAAAATGGCTGAGTTGGTGAACTCAATAGCCATATCATCATGTCTGATGTCGTTGGTGCGAAGGTATTTGATGCTGTAATAGACTGCGGCTACCAGCATCAAGATCATTCCAAACCACATGGTCACGTGAAAGTGAAGAGCACGGATTGTTTCGTTGAGGATAGGAAGTCGAGGTGCTTCCATCAGCAAGCCTGCGATTAGCGTGTACAGCAGCAGGGCGATTGCAAGAATTTTCCACCAGGATTGGCGCATAGGGCATTTTTGCTAATTCAAGTGCAAAAATAAGTCATAAGTTCCTGAAAACGGTGCTTTTTGTGAAGTCTTTTGAGGGGATTTAGGATATTAGATTTACGAGATCTACAGAACTTCAAGCATTCTTATTTATCTCAGACTTTCTCTGGAAAGAATTAATGCTTGACAGTAAAATTATTTTTATGTGTATATTTAGTGAAATCGTACACATTATGAGAACGAATATTGAAATAGATGAAAAGTTAATGGATGAGGCCATGAAGGCTTCTGGTTTGACTACAAAAAAGGCCACTGTAGAAGAAGGTTTGCGGTTAATTCTTAGGTTGAAAAAGCAGAAACGAATCAAAGAGTTTCGCGGTAAAATGGAATGGGAAGGTGATTTGGATAAAATGAGAATCGATTCATGATTTTGGTGGATTCTTCTGTTTGGATAGATTACTTCAACGGGCAAGAGAATGTGCAAACAGATTTTTTAGATAGGTCACTAGGAACAGAATTTATATGCACAGGTGATTTGATTATGACGGAAGTCCTTCAGGGTTTCTCCGCTGACAAAAACTTTAGGGAAGCAAAAGCCTTTTTTGAAGATTTACATTTCTTCAATTTAGGAGGAAAAGAAATAGCGATTGCAAGCGCTGAGAATTTTAGGCTATTGAGGAAAAGAGGAGTTACAATCCGCAAAACAATCGATTCTGTCATTGCTGCTTTTTGCATCAAATCTGAAATTGAACTCTTACACAACGACAAAGATTTTGAACCTTTTGTGGATCATCTCGGGTTGAGGTCGATTTTTTGAAATTTTAAATAATGAATGATGAATTTCGAATGGCGAAGACTACGATCTCCACAAATAAGGAAACAGAATATATCCTGTCACGGCAACTATCGCATTGATCGCTAAAAGTGTAAAAAGATAATCCATACTTACACTCCAATCTAATCCGTCCATCGCATTTTTGGAAATGCGGATGGCCATAAGCAAAATCGGGATAATTACTGGAAAACTAAGAATCGCCATTAGCGTTGCATTATTCCCTGCTTTGGAAGCAATTCCACTAACCATCGTCAAACTTGCTGAAAAGCCTAAAGCACCCAAAACTAAATTCAGGATAAATAAGCCTTGGTCCTGAACTGGATTTCCCAAGATCACTGAAAAAACTCCATAGCCCAGAAGTGCTAGTATGAGAGTTAGACCGGTATTATAGATTATTTTAGAAAGGATGATTGATTCAGGAGAAGCAATCATATAATAATAGAGTTGACGACCTTGATGTTCTTGGACAAAGCTTTTGGCAACTGCATTCACAGCAGAAAACAGAATAATGATCCAATACAAGGCATTCCAAGTGGGTTCTGAAATATTCCCCTCTCTAGCTCCTACACTTAAATACGTGATAAAAACTGCCGAAACCACATAAAGCAAAATCCCATTCAGCGCGAATTTCTGTCGCCACTCTAAGGTGACTTCCTTGCTAATCAGAACTGAGATTTCTTTCCACATCGCCCAAAGGTAAGTCAGAAGTATGAAGTGAGAAATCTAAAATCGTGAAATTTCAGATTTTTCACTTTTGATTTCTGACTTTCGTTTCTGCCAAATTGACATCAATTCTCCTTTGGAACAACAGTTGCAATTCTGTGCCCGACAAACATTGTGTTTAACTAAACTAATTTATAGCCATGCAGGAAAAAGGCACGATCTCGATCCATACCGAGAACATTTTCCCAATTATCAAGAAGTTTCTCTATTCTGATAACGAGATTTTTCTAAGAGAACTCGTTTCTAACGCAGTCGATGCGACTCAAAAAATTAAGCGTTTAGCGACATTAGGTCAGTACACAGGCGAACTTGGTGACACTACGGTGGATGTAAGTTTCGATGAGAAAAAGAAAACCATTACCATATCTGACCATGGTCTTGGGATGACTGCTGAGGAGATTAAAAAGTATATCAACCAGGTGGCATTCTCCGGAGCAGAGGAATTTGTCGAGAAATTCAAAGACGCTAAAGATGCCAATGAGATCATCGGTAAGTTTGGTTTAGGTTTCTATTCGGCATTCATGGTCGCTGATACTGTAGAAATTGATACACTTTCATACCAAGAAGGAGCAGAAGCTGCTAAGTGGACTTGTGATGGTTCTACCTCTTTCGAAATTTCCAAAGGAAAGAGAAAAGAGCGCGGGACGACTATTACCCTTCATATCAATAAAGATTCTGAGGAATTCCTGGACAAATGGAAGCTTCAGGGAATTTTGGACAAGTACGCGAAGTTCCTTCCTGTTCCGATCAAATTTGGTACTAAAACCGAATCTGTAGAAGATGGAGTGGATGACAAAGGCGAGAAGAAATGGAAGTCAGTAGAAGTTGACAACTTTATTAATACTACTGCTCCGATCTGGACTAAGTCTCCAAGTGATCTGACTGATGAGGATTACCTGAAATTCTACAAGGAGCTATATCCAATGTCTGAGGATCCACTTTTCTGGATTCATTTGAATGTGGATTATCCATTCAACTTGACGGGGGTGTTGTATTTCCCGAAAGTGAAAAATGAATTTGAACTTCAGCGAAACAAGATCAAATTATTCAGCCGTCAAGTGTTTATCACAGACGAAGTGAAAGACATCGTTCCTGAGTTCCTGATGTTGCTTCATGGGGTGATTGACTCTCCGGATATTCCACTGAACGTATCCCGAAGCTTCTTGCAGGCGGATAGCAACGTGAAAAAAATCAACTCGTACATCACGAAGAAAGTAGCGGATAAGCTTGCTGAGCTTTATAAAAAAGATAGAACGGCTTACGAGCAAAAATGGGGGGATATCGGACTTTTCGTGAAATACGGAATGATCTCTGAGGAGAAATTTTACGAGAAAGGGAAAGACTTCGCATTACTTAAAAATACAAATGGCGAATTCTTCACGATCGAAGAATACCAGTCTAAAGTAAAGCCAATTCAAACGGATAAGAATGAGCAAACGGTCATTTTGTATGCTACTGATTTGGAAAAGCAGGATGGTTTTATTCAATCTGCCAACAAGAAAGATTACGATGTCTTGGTGATGGATTCTCCGATTGACAGTCACTTTATCCAAAACTTGGAATCTAAGCTTGAGAAAACGCAGCTGAAGCGTGTTGATGCAGATGTGGCTGAGAAACTGATTCAGAAAGATGAGACTTACGCCAACTTGCTCACTGAAGATCAGAGCAAAGAAGTGAAGGAAATCTTCGACAAAGCGATCAACAACAAGACGTACACAGTAGAAGTGGAAGGCTTGAGTCCTGAGGAGCTTCCGGTGACGATCACCATGGAGGAATTCATGCGCAGAATGAAGGAAATGGCAGCAACTGGCGGCGGAGGAATGGGCTTCTACGGATCGCTTCCTGACGCTTACAAAGTAGCGGTCAACGGAAATCACCCTGCGGTGGACAAAGTCTTGAAAGCTGAAACTGAAGAGGAGAAGATCAAGATTGCTAAGCAGTCATTCGATCTAGCTCTTTTATCGCAAGGCTTGCTAACCGGTAAAGACCTAACTGCTTTTGTGAAGAGAAGTGTGGAATTGCTTTAATTTCCTTAACCTATGAGGTCTTTTCGACCTCGGAGGTTTTGTTACCCTGAAAAACCAGTCTTTCGAAGGGTTTCAACATTTTATCCAAAACCAAAATCCCCAGCCTTGCAGTTGGGGATTTTTAATTTTAGTTCATTCAAATTTAGTTTTACGTTGTGTGATAACATGTTTTTGCTTTTCCGTAAATAAATGAATAATAAGGTGTTATAAATTGTATTTAAGCCTGAACTAAATTAAACGTATTGATTGTCAGTTATTTAACTAAAATCAATATAAATTTTTAAACTAAAATTTGGATTTAATAATAGGGGGGTAAATTTAGTTTTATAGCTAAAGATTCACTTTTTAAATAAAAATCTGTTTTTTACTTATTTCCCCTCTGCAATGAAATTTCTTCTTATTCCTTTGTTGCTTTCCCTCGTATTTTCTGCATTTGGTCAAGAAATCTTCGGAACGCCCGTAAACTCTGTTCCTCAGCATTTTGAAGACAGTAATGATTAGCGGATATCTTATCTTAGAAGGACTTGTAAACAGAAAATCGATTGTAGTATATCGAAAGTGAAAAAAGGCAGGTATGTATTAAAAAATCATGCTTAAGAGTGATGAAGAGGAAACGCATCATATTATTATAGACTAAAAATCCAAACTTATGAAATATATAATTATAGTTTTGGCTCTCTTACTTCCTTTTGCTGGATGTAGCGATGTTGGTGTACCGCAAGGAGTTGATTCAGTCCAAGGCACATGGCAACTGATTGAATCCTATGGAAGCGATGGAGGAGCTGGTAATTGGGTTTCCATAGAAAATGGATATACCTATTCTTTTGGGGAGGATAATATTCTCCTTTCAAATAGATTTTCTTGCAACGGTACATATTTTGAAACAGCTGATAGTTTGACCATTGATTTTAATTGCACGGATGTTCAATTTCAACTAGTTTATGGTGTTTCTTTTGAAGATAACAGATTGGTACTTACTCCAGATCCGGCGAACTGTGATGAAGGATGCGCCGAGAAGTTCAAGAGAGTCCAGTAGTGATTGAAATTGGGAAGTATTCTAATTTGTTTTGTAATTTCCTTGAGTAGGTGTACTGATAAAATACCAATTTAAGGGCTTGACCGCATATGTAAAGCGAAGTGTGGAATTGCTTTAATTAGGAGCGATTCATTGTAAATATTAAAACGGGTATGGATTCATACCCGTTTTTTTTGTGATATTTATAAAAGCCTAGTTCCACGCTAGGGTATTGGCATAAATAGCTTATTTTTGTATATGCTTTCTAAAAAGACCAAATACGCCCTACATGCCCTGACTTATCTTGGAAGACATAAGGATGAGAAAACCGTGTTGATCCAAGAGATCGCCGAAGAGCATGGGATTTCTCTGTAAGTGATTAGAGATTTGACTTGGCGTTTCTTTCCCAAGGTTTGCTAATAGGTAAAGAGCTGACTGCATTTGTAAAGAGAAGTGTGGAAATGATTTAACACACATTGGCCTTTATTGGCAAAATACTCGGAATTAATGGTTTTTTGTTTTTTAAAATGAGTTTTGGATTTAATGTTTAAGTTTATAGATTTTTTCATCGATTTTGACGTTCCCACCATCATGTAGAAATGCAAACAGAAATCCTTCAGAGCTTCCCCAAGGAATACCCTCTGAATAGGGTGTATAGGATAGGGCTTGTATAGGTTTTTTCTTTTTGGTTTCTAAGTTTATTTCAAATATTGAAGAAGTCCAGTATGTCAAGAATAAACTGTTCCCTTGGATAGTTAGTTTAGGAGTAGTGTTTGCCCAATAGCTGGTAGCTATTAACTCGGCTTGTTCTCCTAATTTGAGCCTATATATTTCATTTTCGGAGCTACCAATCATGTAATATATGTATTCGTCTTTCACAACCAATTGATAATTTGAATACCTCAATATTTCTGGGTTCTTATATTGACTCTCACTCCACGTCATACTTTGCGGATCAAAAACATAGAAGTTTTCATAGGCAGGCAGTCCCACCATTATCTTACCCATATATTCAAAAGATCGATATGCCCTACTATCCTCCATTGGAAATTGCGGTAAATTTTCCCACTTTCCTGTGTTTAGATCCAGCCTGCTGAAATCTTTGTGATTAGTGACATTTCCAAAGTTACCAGAAGTTCCCAGTCCATAGTATAAATACCTACCTTGGGCAGCAGCCGTTACTACTGACCCTTTTTCAATCGTGTTATTTGGCTTAGGATCAATTTTTTGTACATAGTCAGCTTTAAGATCATAAATGTAAGTTTCTTGAAAATCCCCGTAACCTTCTTTCCAATAAATAAGCTTGTCACCGACTATAAATGTCCTGTAATTTAAAAGGTCTGCAGGAATCTTGGTGCTGTTTTTATAAACTTCCCAGCTGCTTAGTACCTCAAGTTGATCAGGATATTCGAATATGAACTCATTATTGGTAAGGGTAATGGGGTATTTGCCAGGCGGTAGATTGTCAATTAGTAAAACATATTCATCATTACTAATTGGCTCGATTGGGTATACAGCTGATGGATAAGCTCCATAATTTAAATATAGGTAGGTATTTTCTAAGTATGTCTTAGCGTTAAATTTAACCTTGATTTCATCTCCAACATAGCCAACTAATGGGGAGATTGACTCTATAGACGGATAGCCTATCGAAAAATAATCTGTTAATACGATAGTTTTTCCTCCACTAGTAAGCCTGAGACTGTATTTTCTTTCTGAAAAAGGGAAGGCAAGATAGGTTCGTTTCAATTTGAATTTTATCTCAGATCTAGTTACGCTTGACAATTCTATTTTGAAGTAGTCCTCAAGGCCCGGTATTTCGATCTGGTTATTTTCTAGTCTGGAATTGAAATAATCACCTGTTATAGTGAGTTCTGTTGATCCCATCAATATGGAATCAGAAACAGCCTTGATTTCTGGCGCTTTGATTCCTTTGCTATTAAATAACAAGGATTCACCATATACCGTAACGTTTCCTGCATTTACAAAAGGCTTCGCTATATATTCTTTACCTACAATCAGGTCGTAATCTATCCTTATAGTTTCTATTTCGCTGGAAGGTATACCAGTTTTTTCAATGATGGATATTGGATTGGTATTGTTTCCCGTTTGAAATTCAGATGATTCAAAATATTCCACACCATAACTTGTGATTGCTATTTTGCCCTCATCTAAAACCTCAAAATCCACGCTCGCTCCAGTACCATCAATAGTGTGGGTTCCGAGGCTGATTACAAAGGGGTAGTTTCTCGAAGTGACCATTTCCTCCTGCTGGCAGGAAACAAAAATCATGAAGCAAATCCAGATAAGATGAGTTGTGTTTTTCATATCTAGTTAAAATTTATAGCCAATAAATGCACTAGTTGAGCTTAAATTTCCAGCTGCTCGATCTTTCACATGAGTGCTTCTCATTCCTAACACGATTCCTTTATCTTTTTCAAAATATTTGATTAGACCGATTCCAAATTCATAACCATGGAGCTGGTCAGGTAGAGTGAAATCTTTTTGAGTTGTAGTAATTGTACCTTCGTCTTTTTGCGCTTCATAAATCCCTAGTTTTTTATAGTCACTTAAAGAAAAAACGTACCCAGCTTCTATGTATGCTCTCCATTTGTTTGGGCTGATATCGATGTAGTATTTGATCAAAGCTGGTACCTGAATAAATGAATACTCCATGTAAATATCCGACTCATATTGAAAGTTAGCATAGCTGTATTCGCGGAATTCTTGATTATTGAAACTATTCCAGTTAGGGCTAAGACTGAGAGATATATTTCTTTTGAAGTTTAAGAATAGTTCAATATTAAATCCCAGCGTCATCCCTACACCAGTTACCGTAGCTTCATAGCGACTGGCTGGAAGCACGAATTTATTTTCCACAAAACTCACTCCTCCATAAGGTGTAAAGCTAAGCAGTCTAGTATAGGTCCTAGGAGTCTTATACCTTTTTGCATTAGCCAGCAGATAAGTTAAGTCAAACCATTGGAGCTTGGTGATATCTAACAGAGGGCCTAATTCAGGGTTCGATAACTGCTCGCTTAAAATTTCCGCATAAGATTCGTTTAGGTGAATCAACTCTCCTTCTTTTTCAATAAAGTATTGAGGATTATCTTGGTTTAAACTCCAAAGTTTCAATTCTTCAACCTCCTGCGGAATCAATTCTAAATAAACCTCCTTTACACTGGTTCCAATGTTGATCTGTTTCTTGAAGAATTTTCTCTGATTCACCATAAATTCATCCACTTCATCGATGGTGTACTTTTTAAATTCCTCCTTGGAAACGCGTCTGAAATAAACTGAAGTGTTGCTGTCGGAAGGTAGATCTTTCACTTTACCTTCGGTGAATGTCGTTTCTCGAATAACGATGTAATCATTCCTCTGAGCAAGAGAGGAATGTTGAATTAGTATAAAGGCAACAATACAGCATAGTAATACTCTAGTAAATGCTGAACTGCTGAAAATTTGGGGCTTAATCAAGAGCAGAAGAATTAGTATTCAAATAATTCTAGTGAAATAAGAGCATTTTAAAGGAATTTGAAAGCCTTTTAACCTAAAAATTATTTCATAAATCTCTGAGTAGAATAAGATTATTTTCTCCTTTGTATTTTCGTCTAGATTAGGTCTGAATAGCAGGTTTTTTGCAGAAATATGAAAATGTTACCAATTCTCTAATTTGATTACAGTTAGTGTATTTCATATTTATAAAAGCCTAGTACCACGCTAGGGTATTACCCGAAATATCTTATTTTTGTCAATGCTTTCGAAAAAGACCAAATACGCCCTTCATGCTCTGACTTATCTTGGAAGACACAAAGATGAGAAGACCGTTCTGATCCAAGAGATTGCTGAAGAGCATGGGATTTCCCATAAGTTTTTGGAGAATATCCTTTTGGAGCTCAAAAAAGCGGGGATGCTGGGGAGTAAAAAAGGAAAAGGCGGAGGATACTACCTGATCAAGGAACCAAAAGATATCCCGCTTTCCCGAGTGATTCGCTTGCTGGATGGACCTATTGCCTTGCTTCCATGTGTGAGTTTAAACTACTACGAACCCTGTGATGAGTGTAAAAATGAAGCTGTTTGCGGGATAAATCGGGTGATGATCCAAGTTCGTGACGAAACACTCAAAATACTGGAAAACAAGACCTTAGAAGATATATTGAAAGAAGAATAAAATTTTTTTATCATAAACCCTATATATTTTATAGGGTTTATATACTTTTGTGCTTTACTCTCGTAATAAACCTGTATGATTTTAGACCAGCCACTCAAAAAGCTATTCACTAGCAAGTCCGGAAGGGACAGCAACGCCAAGAGCTTGCTTAAGTCTATCTCTTGGAGAATTGTCGGGACCATTGATACCATGATCATTTCCTACTTCGTGACAGGCGAACTGGTAATGGCTATATCAATTGGGTCTGTTGAAGTTTTCTCCAAGATCATCCTGTATTATTTCCACGAGAGAGCATGGGAAAGCACTCCAAAAGCAGAAATCAATGACACAAAGAAAGAATTTGCATGAGTTAGAAGCTCAGTTGGAGCAACTGAGTGCACAGGAGGGATTGGCGCTAATCGCGGATTTATTTCCTGGGAAAGTAACTTTTTCCACTTCTTTGGGTCAGGAAGATCAGGTGATCACACAGTTGATCGCCAATGGAAATATTCCAATCCAAATCTTTTCTTTGGATACGGGACGTTTGTTTCCAGAGACCCTAGACTTGCTTGCCAGAACAGAAGCCAAATACAAGCAAAATATAAAAGTGTACTATCCAAATACTTCTTCTGTGGAGAATTTGGTAAGTGAAATAGGGATCAACGGGTTTTATGATTCGGTAGAAAATAGAAAGTCTTGCTGTTTTGTTCGCAAGGTGGAGCCGCTGAGAAGGGCGTTGGCAGGAAATGAAGTTTGGGTAACTGGACTTCGAGCTGAGCAGTCTGCCAATCGCAGCGATATGAAGCGCATCGAATGGGATGAAGCCAATCAGATCATTAAGTACAATCCTTTATTGGATTGGACTTTTGATCAGATGATCACTTATATAGACGAAAAGAATGTTCCATATAATCCACTGCATGATAAAGGCTTTATCAGCATTGGCTGTGCTCCTTGTACTCGCGCGATTATGGAAGGTGAAGACGCCCGAGCAGGCCGCTGGTGGTGGGAAGACTCGAAAAAAGAGTGTGGCTTGCATGCTAAGTAAGACTCAAGATTTTAGATACAAGACATTAGAACTTCAGCATTCATAATTCAGCGTTTTTCATTCGACATTAAAAGATAAATTAAGAATGGTGAACATCGAATAGCGAATAATGAAGTCAATCAGAAGACATAAATAGTAAGGAAATGAACAACCTATTAATACCTAATCCAAAGGAAGCAGAATCGATCCACATCATCCGTGAGGTGGCGGCTCAGTTTGAGCGTCCGGTTTTACTTTTTTCCGGAGGAAAAGACTCTATTACGCTAGTGAGACTGGCCCAAAAGGCATTTTATCCTGCGAAAATCCCTTTTCCTTTATTGCACGTGGATACGGGGCACAATTTTCCTGAGACCATAGAATTCCGGGATAGATTGGTGGAAGAACTTGGTTTGGAGCTGATTGTCAGAAATGTGCAGGATGCTATCGATCAGGGGAAAGTTCGTGAAGAGCGTGGCAGATATTCCAGTAGAAATTCACTTCAGACTACCACGCTTTTGGATGCCATCGAGGAATTCAAGTTTGATGCTTGCATTGGTGGAGCGAGAAGAGATGAGGAAAAAGCAAGAGCAAAAGAAAGAGTATTCTCAGTAAGAGATGACTTTGGTCAGTGGGATGAGAAAAATCAACGTCCGGAGCTTTTTGATATGCTAAATGGGAAAATCCATAATGGGCAGAACGTACGTTGTTTCCCGATTTCCAATTGGACGGAACTGGACGTTTGGGAATATATCAAAACTGAAAATATTGAGATTCCATCGATCTACTTTGCGCATGAGCGTGAGGTATTCCTTCGTGATGGATTGATTTGGACTGCCAATGAGCATGTATTCAGAGAGGACCACGAAGAAGTGATGGTGAAAATGGTGCGATTCAGAACTGTAGGTGACATGACCTGTACTGCCGCAGTACTTTCAGAAGCTGTGTCGCTGGATGATGTTGTCGGTGAAATCAGAGACTCTTCCATCTCCGAGCGGGGTGCCAGAATCGATGATAAGCGATCCGAAGCAGCTATGGAGACGAGGAAGAAAGTCGGATACTTTTAGAAAAAGTATAAAGTCTCAAGTACAAAGTACCAAGTAGACTCGGCTATCGACTGTGGTCTGTGGACCATGGACTGATTTACTAATTACTAACAACTGAAAAACATGTCTGAAAATAGAAAACTTATAAAAATCGCTACTGCTGGTTCTGTCGATGATGGCAAGAGTACGCTGATCGGACGATTACTATACGATACTAAATCATTGACTACAGATAAAATCGAAGCAATCGAGCGCAGCTCCAAGCAGCGAGGATACGATTACCTGGATTTCTCTTTGGCTACCGACGGATTGGTCGCTGAGCGGGAGCAGGGTATTACGATTGATGTAGCTCATATTTATTTCAATACAGCTAAGACCAACTTCATCGTAGCAGATACTCCTGGTCACGTGGAATACACCAGAAACATGGTGACGGGAGCTTCTACCTCTCAGGTAGCGATTATCCTGATCGATGCAAGAAAAGGTGTGATTGAGCAGACTTACCGTCACTTCTTTATTGCCAATTTGCTTCGCATCAGTCATGTGGTGGTAGCTGTAAATAAGATGGATTTGGTGGATTATGACGAGGAAGTGTACCTAAAGATCAAAGCGGACTTTGATGCCTTGGTTGCCAAGTCTGATTTTACAGAAGATCAAATTACGTTTATCCCAGTTTCTGCTTTGAAAGGTGAAAATATCGCCAGAAAGTCAGAAGAGATGCCGTGGTATGTGGGAAACACACTTTTAGATCATCTGGAAGTATTGGAGCCAGCAGATTTGGAGCCAAGTTCCGTTGCTAGATTTCCGGTGCAATATGTCATTCGACCAAAGACTGAGGCTTGGCATGACTTCAGAGGTTTTTCGGGAATGCTTTATGGAGGAAATCTGAAAGTGGGTGATGAAGTAACGCTTTTACCTTCCCTCAATACTTCCAAAATCAAAAGCATTCACTATTTCGATCAAGAGATTCAGGAAGCAGCTCCAGGTAGCTCTATTGCAGTAACATTGGAAGATGAAGTTGATTTGAGCCGAGGAGATATGTTGGTGAAAAGCTCAGCAGTTCCACGTAGCGAAAAGCAAATTACAGCTACGATTTGCCAAGTAAATAATAAGGCCCTAACAGTAGGCAAAAAATACATTTTGCAACACGGAGTGAACCGTGTGATGGCGAAAGTAGACCAGATAGAATCCAGGATTCACACCGATTTCTCTGGGGGAGAAGATGCACATTCACTAAAGTTGAATGACATCGGGCGGGTTCATTTCCGCCTAAATAAGCCGATTCATTTTGACACCTATAAGTCAAATAAATCAAATGGAAGCTTCATCCTTATCGATGAAGCAGAATACGATACCGTTTCGGTAGGATTCATTGAATGATTGAAAATTGGAAGATTGAAATATTGAAAAATTAGGCTCCAATAGGAATCCTACTTCATTCAATCCCAAACCATTAAACCTAGTAAGCCATGCAAAGTTTTAGAACAGAACTTGAAAATCATATAGTAGAACAAGATATCATCGACCTTGAAAAGAAAATTGCCCTTTTCAAAGAAGGTAATATTGACGAGGAAAAATTCCGTAGCCTTCGCCTAGCTCGAGGTGTCTATGGACAGCGTCAGCCTGGTGTGCAAATGATCCGGATTAAACTCCCGTACGGTCGTGTTTCTTCGAATCAATTGCGAAGAATCTGCAAAGTATCCGATGAATATTCTACTGGACGTTTACACATCACCACTCGACAAGACATTCAAATTCACTACGTGAGTTTGGATCGTACGCCTGAACTTTGGGCTGAATTGGAGCGGGATGATGTGACTATTCGTGAGGCATGTGGAAACACGGTCAGAAATGTCACTGCTTCGGAAACAGCCGGAATCGATCCAAATGAGCCTTTTGATGTAACGCCTTATGCAGATGCTGTTTTTAAATACTTTTTAAGAAATCCGATTTCTCAGGAAATGGGTAGAAAATTCAAAATTTCCTTTTCCTCTTCTGATGAAGATACTGGATTGAGTTACCTGCACGATTTGGGCTTCATCCCAAAAGTGAAAGTGATCGATGGGCAGGAAGTACGCGGATTTAAAGTGATGCTTGGTGGCGGTCTCGGATCTCAGCCACGTCATGCTGATGTGTTTTCTGAGTTTGTAGAAGCAGATCAGATTATTCCTTTTGCTGAGGCGGTGATCAGAATCTTTGATCGCCACGGAGAGCGGGCAAAAAGAATGAAAGCCAGAATGAAGTTTTTGATCAAAGACATGGGTGTTGAAGCATTCTTGGAATTGGTGGAAAATGAAAAAAAGGCACTTCCATTCAAGTTTTATCCTATAGCTTTTGAAGCATATGACAATGCGCAAACGCTACCTGAAGCTCCTGCTGCGACTGTAGAGGAAGAGCTAGGCTTGGCTTTCGAGCATTTCAAACTCACCAATATTTTGCCTCAAAAGCAAAAAGGCTTTGTATCTGTCGGCGTTAGAGTTCCTCTTGGGGATTTCTACACAGATCAGGCAAGAAAACTGGCTGATTTGGTAGAGAAATACGCAAGTGCTGAGGTACGATTTACTCTTCGTCAAAACTTCCTGATCCGTGATGTTCGTGAGGATTTGATTCCATATTTCTACAAAGAGCTGAAGGAAATCGGTTTGGCTTCTGCTGGCTATAATTCTTTGGGTGATATTACTGCTTGCCCAGGTACAGATACTTGTAATCTTGGCATTGCTAGCTCAACTGGTATTGCTGCAGAATTGGAAAAAATAATACTTGCTGAATATCCTCAATACCTGAAAAATCAAGATTTGGTGATTAAGATCTCAGGCTGTATGAATGCCTGTGGCCAGCATAATATGGCTCATATAGGTTTTCAGGGCATGTCCATGAAATCTGGAAAAGTTGTAATTCCTGCGCTTCAAGTACTGCTTGGAGGTGGAAATATGGGTGATGGAAATGGACGTTTTGCAGATAAAGTGACAAAAATTCCTAGTAAAAGAGGTCCTCAGGCATTGAGAATCTTACTGGATGATTTTGAAACAAACGCAAATGGGCAGGATTTCTTGAGCTATTATGACGAGAAAGGTCAGATCTATTTCTATGAATTATTGAAAGAACTAGGTGATGCATCTACGGTGACTCCAGCTGATTATGTGGACTGGGGAAATACTGAAGAATATAAAATTGCAGTGGGTGTGGGTGAATGTGCCGGTGTGGTGCTTGACTTGGTTGCTACTTTACTTTTGGAAGCGAAAGAGAAAATAGATATCGCTCAAAAATGCCTGGAAGAAGGTCGCTGGTCTGATAGTATTTACCATCATTACGCAGGCTTGATCAATGCTGCGAAAGCGATCTTGCTGAGTGAAAGTGTGAGTACCAATTCTTATGCGAATATCATCAAGCAATTTGATGAGGTATTTGTGGAATCTGGTAAAATCAACTTGGGAGGTACTTTCGCAGAGAAAATCTACCAGATCAATCAGAATGAGCCAACTGAAGAATTTGCAAATGCTTATGCTGCTCAGGCATTGGAAATTTACGGATTGCTGAAAAGCTACCGTGAGGAAGAGGTGACTGCATGAAAAATATAATTCAACCGAAAGTAACGCTGGTCGGCGCTGGCCCTGGTGATCCTGAGTTGATCACCCTAAAGGCTGTTTTGGCACTAAATAAAGCCGATGTGGTGTTATATGATGCGTTGATAGATCCAGTATTGCTTGATCATGCGCCTAAGACAGCTCTTAAAATATTTGTTGGGAAACGAGTTGGTAAGCATTCACATCCTCAGGAGGACACGAATCAATTTTGCGTCAGCTTAGCTAAAAAGCATGGGCATGTGGTTCGTCTGAAAGGTGGAGATCCATTTGTTTTCGGACGCGGATCAGAAGAAATTGAATATATAGAGGCATTTGGTATCCCTACGGAGTTAATTCCTGGGATTACCTCGGCGATTGCTGTTCCAGCTTCAGCGGGAATTCCGGTGACGAAAAGAGGTGTTTCAGAAAGCTTTTGGGTCGTTACCGGGACCACTTCAGCAGGAGAGCTTTCCAAAGATTTGGCACTCGCGGCTCAATCTACAGCAACTGTTGTAGTGCTGATGGGTACTAGAAAATTAGCTGAGATTTCTCAGGTTTATAGGAAGTTTGGTAAGGCTGATTTACCAATTGCCATTATACAAAGTGGTACCACAAGAGATGAGAAGATCACTGCTGGATACATTGGTGACATTGAGCAAAAAGCTGCCGAAAATAATGTTGAAGCTCCTGCCATAATTATAATCGGTGATGTTGTTCGTGAAAGCATGAAATTGGCGGAAGTGTACCGCGAAGCAGTGAAGTACAACCTT
This sequence comes from uncultured Algoriphagus sp., assembly GCF_963974365.1. Taxonomy (GTDB): domain Bacteria; phylum Bacteroidota; class Bacteroidia; order Cytophagales; family Cyclobacteriaceae; genus Algoriphagus. The sequence continues at coordinate 110,620 of NZ_CAXBBX010000006.1, read as the reverse complement.
TGAGGTGGTTAGGTCATTTTGATGTGAAGCAAGAAATCTCTTCAGATTTTTGACATCTGGACATTCTGGCATAATCACTTAATTTCGAACATCGAATGATAAATTCTGAATATTGAAGTTCAGCAAATCTCAAATTTGAAATTTCTAATCTCAAACCCCATGAACCACCTTTACCCCATATTTCTTAAAGTTCACGAGCTCAACGTTCTCTTGATAGGTGGAGGAAATGTGGGTACGGAAAAGTTGGAATTTCTCTTAAAATCAAGTCCCAATGCTCAGGTGACTGCAGTTTCTAGAGAATTTTCGCAGTCCTTCCTTGATCTAGCTTCGACTACTGATTCTGTGACTTTGATAGAGGATGTTTACCATGAGAAATATCTTGGCGGGAAGCATATCGTAATTGCCGCCACTGATGATAAACCAGTCAATCGGCAGATACGTGACGAAGCGAAAGAACGCTTTTTGTTGGTGAATGTGGCTGATACTCCGGAATTATGTGATTTCTATTTGGGAGGAATCGTTACTAAAGGAAACTTGAAAATAGCAATAAGTACCAACGGCAAATCCCCGACAGCAGCTAAGCGACTTCGACAACTGTTGGAAGAGGTACTTCCGGAGGAATTGGATGATTTGCTTAATAATTTAAATGCTTACCGTGAAACTCTCAAAGGGGATTTCGAATACAAAGTGAAAGCAATGAATGAAATTACTGAGGGGTTGGTAAAGAAAAATTAAAAAATGGGCTCTGAGATTAATCAGAGCCCATTTTTTAATTAATTTTTAAGCCAAACAGAGGCCTAAGAAACTTCAACCTCCTGATCAGTTCATACGTGCCAAAGCAGCCGAATAGAGTAAAACTAAATACAAGGACAAACTGGGCTATCGTGGGAAGCGGTAAAGGGAATATCAAAACTGAACCCAAGTACAAGAAAACCATGTGCAGAATGTATACTGGGTAAGCAGCTTGGCTGAGGTAAGCCAAGGCTTTTCCAGGATGGTTCAGATACATGCTTCCAAACGCAAATACTGTCAGAATCCAACAAAGTGATTCTGTTGCCAGTAAATATACCGGAGTTAGGGGACCGAATTCAAGCATTCGGAAGAGATACAATCCCAACGCAAGTGCCACAAAGATCCAACGCCATCTTCTGATCATCTTCCAGAAAGGCTCTCCACTGAGCACAAAGCAAAATCCAAAGAAGAAAGCCAGAATGCCAATAAAGAACCCATGCCAAGTCATGGCATATAATTCAAATGGAACCGGCTTAATTAGCAAGACTTCTCCAATGAATGCTGCCAATACGAGCAGCAACCCTAAAGGATTACTGAGCATTTTTTTGATCCATCTGGCTAGCTTTCCTGATTCATTTTGCTTTAGGTAAAACAGAAGTGGTGATAATACTATGACATAACAAAAGATATTACCTAAAAACCACAGGTGGCCAGGTGCCCAGACGTAGTTCAGAGACATATCATAATAGTAGCTGAATATCAAAATATGCAACGGAACTATCGCAAACATTCCAAATACATAAGGAAGCAAAATCCTATAGGTTCGCTCTCCGATCAATTGCTTCCAGCTACGCTTTCGCATGGCGAAATAAACCCCCATGCCTGAGACAAAGAATAGTAAAGGAATTCTCCACACATTCAGAAGAGACATGGCAATCCATAGTTTGTCTAAGGCTTCTGGGGATGTGATGAATCCTATCATTCTGCCCCAAGACTGAAAGCCAATGGAAATATGATATATCAAAAGCAAGCCGATTGCTATCACTCGAATCCAATCAATATCATATCTCCTAGCTGAAGTAGGCTGAAATTCTTCCTGCATTACTGGAGCATTTTGGCAATTTCCGGACGAATTTTCTCTAGATATGCATAGTCCAGTTTTAGACCCATAGGTTCTAGAGAATTGCCCATCACATCATACACATCCTTTACAGCAGCAAATGGAGCAGACACATTATCCAGCGCAGTGGTGTTGTATTTGTTTTTGATGGTTTTGTCCGCACCTTTTTCCAAAAGCATTTGGACGATTTCTGGCCTGCCAAAAAACGCCGCTGAAATTAGTGCTGTAGACCCATCGTTGTTTTGGAAGTTGATGTCTGCTCCTCCTTCAATTAGAAGTTTGGCCGCTTCAGGCTTCCCAAATACAGCTGCTGTGATCAAAGGACTCGACCCACCAAATGGATCTTTTTCATTCAAATCACTGCCGGCAGCTATATGCCCCTTGATCGCTTCAAGGTTATTGGTTATTACTGCAGTCTGCAGATCTACTTGAGGCGCGTCTGCTTTTTTCTCTGTAGAAGAAGCGCAGGAAGCCATTATAAATAGTGTAACAAGGAGTGCAGGTGCAACTAGTCGATAAATTGAAATAGGTGTTTTCATAGATGTTTTTATTTGATTTTTATTTGTGACAAAGTAAAATCAAAGGCCTGCGCAGTACTAAATAGCCTTGCTCACAAATCCATAAGAGATCAGTAAACCGATATAAATTATGGTGCATCGATATAAATTATGATGCAAAACAGCATTCTAGTCGGTATTTGAACCTTGAAAAAATGAATGTCCAATGTTACGAGTCAATGTTTATTCTTAGGATTTTCCTCTAGTTTTACTGTATGGTCACGAGCTCTCCACAGGACAAAGAATTCTTGAATCAGCTAATTGCGATAGTAGAATCACATATCGCAGAGGAGGATTTTGGAGTAGCTGAGTTAGCCGAGGCTATGAACATGAGCCGATCTAATCTGCTCAGGAGGGTCAAAAAGGCAGTTAACATTTCCGTAAGTCAGTTAATCAACCAAATCAGGTTGGAACGAGCTATGGAGATGCTTCGAAATTCAACCCTTAACGTTTCGGAAGTTTCCCACCAAGTTGGATTCAATAGTCCTTCGTATTTTATTAAATGCTTTCGTGAGTACTATGGTTTTCCTCCGGGAGAGGCAAATAAGCATGTCGTTATTGACCCTGTAGTCCCTAAAGAAGAGGACTCGAAATCAAAATTATCTAAGGGCTTTTATTGGATTTTGGCTGCCATTGGGTTGGTACTTTTGGCTGCGATTTGGTGGACATTTAATTCTGAGATTTTTGGCGAGCAAGTCGCAAAGGAAAAATCAATTGCTGTATTGCCTTTCAAAAATGATAGTGCAGACTCGAGCAATGTCTATCTCATCAATGGCCTGATGGATGCCACGCTGAACAATCTCCAAAAAATCAAAGATCTGCGTGTACTTAGCCGTACTTCATCTGAGAAATACAGGGAAAGTACTAAGTCCATTCCTGAGATTTCCGAAGAACTTCAAGTCAGCTTCCTAATCGAAGGAAGTGGACAAAAGATTGGTGAGAGCATCGTGCTGAATATTCAGCTGATCGATGGAGCTAGTGACAAGCATCTTTGGAGCAAGCAATATAGGCGAGAAGTGAGCGACATTTTTGCCCTCCAGCAGGAAATATCAAAGGATATTGCCGAGAAAATCCAAGTGATCATCACGCCTGAAGAGCGAAATCGGATTGAGAAAGTTCCCACAGAAAACCTGCAAGCCTACGATTTTTTCCTGAAAGGTTTGAATCTCTTAAATGAAGGCGGAGATGACAATCTTCTTTCTTCATTAGATTATTTCAAGGAAGCCATCAATGAGGATAAAACTTTCGCTTTGGCATATGCATACACTGCTGTGGCGATGTATTATCATGATGTCTTTCGGGAAGAAAAAGTTTATCTGGAAGAGATGGCGGTCAATGCAGATCAGGCAATACTTTATGATCCTACCTTGGATGAGAGTTTAAGAGCCAAAGCACTTTATTACATGCTGAAAAAGGATTTTAGCAAAGCTCTTCCATATCTGGAAAAAGGATTGGAGTACAATCCGAATTCTGCCCAACTACTTATTTTACTGGCAAGTTATTATGGCGTTTACATGCCAAATACCGGGAAATACCTGGAATACGCGATAAAAGGTTTGCGTTTGGACATTGCTTCAATGGATTCTGCATCCGCAAGCTACCGTTATTTGGAACTGGGGAATGGTCTGATTCAAGCAGGTTTCGTAGACGAATCGCTGGAATATCTTGATCGTTCTCAGGCATATTTTCCCGATAATGCATTTGCAGGCTATGTAAGAGCATTTGTAAGCTATGCCAAAACCAAAGATCTACACGACACCCGAAATCAGTTGAAAGCGGAGTTTGCTAAAGACACATCGAGAATTGATATCCTGCAGGATTTGGGAAAAGTCAGCTATTACCTACGGGAATATGATTCTGCCTACTTTTATTACGAGCGATTAGATCGAATTCGGGAACAACAAAAGCTTGATGTCTATGTACATGAAAACATGATTATCGGCATTACTTATGAAAAAGTAGGACTTCCCGAAAAAGGCGGTGAGTTCATACAGAGTTATAAAGAATATATTGAAGGAGATCAAACTATTTATAGGACTTTGGGACTGTCGATGTACTATGCTTATATGGAGGAATTTGATAAAGCACTTGAGTATCTGAAGCTTTTTGAAAAAGAAGATAATATCCTGTTCTGGGTAGTTTTATTTCTTCCCGAAGATCCAATCATAGATAAGTTTAAACACAACCCGGAATTCAAAAGAATCTGGGCTGAAATCGATAAAAAGTTCTGGGATAACAATAGTAAAATCCGATTGCAGCTGGAGGAAGAGGAACTGTTATAGCATTGGGAATAAATTTTATGATTATCCGAAGTCAGTAAACTTAATTGCTTTTGTGGTTGGAAGTTCGAGGAAGGATGATTGGAGTCTTGAATGAAATAGGTCTGCCAATAGTCACATACGGGCAGATTCTCAAATTCCCGGTATTGTTAGACTTCCAGTTTTTTATTTCCTCCAGTTCCCGTATTTTTGGGCTTCCTTTAAATAACGCATTACCAACTTATATTTATGGCATATCTATTTACCTCAGAGTCTGTTTCTGAGGGGCATCCAGATAAAATCGCAGATCAAATCTCTGACGCGTTAATTGACAATTTTTTAGCCTTCGACCCAAATTCCAAAGTAGCCTGTGAAACTCTTGTGACGACAGGTCAGGTGTTCCTAGCTGGAGAGGTGAATTCTGACATTTACCTTGACGTGCAGAAAATCGCCCGTGATGTGATTAACAGAATCGGTTACACAAAGAGTGAGTACATGTTTGAAGGGAATTCCTGTGGAGTACTTTCAGCTATTCATGAGCAATCTTCAGAGATAAATCAAGGTGTAGTTCGCCAGAGTCCGGAAGAACAAGGAGCAGGTGATCAGGGAATGATGTTTGGTTATGCCACCAATGAAACTGAAAACTACATGCCTTTGGCTTTGGATCTATCGCATATGATCCTTCGTGAATTGGCAGATTTGAGAAGAGAAAATAAGGAGATCACGTATATCCGTCCTGACTCCAAGGCTCAGGTTACTATAGAATATTCTGACGATAATGTGCCCCAGCGTATAGAAGCAATAGTAGTTTCTACTCAACATGATGATTTTGATGAGGAAGGCAAAATGCTCGCAAAGATCAAATCCGATATCATCAATATTTTGATCCCAAGGGTAATTGCTAAGCTGAAACCGGAAATCCAAAAGCTTTTCACTTCAGAAATAAAATATCACATCAATCCTACCGGTAAGTTTGTAATAGGTGGACCGCATGGTGACACAGGTTTGACTGGAAGAAAGATCATCGTAGATACTTACGGTGGCAAAGGTGCACACGGTGGAGGAGCTTTCTCTGGAAAAGATCCTTCAAAAGTTGACCGTTCTGCAGCTTATGCTACTAGGCATATTGCAAAAAACATGGTTGCTGCTGGTATTGCAGATGAAGTGTTGGTGCAGGTTTCATATGCGATTGGAGTTGCCAAGCCAATGGGTATTTATATTAATACCTACGGAACGGCCAAAGTCGATATGCATGATGGAGCTATTGCGAAGAAAATTGAAGAAATCTTTGATATGCGTCCGTATGCTATCGAGCAACGATTGAAACTGAGAAATCCTATCTATGAAGAAACGGCTGCTTATGGCCACATGGGTAGAAAAAATGAAGTGGTAACCAAGGTGTTTGTATCTCCATATAGAGATGAGATAAAGCTCGATGTGGAGTTATTCACTTGGGAAAAGCTTGATTACGTGGATAAGATTAAATTTGCATTTGGACTATAAAAATAAAGGCTTCCGGTTTTAAATCGGAAGCCTTTATTTTTAGTAGCAAGTTTTTTAGAATTCTCAATACAAGATTCTGAGATGCGAGGAAGTGTCAATCTAGGTACTTATGTCTAGCTACTTATGTCTAAATACTTATGTCTTAAATAAACATCTCCTCAATCAACTCAGTATAGAATTCCTTCACTTCCATTCCTATAGCTTTCACTTGCTGTGAAATCAAACTGGTTTCAGTTTGTCCTGGAACAGTGTTTACTTCGATAAAGTAAAATTTGCCTGTTTCATTTTGAAGGAAGTAATCTACTCGGATCGCACCTTTGCAGTTTAACTTTTCATAGATCTTAGCAATTATCCGATTTACACGGGCAACTTCTTCATCAGACATTCTTCCTGGGGTGATTTCTTCTGTCACTCCTGCCACGTATTTGGCTTCATAATCGAAGAATTCTTTGCTGCTTACAATCTCCGTTGCAGGAAGAACAGTGATTTCTCCTTTACCTTTATAGCAGCCAATAGAAAACTCCCGCCCTGAGACAAACTCTTCTACCAGCACCTGCTTATCTTCGGCAAAAGCTTTTCCCAAAGCTTCAGGCAATTCTTCCCAGGTTTTTACTTTACTCATACCGATAGAACTTCCTCCATTATTTGGTTTGATAAAAAGAGGCAAAGTCAGTTCATCTTGTACCCGCTTTAGGTTTTTAGCAGAGTTTTCAAAAAGCTGAAGTGATTTAGCAATGTGCAGTTCTTCGATATCATCTACGATGGCTTTTGTATACCCCTTATTCATCGTAATGGCCGAACTTAGCTGATCACAAGTGGTGTAAGGAAGCCCAATCATATCGAAATAGCCCGCTAGCTTGCCATCTTCTCCCGGTGAGCCATGAAGAATGTTGAACACTCCGTCAAAGGTGATTTTGTCATCACCGATTCTTATACTGAAGTCGTTCAAGTCCACTGGGATTTTTTCTCCTGAGGCAGAAAAAAAATGCCAATCTCCGGGATAAATCAGGATTTTGTAAACGTCGTAAAGATTGCGGTCAATGGTTTTTTCCACCACGGCAGCACTTTTTAGAGAAATGACAGATTCTCCGGTATATCCACCTGTCACCAGGGCAATTCTTCTCTTCATAGGGTCTTTAACTTAACAATGCGAATTACTTCAATTTTTGGGGAAGGGAGAAACAAATAAATAAAAGTTGTGCTCTTTATTTTAAGGGTTAAAATAAATTACTGTACAAATCTTTGCGGTATAATAAAATTTTGACGAGTGCTATAGCAGCGTTTTATTATTTGGCAACGTATATAGTTTAGTTGTAAATTCATCTGACTTTAAACCCAACATCTATGAAAATCTCAAAGCTTTATTATTTCATCTGTTTTTTTAGTGGACTCATATTCTTTGGTTGTGAATCTTCTGATGATCCTGAACCTCAATTGTTACTTGCAACTGTCGGATTTGAGGGCAATTTGCCAGACGGTCAAACGGTCAGTTTTCCATCAGAATACGAGGCAGACAGTGAACCAATTTTTTTTAGTTTTAGGACAGATGCTGATCCAAACGGAGTAGTCTATCAAGGCAATGTTGCCACACATTATATGTTCTTATATGACATAACTCGTGGGTTTAAAATTTCATTGAGACTCCCAGAAATCAAATGGTCTGAAGTGGCTGATGAAAGGTTTAATTCAAAGGCAGTTTATGAAGAAATTTACTCTTACCAGAAAGTCAAAGAGATTCTCAGTGTAGGAGAGAAGAAAGTCAACGTGGTGGATTTCGATTATGCCAGAGATGATTATGGAGCGGTGCCTGATTTTATCAAAGTTTATTATGCTTCACCTGGCAATCCTTTTTCATATGAATCAAGTTTATATAACCCCTTCTTCCATGAAGGGAAGTTTGAAGCCCCTAAGGATAACTATTTTAGAGTGACACGGCAGCAAGAAGGTTTCTATAAAGACGAATCTGGAGAAGATAAAAAATTATTGGTAGTGGAAGTTGAACTTAAATTGGATATGTATGAAAGCATAAGCATAGAGGGTATTGTACGAAGGGAGCCTATCGAAGGTAAATTGATATTGGCTTTCAAAGAGTATATTCCTGAGTGGGCAGAATGATAGAGTTTGATCTATTTAATTAATAAAAGCTCAACTCTTATTCAATCCTGATCTGATCCAGATAGAACTTCATGCGAGTGTGGTCGCGTGGCAAAAAGTCAATCTTATCGATTTTATCCTGTTTGTGATTATAGAAAACTTCCACGTATTCATTCTCCAGCAGATACAAATTCACCTTGTGCTTATAATAGCGTATGCCCACCACAAATGTACCCTCAGTATAAAGGGTATTTATTTTTTTGTGAAAAGGAAGGTTGGTGAATTCTTCTTTACTCATATTCTTCGGATACTGTCGTTAAGTTAACGAATAGAATCCCCTTTTAGCTAAAAAAAGGTTGATTCCTGATTGGCTTCGTCTTATACTTGAGAGAACAAAAACCACTATGCTGCGCAAACAATTCCGTTTTTCTGCTTTTTTTCTTGTCTTGGGATTGATGCTCGCTACATCCTGTGCTTCCAAAAGGAAAGCTGCCTCTGAACCATTCAATACTGTAATTCAGACAGCTAGAAGTTATACAGGAACACCTTATCGTTATGGTGGAACCACTCGTGCTGGAATGGATTGCTCAGCTTTGGTTTATCATTCGTTTTATTCTGTGGGAATTACGATGCCCAGAATCTCAACGGATCAAAGTAAAATGGGCAAAAGCATTCGAACAAATGAAATCAAGCCTGGGGATGTGCTGTTTTTTGCTACGGGAAAAAGAAGAAAACAAGTCACACACTCTGGAATAGTGACTGAAACATCACGTGGAGATGTACGCTTTATTCATTCCTCATCTTCCCTAGGTGTTTCGGAAGATTATCTGAGTAATAATTACTGGTCAAAGGCATTTTTATTCGCACGACGGATACTGGATTGAGTGGTTTTAACCGCTAAGGGCCCAGAGTTTTCCGCAGAGGACGCAAACTGTAATTGAACTTTATATTGCAGATCAAACCCTTTTGATTTTGGCATTTAGAATTTTCACTCGGCTGCGCAACAGCGCAGCATTCGACTTCGCTATTTCTTGGTGCTCTTTGTGGCTAAAAAATCAACGTTGAATCCAGTTTACACACGCTTTTAGATCCAGCTTCTCCAGACGTAGGACAGTATATAAAATTGTGCACTCCGCGCAAACCTCCGCGACCTCTTTGCGGTAAAATATATGGCATAAAAAAACCAAGAACAGCTTTTGCTATCCCTGGCCTTTCCGAAATAATTGAACCTAATAGTTTATAGATCTTCTGATACAAGTTCAAACTCTAAGCTCGGCTTGCCTCTTTCCCCGTCTTTGGTCAAAGAAAGGAATCTAACTTTGTAAATGTTTCCTTCTGAGTCTTTTACCACATAGTAGATAGTGTCAAAAGCATGTGGCGGGTCAGATGGAGGAGGTCCACCAGTATATCTCCAGCTTGAACCAATAGTCAATCTATTTGTCGTATTGAAAGTCAAAGACTCTGCATCTTGCTCAGTAAAGTTTTCGTAGGCGATATCTTCTTCAAGCACTTCTGCAGCTGCTGAACCTCCGTAGATATTATGATAAACCAGATCCTGATAGAAATATGGGATAGCGCCTCCACCAAAATTTGTGGATGATATACTTGCTGTCCAAGCTATATCCCATGCTGTTTTGCCAGGTTCTACATCTACAATACCATCTTCAAAGCTGAAATAAACAAAGTTCAAATCGCTATCCTTTGCAATATCTACAGATGTAAAAGTAGTAGCATCTGCATCTGCATGTTGTAAAGTATAACCTTCACCGTTTCTGATTATTCTGATTTTTTTCCATGTTCTTTCAGTTGCTGAACTAGATCCTCTATTAAGGATATAAACTTCATTGTTTGCTTCAGTGGAGCTGATAGCTTCAATGACTGGTGCTGTGAGAGGGTTAGAAACATCATCCACATGTTCAATCGCAACAGCATTAGGAACAGAATATGTTATTGCAGCCGAATCTGCTGCACTCATATCTGCAGCGGAAACAGCATTGATATCAGTCTCGCCAGTAGCCATGGCCATGGCTCCAGTAGTTCCGTTGATCAGAACTTTGAATTCAGAACCTGTGGCAAATGCCAAGTCCCAAGATTCCCTTGCTACCGCAGTCTGTGTACCAGTTCGGAACTGGATATAAGCTGTATTTGGATATTCTGCTCCACCACCATCTACTTCGATGATTCCTGATTCTGTAGGCGGTACTACTACTGGCTCTGGATCGTCATCACTGCAGGATGAGAAAAGTGTCACGCCAGCCATTAAGGCTGTAAGAGTTAGAAAACGATACTGTTGCATTGTGTTTAAATTTGGGGGAATAGTTATTTATTTAATTGATAGGTGAGGCCAAGGAAATAAGATCTTCCATAGCCTACGGGTCTTTGGGTTCCACCTCCATGGGCATCTCCACCTTCGGAAGTGCTACTGATTTGTTTTACGTCTAGGATGTTTCTGGCTCCGGCATTTACAGAGAGATGCTTTCCAAAATCCTTTTTGAAGGAAATATCCATCCAGTGGTACCCGTCCAGCATGATTTCTCTGGCAGTGGGACTTCCTTCTGAATCAGTCACAGTTTCATAGCCAGGAAGTGCTCCTGTGTATTTGTAGAAAAGTGTTGCTGTGGTTCTCCAGTGCAAAATCTGATAAGTCAGGTTTGTATTGACCTCTGGAGTCCAGCTCATTTCTGGAACTATCGTTTGTCCCTCAGAAAGCAGATTGTACCTGCCGATATAGGAGAAACCTACATTTGCCGAAAGATTCTTGAAGCTTTCCGTATGGTTCAGGGTAAAACCAGCGGTTTTGTAGCGCTCTACATTGAAAAGGGTGGTGACCTGGATATTGCTGGGATCCTGACCATATGCGATGCGGTCTTTCACATCATTGTAGAAAGCTCCTAAGACAGTAGAAATTCTCCATTCTGGCTTCAGTTGCGCTTTCCAGTCCAGTGAGCCGTTAAAACTATTTGAGGTTTCTGCTTTCAGGTCCGGATTACCCGTGATGCTGTGACTTGCGTCAAAGAAGTTGAAATACAATTCACGGATCGATGGTGCTCTGAAACCATTGGAGTAGGCCAATCTCAGATCAAGATTTTCATTCAGCGCAAACTTAGTGTTTACGGAAGGAATCAATTCTGGAGCTTCATAAGCTGAATTCCAGCTTTTGCGTAAACCGGGTTTGATTTTTAGAGAAGATAAAGGCGACCATTCTCCTGACAGGAATACCGCATAATCCTGGATGCCTTCATTTTTTTCAATTCTTTCACCTGAGCCAGTTTCGGTATTCAAGTCGATGCCAGGCTGCAATTTGAATTTTTGCGAAAGCTTCCAATCGCCAATCATTCTCCAGCTAAAGCCCTTATAATCTATCTTTGTATTAGCTCCAGGTGCTTGTGATTGGTAATGCTCTCCTGTTCTTACATTGCTCACCCAAGTTTCACTGTCTCTAGTGTAATCTGTAAATGCTCCCTGCCAAGTCAGTCCAAAGGTGGAATTGGAATCCCATCTTCCGCTGAGTCTATGCATCCAGCGGCTGGTGATAAATTCCTGATCCAGTACCTCCAAGCGGGCATCAGGCCCGTAAGCAAAAACTGTTTCATCCAAAAAGTCCAGTTGATATTCTAGGTTTAAAGATTGATTACCCCAACCTGCTTTGAGGTTTAGGAAATTCTGATCTTTGGGAAGCCATTCGTATTCTCTGCCTGTTTCTTCGCCCTTCCAACCTCCGAAGTTGTTCTGAGAAAATGAAGCTCCAAAGTCCCAGTTTTTCAAGCGGTAACTTCCAGTCACACTTCTTATATGAGTGCCTTTTCCATCAAAAGGGCTGTATTCATTTCCGACGGTTTCCTCCTGTACTCTGGCTTTGAGATCAAATTTTTCAGCATTATCCGATTTGGTAATGATATTAATCACCCCTGCCAAGGCATCAGCGCCATAGACTACTGACATTGGTCCTTCGACGATCTCCACTCGCTCAATGCGGTTGATGTCGATTTGGTTGATGTTGATCTCATTAGAGGTACCTTGACGACCAACCATCGGAATACCATCGATCAGGATTTTTACGTTTTGTCCAGACATTCCGAGAAGCTCCATATTGCTTGAACCAAGCGCGTTGTCTTGAGAAAAACGGATTCCCAACTCAGTATTCAAAACCTCCTGAATATTACTTGGAGCACGGTTTTTAATCACTTCAGAACCTATTGTTCGCACCTGATAGACAGACTGCCTAGCAGATTGAGGCTCGAAATTCCCTGTGACCACAACCGTTTCCAAATCTGAAGTCGAGGAAGTCATTACGAATGTTTCTGTAGTTTTTCCCGCCGGCCAAGTTGCCCAGATCGTCTCAAATCCCACCGCTGAAATTTTGAGTTTCCCTTCTGATGGCAATTGGCCAAGTGAGAATTCACCCTGTTCGTCGGCTACTTCTCCCTTAAGATCTGCCAACCAGATCGTAGCGTGAGACACCGCATTGCCATGGGAATCCACCACTTTTCCTTGCAACACAGCTTGAGCTTGTGCTATAATTGGCATAGCCAGGAATAGCAAAGAGAAAACGATGAAGTGTTTATTTAGATCAAATCTATGCATATACATAAAAATTTTTGAGAAGGCGAGAGCTTTATCTCGCGCCGAAATTTTTATTAAAGGCTATCTACCAAAGCTTTCCACTCTGGTTTCTGAGGAAGTCCCGGCTTTCTCAATCCGAAGAACTGAGCGACCATTTCGCCTTCTTTATCGAAAAGCTCAACAGCAGATACCAACCCATCTTCCGTGTTTTTATGGACGACATAAGCTTTATCCACTACATTTTCATTCAAGTGCATGTTGAAATCCGGGTCAAGTACATTGAGCCAATCACCCATCTGGCGAATGGTCTGCACCTTACCTTGGTGGATTTGGATGTTGCCTTTATTCCCAGCGAAAATCATGATAGGGAGTTTGGTCTCAGCGGCAGTTTCTACGATTTTACGTGCAGAAAGTCTGTCCACTTCATACGCCCATTTGTCGTCAATCCACTTCACAGCATCTTGTCTGTTCAGCTTGTATTTGCGAAGCATCCCAAAGAAATCATGCGTATCCTTCATCGTTTCCCAGTCCTTGGAGAATCCTTCGAAGTCCAATTCTTCTCTAGACACATATTCTGGAGCAGGAAAAGCTTCAAGCTCTAGCTCTGCAGATTGGTCAGCAGCGGTATTGTTTTTTACCAATTCCTCGTAAGCTTCTGGATTTGATTTCTCCTGCAAATAGACTTTCATTACAGCTTCACCAGCTTTGTCGAAGTATTGCAAACTTTTCATAGTGCCACGAGGAGTCTCGGTAGTCACTGCAAAACCAAATTTCCAACCTGCAAAAAACACTCTTTGCTCGATTGGGCCGATCACGGTAGCGATCTTGTGCGGTCCGGCAGCATGCATTTCAATTTTCTGAAAGGGTCCCTTGTGCTCCAATACACAGCCTTCGCTTCTTGTCAATGACATCACGCGGCCTAGTTTTGGGAATTCTTCCAATTGCTCGGTAAAATTGTCAGTCAGACGAATCACGTTTGCGCCAATTCCGGTGGCTAAAAGTTGTGCTTCAGTCACACCAAGTTTGGCAGCAGCATCACGGATTCTAAGTTGAGGCTCAGATTCTTTCAGGTTCTCCCATGCTTGCTTGAGGGATTGTGCGGATTCTTGAATAGTTTCCATTATTACGCTTGTTTAAATGTGGGTATGGATGTATGTGCCTGTGCAGTTGCGGATATGAGCAGTCCGCCAGTGACAGGGTTTTGAATTAATTGAATCGGGTGATCAAAGACGTATTCTAGGATTTCTTCCTCAAGTACTTCTTTTACCGTTCCTGCTTTTGCGATCATGCCGTTTTTCAACAAGGCAATTTTATCTGCGTATTGAGCCGCAAGGTTCAGCTCATGAAGTATTACCAAGATTCCTATATTTCTTGATTTCAACGTTTGAAGGATTTTCAATACTGCATGTTGCTGCGCAATATCCAAGCTGGAAGTTGGTTCGTCAAGGAGCAAATACCTTGGAAAAGGCTTTGTCTCCCAGATTTGTACGAGTACTCTTGCTAGTTGCACACGCTGCTTTTCTCCGCCGGAAAGGTGATTGAAAACCTGATCCTTCAGGTGGGAAGTATTGGTAGCTTCCAAAACCTCCTGAATGAGTTTTGCTGGTTGGTTTACTTTGGTGCTGATCAGCCCAAGCTCCACTACTTCCTGCACGGTAAATGGAAAATTAACTTGCGTATGCTGAGGCATTACAGCTCTCACCGCAGCCAAATCACGGGCTTTGAGTTTATGAATATCGTGACCATTGTAGCCCACAGCACCATGCTTGCATTTGATCTCTCCGGAGAGGATTTTGAAAAAAGTGGATTTCCCAGCTCCATTTGGACCTAGTACTGCTAGAATTTCCCCTGGATTCAATTCCAAACTAACCTCATCCACGATGGGTCTTTGGCGAATACAAAAATGTACTTGTGAGGCTTGAAGCATCAGTTTTTAGTTTTATTCAGGTTGAAAATAAGCCAGATAAAGAAGGGTGCGCCGATCAGGGCAGTGATTACACCGATAGGCATTTCGGCAGGAATTACGATCACTCTTGCAATGAGATCGGCAAAATTCATAAGTATTGCTCCTAGTAGGAAAGATCCCGGAAGTACCAATCTGTGGTCAGCACCAAATAGAATTCTAATCAAATGCGGTACTACCAAACCTACAAAACCGATCATTCCCACCATGGAAACTCCAACTCCAACGACCAAAGCACTACAAATAAGCAGTCGGATTTTGACTTGCTGCACGTTTACACCCATGTGGAAAGCTTCTTGCTCTCCTAACGCTAGCGCATTCAATTGTCTGGAATTAAATAATAGTAGAACTGATGGAACACCTATAAGCATCAGGCTTACTGGGACTTTTGCCCAAGTAGCACCACCCAGATCTCCTAAACTCCAGAAAGTGAAGCTTCGCAAAGCGGAATCATCTGCAAAGAACAGCACCAAACCAATTAGTGCTGCTGCCAATGCATTGATCGCTACACCCGCCAAAATCAAAGTTGCAGCATCTGTTCTTCCTTGGGATTTTGACAGTTGATAGACAGCCGTCACACAGATCAAACCTCCAATAAATGCAAAAAGAGGCAAGCCGAGAGTTTTGATCCAAGCCAAAGAGGAAACTGTAGGAACCAATACCATGAAAATCACAGCAAATAAGGCGGATCCTGTACTTACACCGATCAACCCTGGTTCTACCAAGGGATTTCTAAACATGCCTTGCAATGCTGCGCCGGCAATGCCTAACCCTCCTCCTACTAGCATGGCCACTAGCACACGAGGCATGCGGATTTGGAGAAGCACATTGGCTTGTTGCACTTCAAAAGTTCCTAGTTGAATACCGATTTGGTCAAATAAGATCGCAAGCGTCTGAGGAAATGGTATGCTAAAGGCGCCCAAAGAAAGGGAAGCTAGCACTACCAAAACCAACACAAACCCAAACCCGAGGAGGGTGAGGTTTTGACTCTGGATCTTAGTATGATTCAATGCGGTGATCATTATTTATATGGCTGGAAGACCGAAGACGGGAGACCGCAGCGGCTTCAATGCTTGATTTTAACTTTACTTTCTAAGCTTTATCTTATACTTATTTAATTATTGCCTTACGGCTTTGGCTAGTTCTAATGCTGCTTTTCCCACTCTTGGTCCAAAACCGGAAAGGTATTGGCCATCTAAAGCAACGATTTGATTTTCTTTAAAAGCTGTGGTTTGGTCGATTCCTTGTATCGCTACCAAGCCATCTTTTCCACCTACACTTTGGATTCCTGATTCGAAAAACACCAAATACTCAGGATTCATAGACACCAAGGATTCTGGAGTCATAGGAGCAAATTCGTCAAAGCCAGTTGCCGTCCCTTCGATTTTTGCCAGTTTGAACATCTCTGAAGCAAATGTTTTGTCACCGGCGATAAATACTGTCTCCGGGCCGCGGGCCATTAAGAAGATTGCTTTTGGCTTAGATTCCTCAGATTCCAAATAGCTGTTCAGTGCAGCTATATCAGCATCAATTGCGGCATTTACTTCCTTTCCTTTATCCTCTTCCTCAAAGAAAGTTGCCAATTCCGTGACCAATTTCTTGGTGCCTTCTACTGTAGTTGGTTTCGTGAAAACCTCAATATTAACTTGAGCTGCTTTCAATTGAGTCACTACATCAGGATTGAGGTAACCTTCTTCTATAAGCACCAAATCAGGACCTAGCGCAAGAATCCCTTCTGCTTTGATCTGGTTTCTATACCCAATGGAAGGAAGATCCTGCATGGATGCCGGGAAAGTCGAGGTTATGTCGGTTGCGATGATAAGATCGCCATATCCTAGTGCATCCACGACTTCTGTAATGGTACCGCCAGCAGAAATGATCTTACGCTCGGCGGTTGTTTCTTCCTCTTTAGAAGGAGCGGAACATGCAGCCAAAACTACAAGGATAAAAGGTAGATAGCGTGTTAACATTATTTAGATTAAGTTTAGATAAAGAACAAATGTAATCTTAATTAGATTAATTCCAAATAAAGAAGGTGGACAAAAATGTTAAAAAATTTCTTGTTTTACACTAATGGTGCTTTTAAAGCAATTTGTTCAGAGAGAGGAGATATAATTATTGGGATCAATATATTTCAGGGGGAAAAATTAATGAAGCTAAGAATTTGATCGCTTAGGAAGGTGATTTCCTATTTCAAAAATTGTTGAGTTTTAGGTTAAGGTAAAATTCCTCAAACAGGCCAATAAAAAAATTTCTTTTACCACCGTGCAATAAGCCCGAAGATTGGGGACAGAAGTCGCCTTAATTATAGCTTTAACCTTTCCCATTATTCCTTCTTCCTATTTACTCGCAGAAAAGCAGATATACATAATATAAGAACGTTCAAATTATTCACTCAGCCGTTGATCCCGCTGACAGACTGAGTACTTAGAATGATCAAAATATGCCGCTTAGAATATTAATTTCCCAAATATCCTTTGGGTTTAGGCATTATTGGTTAATTTTGCGGTCGAATTCAAAAAGCACATCCTTTTTACATTTCAATTATCAAATGGCAAATATTGGAAAGATAACTCAAGTGATCGGGCCCGTAGTGGACGTTTCCTTTGAAGGCGGTAAGCTGCCAAACATCCTTGACGCGGTAGAAGTTACCAAAGAAAATGGCCAAGTGGTCGTAATGGAAGTTCAACAGCACTTGGGTGAAGATCGAGTGAGAACTATTGCAATGGACTCATCTGAAGGGATGGTTCGTGGCATGGAAGTAAGAGATCTGGGTGAACCTATTTCTGTTCCAACAGGTGAGGGCATCAAAGGCCGTCTTTTCAATGTGGTTGGAGAACCTATCGATGGTTTGCCTGCAATACCAGTTGGTAAGAGACTTCCTATTCACAGATCTGCTCCTCGTTTTGAGGATCTTTCTACAGCTACAGAAGTACTTTTCACAGGTATCAAAGTAATTGACTTGATCGAGCCGTATGCAAAAGGTGGTAAGATTGGTTTGTTCGGTGGTGCTGGTGTTGGTAAAACTGTATTGATTCAGGAATTGATCAACAACATTGCGAAAGCATATGCTGGTCTATCTGTATTTGCAGGTGTAGGTGAAAGAACAAGAGAAGGAAATGACTTATTGAGAGAAATGATCGAGTCAGGCATCGTTACTTACGGTGATGACTTCATCCACAGCCTTGAAGAAGAAGGTGGATGGGATCTTTCTAAAGTTGATTTGAAAAAACTAGAAGACTCTAAAGCAACCTTCGTTTTCGGTCAGATGAATGAGCCTCCAGGGGCACGTGCACGAGTTGCCTTGACAGGATTGACTTTGGCAGAATATTATAGAGATGGTGACGGCGAAGGAGCTGGTAAGGATATCCTATTCTTTATCGATAACATCTTCCGATTTACTCAGGCAGGTTCTGAAGTGTCTGCACTTCTTGGACGTATGCCATCTGCAGTAGGTTACCAGCCAACTTTGGCAACAGAAATGGGAGCTATGCAGGAGCGTATTACTTCTACTAAGCGTGGTTCTATTACTTCTGTTCAGGCTGTATATGTACCTGCTGATGATTTAACTGATCCGGCTCCAGCGACGACTTTCGCTCACTTGGATGCTACGACTTCACTTTCGCGTAAGATCGCAGAATTAGGAATTTATCCTGCTGTGGATCCTTTGGAATCCTCTTCAAGAATCATGTCTGCGGACATTATTGGAGACGAACATTACAATTGCGCACAGCGTGTGAAAGAGATTCTTCAGCGTTACAAAGAATTGCAGGATATCATTGCGATTTTGGGTATGGAAGAACTTTCTGAAGAAGATAAGCAAGTGGTGCACAGAGCGAGACGTGTACAGCGTTTCTTATCACAGCCATTCTTTGTAGCAGAGCAATTTACAGGGTTGAAAGGTGTATTGGTAGATATCAAAGACACCATCAAAGGCTTCAACATGATCATGGACGGTGAGTTGGATCACCTTCCTGAGGGAGCTTTCAACTTGGTAGGTAGCATCGAAGATGCAATCGCTAAGGGAGAGAAAATGATGGCAGAAGTTAGATAAATCTCAGTTGTCGGTTTTCGGTTGTCAGTTTTGATAACCGAAAACCAATAGCATTTTAGTATTTACCGGAGGCTTTTGCTGATATTTTTGAAAAGAGAAGTCTCCAAACGATATAAAATTCCATGCATTTAGAAATCGTCACACCGGACAAAAAAGTATTTCAGGGTGAAGTATCCGAAGCCAGTTTTCCTGGTGCTAACGGAGCATTTCAGGTGCTGAATAATCACGCTCCGATCGTTTCGGCTTTGGCAAAGGGAACTGTTTCCTTTACCACTCCTGAAGGAAAGCAATCCATGATCGTGGATGGCGGAGTAGTAGAAGTAAAAGACAATGTGATTGTATTGCTGGCTGAGAAAGTAGTGGCTTAAGCAATTCATCCGAATAGTTAGAAAAGGTCTCCTGTGTAAACGGGAGACCTTTTTTTTGTGTCTTTAACGTGTCAAATTTCCTCTTCAATAGGAATTATTGCTCCTCGTTTGATGTATGGTTGTTTGCCTGAAGCTCAGTTTTCAACCTTCCAACTTTCCAACCTTATACTTTTAACTTTTCAATTACTCTCTATCACCTGGCCTTTTTCCCTATAGAGATCTACAGGACCATCCAGCAAGACTGCCAAAACGGTAATGTCTTTGTCGTAGACATGGTCAGGAATATCAATATACTTCATTCCTGGTACTGCGCTCCAGTACATCTTGCCCACTTCTCTGGATTGTAACTTTGTTCCATTACCCACTACCCAGACACGCTGGATTTTGTTTTTCAGTCCTTTGATGGCAAGGGATTCATTGACTTTGTAGTCTAGGTAGATGTAAAGAATTGTCTTATCCTTCGAAAGAGTAGTAGGAGCATAGACGTGTCCATCTGGAATGCCCGCTTGAGTATCATAGATCGCTGACTCATGCTTGGATGTCCAGCGCCCAAATTCATTCAAAATGTTTTCAGCTTCCTCTGGGATAGTACCATCTGGCTTTGGTCCGAAATCCATCAGGAGATTTCCGCCCATGTGAAGGCAATCCACAAAGATTCGAAGCAATTCACTTGGACTTTTGTACTGATCATCATTGCCTTGGTACCCCCAGCTATTGTTCATGGTCATACACAGTTCCCAGAATTCACTAGTTGGACGAGTTACCGGTACTCCTTGCTCAGGCGTATCATAGTCGCCAAAGCCTTTACCTAATCGGGAGTTGATGATCACATTTGGATTGTAAGTCTGCAGTTTCTTTTTGAGCTCTGCACTTCTCCATTCCTCTGGCTTATGTTCCCAATCGCCATCAAACCAATATAAATCTGGATTGTATTGTTCGGATAGTTCACTTAGTTGAGCAAAGTTGAAATCTGTGAACTTTCTGAATCTCTCTGGATCATTCTTGTATCGAAAAGTCTCTCTCGTGTTTCTGTCGTAATCTGGGTGTGACCAATCCAATACAGAAAAGTAGATTCCTTTTTTAATTCCTTCTTTCTCCAAAGCATTCATCAATGGCCCTACCAAATCTTTTCCGGCTGGAGTTTTCTTCACGACAGAAAGATCAGAAGCTTTTGTATCCCAAAGAGCTACCCCATCGTGATGCTTGGCTGTAAGTACAGCATATTTTGCACCGCTGGATTTAATCAGCTTTGCCCACTTAACTGGATCATATTTGGAAGCAGTAAAACCTGAAAGCTGTTTCATGTAGTCATCGTAGCTAATGTAATCATTGAAAAATGACCAGGACTCGTCAATTCCATTCACAGAATAAATGCCCCAATGTATGAAAATGCCCAATTTGGCATCAGCAAACCATTCCATTTTCTCAGGGGTTTCCTGAGAAAATGCTGCAGTAGATTGAGTGAAAAATATAGTTAGAATGCCTAGTGCTAGTAGGTAGCTTTTGAAGGAAGTGCTAATGTTCACGTCGTAATTAGTAAGATTTAGGATAAAATTAGGCAAAACGCCCTATATATCAAGGGGTAGAAAAGAGTTTATTACGAGTGGAGATATTGTATTCTGAATATTATCCATACCTTTGTGCCCACGAAAGGGGGTGTATAGATATGATCATAGTTAACGTAAAAGAGAACGAATCAATCGAGAAAGCGCTAAAGCGTTTCAAAAAGAAGTTTGACAAGACTGGTGCAGTCCGTGAACTTCGTGCGAGACAAGCTTTCACTAAGCCTTCCGTAGTAAGAAGAGCACAAGTCATCAAAGCAGCTTACAAGCAGCATCTTCAAGAAGAAGCAGCGAAGTAATCAGTTTTGACTTCCGATATCAAACGCACTTGCCATCAGGCAGGTGCGTTTTTTTTATGACCATTTACGATTTTGCTCAGCGATAATTCACATTTTTTCGTCTAACTTATCTTCCCAGTTACGTGATACATGATCGATTCTTTCATCAATTATTTAGAG
The DNA here is from genome assembly GCF_963974365.1 of uncultured Algoriphagus sp. Classification (GTDB taxonomy): domain Bacteria; phylum Bacteroidota; class Bacteroidia; order Cytophagales; family Cyclobacteriaceae; genus Algoriphagus. Next base: position 89,388 of record NZ_CAXBBX010000006.1, on the reverse strand, counting down.
TTTGAGAAAAAAGCCAGTCCGCATACGGTAGAGGCATACCGTCGGGATTTGACCCAGTTTGAGGAGTTTTTGGCGCTTTCTTTCGAAATAAATGAAATTTCTGAAGCCCAGCATCCAGAGCTCCGGGCATGGGTGATTGACTTGGTAGATAGCGGGTTAAGTACTACCTCGGTAAACCGTAAAATCGCCACTCTGAGGTCTTATTACAAGTTTTTACTCAGATCACAGATCATTTCTAGCGATCCAACGTATAAGTTAAAAGGTCTTAAAAACCCGAAGAAACTTCCTGAGTTTGTACAGGAAGAGACGATTCTTGTCGTTTTAGACGAAAGTGTTTACGAGCAGGATTTCGATGGGCAGCGTGACAAGATGGTGATGGAATTTCTTTACCTCACCGGAGTCAGGCTTTCAGAGTTGATAGGATTAAAATGGTCAGATATCAATCTCATCGATGATTCGGTCAAGGTACTTGGAAAAAGAAAAAAGGAAAGAATTATTCCTATTACAAAAGGCTTAAAACAGAATATTTTGCTGTATAAAAAAGTATTTGAGGAAAGGTTTTCTAAAGTTGGTCAAAGTGACTATTTTATTGTCAGCAATCAACAAAAGCAAAGTTACCCTATGATGATTTTTCGCATCGTCAGGCACTACCTAGATCTTTTTGCGCAGACATCCAAGCGCAGTCCTCATGTATTGCGACATACTTTTGCCACCCATTTACTCAACAAAGGTGCTGACCTGAACGCAGTAAAAGATTTGCTAGGTCATGCCAATCTTGCGGCCACTCAGGTGTACACGCACAATTCCATGGAAAAACTTAAGGCTGTGTTCGAACAGGCACATCCGAAAGCATAAAATAAACTATTTGTTCACCACTAAATGCAAATGAATATGAAACTGCAGATGCACTCCATCCATTTTGACGCTGATCGAAAACTGATCGACTTTATTCAGAAAAAAGCTGACAAACTGGATACTTACTATGACCAAATCATAGACGGAGAGGTTTTTTTGAGGCTTGACAAAAACGACAATAACTCGAATAAAATTGTAGAAATCAAGATGAATGTACCAGGAAAGCAATTTTTCAGTAAAAGCCAATCTGACTCATTCGAGGCGGCTTCTGATGATGCCATCGAAGGATTGAGACGTCAAATCAAAAAACACAAAGAAAAAGTAGTGTTGGCTAAACAGTAATAAGCTAGCCTAGCTAAATTTGGGGCATCTCTCAGTAATGGGAGATGCCTTTTTTATTCAAACCAAACTCAATGCAAAGGTCTACAAGCTATACTATCTATTTCTGGGTTATTTCACTCTCGCTTGTAGTTGCTAAAATACAATTTACCCTAAGGCCAGAAATTGACTTGTTCACTGAGGAGGCGCAATACTGGCTCTGGTCACAGAATATGGCTTGGCACTATTATTCCAAGCCCCCGCTAGTAGCTGTTCTAAATTACATTAGCACAGGTTTTCTGGGAAATACTGAGCTGGGAGTGCGTATAAATGCGATTTTATGTGGTGTAGGAATGTCTTGGGTGACCTTTCTATTTGGCCGACATCTATATTCAGCTAAAGTTGGATTTTGGGCTGCGATGATACTTCAGGCCATGCCTATGTGGTGGCTTGCCTCTACTTTTCACATGACTGACAGTTCCCTTACCTTCTTTTGGGCGCTGAGCATTTATCTGGCTTATCGAGGTATGGAAGATGGGAAGAAATCCTGGTGGATTTGGGCTGGGCTGGCTGCTGCATTTGGGTTGATGGCTAAGATGGTCATGATTCTGATCTTTCCATTTCTTCTTTTGTATCTTATTTGTACCAAAAGCTGGAAGGCACAGAGTCAGAATTATATTCTCTTTGTGTTAATCACTTTATTAGGTTTCATCCCTGCTTTGATCTGGAATTGGCAGAATGACTTTGACACGTTTAAGCACTTGGCTGCCCTCAGCGGTGGTGGAGGCGGTGAATCCAAAGCTTTTGATGTAAGAAAGTCTTTCGGGCAATTTTTCGAGTACCTAGGAGGTCAACTGGCGATGATTTCCATATTTCTTCTTCCTCTATTTGTGGGAGCTTTTAGAAAAGTGATTCAAAACCAAGACCGAGCAAAGGTCTATTTGCTTTTACCTGCTTTGATGTCTTGGGCTGCTTTCGCAGGATTGAGTTTCTTGACTTCCATAGAAGTGAATTGGCCGGTATTTGCCTACGGGAGTTTGGCCATTCTGATGGCGGCTTGGGTGTGCGAGCAAAGTCAGAGATGGCAGAGAATCAGGAATTGGGGTGTAGGCTTAAGTATCGGTTTACCGCTGTTTTTTCTGCTTCCTGATTTTACTTTGATGAAAAGTATTACTCCTATCAAAAAGGCTGAGAAATCTGCTTTCAGAAGAATGGCAGGCTACGAGCCTTTAGCCGAAAGACTCGTCACATTACGAGATAGTTTGGGTATTGAAGATGCGTATATCTTTTCAGAAACCTATCACATGGCCTCCGAGCTTTCCTTTTACCTTCCAGATCATCCACAAACGTATATGTTAAACATGGGGGCAAGAAAGAATCAATTTGATCTTTGGCCAGGCTTGGAGCAGTTTGTAGGAAAAAATGAAGTGGGGATTTTCGTGAGTTGGAATTATGATTCTCCAGGAGAATTTGCAGATTTTCAGGAATTGATTTATGAAGAGGAGTTGCCGATTTCATTTCGAGAGGAATCACTTCGTGTAGCGAAAATTCAGGTTTGGAGAAAGCTAGAGCGGTTTAATCCATATTTGCCAGATACGTATTAATTCACCTTTTCTCCAGCCAATAGTATATCTTCCCATTTTCCTTCACCAATGAATCAAAGGCTGGGTTGCTGAGATTTTGAAGGAGAAAAGGAATTTGTTTGGAATTCCAGTTGACCGAACCCACAGAGATTTCGTACTGGTTTTTTGGAATTAGTTCTAAAAACTTATCCTCTACTATCAAATAAGTATAGCGAGAGGCTTCTCGGAGTAACTCTTCATCTGTAAGCTTCTTCTCGCCGGATATATCAGTCATGTAATAATCAGGTCCCAAAAACACCCTAATTTTGCTGCTAGTGTGGATATTTCCAATAAATCCGATTTCTCCTTTTGGATCTATGTCATTAGCTGCTACAAATGCTTCAATTTGCTCGCCTTGCTCTGGCAGAGATATTTTTGCAGTGACAGTGGATAGGAGAAAAAACAGTAATAGGAAAGAATAAGAAAGTGCTTTCGGAAGTTTCTCGCTTCTAATAGTCAGCATGAAGAGGTAGGACAAAATGGCGAATCCCATTGCCAGCTGAAGATAAACCCATGCAGTACTACCTAATTGAAAGTTTATCCATAAGCCAACTATCCCAACAATAAGACACAGGAAAAGGAAAAACCAAGTACTGATTTTTAGACCCAATTTCCTGAATTCAAATTCTCCTTTTACAAGTAGCCACCCAAGCAATACGGCTAATACTGGAGCTACGGGCAATAAATATCGCTCATAAAACTTAGCCGTCATCGCTCCCATTCCCAAAATTGCCAAGCCCCATAAAATTGCAAATCCGAAAAAAACTGAATTCTCTGACCATGCTTTTCTTGTACTTTTCTTGATTTTAGGAAGTACCAGCAGAATCCAGGGAATAAATATGGCAATCAAAATCCCAACTGCAAGCATCCCGTTTTTCAGGATTAACAAATAACGTGAAGTAACTCTACCTCCTACTTGATCTTCAACAAAACTGTCTAAATAAGTAGGGCCATGTATTTGCCACATGGCGACAAACCAGAAGAGTGCAATAAAAATAGCTAATGCAAGGGAAGGAAAATGGAGAAAGGTTTTAAATGAGATTTTTTTCCATGGATTAAACAGGAGATAAAACACTCCAAGTCCTCCTAAAGCAAGAGCAGGAAGGCCTTTGGTTTCAAATGCAAGCGCCAAACTTAGGTAAAGAATCCAAAGATATTTTTTGGGGGCTTGGTCACCAAAGCGGATTAAACCAGCGAAACCAACTGCGCTCGCGGTCATCGTGAGGCCGAGTAGCACATCCGGAATTGAGCGGGTTGCGGATAAAATCAATACAGGATTGGCGGCAATAATCAATGCAGAGATTCCAGCTGTTTTTTTGTCTTCAAAAAGTAGCTTTGCAAGCCAATAGGTGGCACCTACAGTCAATGCTCCAGCGAGTAAAAAGAAGATTCTTGAAGATAGTGCGCTAACTCCAAAAAGCTTGAATCCGGCCAGCACCACCCAATATGTCCCGATTGGTTTTCGAAATCGAAGTTCTCCATTTCCCAAATAAGTGGTCAGGTAATCTCCGTTTTGAAGCATTTTCACAGCTGCATCGGTGTAGTACATTTCATCTGGGAAATGCATGTGGAAGCTCAGTGCAAACGGGCCAACTAAGACGGCAAATGCTGCCATGACCACCCATGGATTTATTTGGGGCTCTTTTAGGGACATGCTGCAAAGATAGTCCGATTGAACTTTGTCACACCAAATTTTCGTTGGCTTCCGAAAGCGAATCCTAGCTTTTTTGTCCTAGGAAGTATTTTACCGTATTTTTGACAAAATTTTATCGCATGTCCAAGCCACAGATTTCCGTAGTAATCACTGTTTATAATGAAGAGGATAATATCCAACCGCTTTTAGAACAGACTTATGCAGCGCTAGAATCCATCGATTATGAAGTGATTTTGATTGAAGATGGATCAACTGATAGGACAGTGGCTGAGGTGAAAAAGTATGCGAATAGCCGAACTAAGCTGATTATTTTCAATAGGAATTTTGGCCAAACCACAGCTTTGGCAGCAGGTATTGACATGGCTACTGGTGAATACATCTGCACCATGGATGGGGATTTGCAAAATGATCCAACCGACATTCCTGTGATGCTTCAAAAGGCAATCGATGAAGAATGGGATGTGGTAGCAGGCCGTAGAGCGAATAGAAAAGATGGATTTGTGCTTCGCAAAATCCCAAGTAAGATCGCCAACTGGGTGATCCGGAATACGACCAAAGTTTACTTGAAAGACTACGGTTGTACACTTCGTGTGTATAAAGCGGAGATTGCGCAGGGAATGGGGTTGTATGGAGAATTGCACCGTTTTATTCCTGTTCTGGCGAAGCAGCAAGGAGCTAAAATGACCGAAATGGATGTGAAGCATCATCCACGGATTCATGGCGAATCGAAATATGGCCTGAGCCGAACCTTCAAAGTGATGTCGGATTTGATTCTGATGTTATTTTTCCAAAAGTATTTTCAGCGACCAATTCACTTATTTGGCGGGATAGGGATTATCGCGTTTTTGATTGGTTTGCTGATCAATTTTTATCTGCTCATCCTGAAAATAATGGGCGAAGACATCTGGGGAAGACCGATTATGATTCTTGGTTTTATTTTGGTGCTGGGAGGTATTCAGTTTATCACCACCGGAATTATTGCGGAGATCATTGTACGAACCTATTTTGAATCACAGGATAAGACGACTTATTCCATCAAGTCTGTCTATCAAGGTGTATTGCAGCCTGTAATTGCAGTGCCTCAAAGAATTGACAGCGCTAAGTAGGTTTTCAAATAGCAATTGAATTTTGGCGAAAACAGAAAGTTCCCTTAAAAAGAAATTATCGACTGTCCTAAAGCTGGTTTTGACCGGTTTGGCGCTCTTTCTGGTTTTTCGAAAAATTGACACAGATCAGCTTTGGCAAATCACCAAAACTATTAACTGGCTGTGGCTAATACCTGCGGTGTTAACTTTTGTGCTGAGTAAACTTTTCACAGCCTTTCGCCTCAATCTCTACTTCAAAAATATCGGTGTGCAAATCTCCGAAAAGCTCAATATCAAGCTTTACCTCATCGGGATGTTCTACAATCTCTTTCTACCTGGCGGGATTGGTGGTGATGGGTATAAAGTTTACTTACTGAATAAACACTATCAAACTCCCGTAAAGCCACTGGTGCAAGCATCGCTTTTGGATCGTCTAGGTGGTTTGGTAGCGATTGTTTTTTTGTTGCTGGTATTGATACTTCCGGTAGATTTGACCTTACCATTTGCTTCACAAGTTCCTTGGGAGATCTTGTTCGGAGTAGCTGCTTTGCTGGTGTTTCCGGTTTTTTGGCTGATGCAAAAGTTACTCTTCAAAGCCTTTCTACCCTCCTTTTGGAAAGCAAATGTCTGGTCGATGGCTGGGCAGTTAGCACAATTGATTTGTGCTTGGTTTATATTGAAAAGCCTTGGCGTAACTGAGAATTTCCTTGCCTACCAACTGGTTTTTCTACTTTCTTCCATCGTGGCTGTGTTGCCTCTAACGATCGGTGGAGTTGGTGCACGCGAACTGGTTTTCGTCTATGCGCATACCTATGCGGGCATAGATGAGGCGATTGCAGTCGCTTTCAGTTTGATCTTTTTCCTGATCACCGCAGCAGTTTCTCTGGCAGGATCCATGATTTCAATTGATTTTGATGATAAATAGTTAAATAGCTGTTTTTCAGTTAAATAATAAAAATGTATCCTTGCAAATTTAAAATTTGATTTTAAATTTGCAAGGATGATTGTACGAGATTTGATTCTGAAACTCCAAGAACTGATGCCTGATTTTCCGGCTATCGCAATTCTTGGCCCACGGCAAGTAGGTAAAACTACCTTGGCGCTGGAGCTCGTGGAAACCATCGATCCTCAGTCTATTTACCTCGATCTTGAAAGTCCCTCAGACCGTAGTAAGCTTGCTGAGCCAGAGCAATATTTTGACCTGCATGAAGGTCGTTTGATTATTTTGGATGAGATCCAGCGCATGCCTGACCTCTTTCCGCTTTTGCGAGGTGTGATAGATCGAAGGAGAAAGAAAGGCTTTAGATCTTGCCAATTTCTGATTTTAGGTTCCGCTTCTTTGGACCTGATCCGGCAATCCTCCGAATCACTGGCAGGAAGAATTGCCTATGAAGAACTTCCAGGTTTCAATGTCTTAGAGGTTGATTCGATAGAAGGTCATGTAGAAAAACTATGGCTGCGCGGAGGATTTCCAGATAGTTTTCTAGCGAGTTCGGATAGATCGAGCATGACTTGGCGTGGTAATTTCATCACTACCTATCTGGAAAGAGATATCCCGCAGATTGCGCAGTTTGTGCCTGCCAACCGTCTGCGTCGACTCTGGACTATGCTCGCCCATCAGCAAGGACAATTGATCAATCTATCCAAACTTGGTGGAAGTCTAGATTTGACTTCTCCGACTGTGAAAAGTTATGTGGAAATGCTTGAAGATCTTCTGCTGATTCGTTCTGTCAGACCTTGGCTAGTGAATGTGGGCAAGCGACTGGTGAAGTCTCCCAAAATCTACATCCGGGATTCTGGAATTACACATGCTTTATTGAACTTAACCAAACTGGATGATCTGCTGGGACATCCTGTTGTCGGAGGAAGTTGGGAAGGATTTATTATCGAGAATATTATTTCAGTTTTGCCAAAAGGTGCTGATTATGGCTTTTATCGCACAACGGGTGGAGCAGAACTTGACTTGGTCTTGAGTTTGAATGGAGAAGTTTGGGCGATAGAAATCAAGCGAACCTTGAGTCCAAAGCTTTCAAAAGGCTTCCTGAATGCTGTGAAGGATATATCAGCAGACCATCGCTATTTCATCTATGCAGGTAAGGATGAATTTCCCTTGGGCGAAAGGACCATCGCTATAGGATTAGCTGGATTTATGAAAAAACTAAAGGAAGGCTTTTGAGGTCTTCCTTTAGTTTTGCTATTACTGCATTATAACATCGAGCGGAAAGTAATTTGGTAGACGGTTTTTTCCCACACCTTCTTTTGTTACTTCCCACCTTATTTCCTTACTGCTGGGGAAGTAGGTTATTCTGATTTCGCTGACAGCGAGAGAATATGCACTTAGAATCGTTCCTGTGAATACATTTTCGGAGATTCTGTTTAGAGAAATAGAATATTCCTCGTAGCTACAGTCCATTCTGCCCCCATTATAATACACTCCGCAATGCTCTCCTATTAAATCATATGACCCCATAACGTCATCATCAAGCTCGGGCTTATATAGATGGATTGTGAATGCTCTATCTTCAAATTCGAACCATCGCCAAGAACCTGATATATCTTGAGAGCTGGAATCATGGGAAAAGAGAAGAAGCAGTACGAATAGAATAGGGAGTCCTCTATTATACTTATTGAAATATAAAATCACTTATGTATTTCTGTAATAATGCCAGACTTAACATCGACTAATAGTATGATTGAGTCTTCATCATCATGTACCAATCCCTTATCAGATGTAGTTATTCTTATAACTCCATATTTCTCTTTTGTCTCATAATCTGTTCTAATCTCCAGTTCATAGGGTGGAAATAACTTTGATACCGATGAATGATGGTCTCCTATTTTTATAAAATCTTTACCATTTCCTATTGAGAATTTGGAATCTTTCAGGTGGAATGCATCCATTTTTTCACCTAGGAAATAGAATTCATTTTGCCCATAGGTGATTAGTCGCGCCATCTTTTCATCCATCTCATAATAGAAGTCTTCATTCTTGTCGGGATTTGGGAATTCTTCTAAAAATGACGATAAGGTGTTTTTAAGAAAACTGAACTCTTTGTCAATTGATTCAATTGATTTGATAATGAGGTAGTTAGTGTCAAATGTCGGGATAAATGTGTTAGGATTATACCCTTGGATTTGACCATATGAATTTGAGTGGAAGGAGAAAACCAGAGCTATAAAAATCAAGAAATACTTACTTGTTGAACCCCAGTAATTTTTGGTTTGTAACTCTCTTTTTTGATGTCTCATAACTCACCCGTTTGATTTTTCAGAATTGGGAATTGATCATATCTTTTGAACGCATTTCATATTATATCTCCTTCCAATTGATCTCGGAAGGAGATATGAAAAGATTTGACTAATCCAGATAGAATACAATTTCCGTTATAGTCGTTCCGTTTGTCTTGATTTTTAAGCTACCATCAATAAGTTTAGATTACATCCTCAATATTGTTCCATCATGACATTCTCGGGGAAATAAGTAGTCCCTCCTCCATGCTTAGTTACTTCCCATTTAATATTTTTATTATTTGTGAAATAGGTCACTTTGATTTCGCTGATAGTTCGGGAGTATGCGCTTAGAATCGTTCCGGTGAATACATTTTCGGAAACTTTATTCAGAGAAATTGAATATTCCTCGTAGCTACAGTCCATTCTATTTCCATTTTCAAATACCCCGCAATGCTCACCTTTGAAGCTGGTGGGTGTAGTCCCAAGAATAGCATTTTTCGGACTTAAGGAGATTACAAAATTTCTTCTTCCATTATCCAAATCCCAACGATAGGTACCAGAGATATTTTGAGCAAATATTTCTGCAGAGCAGAACACTATAAATAATATTACTATTAGATGTTTCATTTTTTAGCAATTAACATTTTCAAAATTTTCAAAAGTCTTTTCAATAAATTCATTCACTCTATTTAACCATCCATTTTTGAATCGTAACTGGGTGAGTGATTTAAGTTCTTGCTCAGTTGCCTGGGGAAATATTTTTAAATGCCGTTGAATGTCATTTGCGACGACATCCTCAAGAAAATTAATACGTGTTTGTTTGTAACCATTATAGAGTTCAATAATGTCCTCATATTCGTTAATGAAATTAATTGTTTTACTACCAATTATCCCATCTACAGTCAAATCAGCCCCCAGCTCATTTAATAGCATCTGAAGTTGACGCATTGCATTTGGTCCAGAATTGACGTGAAAATCAAAAATTAGCCATCTCAAATCACCATCTTCTATTTCGGATAGCCTTATTGAGTCCCAGTACTTTGCTTTATATATTGCTTTGGCTCCTTCAGCGGTAAGGTTCTGTAAGTTTTCTAAGGTAGGTTCTTTTCCCAAAACAGATTCAGCAGCATCTTGCCAAGTGCGCCAGGAAATTCCTTTGTTTGTTGCTCCACCTTTGTCAAGCGGATCATTAACAAACCCTCCTTCAGTATTTAGGACTTTATTTACTAAATCCTCGAAATTGTTGCATGGGTCTGGTTCATTACATGGCACCATCAATCCCTCAAAATTCGGATGTGGTTCATAGCATCCTGGGCTTTCTCCTCCTCCATTATCATCTGGGCCTGATCCAGCGAACATCGGAGTAAATATACAGTCCCATACCTTATATTGTTCTACGATTTGAGGCTCACCAGTACCACTCTGTACGTATGTGGTGTAAGTGGTTATTACACAGTGATATGTGTAGTTATTGACTCTGGCATTTGAATTATCTGGGATTTTATCCACTGGTTTAGAGTAAGAAACTGCTCTAACTCGCTCTCCTTCTTCGATATTCCAAGATCCCACAAATCGCCCATCTAGATAAAAGAAAGAATAACTTCCGCTGAAATCGGATGGGATTTCCAAAAGATTAAGATAGCTCAAGTCCTTATGCTTGGATGCAATTTGATCATCTTGGCTTTCTACTTTCATAAGATAGGGTTGGAATTCATTTTCCCCGATTTTGAAAAGAAGAACACGGTAGTCTCCTGCCTGCTCTTTCCACTCTTCATTTTTTAGTGCAAACAGATTTTCTACGTTTAGATCTACCGGAATTTCAAGTACTGGTTTACCCATGTAGAAGTGTTCTTTTGCGTCATTCCAAATAGGTTCCCCGTCTATAAAGTTGATCACTCTGGCGTTTGGGATAGATGACACTCCGGATTGGTTGGTGAACCAACTTTTTGCCTCACTTAGCAACTGCTCGTTCGCAGAAGATTTGAGTGCAGCTTCATAATCTTGCACTGTACAGCCGTACATCATGAGGAATAAGAATATAAAATATGTCCTTTTGAGTAAGGACATCCGTATTTTTGGTTTCATATTTAAAGAGTTCGTTAGGTATGAAACCTTGGCCAAGGCTATCTTTAGAACTAAAGACCCCTGAACATATTATTATTATTATTATTATTATCCAAACTATTTTTATCGGCAAAGAATACTTTTAAAAAACAATACCCTATGCAGGGTAATTTTCATGACTTTTCTAAGCCATCATGGTTTCCTACCTTTGTCAAAATCCTATAATCCATGACCCGAGCCGAGCTTTTCTCCCAAATCCAGAAAAAATCATCCTTTTTGTGCGTAGGACTTGATGCAGATATCAATAAAATTCCTGAACACCTGAAACATGAGGCCGATCCTATTTTTAGTTTTTGCAGGGAGATTATAGAAGAAACAGCTGACTATGCGGTGGCTTATAAGCCTAACATTGCCTTTTTCGAAGCTTTGGGACCTAAGGGCTGGGAAACACTTCAAAAAATCAATGAAATCATTCCAGAGGAAATTTTCACTATTGCAGACGCAAAACGAGGAGACATTGGAAATACGTCAAAGCTTTATGCCAAAGCTTTTTTTGAGAAAATGGACTTTGACTCGGTGACCGTCGCGCCTTACATGGGAGCGGACAGTGTCACACCTTTTTTGGAGTTTGAAGATAAATGGGTGATCCTTTTGGCTTTAACATCGAATGCGGGTTCCATGGATTTCCAATTGATCAAAGACGAAAATGGCAAACCTTTATTTCAAACGGTTTTGGAAAAAAGTCAAGAATGGGGCACGCCTGAAAACCTCATGTATGTGGTAGGGGCCACTCGGGGCGAGTTGATTGGTGAAGTGAGAAAGGTTGTTCCAGATCATTTTTTCCTAGTGCCAGGAGTTGGAGCCCAAGGTGGAAGCTTGGCAGAAGTAGCTAAATATGGTATGAATTCTAGCTGTGGGCTTTTGGTGAATTCCAGCCGTGGGATAATATATGCTTCCGGAGAAAAAGACTTTGCTAAAACAGCTAGGCTGGAAACTAAGAAGTTACAAGAGGAAATGGCTGGTTTGCTGGATAAATATCTTCGTAACTAAAATAAGAAGCTAATATTTTGAAAGTCAGGGTTTCCTGACTTTTTTGTTTTTTAGTTTTTGGTTAAATTAAGTTGATTTTTAACCTCTATTTTTATGAAATTCAAAGAAGACTTTTTACAGCTTGTCTGGAAATACCAATACTTCGAAAAGGCGAAACTACATACTACAGCTGGCGATGACTTGAAAATAATCCAAGTTGGATTTCACAATCAAAGCGAAGGACCGGACTTCCGAGATTCTGTTGTAGTTATTGAAAACGTGATATTTCACGGACATGTGGAGGTGCATCGTTTGGCAAGCGAATGGAAGCAGCATGCTCACGGTGGGAATCCCGCTTATAATTCCGTGGTACTTCATGTGGTGTGGGAGGATGACCAGAAGGTTCTACGCAATGACGGTACGCCCATGCCCACGTTGGAACTGAAGGGGTTGATATTTTTGGATATCTGGCGGAATTATGAGCGAATGCTTGACTATAAATCTGATTTGCCCTGCGCTCATGGACTAAAGGATGCGCCTGAAATTGTTCGTTTTTCTGCCTTGGAAAAGGCGTTGGTCGAACGGCTTCAGGAAAAGTCAACCTTGATTTTGGATATTCTAAAATCCACCACGGGTGATTGGGAGGAGACGGCTTATCTCTGGTTGTTTATTTGCTTTGGTTTCAAAGCAAATAGTCAGGCAATGGGTGAATTAGCTAGCTTGGTTCCTTATAAAATTCTCCAAAAACATCGGGATCAATTGCCTGTATTAGAAGCGATTTTGATAGGTCAAGCTGGACTATTACCAGAGGAATCTGAAGAACCGTACGCACAGTATTTGATTCGGGAGTATGGATTTTTCAGGAAAAAGTATGGATGGGAATCTCCTATGAAACGACAGCATTGGACCTTTATGGGAGTTAGACCTAGTAATTTCCCGACGATCAGAATTGCACAGCTTGCGGTGGTTTTATCCAAGGCTCCAAACTTACTGCAATCCGTGATGCAGGATTCTCATGATTTTGCAGGGTTTAAGAAACTGCTGAAAGTGAAGCCAAGCGAATACTGGCAGTATCATTACAGTTTTGGCAAGCCTTCAGAAAGACAGACAAGCTCGGGGATTTCATCTACAGCTTTGGAGCTTTTGGTGATCAATTATGTAATTCCTCTATGGTTTGCTTATGGACGATATTTCGAAGAGCCAGACTGGAAAGAGCGCTGTTTCGATCTCTTACAGGAGGTTTCTGCTGAGAATAATCATATCATTCGAAGATTTCAATCGCATGGCTGGCCGGCCCAGAATTCCTTTGATTCCCAGGGAATGATAGGGCAGTACAAGAATTATTGCCAGCCTAAGAAATGCTTACAATGCAAAATTGCCCAAGTGCTGATCAAATCAGAATCCAAATGATTTTTGGGTAAGCCAGTGAATTCCTGTATTTTTGCAGCCTGAATTACAGAAAACTATGGAAAAACCAGTTATAATTTTTGGTGCTAAAGGCATCGCACATCCAGCACTTGAGATTTTCAACAGTAACAATGTAGTTGTGTATGGATTTTTGGATGAGGACGAAAAAATCCACGGAGCAGAGATCAATACGGTTTCAGTTCTTGGCAATCCTGAGGATGACGGTTTCTTAAAGTTAATCGGTCAGAAGACAGAAGCATTTGTAGCCGAAGAAAATCCTAAATACCGTAAATTCTTAGTGGAATTGTTGAATGATCGTCGCAAGGTGCAGCCTGTGAATGCGATCCATCAGCGTTCTTATATTTCTACAGACGCTATCATTGGACATGGTAATTTTATCAATGCCAATGTAAATATCGGAGCGGGGGTTGAAATTGGAAGCCACTGTATTATCAATTCCGCGGCTGTGATTGAGCATAAAGCTAAATTGGGAGACTTTGTCCAAGTTGGTGCTGGGTCTGTGATCAATTCAGATGTGATCATAGAAGAAGGAGCTTTCATTGGCTCAGGAGCTACTATTGTGTCTGGAGTTACGATTGGTAAAAATGCCCGAGTAGGCGCTGGATCAGTAGTGATTGCTACCGTAGGCTCGAACGAAACTGTTTTTGGCAACCCAGCAGCAAAAGTTAAATAAATTAGAAATTTCTAATTTTAAATTTCAAATTATAAATCCCTAAACACCCTGCCGCAACAGGGCTACAGTTATGGAAAACAAAAACTATCAAATTCTCCTTTATTACTGCTACGCAAAGATTGAAAATTCTGAAGAATACCGCGAGCAGCATCACCTATTTTGTATTGAAAACAACATTCGGGGCCGCATCATTATCTCTGATGAAGGGTTGAACGGTACAGTTTCCGGCTTGGAAGAAGACTGTGAGAAATACATGGCTTATATCCATGCTGATCCGCGTTTCGCAAAAACTGAGTTCAAAATAGATTCTCATAATACCCATGCATTTACCAAAATTCATGTGCGCTACAAGCCTGAGATTGTCCATAGTGCACTAAGACATCTGGATCCTAATGTGAGAACAGGCAAGCATCTTGATCCGGAGGAATTCAAGAAACTAAAGGATCAGGAAGATGTGGTAATCTTGGATGTACGTTCTAATTACGAACATGAGCTTGGACGCTTTAAAAATGCCTTGACCCTTGATATTGATAACTTCCGTGATTTCCCTGAGAAAGTGAAAGAACTGGAGCATCTGAAAAACAAGAAAGTATTGACCTATTGCACCGGAGGAATCAAATGCGAAAAAGCTTCTGCTTTTCTTTTAGAGCAGGGTTTTGAAGATGTGTACCAACTTCATGGAGGGATCATCAAATACGGCATGGAAGCTGGAGGCGAAGATTTTGAAGGCAAATGCTACGTGTTTGACAATAGAATAGCTGTAGATGTGAATAAGGTAAATCCTAAAGTTGTGTCTAAATGCCACGTGTGCGGCACACCTTCGGATCGAATGGTAAACTGTGCCAATCAGACTTGCAATGCACACGTCCCGATGTGTGAAGAATGTGGCTGGGAAATGGAAGGCGCTTGTTCTAGAGAATGCAAAGAAAACCCGGAAAAAAGAGCCTATGACGGTACTGGGTATTACCAAAAAAATACCAATGGTTACAATCCATATAAAGGGCTTGTCCGTAAAGGCAAAGAAAAATCAAATGCTTAACTTGTAGTGTGAGCAGACAAATTCCAGAATCCGAATTGATATTAAATGCTGATGGAAGCATTTATCATTTGCATTTGAAGCCAGAGAACCTGGCTTCTCTTGTTTTTACAGTTGGTGATCCCGACCGGGTTTCACTTGTGTCCAAATACTTTGATCAGGTTGATTTCAAAGGGAGTAAGCGTGAATTTGTGACGCATACCGGGAGAGTGAATGGTAAAAGAGTGACTGTGATGAGCACGGGTATGGGGACTGACAATGTCGAGATTCTGATGACTGAATTGGATTCTTTAGTCAATGTAGATCTCAAAACACATACTGTAAAGCCAACGGAGACCAGTCTCGAAATTATCCGCTTAGGTACCTCTGGAAGCATGCAGGCAGGGTTACCGGTTGGAAGTTTGCTGGCATCTGAAATAGCTGTAGGAGTGGATACGTTGATGCAATTTTACCCAAAACTTGAAGGAAATCAGGATTGGGCATTTTTAGTAAAAGAAACGCTTGATCTTAATTTTTTGCCATACCAGGCAGCTGCCTCTAAAGAGCTTCTAGATAAATTACCATCTAATTTTTACCGTGGTGTCACACTTACTGCACCTGGGTTTTATGCTCCACAGGGCAGGGAAATTAGGCTTAAGCCAAAGATGGAAAATATGATAGAACGACTGGCCGATCTGAAAGTAGATGGATTGAAGATGACCAATTTCGAAATGGAGACTGCTGGCTACTATGCTATGGGGCAGCTATTAAATCACCGAATGCTAAGCTTAAATGCTATAGTGGCAAATCGGCCAACCGGCGAGTTTGATAAAGAAGCTGAAAAAACCGTGGATCGTATGATCCGCGCAGCCCTAGAAGTTTATTGTTGAAAAAAATCACCCTTTACGCTTGGAATTGATTGTTGAGAATAGGCTTGTCTATTTTAAAGTCCTCCCATTCATGGTAATCAATATCCTGAATTATTTTGTTCATAAATTCGGCACATTCTTGTTTGCAGAGATAAATGCCAAAAAGTGATTCATTTCTATTTACAAGAAAAGTTCTGCCGCTATCAAAAATTCTAACCAAGTCCTTCCAAGAACCCAGTATTAAAAGTTCGTCTCGATTTTTTATGGTTTGGATAACCTTAAAATCTCCATGGTGGCTAGATATTTTCATTTCGTAAAAAGTTGGTTGTTTTGAAATTATATTCCAAATCTACCTAATCACGCTACGCTTCTCAATACGTATTAACACGTATATTTTGTCCTAAGCACCAGAATAAATGTGTTTAATTTATTATATCCCGATTTTTTTGGGCCCAGATGAGCAAAGAATTGTGCTTTTTTTCAAGCTGCAGCTTTACAATTACATTACTTCTATGCTTGTCAACCGTTCGCTCGGAGATAAAAAGCTTGTTAGCAATTTCTTTGGTAGAAAGACCGTCGGCTATCAATCTGAGAATTTTCACTTCTGAAGGAGTTAATGGATTCTCCTCTGATTGCAGTTTATTTTCTTTAATTCCTTCAAAAATCTTCTCACTAAAAAATCTTCCCCCTTCCAAAACTATAGAAATTGCCCTTGAAAGGTCATCCAGTGCAAACTCTTTCAGAATATACCCAGAGAGATTCAGATCTTTTGCCTGATGGTATAGGTAAAGTTCTTTATGTAGTGTGAGCAAAATAATTTTTGTGTCTGGAGCCAATTTCCTGCAGTCAGCAGCAATCTCAAGCCCTGTTTTATTGGGCATTTCCATGTCCAAAATTGCTAATTGAGGCTTGAATTCTATTATTTGGTCAATTGCGCTTTGCCCTTCATTTGCCATACCGACTATATCTAATCCTAGATCTGTAAGGAAATCCTTCAGACCTTTTAGCAAGATCGGATGATCATCCGCGATTACAATTGTTGGTTTTTGGCTAGACATAAACAATAAAACTTAAACTTGTACCTGACCCTTTTTCACTTGAGACTTTCATACTCCCTTGAATAGATGCCGTACGTTCTTTGAGGGTTTTCAATCCTAAACTTTGAAAGTCATTGAACTTCTCAGAAAAGTCAAATCCTTTTCCATTATCCTCAATTTTTAACTCAACACCTTTACTGATTTTTTTGAGTAAAACCCTGAGTGCGCTCGCTTCTGAATGTTTGAGTACGTTATTAATAGATTCTTGCAATATTCTGTAGAGTTGCAATTCTTCATCTTTTTTCAACATCCCTCTTATTTCCTCGATTTCCGAAGAAACAAATATGTCTGTTTCGCGATCTATTTGGTCAAGTAAATGTTCAGCAGCCTTGCTCAGTCCTAGTTTTTCTAATTGCATTGGATGAAGGGATCGGGCTATTGAGCGTAAGTCGTTGATTGCTGTATCCAAAAGTTCTCCGGTGGTGTTGTCCTTTGATAAAGCGACTTTGTTCTTTATCAAAAGTAAACTTTGGCCGAGACCGTCGTGAAGGTCTTTGGAGATTCGGACACGTTCTGCTTCTTGATTTTTCAGTAGCTCCTGAGAAAATCTCGACTGCATTTCTTTTTTCTTTTTTTCATGCTGAAGGTTTTTCCAAAGGAAAATCAAAACACCCGCAATGATAATTATGCCGACAATAATCGCAATAATTCTGAGTTTGGCATTATTACGCTGTGTAATTGATTCTATTTCCTGAGTCTTCGCCAGGATTTCCTTTTCTTTCCTCTCTGTTTCGTAGAGGGTCTGATAGTATGAAAAAGTAGTAGCTTGATTTGAGGCAAAAATAGAATCGGTGTACTCAGTTAACTCTTGGCGGATTTCAAATGCTTTGCTGGATTGACCTAGTTTGTTGTAAGTATCACCTAGTAGCCTGTAGGCCTTAATCAGGTGATCCATATTTCGAGATTCTTTGGCAGCTGCTAGTGACTCCTGAGCAAGTTGATTAGCTAGCGCAAAATTCCCCTGCGTATATTCCATTAGTGCCTTAGCATTTAAGTACACAGGATTAGTGGTAGTCAACTCAGGCAAATTGACAATGAGTTTTTGGGCCGAGGCGAAATAG
Organism: uncultured Algoriphagus sp.; assembly: GCF_963974365.1. Classification (GTDB taxonomy): domain Bacteria; phylum Bacteroidota; class Bacteroidia; order Cytophagales; family Cyclobacteriaceae; genus Algoriphagus. Next base: position 71,387 of record NZ_CAXBBX010000006.1, on the reverse strand, counting down.
TCCTGTTGCTTCGTAAGACTTCCTTGCTCCCCAAAATAATTGCTAAGTGAAAGTTTAATCATACTTTCAAAATAAAAATCCTGAGGATCAAAAGGGGTCAATGAATCAGCCTTAAGTAGATATGCACGTTGATTCTCATACAACCCTTGTTTTCCAAAGTCTTCAGACTGGTTATAAAGCTGGATGCCAACTGAATATGTGTCGCCCACTTCTTCAAACTTGGCGATCAGAGAGTTTCTTATTTTTTCGGCTTCGTTGTATATGGCGAATTTGCTGAATAATATGGCCATTCCTCCATCGACATAATTTACATATTCATTGTCACCAAGATTAGCATAGATATCTCTTGCCGTTTGATAATCTTGCATACCACCAAGTAGATCTCCTTTATAGTCCCTCGCCTGACCTCTGAAAAAGTGAGAATCTGCAATGAATATGGAATCCTCTTCTGTGAACGTATGAATTGCCTCAGTGTATTCTACTATAGCGGAATCAAATTGTTCGAGACTAAAAAATGCTCCGGCCAGTTTTAGATGAAGATTCCCTTTATCTTCTGATTTGACTACGTCGTCTTCATAAGAAATTGCCCTTTTTAGAACTTTCTTTTTCACCTGAGGAAGCTGGACAGAAGGTGAAGGAAGCCGCGTTAGGCGTATAGCTAAATCAGCCATTAACTCATAATTACCTTCTTGTTCACTGAGATTAATCATCTCTAGCAGATAAACTCCTGCAAGTGAATCACTGGGTTCTGTTGCTTCGAAAAGTGCGGTTAGGTCAGCTAAAGTTTTACTCTGGGTTCTAGCTTCTGCGGTCTGAGCATTTGAATTAACAGGTATAAAAAAGTAGGCTAGCGACAAGCCCAGCGTTAAAGTCAATCGAATCATAGCTAAAGATAGGTAAATCAACAAATTGTGGGCAATCAATTTTCTAATTCGAAAATCCCACTAGTCTCTGAATTGGAAAAAGTAACCGTTCAAACTAATAATACTCATATTATACAGACTTTCTTCCTTAGGACAAGTTTTGTTGGGAATCAAAAACCTTTAGCTGATTCAGAGGTTTAATTAGTATAGGTTTATTTCTAAATACCTGATAATTAATTATTTAAAAATAAACCTTTGTAAGCTCGAAACCACTGATCTCTTTAACCTACAGCTATGAATAAAATTTCACCAGTAACTATTTTTTTTCTTTTCCTTGTTTCTTCTCTGGATGCCTTCTCTCAAGAGATTAAATTGAGGGGCAAGGTGATGGATGGAAAGCGTGAAGTAGGGCTTGAGTTTGCAAATGTTGCCTTGCTTTCTCCTACTGATTCAGCTCTTCTCACCGGTGGCATGAGTGATTTGGATGGAAATTTTGAATTTACTACCACGGCTGGAGATTACATTTTGAGAGTGGGATTCATCGGTTATTTAGAGTTTTATGAACGTGTAACATTTGCGCCAAATAGAAACTCAGTGAATTTGGGGACGATTACACTGGAAGAAGATGCCCAAAATCTTGATGAAGTAGTAGTAGAGGGCGTGACATCAATGTTTGAGTCAGACATTGACAAGAGAACTTACAATGTGGAAAACAGCATCGTCGCAGAAGGTCAAACTGCTTCACAATTGCTAAGTACCTTGCCTTCCATTCAAGTGGATGATGAAGGTGGAATTACGATGCGAGGGAGTGGGAATATTCTCATCTATATCAATGGTCGTCCCTCTAATCTCTCTGGAGATGATACAGAAAGTATTTTGTCTCAATTCCCAGCAAATAGTATAATGTCGGTGGAATTGATCACCAATCCTTCCTCACGCTACGACGCCACGGGTGTAGGTGGGATTATTAATATAGTGTTGAAGAAGAATGAAAAGACAGGGTTCAATGGGCAGTTGAATGCTTCCATCGGAACCCGCGAAAAATACCAAGCAGGAGTCAATTTGAATTATGGGACGGAGAAAGCCAATTTTTATGCTTCTTATAATTGGCAAGATCGGCGTCAGCGCGAAAATGGTGAAGGAAGCCGGAATAATTACTTGGAAGGGTTCTCCCCAAGTCTTGAACAAGTTCAGGATGGCTATGAAGTAGAAAAAACTCACTTGATAAGAGCAGGAGTTGATTATAACGTCTTGGAAAGAGGAATGCTAGGTGTATACTTTCAGGGAAATTTCGATGACGAAATAGAATATGCTGATGTCACTCAGCTCAACATAAGTCAGACGGGATCAATTGATTCTAGTTTTATGAGACAAAATAACGAATGGAGTAACTCAGGAAATTACGAGGGAGGTATCAATTATAGTTGGGATATTGACAGCTTAGGGCAAAAACTTTATACATCTCTCTCGTACTCCTATGATAATCGTGAGCAGGAGGATTATTCAAATCAGGAATATTTTGATGGTGAAGGTAATTCAGACCCAACTAAGAGACTTATTCAAATTAATAATCGACCTAGAACCAGTAATCTGTATGTTGCCCAACTCGATTACGAAAAGCCATTTCTCAATGGAGCGTCTATCGAGACAGGGTTGAAAGCTACTGTCGGTAACTGGCAATGGAGTCAAGAATTTGCTCAAGGAGATCAGTTTACGGACTTTGAACCAGTAGTTGTAGATACGCTGTCTGATACCTTTGATTTCGATGAGCATGTCTTTGCCGGCTATTTTACCTTCAAAAACAAGGTAGGAAAATTTGGATATCAGCTCGGATTGAGAGGGGAATACACCCATACGTTAGGGGAAACTGTGCGGAATAATGAAAGTATTCCAAACGATTATTTCAACCTGTTCCCTAGTGCGTTTTTCTCTTACACCATCGCTCCGGAAAATGAATTTACCCTGAATTATACAAGAAGAATATCCAGACCTAGCATCTGGGATTTGGCTCCCATATATAGAGTTAGGGATCAGTACAATTTCAGCATCGGTAATCCCTACCTACAACCCGAGTTCACCGATAGTTATGAAGTGGGCTATATGAAAGGCTGGGAACGATACCTTCTAAATGCCACAGTTTATCATAGATTTAGCACTGATGTTGAGACTAGAATTACGATCCTGACCGATGATAATGTAGCCATACAAAGTCGTGAAAATGCGGACACAAGAGCCAGCACAGGCTTCGAATTGATCAATCAGATTCAGATCTCCAATAATTTAGACGCGACATTAACTGGGAATCTTTTTTACTCGAAGATCAATGCGGAGAATATTGAATCGGATTTTAGCAATGAGAATATCAGCTGGACTTTAAACCTGCTTGCCAACTGGTTGATTCCAAATTGGTTTAATGTACAGTTTCAAGGAAATTACCGTGGTCCGATTGTATTACCTCAAGGTCAAATAGAACCTCAGTATAGTTTGAATGTTGGTTTGCGAAAAGATATTTTTGATGGTAAAGCGACGGTTTCAGTAAATGTCAGTGATATATTCAATACCCGAAATTTTCGTATCACTACCACCAACCCACGATTTGATGAGAAGCGCGTTTTTCAGCGGGAAACTCGAGTTGGCACCTTGGCTTTTACTTATAGATTCGGTGGTTTTAAAGAAAAACCAGGACAAAATGAAAGCCGCAGAGAAGGCGGTGATGGTGGCGATGACTTTTAGAAAAGCATAAGGTTTTCTATTTTTATCAATGAGCGAATTAACGGCGCAAATAATTGCAGCACTTTCTGACAAAGCGAATCCCGTAAAAGCCGCATTCTTTCCTAGGTTTTTCAAATCTATGCCAGGAGGATACGGCGAAGGAGATCAATTTCTTGGAGTGATTGTCCCCGAACAGCGCAAAGTGGCTAAGGCGGTCTTTAAAGAAATCAGTCTTGAGGAAATAGCTGTACTCCTGCAAAATAAATATCACGAGGTTAGACTGACGGCTATCTACATTTTGGTATATCGGTATCAAAAATTAAAAATAGCTTCCGAGCAGAAACAGTTGGTGGATTTTTATTTAGCCAACCTTGATTATGTAAACAATTGGGACTTGGTGGACAGCTCTTGCCATCATATTTTAGGTCATTACTATTTAAGTAAAGACAAGTCTCTTTTCTACGAATTAGCTGATTCAGACCATCTTTGGAAACAAAGAGTAGCAATGATAAGCTGTTATTATTGGATCAAGAGAGGGCATTTTGAAGATGCGTTGGCACTGGCTGAGAAGCTCCTCTATCATGAGCATGACTTGATTCATAAAGCCGTTGGCTGGATGCTTCGGGAAATAGGAAATGTGGATTTTGAAGTCGAAATGGAGTTTTTAAGAAAGTATTATAAGACGATGCCAAGAACAGCTTTGCGTTATGCAATTGAAAAGTTTGATCCTGAATTGAGAAGGCAACTCCTAAAAGGTGAACTCTAGCCTAAGCTTTTATCAAAACAAATTTTCTGTACCCAGAACCAATTTCCTTTCTTTGCACTTAGAAATACGAATACTCATAAATAAGTAAAGAATACATGCAAAAGCCCGATTTCAACATCGAAGAAGTAAATAAAATAATCCGTGGACGTAGATCCATGTTTGCGGCACAGTTCAAAGAAAATGACCCAGTAGATGATACTATCATCGAAGAATTGCTGGAAAATGCGCGTTGGGCTCCTACACACAAATTAACTCAACCATGGAGATTTATTGTGTATACAGGTGATGGCCTAAAGAAATTCGCGGATTACCAAGCCGATATGTATAAGATGCGAGCTGAGAAGAACGGTACGCCATTTTTGGAAGCAACTTTTGAAAAGTTCAAACAGCAGCCGTTGAAAGCTTCACACATGATTGCTATAATTTTGAAGAGGTCAGCAGGAATTCCACTGATGGAAGAGATAGCTGCAGTTTCTATGGCTGTTCAGAATATGTATTTGACTGCTTCGGCTCATGGATTAGCAGCTTATTGGGGTACTGGCGGGCCGACATTTTGGCAAGAAGCGAGAGAAGATTATGGCCTCGAAGGTGAAGACACGCTCATGGGCTATTTCTACGTAGCCAAGCCAGCTACGGATAATTGGCCAGAGGGCAAACGAGATTCCCTCGAAGAAAAAGTAGCTTGGGTAAGAGAGTAACCTATTTATAAAAGCAAAAGCGGCCATGAAACTAATCATGGCCGCTTTTTTATGCATCAACTTAGTTTTAGAAACCCACAAAAGCTGGAGGCTCTGCTCCCTGTACCCTTAAGTAAGCAATCGCAGATCCTCTATGGTGAGTGCTATGATCCATCAGCAAAGCCATTACTTGGCGTCTAGTTACCTTGTTGCCAAATACTTCAATGGACTCAGCCGCATCTGCATCAGAAAGCGCATTCATTGTAGTAGTGCCGTAGTCATAGCATTTGCCTACATATGCTGCTAAATCAGCTTTAGATGCCGTAGCAAGATCAATAGTGAAGCCTGGATCCCCACCTTTTAAAAAACCTTGTGATATCCCAACAATAGCAGTTCCGATGTGATGAATTTGCTCTTTGAAAGACATGGCGGCTGGGTCAGTTTTATAATCCATACCAGAGTCAGGCATTTTATCCAGCACATCTAGTGTAAACTGCTTGCTGTTTTGCCATTTGCTCATGAACTCATCTTTGGTAGTCTGAGCTGAAACGGCCGCTGAGGCCATCATGAAAATAGCTACCATCAAGGTGCTAGTAAGGTATTGTAGTGATTTTTTCATTTGTATAGAGATTGGTTATTTGGTTAAATTTCCATTATTCCCGAACCAAATCAAACACATTGCCTAATTTTAAACCATGAGAAAACACCTTTGGATCTGTATTTTAGCTGTAGGGATAGTTAGTTGTGATCAGACTTATTTGCCGAAGCCTCCTGGCTATAATCGCATAGATTTACCCACTCATTCATTTGAAACGCTATCTGAAGGATATCCCTATCATTTTGACTATTCTACTTATTCGAAAGTGGAAGCAGACACATTCAACCCAGATGAGGAAGCTTGGGCTAATTTGAATTATGAGGATTTTGGAGGAAAAGTACATTTAACCTACAAGAGAATCGATGGGGATAAGGTCGGTTTCAAGCAACTATCCAATGATGCATTTAAGCTTACGGCTCAGCACCAAGTGAAAGCTTATGGAATAGAGGAAGCCGTTCTTTTAACTCCCGAAGGATATACTGCAGTGGTTGCTGAACTGACTGGAGAAGTACCTACACAGTTTCAGTTTTTTGTAACTGATTCTACCAAAAATTTTCTGAGAGGCGCATTGTATTTCAATACCGCAATGAAAAATGATTCGCTTTCCCCGGTAATAGAATTCATCAAACAGGACATGGTCCATTTGATGAATTCTGTAAAGTTTGTCGATTAGTTCAGGTTTTTCCAGGATCGGATTACTATAATTCCGCCGAGAATCGCAATTGCCGCAGCGATGCTTCCAGCCAGCATATTTCCATAAATAAAGAATCCCGTAGAGAAAAGGGCTGAATAGATCATCACTGATCCTATCATCATCAAGCCTATTTCCTTTGGAAGTTGACCGATTACTTGCTTTTCCGAAGGGTATCTATCCAATACTTTTTTCCAGCCAAAAGCAGCTGGAGTTACTTTTCTATAGAAGGAAAGTAGTACTTCATCCTTTTCTGGTGCTGTAATAAACGTTACGATCAACCAGCCAATCGTAGTAATACTTACACTATAAATCAGCTTTAGGTAAGCTTGATTTTCTGGGATCATGATCCAGTTTACTTTTGGATTGATCACCTCAAAGAAAATTGCAACTACGAATGAAATCGCCATTGCGGAGATTTCGGTATAGGCATTAATTCTCCACCAAAACCATCTTAGTATAAAGATCAAACCAGTACCAGCTCCGATTTGCAATAGAATATTGAAGGCATCTAAGGCACTAGAAAGTGCAAGTGCAAGAACAGCTGAAAGTGCCATCAAAACGATAGTAGAAATTCTACCAACTGCAACCAATTCTTTATCTGAAGCCTCTGGCTTCATAAATCGTAGGTAGAAATCATTCACGATGTAGGAAGATCCCCAATTCAAGTGTGTAGAAAGCGTAGACATCACTGCTGCGATCAAAGAAGCAAGCACGATTCCTATCAAACCAGTTGGCAGGTAAGTCAACATAGCTGAGTAGGCCAAATCATCGCCCAGCTTATCAGCAGGAATATTTGGGAAGGCCGTCTGTATATCTGAAATGTTGGGAAAAATAACCAAGGATGCCAAGGCTATTAAGATCCATGGCCAAGGGCGCATCGCATAGTGAGCGATATTGAAAAACAACGTAGCGCCGATTGCATTTTTTTCATCTTTAGCGGATAGCATACGCTGAGCAATGTATCCTCCTCCTCCTGGCTCAGCGCCTGGATACCAAGTCGCCCACCACTGGATAGCAATAGGCATGATGAACAATGGAATGTAAGCATTTGGGTCAGAGAAATCGGGAAGGAAATTAAGTTTTCCGACCACGTTTTCATGCGTCAAAAGATTGTTTAAACTTCCGATTTCAGGAAGGTCGATGATAAAATATGCCGCTCCAAATGAGCCGATCATCGCAATAAAGAATTGAAAGAAGTCAGTTAGAAGTACACCTTTTAATCCACCCAAAGAACTGTAGACTACTGTTACCACAGATGCTATAAGTAGGGTTTGCACTGGACTCAGTCCTAGCATGATCCCGCCAATCTTGATAGCAGCGAGAGATACGGTTGCCATGATGACCACATTGAAGAATACACCCAGATAAAGCGCTCGGAATGCTCTTAAAAATGCTGCTCCTTTGCCCGAATAGCGTAATTCGTAAAACTCTAAGTCAGTAGTCACTTCAGATCGTCTCCACAGTTTGGCATAGACAAATACTGTCAGCATGCCAGTAAGTAAGAAAGCCCACCAAGCCCAGTTTCCAGCCACACCATTTTTTCGAACTATGTCTGTTACCAAGTTTGGGGTATCAGCAGAGAAGGTCGTTGCGACCATAGAAACCCCTAGTAACCACCAAGGCATATTTCTACCTGAAAGGAAAAATTCCTTGGCAGAGGAACCGGCTTTTTTTGAAGTGTAAAGTCCTATTAGTAGGGAGATGACAAAGAACGCGGCAATGATCGACCAGTCTATGGCGGTAACATTCATAGTATATTGGATTAAGGAGTTCTTTAAATTTTTTCGAAAATAACTTTCTACTTAAATGATAAATTTTGCTAATGTATTTATTTTCTATCAAACAGGAAAAGACTTTACCGAAGATTACACAGAATTTTGGCAAGTCGGCTCTTCTGCAATATAAAATGTGCTTTTACTTTTAGTAAGAAAATCCATTTGTGTCAACAATGAGATATAGATGGGTATAATCTCACTTTTGGAGAGATTTTTCTCTTTCTGATAATTCTGAATTGGATACGATACTATAGCTTTGGGCCATGATTAAGGAAGACATCGCTAGCATTCTGGCCAATTATACTTTTAATTCTTTTGAGAATTTTGAATTTCAGGCATTTGGTGCTGGTTTGATACACGGCACATATTTGATTGAGTCTGGCGATGCGAAATTCATTTTGCAGGAATTCAACAATGGAGTGTTTCAATTTCCGGAGCGTATTTCCCATAATCAGCGCTTAATCAAATCTCAGGGAAATGATACTTTTCTTCCATTTCAGCTTCCTTTGCCCATATTAAATTCAAATAATAAGTTAATCACGACGGTGCACGGCCGTCTTTTCCGCTTGTTTGAATTCGTGTCAGGGCAGACTATCCAAGAAATCTCTGGGCTAGACCAAGCCTACTTGGCAGCAAAAGCTTATGGAGTATTTGCGGAATGGGGAAAAGGCATAGATACCAGCCAGTTGCAGGAATGCATCCCAAACTTCCATCGTTTGGATCTGCGCTTCGCAAAGCTGGAAGAAGTTGCTGCAGGAATAAAATCCCTTTCAAAAGAAGATCAGCTGGTATTGGATTTTTACTTGAGTCAAAAGAAATTGATTGAATCATATCAAGAATTCAAAGCGATCCTTCCTCAGCGACTTACCCACAACGATACAAAAATCAACAATCTGATTTTTTCCCATGATCTTCAAAAAGTGGAAGCTGTAGTCGATCTGGATACCTTGATGAGCGGGTACTTGATGTATGATTTTGGGGATTTGGTACGAACAGTGGCATGTTCTGTATCGGAAACCAGTCGGAATTGGAATGAGATTAAACTTGAAATCCCTGTTTTCGAGCAATTACTTAAAGGCTACTGGGAAGGTGTCAAATCCTTGGCTACAGAAGATGAAGCTAAATCCTTGCTTCTGGCAGGGGAAGTAATGATATGCATTATGGGCCTTCGCTTTTTCACTGACCACCTCCAAGGTAATGTATATTATAAAGTGGAATATCCTGAACAGAATTTTCACCGGGCAAAAAACCAAATGCTTTTACTGCAAAGTCTTCAGGAAAATAAGGTTGAAATAGAGAAAATCTGGAAGGCTGTCACACAATCCTAAAATTGTATTCTGACAATTCCGGTCATTTTTTATTGGCAATTGGACTGAGTGGGTTTAATTTGTCCTAACCCAAAAATCAATTTTCCTTGTCCGGATTTTTTGACACCAAGATAGAGTTTCTCAAAGGAGTTGGCCCGCAGCGTGCCGCTCTGATCAACAAGGAGTTGAATATTTTCACCTTCAGTGAATTGCTACAGCATTATCCTTTTCGATACGAGGACAGAACGAAGTTTTTCAAGATTCGGGAGTTGCATTCTGAGATGGAATCAGTGCAGGTTATTGCAAAAGTCCGAAAGTTGGAGCTCGTAGGGATGGGCAATAAAAAGCGACTGGTGGCTCATGTGGCGGATGAAACTGGGGAAATGGAAATGACTTGGTTCAAAGGAATTGCATGGGTTCAAAAGAATATTGTACCAGGCGCAGTTTATGTTTTTCTGGGAAAACCTGCCCAGTTCGGAAGAAAGTGGAGTATCGCACATCCCGAGATGGAGCCGCTTACCTCAGCTAACGAAAAGAGAAATAATTTCCAGCCCGTTTATTCTACTACGGAAAAGCTGAGAGCCAGATTTTTGGATTCCAAAGGTATTTCCAAAATCATGGAGCAGTTGGTTCAGGTTTGCTTTCCACATATTCAGGAGACGATTTCTGGGGAGATTTTGCAGCAATATCAACTTATTGGGAAGAAGGAGGCTATTCGGCAGATTCACTTTCCTACTGAGCCAAACCTACTTCAGCGAGCTAGAAAGCGTTTAAAATTCGAGGAGTTTTTCTATTTGCAACTTCGACTTTTAATGCTGAAGGTAGCCCGGACTGAGAAGTTTCGTGGACAGATACTGAACAATACAGAATTACTCACCGAGTTTTATACCAACCACATTCCTTTCGAGCTCACCAATGCCCAGAAACGGGTTGTTCGCGAATCATACGGGGATATGAAGTCAGGCAAGCAGATGAATCGCCTGATCCAAGGAGACGTGGGAAGTGGTAAAACGATGGTTGCGTTTATTTGCGCGTTGATTGCGATCAGTTCTGGGGCTCAGGCTTGCTTGATGGCTCCTACGGAGATTCTGGCGACACAGCATTATGCTGGTTTGAAGGAATTCGCTGATATGATGGGGCTAAAAATTGCTTTGCTCACAGGCTCGACCAAGAAATCTGCCCGAAAAATCATTCACGAGGAACTGCTTTCCGGTGAACTCAAGATACTGATTGGAACGCATGCACTTTTAGAAGATGTGGTTCAATTCCAAAACCTGGCTTTGGCAATCGTCGACGAGCAGCATCGTTTTGGTGTAGCGCAAAGAGCTAAGCTTTGGGCTAAAAATGAAGAGTTTATTCCTCACGTATTGGTCATGACGGCGACCCCAATTCCAAGGACGCTGGCGATGACACTTTACGGGGATTTGGATGTGTCCGTGATCGATGAGATGCCGGCGGGAAGAAAGCCGATTCAGACTGTGCATCGCTATGATAAGGATCGCTTGAAGGTCTTTGGTTTTATTAATCAAGAAATCAAAAAAGGAAGGCAAGTTTATATCGTTTACCCGCTGATCGAAGAGTCCGAAAAGATGGATTTGAAAAATGTCATGGATGGCTTTGAAAGTATCTCCCGTGCATTCCCCAATTATCCAATTAGCATCGTGAACGGAAGTATGAAGGCTGATGCGAAGGAATACGAGATGCAGCGCTTCGTGAAAGGTGAAACGAAGATCATGGTGGCAACAACGGTAATTGAGGTGGGAGTGAATGTGCCCAATGCTTCGGTGATGATCATTGAGAATGCAGAGCGTTTTGGGCTATCTCAGTTGCATCAGTTGCGCGGAAGAGTGGGAAGAGGTGCTGAGCAGAGTTATTGCATTCTGATGAGCAAGTATGAGCTTTCTAAAGATTCCCGGGTGCGATTGGAAACAATGGTTCGTACCAATGACGGGTTTGAGATCGCTGATGTGGATTTGCGATTACGCGGACCGGGAGATCTGATGGGGACTCAGCAAAGTGGAATCACCGATTTGTTGATTGCTGATCTAAGTAAAGATGCTCCGATTTTGACTTTGGCAAGGGATGCGGCCCAGCAGCTATTGGTTAATGACCCAGAATTGACTCAGCCAGAAAATGCTCCGATTCTTAGACAAATTAAGCAACAGAAGAAAACGGCTGTAAACTGGAGTAGGATTTCTTGATTTGCAAACTACGCGACATCCTTTTCTTCGAAGTGCTTTATTTTATTGAGGTCTTTCTCTTTTTGCAAACCTTCTTCTTCGATATCATAGTCGTTTTGTAGTCCAAGCCAGAATTTAGCTGAATTTCCAAAATATTTACTCAGTCTGAGAGCTGTATCTGCAGTGATCCGGCGATTGCCTTTTATAATCTCTGAAATTCTGGTTTGAGGAATGTTTAGGTCTTTAGATAATCGATAAGCAGTGATATTTAACGGCTCCAAAAACTCCAAATTCAATACTTCTCCCGGGTGTATGTTTGCTAATTTTTCCATGGTGTTAATGATAATCTACTATTTCTACTTGTGTTGAGTTTCCGTTTTCCCATTTAAAAATTATTCGCCAATGTATGTTTATTCGAATGCTATAATATCCGGCTAAATTCCCCGCTAGTTTTTCTAACCGATTGGAAGGAGGTATAAGCAAATCTCCAATTTCTTGAGAGTTGTTCAGCATTCTTAATTTTCTACGACAAATTTGCTGAATGTCTGGAGGGAGTTTTTTCACTCTGATACCATCCCAAATCTTTTCAGTTTCTTTTGATCCAAATGATAGAATCATATGTGTTCGTTTTACTAACGTGATAAGTTAGTAAAAGTTATTTTGGCTTTTACTTCTTTTTAGAAAACAATCCACCTATTCTTCTGAAAATCTGCTTCTCTTTTTCCCAGAAGAATTTAAACTGGCCGAAAATAAAGCCATAAATCAGAAGAAATATTTGATAAAGGGGAAGTACCAGTAAGAGATATAAAAGGGTATTGACTAAACCGCCTTTTTCTACACCGAAGAAGTCAAGGATTGGATTCTTGATAAAAAGTATGGTGAATCCGGTGCAGGCAAAAACAACCAAAACTAAAACGACCTGAAGGAGGCTGTCCAATTTCCATTTGGATTGAAGGCGCTGAAGAAAGCCTGGTTTATCGTTTTCCGCTGACATCACCCAAAAGTAAAAAGAATCAGTCTAAATAAAATAGCCGGCGCTAGGCCGGCTATCATTTTTACCAAGTAAATAAGTCTTGATTGAGACTTTGAAGTGCTTCTTTTTTGAATTTTGAGTCTACCAAAACTGAAACGTTATGGCGGCTACCACCAAAGGATACCATTCTAACAGGATATTCTATCAGCGAATCAATTACGGATTGGATAGCACCTTTGCTTTCCGAAACCATATTGCCCACGATACAGATGATAGTCTGGTCTCTATCAACCTCCACGCTACAGAATGTACCCAGTTCTTCTAAAATATGGTCCAGGTGACTTAAATCGTCAATAGTTACCGATACTGCCACCTCAGATGTAGTGATCATATCGATTGGAGTTTTATATTTTTCAAAAATCTCAAATACCTTTCTCAGGAAACCATAAGCCAAAAGCATTCGGCTGGATTTAATTTTGATAGCTGTGATACCGTCTTTGGCTGCGATAGCTTTTACACCAACCGAATCCACTTCAGCTTTGATCAATGTTCCGTGAGCTTCCGGTTGCATGGTGTTGAGCAATTTCACCGGTACGTTAAATTGTTGAGCAGGCCAGATAGATGCCGGATGAAGAATTTTGGCTCCAAAATAAGCAAGCTCGGCAGCTTCGTCGAAGGACATTTCAGCGATTGGGCGCGTTTTATCAACAATCCTAGGATCGTTATTATGCATTCCGTCGATATCCGTCCAGATCTCGCAGGCTGTAGCTTGAATTGCGGCAGCAACCAAAGAAGCAGTGTAATCCGATCCGCCACGCTTCAGGTTATCCACTTCATTCAGGTGGTTTTTGCAGATAAAACCTTGGGTGATGAAGATCGTGTCGTCTGGATGCTGGGCAAGTATCGCCTTCAATCGGTCTGAGATTTTTTGAAGTTCTGGCTCTGCATTTTCATCAATACTCATGAAGTCAAGTGCAGAAAGGAAAACGGCAGGAATTTCCAGTTCTTCCAAAAGGGTATGAAATAGCTTCGTAGAAAGCAATTCGCCTTGTGCTAGAATGTCGCGATTGATTGCCTCATTAAAAGAGATTCTCAAAAGGATATTCAAAAACTCAAAATGCTCCTTGATGATTTCCTGAGCCTTTTCTCGTGCAGCTTCGGTCTTTACCAGTTTTGGATAAAAGTCATTGTAATGTGCATGAAGCTCATCTATCCTTGATTTAGCCAGCACTTTATCAGCTGAAGCCAGAGCCTCTCCGATACTTACCAACGAATTGGTTGTGCCAGAAAGAGCAGAAAGAACTACGATTTTCGATTCATCACCACGGGTGATCAGGTCTTTTACCTGATGCATGCGTTCTGGACGGCCCACAGAGGTGCCTCCAAATTTCATGATTTTCATATACTTAAAAGGTTAATAGGTTTTTGTCTTAGAATCCAAGCATTTTGACAGCGGTGATAGCCGCTTCGTCGCCTTTGTTACCATGCTTTCCTCCAGCACGATCCATGGCTTGCTGCTGAGTATTTGGGGTCAATACTCCAAAAATCACTGGCTTATTGTATTTCAAACTCACATTGGTAATACCATGAGCAACCGCGTCACAAATAAAATCAAAATGCTTAGTCTCACCTTGGATTACGCATCCGAGACAGATTACTGCATCAATGCTTTCTTCCTGAGCTAGCCATTGAGCAGCAAGAGTAAGCTCAAATGAACCAGGGACATTCTTGCGGATAATATTTTCTTTTTTCGCTCCGTTTTCGATAAGAGTCTGATAAGCACCAGAATAGAGTGCTTCAGTTACGTCTTCGTTCCATTCGGATACGATGATTCCAAATGTTTTATCGCTGATGTCCTGAACGTTTTTGGGGGAATGTGCACTAAGGCTTTTAAGTGAAGTTGCCATTGATAGGTTCTTTATAAAGTGTTGTAAACAAAAAAAGAGTAAGACCGCAGGGCCTTACTCTTCTAGTATGCTATAGAAAAAGCATTACTTAGAGGCAAGACCTTCTAAGCGAGCTTTATGTTTTCGTGCTGAAGAAAATTCGAAAGACTCGAAATACTTGTCTTCGATCTCACCATAGGCAGCAATTGCTTCAGGAATGTTGCCTGCAGCTTCGTATGCGATAGCCAATTTAGTCAAATACTTAGGTGTGAAATACTTATTTTCATCGTATTCAGCCGCTTTTTTGTAATTAGCGATAGCCTTATCAGTATTGCCAAGCTCCATATTTGCATCTCCGATTAGAGAATAAGCTTTAGCCTGTACCAAGAAATCATCTGCTGAGAATTGCTCCAATTCTGTAATTGCTTCTTCGTATTTTCTCTCAGAAAGGTAGATAGAGCCAATGTAGAAATGTGCAAGATTTGCTGCATCTGTTCTTGGGTAGTCATCTACAATGTTAAGTAAGCCAGCATTAATACCGTCACCTTCTAAAGCAAGTTGTACACTGTCTTGTTCGAAGAAATACACTGCCTGGAACATTTCCTTCTGTGCTTTCTCATTTTGGTTTTGATTATTGATTTGGAAAAATAGAATTCCACCGATCAAAATCACTGCTGCGATCAATACGCCAGCTAGTACCTTACTATTCTGCTTTAAAAAAGCCTCACCTTTACCTAATCTTGATGCTATCTCGGAAGGATCTTCCAAAAGATCATTGTGGTGGTCTGGGTGTACTCTTTTAGTTTGTTTCGTTGCCATGCTACTCAAATTTCAGCCGCAAATATACGGTTTTTATAATTTCTACAAAGCCCAATAAAAAAGCCATGAAAGCTTTCTGTCTTCATGGCTTTTAAGTGGTTATGTAATTATTGATTTATTCCATTACAAATGGATAGTCTTCCTGGATGTAAACATCCTTGAAAGCATCCTGTCCGTCAGGCCAAGGGGATTCTTCAGCGAATTTCACCGCATCGGTTACTTTTTGTTTTACGCCTTTTACGATTTCTTCTATCTCTTCTTCTGTAAGAATATTATTTTCTTTGATGGTAGCAAGCACTTGCTCCATTGGATCACGCTGCTTGTATTCTTCTACTTCCTCTTTGGTTCTGTATTTCTGAGGATCAGACATCGAGTGTCCTTTGTATCTGTAAGTTCTCATTTCAAGCAAGGTCGGCCCATCGCCTCTTCTTGCTCTATCAGCAGCTTCAGCTACTGCTTCGTGAACTGCTTCGACGTTCATTCCATCCACTGCGAATGATGGCATGTCATAAGATTCTCCCAAGGTAGAAAGATCCTCAACGTTGGATGATCTCTTTACAGCAGTGCCCATTGCATAGCCATTGTTTTCAATGACGAAAATCACAGGAGTCTTGTAAAGCATAGCCAAATTCAATGCTTCGTGAAAAGCACCTTGACGTACAGCACCATCGCCCATGTAGCAAATTGCTAGGTTTTTGGTGCCTTTATATTTTTCCGCGAAGCCCATTCCAAGCCCCATAGGAATTTGTGCTCCTACGATTCCGTGACCTCCCATAAAGTTTTTCTCTTTATCGAAAATGTGCATGGAACCACCTTTTCCTTTGGTAGTACCCGTTGCTTTACCGAAAAGCTCAGCCATTACAGCACCTGGATCAGTACCCAATCCAAGTGGGTGAGCGTGACAACGATAAGCTGTGATCCACTTGTCGTCTGGGGTCAAAGCTGAAATAGCTCCAGAAGCACATGCTTCCTGACCGATATATAAATGACAGAATCCTCTGATTTTTTGCTGACCGTAAAGTTGTCCAGCTTTCTCCTCGAACCTCCTCATTAAGAGCATGCTCTCGTACCAAAAGGTATAAGTTTCTTTTGAATATTTTACTTTAGACTTAGTCGCTGCAGTTTTCTTTGCCATATCGTAATGATGAAAATATGCTAATTTTAGGATCCAAATATAATCATCCCGCCCTAAATAACAGGCTCCCTTCGAAATAATTACCCAATCTCATGCACCTGAAGTCTCTCGAACTCTTACAATTTAAAAACCATGAGAAGACCCGACTCCAATTTTCCAGCGAGATCAATTGCTTTGTAGGCTTGAATGGAAGTGGAAAAACCAATGTGCTGGATGGGATACACTATCTGTCTTTGACCAAAAGCGCCGTGCAATCCAGCGATAGTCTGAATGTGCAGCATGAGAAAGATTTCTTTGCGATCAAGGGGCAATTTGAACTGGCAGAAGAAAAGCAGTTGGAGGTGAGATGCACGGTAGAATTGGGGAAAAAGAAGCAGATTTATCAAAATGGAAAGGCACTTGCCAAAACTTCGGAGCATGTAGGTCTGATTCCTTTGGTCCTCATAGCTCCTGATGACACGGAGTTGATCAAAGGTGGAAGCGACGGACGCAGAAAGTTTTTTGATGGATTGATTTCGCAGCTTGATCATACCTACCTCGATCAATTGATTAGATACCATCATTTTTTAAAGCAGCGAAATGCCTTGCTGAAGAAGTTTGCCGAAACTGGAAGACGTGATTTGACACTTTTGGACAATTACGATTCTGAGTTAATTGAACTAAGTATTGTCCTTGCTGCTAGAAGAAATGAGCTTCTGGCGGAAATGGCTCCCTTATTACAAAGTCATTATTCCGAAATTTCCCAAGGACAGGAATTGGTTAGTGTGATTTATGAAACCGAAGCTTTGCGACCGGACTTCGAAGATTATTTCAAAAGCCTTCGGAAAAAAGACCTGATCACCAAAAACAGTAATGCAGGAATTCATAAAGATGATTTTGGCTTTATGATTGGTGAGCACCCTATTCGAAAGATCGGTAGCCAAGGACAGCAGAAATCATACATCATAGCCCTGAAGCTTGCTCAATTCCAGATTTTCGAAAAAGAGAAGGGTGAAAAGCCAATTCTGCTACTGGATGATATCTTTGATAAGCTAGATGATCTGAGGATTGCCCAAATGATGCAGCTAATATCTCAGCATACCTTTGGGCAGATATTTTTGACCGATGCGCGACCTGAAAGGTCAAAGAAGATACTTTCAAAGTTGGATTCTGCAGTTTCTTTCTTTTCGTTGAAAGAAGGAGTTGTTTCTATCGAGACATAAAAAAAGGAGCCGAAGCTCCTTTATCTTATTTCCATAACTCAGCTGGATATTCTCCAGCATCATGTAGTTTCTTAAGTGAATCGATCACCACAGGTTTATCCTCTGTGTAGGTGACACCAAACCAAGTTTTCCCACCTTCTAAGATGTCAAAGGCAGCTTCATCTGCTTGAATGAGATTATTAGCTACCGTAGGAATGTAGAATTCAGATTTCAGGTTTTCGCGATTTGCAGGAAGAAACTCATTCCACATCTTCTCGATGTCAGCAAAAACATCTTGATGGAAGCCCCAGAAGTTCATACTTACTGGAGTTCCTTCAGCGATTTCCAAAACATCGTCTTCTCCTTTACTTAGGATTTTTCCGTTTTCGCGAGCAATAGAAGTTCTTTCTACCATTCCGATTAGATGACCTTTTTCATTGGTTTCGCAGACACCTCGACTTACAGTGCCGTTTTCAGAAAGTACATTTTGAACAGCATACCCAACCATTGCATGAAGGTCGGACTTGACTTCAGTTGTGAGAAATTTCCCGATCGCTTCAAAAGCTTCTTTTCCATAAAAATCATCTGCGTTGATCACCGCAAAAGGCTCTTTGATTACATCTTTGGCACAGAGCATAGCATGAGCTGTTCCGAATGGCTTCTTGCGATCTGCTTGCTTCAATTCGGCAGGCACAAAGCTATCAAGTGACTGAATCACAAAGTCAACTTCGATTTTACCTTCCAGTTTCGGGAGGAATTTCTCCTTTGCTACTTCAAGAATTTCTTCCCGCACGATAAAGACAACTTTGCCGAAGCCGGCTCTAATAGCATCAAAAATGGAATATTCAAGAATAGTCTCTCCGTTTGGGCCAAATCCATCGATTTGCTTATTTCCACCATATCGGCTTCCCATTCCTGCTGCAAGTAATAAAAGTGTTGGTCTCTGGTTCATAGTAGGTTTAATAAATCGTTGGCAAAAATAAGTTTTTATGTCAGGACGACAAGAGAACTATGCAGTTTTGCAAATAGCCTTTGGTTTTCAAAAGAACTAATAAATTGAAGGAGGTAGGAGATTTTTGGAAAATAAGGATTTTTTAATACTGAAATTTTAAATCAAAACTGTATTGAATAGAAACTATGGGTAAAATTTTACCCTATATATCAATTATTTTAATTTTCTGTTTAGTTTTATGCCATAATCTCAAAAAACCATGACCCATTGAAAAAATGAAAAAAATTGAAGCGATTATCAGAACTTCCCGCTTTGACCAGATCCACAGTTGTGTGGCAGCGCTTGGGGTGAAGTTTCTAACATTTTATGAAGTGAAAGGCATGGGCCTGGAGCATGCCAGACTTGAAATGTACCGTGGTGTTCCTTATGAGCCGGCATACATTCCAAGGACTAAAATCGAAATAGTCACTGTAGAAGAATTAGTGGAACCTGTGATTAACTGCATTCTTACTGAAGGCAAGACGGGTCAGGTAGGTGATGGGAAAATCTTCGTCTATGACGTATTGGAAGCCTACCGTGTCAGAAATACAGACACTGGCGAGCAGGCACTCTAATCTTATTCATTCAATCATCGAACCTATTCAAAAAAATGCAGGACTTATTTACCGTCAATAATTTATGGATGATGATCGCCACCACAATGGTTTTCATCATGCACTTGGGCTTTGCCAGCTTGGAAGCTGGGCTTACACGCTCAAAAAATACCGTTAACATTCTATTCAAAAACACTATTATCCCAGCGATTGGGCTTTTGACTTACGCCTTTGTAGGTTTCAACTTAATGTATCCAGGTGCAGAATATGCAGGTTCCTTCTTTGGATTTGCAGGTTTTGGTCTTAGCCTTCCAGAAGGCTGGGATACTAGTGAGTACAACGCAGGTTATACTTTCTTTACAGATTTTATTTTCCAGGCAATGTTTGCTGCTACGGCTGCAACGATTGTTTCTGGTGCTGTAGCTGAGCGAGTGAAGCTTGGGCCATTCATCTTTTTCTCCTTCTTATATGTAGGGATTTGTTATCCTATCGTAGGGATGTGGAAATGGGGCGGAGGATTCCTTAATACGTTGGAAACACCGTTCTATGATTTTGCTGGATCTACGATTGTCCACTCTGTAGGAGGCTGGGGAGCATTAATTGGAGCTGCACTTTTAGGCCCAAGAATCGGAAAATATACTTCTAGAGGTATGACTGCGATTCCTGGTCACAATATTCCACTAGCTACGCTTGGCGTGTTCTTGCTGTGGTTTGGATGGTTTGGTTTCAATGGCGGATCAGTGCTTAGCGCCGATCCTGGATTGGTTTCCAAAGTATTTGTAACTACTTCTATGGCCGCAGCTGCTGGCGCTTTTGGTGCATTGATCGTTTCCTATTTAATGTTTAAAACCTACGATATCACGATGGTATTGAACGGTATTTTGGCAGGCTTAGTGGGAATCACTGCTGGTGCTGACCAAATGGGCGTCAATTCTTCAATTATTATTGGCCTGATCGGTGGTGGATTAATTGTCCTTGCAGTTGTATTCTTTGACAAAATCAAAATTGATGATCCAGTTGGAGCAATTTCAGTTCACTTAGTAGGCGGTATCTGGGGTACTTTAGCAGTTGGTATTTTCGGAGATCTTGCTGGCGTAGGTCAGTTTGTTTCTCAGTTGATAGGAGTGGTTGCTGTGGGAGTGTTCTGTGTGATTTTCGCAGGTGTGATATTCTTTGTGATGAAAAAAACCATTGGAATCCGAGTGGATGAGGCTGAAGAAACGGAAGGTTTGGATATTAACGAACACAGCATGCGTGCATATCCGGATTTTGCGACAAAAGATTAATTAAAGACAACCAACTACCATAAATGAAAAAGCCCCGATCCAAATTTTGGTCGGGGCTTTTAGTTTAATATGCTGGCTCGAAATATCTATTGAGAATCACATGGTGGATTTTACCAAACATCTGGTAGCACCAGTCTTTGAATTCCTGAATTTCTGTGGGTGAAATTAATCTTAATCCTTTTCTCAGCTCACGTTCAAACAAATATTTTGAAAAGCTGACCTTTTGTAAGATAGTCTTCACATATTCGATCATAGTCTAAAGAGTTTAAGGTTTTAACTGATTTTAAGTTTCAATACGGAGGCATTTCTCCATATGTTGCGTTATTTTAGAAATCAAAGAGTAGAATATTCCCTATTTTCGCAACCATGATTAAAACGCTTGCCCGATTCATTTTCGTATGTGGCCTGTTCCTATTTTCTGGATTGGCTGTGGCTCAAGATGTTCAGATTGAGCTTGGACCTGCTGAGATCGGTTTGAATGAAACATTCACTATCAAAGTAACTCTCAGCAACGAGAAAATCAAATCTTACGATCAATTTCCCGAGATACCAAGTTTCCAAAAACAAGGAATCTCTCAATCTTCCTCGATGAACCTCATCAATGGACAGATGAGCAGTTCTAATAGCATCATCCAATACTATAAACCAAGTAAGAAGGGAGATTTTACTTTACCATCTTTTGAGCTTTCAATTAATGGTCAAGCATATTCTTCAGCGGGCAAAAAAATCACAGTCGGAGACGCATCAAGCTCTAATGGCGGTAGAAATGCCGCTGCTGATCCTTTCGCAGATTTCTTTGGAAGATCTGCAGTAGAAGATCCGGAGTATGTGGAGCTCGAGGATGATGCGTTTTTCTCAGTATCCGTGGATAAAGAAGAGGTTTACCAAGGTGAAGGAGTTAATGTTAGTTTAGCATTTTACATGTCTGAATCTAACCAAGCTCCTTTTAATTTTCATGAACCAGGTAGGCAGCTAGATGACATTTTGAAGAAAATAAAGCCTAGCAATGCCTGGGAAGAAAACTTTAACATCAGCAACATAGATCCGGAGCAAGTGACCATCAATGGTAAAAGATGGACAAAGTTTAAAGTATATGAAGCTACTTTCTTCCCTTTTTCCGAAGGAGAAATAGTTATTCCCAGAATTCCTTGGGAGATGATTAAGTATAAAATAGCTAAGAACCCGACTTTTTTTGGAGCTAATAGGCAAGAGGACTTCAAGACTTTCTATTCCAATCCAAAGACTATTAAGGTCAAGCCTCTTCCTCCCCATCCATTGAAAAATGAGGTTAGCGTTGGTCAATTTCAGCTAAGAGAGAATATCAAAAATATAGAAGTTGAGACTGGTCAGGGCTTTGATTATAATTTTGGTGTTAGCGGTGTGGGAAATATAAATGCGGTGTCTGCTCCAAAGAGGATTCCAATGGCCAATCTGAATACCTATGACCCAAATGTCCGACAGCAGATAAATCGAGGATATGGTAGAGTTTCAGGAATAAAAGAATTCAATTATTACATCACGATCAACGAAGCAGGAGAAGTAGACCTTGGGAAGAATTTTGAATGGGTTTATTTTGACCCGGACCGTGCGGTGTATGATACATTGAGACCGCAGGCTAAAATAACCGTGGTAGGAGAAAGTAAAGCAAATCAGGCGATTTCCTCTCAAAGATTAGGAGGGCTTTACGACCGCATTTCTACGGAGGATAATCGGTTTTTAAACGAGAAATATAAATACTATTTTACAATCGCAATCAACGTGTTGTTGCTGATAGCAGTGGCATTACTGGCTGTTTTGATAATTAGAAAGAGATAATGGGCAATTCATTTGGGAAGCTATTCAAGATCACCACATTCGGTGAATCACATGGGCTAGCTTTAGGGGTAATCATTGAAGGGTGCCCAGCAGGACTGAGAATAGATGAGGCAAAACTTATTGCAGAGATGCAACGCAGGAAGCCAGGACAGTCCAAAATCACCACACAACGTAAGGAAGAGGACGAATTTGAGATTAAATCCGGAGTTTTTGAAGGAGTAACGACAGGAACTCCAATCGGGATAGTGATCAATAATTCGGATCAAAAGAGTAAGGATTACTCTCATATCTCAGACAAATTCCGGCCTTCGCATGCGGACTTCACCTACTTTGAGAAGTATGGATTGAGAGATTATCGTGGAGGTGGGAGAAGTTCTGCCAGAGAAACTGCCGCACGTGTAGTAGCTGGAGCTATCGCAAAACAACTTTTAGAAACAAAAGGAATTGCTATCCAGGCTTATGTATCTCAGGTTGGTGATTTGAAGTTGAATAAAAGCCATGAAGAGCTTGACTTGTCAAAAGCAGAGGAGAATATTGTGAGATGTCCAGATCCAGTTGTTGCGGAGGAGATGATTGAATTGATCGATTCGGTACGGAAGGATCGTGATACTATCGGCGGTGTTGTAAGCTGTGTGATTAAAAATACTCCAGTAGGGATCGGAGAACCAGTATTTGACAGACTTCATGCAGAGCTAGGAAAAGCTATGCTGAGTATCAATGCTGTGAAAGGTTTTGAATACGGATCTGGCTTCGAGGGAGTGAAAATGCGTGGCTCTAAGCATAATGATGTGTTTTTCCAAGAAGGAGATAAAGTCAAAACCAAAACGAATTATTCTGGTGGAATCCAAGGCGGTATTTCCAACGGAGAAGATATTTATTTCAATGTGGCATTTAAGCCGGTAGCAACTATCATGACAGATCAGGCATCAGTGAATGAGGCTGGAGAAGAAGTAGTGGTTTCCGGAAAAGGACGCCATGACCCATGTGTAGTGCCTAGAGCAGTACCGATTGTGGAAGCAATGGCTGCATTAGTCATAGCTGATTATATTTTGTTAGCAAAAAGTAATAAACTGCAAGACTTCTAAACCAATTCCTATGTTTAAAAAGATACCCTTACATACCCAAATTATCATCGGACTTGTTCTGGGGTTGATTTTTGGTTTAGTAGTTATTAAAACTTCCATCCCCAATTCTGTTACTATTGATTACATCAAGCCATTTGGGACGATTTTCATTAATGGCTTGAAAATGATCGCTGTACCTCTGGTATTGGCCTCATTGATAGTAGGGGTTTCAAACTTGGGTGATGTTTCCAAGCTGAGTAGAATTGGTGGAAAGACGATAGGTACTTATCTGGTTACAACCGTTCTGGCTGTGACAATTGGTCTTTTGCTTGTGAATGTTTTTAAGCCAGGAAAAAGCCTACCTCCGGAGACTAGGGAAAATCTAATGAGTTTGTATGAAGGTGATGCGGGATCAAGAGTTGGTCAAGCTGCTGAACTTCAGAAACAAAGCCCTTTGCAACCTTTAGTGGACATAGTTCCTGATAACGTATTTAGAGCGACAACTGACAATGCAGCCATGCTACAGGTTGTTTTCTTCGCTATTCTCGTAGGAATTGCGCTTTTGCAAGTGCAAAAAAGTAAAGCGGCTCCTGTGATCGCGTTTTTCGACGGAATGAATGATGTAATTATCCAGATCGTGAATTACATCATGATGATTGCTCCTTTTGGAGTTTTTGCGCTCATGGCTTCCTTAATCGTGGAGATTGCCGGTGAAAATCCAGATTCTGCAGTCCAGTTATTAATGGCTTTGTTGAAATATAGCTTGGTAGTATTGGGAGGGTTATTTACCATGATCTTGGTTGTATATCCATTGATATTGATGGCATTCACTAAAGTGAAATACAAGGATTTTTTCAAGGCAATTAGACCGGCGCAATTGTTGGCTTTTTCCACAAGCTCAAGTTCTGCTACACTTCCTGTTACGATGAAACAAGTGGAGGAAGAGCTAGGGGTTTCTGAGGAGATATCCAGCTTCGTCCTACCATTGGGAGCTACCGTGAATATGGATGGGACTAGCCTTTACCAAGGGGTAGCAGCAGTATTTATTGCGCAAGCTTTAGGAATGGAATTGAGTTTGACACAGCAATTGATGATCGTATTAACCGCTACGCTTGCTTCAATCGGTTCTGCTGGTGTTCCTGGTGCTGGATTGATTATGTTGATTATTGTACTGGAATCAATTGGTGTTCCTGCGGCTGGTATCGCATTGATTATTGCTCCGGATCGTATTTTGGATATGTTCCGAACAGTGGTGAATGTCACTGGGGATGCCACTGTGTGTACAATTGTAGCAAGTACTGAAGGGGAGTTGCCGGATGGATTGATTAGAAAATCAAACCCATTGACGCCAAACGAATAGAAATAGAATTTTGGTTTTACATAAAAAGATGGTTTCGTCATTCTTGACGGAACCATCTTTTGGTTAGATAGGATTCTATTTTAAAAAATTTCCAATGATATTGGAATCGACTAAAGTTTACGATTCGTTGAATGTAATGAAGTAATTATTCAATACATCAAATTATTATTTAACTTAATAGCATGGAAACCATTGTAATAGAAGTGGAAAGTAGCGAGCGATCCAAGGAAATCAAGTCAGCTCTAAAGGCATTGAATGTGAAGTTTATTACATCCGAAGGAGTCGAAGAATCAAAGGAAATCGCAGAAAGTGTAGCTCAGGGCTATAAAGAAATGCTTGATGTAAAATCAGGCAAATTGAAAGCTAAAAATGCTAGAGATATAATTGACTGATTGTGACCTATAAAGTCAAATCTGTTCCTGAATTTGAGAAAGAGCTTAAAAAGCTTCTTAAGAAATATCATTCCCTACGATCAGAATATATAAAGCTCATCGAAAAACTTGAAATAAACCCAACCGAAGGAACCCCACTTTTTAAGAATTGCTACAAAATAAGATTGTCAATAGCTTCAAAGGGGAAAGGGAAGTCCGGCGGTGCGAGAGTAATAACTAACTTTGCTATTTCTGATGATACTGTTTATTTACTTTCCATCTATGATAAATCAGATCAAGAGAATATTACAGATTCCTACATAAAATCTTTACTTAGAGACCTTGATCAATGAAATTTCAGATCATAAAAAAATGGTCCCGTCATCTCTGACAGGACCATTTTTTCTTTTCAGGAAGCTAAATCTTACTTCAAGCTTCCTGTCATCTCTTCTGGTTTCACCCATTCGTCAAACTGCTCAGAAGTCAATAAGTTAAGCGCAATCGCAGCTTCTCTTAAACTTGTACCTTCCTTATGTGCTTTCTTAGCAATTGCAGCAGCATTTTCATAGCCGATATGTGGATTCAAAGCGGTCACGAGCATCAATGAATTCTCCAAATGTCTCTGGATCATAGCTGTGTTTGGCTCGATTCCTACTGCACAGTGATCGTTAAATGACACGCATGCATCACCAATTAGTCTAGCAGAAGTAAGGAAATTAGAAGCGATCAATGGCTTGAATACGTTCAATTCAAAATGACCATTTGAACCTCCAATAGAAATAGCTACATCATTTCCCATTACTTGAGCAGCTACCATTGTCAAGGCTTCTACTTGTGTTGGGTTTACTTTGCCCGGCATGATAGAAGATCCAGGCTCATTTTCAGGGATCAAAATCTCACCAATTCCAGATCTGGGACCAGAAGAAAGCATTCTTACATCATTGGCGATTTTCATCAGGGAAACTGCCAATTGCTTCAATGCACCATGAGTTTCTACCATGGCATCGTGAGCAGCAAGCGCTTCAAATTTATTCTCAGCAGTGACAAAAGGCTGTCCTGAAAGTTCAGCAATTTTCTTAGCCACTAACTCGGAATATCCCTTTGGCGTATTAAGACCAGTTCCTACGGCGGTTCCTCCTAGCGCTAATTCAGATAAATGTGAAAGGGTGTTTCTCAAGGCTTTTAAGCCATGATTAAGCTGTGCCACATAACCACTGAACTCTTGACCCAATGTAAGCGGTGTGGCATCCATAAAGTGTGTACGCCCGATTTTAACCACATCCTTGAATGCTTCTGCTTTCTCAGCAAGTGTATCTCTAAGTTTTTCAACTCCAGGAATCGTAGTCTCCATTACCATTTTGTATGCGGCGATATGCATAGCAGTCGGGTAGGTGTCGTTGGAAGATTGAGACTTGTTTACATCGTCATTTGGGTGGATTTTCTTTTTGGCATCTTCCAAAGAACCGCCAAGAAGCACATGAGCGCGGTAAGCGATCACCTCGTTAGAGTTCATATTAGACTGCGTACCTGAACCAGTTTGCCAGATTACCAAAGGAAATTGATCATCGTGCTGACCTGCCAAAATCTCATCACATACTTTTCCGATGATATCAGCTTTTTCCTGATCTAAAACTCCAAGTTCGGCATTGGTCTGTGCCGCCGCTTTTTTCAAAATCGCAAAAGCATGAGTGATTTCAACTGGCATGCGGTTTTTCTCACCACCGATTTTGAAATTGTTAATGGATCTTTGGGTCTGCGCGCCCCAGTATTTGTCAGCAGGCACCTCTACAGGCCCCATGGTGTCTTTTTCTATGCGGATGCTCATATTGTATGTTTTATTGAATCTTTTTTGCGGCGCTAAATTAACCCCAAAAGCCATTTTTCCCTAAGAAAGAAGGGCTAATCCTTCATTTGGAAGTTGATGAGCTTATGAAAGACTGCCCGTGAAGCTTTCACCTGCCGGTTGAAAAAATACAAGGCTACTGCGTAATTAATAATTCCCAGCACAAAACAGATGCTGGCATAGGCGTAATTGGGAAGTATAAAGCAATAAAATGCAGTAAAGGCTAGTAAAATGACAGACCAAAAAGCAATGAAAAAAAGTGCTCCTGGAAATAATCTGTAATTAATAAAAAGTATGCATCCCCGGGGAGTTGTTTCAATTTTCCCCAAAATCAAAGGCAGAAATGTGTCGGCCCTATCCACAACTTTAGAAATTCTGAATCCTTTTTGGCCGATCAGGCCATTGAAAAGAATATCTCCTTTGACCTGAGTTCTCGGATCCAAATAATTGACTTCCCTAGTCACACGATTCAAATGACTTAGCACCTCCTCTTTGGAAAGAGCGCTGACTAAGGTTTCGCTATCGTAGGGTAAGAGATTCAATTTTTATTTAACGGCGATGCATGAGATTTCCACATTTACGTTTTTAGGAAGTTTACTCACTTCTACAGTTTCCCGCGCCGGAGGATTGGATTTGAAGTACTGTCCATAGGCTTCATTGATTGTGCCAAACTCATTCATGTTTTTGATAAAAATGCTGCATTTGACGATATCGCTGAAAGTGAAATCCGCGGCTCTAAGAACAGCCTCTAGGTTTTTCATCACCGCATGAGTTTCCTCAGTGATATTCTCATTGATCAATTCGCCAGTCTCTGCATCCAAAGCGATCTGTCCGGAAACATAAAGCGTATTGCCTGCTAAAACTGCCTGAGAATAGGGGCCAATTGGCGCTGGAGCCTCATTGGTGAAGATAATGTGATTTGCCATTTATTTTTAATTTTCAAATTTGGGTACTAAGTCCAAAATAATCTTGTGGGTATGTCGAGCTTTTAGCTTTTTGATGTTAGCCTTAAGCCTTTAATTTCGCTTCATTCCAATAAACATCCATCTCAGCCAAAGTCATCTCGCTGAGGGTTTTACCAGATTCCTTTGCTGCTTCCTCCAAATACTGAAACCGTTTGATGAATTTCTTATTCGTTCGTTCTAAAGCTTCTTCCGGATTTATGTCAATAAATCGTGCATAGTTAATCAAAGAAAAGAGTAAGTCGCCAAATTCGCCGCTGGCTTTTTCCTGATCGATTTCCTTATCATCAATTACATTGAATTCTTCCTTGAATTCCTGCATTTCCTCTTCCACTTTCTCCCAAACCTGGCTTTTCTCTTCCCAATCAAAACCAACTCCTCGGGCTTTTTCCTGAATTCTCATTGCTTTGATTAAGGCTGGAAGTGATTTAGGCACACCCCCAAGAACCGATTTATTTCCTTTTTCGGTGAGTTTTATTTTCTCCCAGTTTTGCTTCACCGCCTCTTCATCCTCCACCTGGGTGTCACCATAAATATGAGGATGACGACGGATTAGCTTTTCGCAAAGCGAATCGATCATGGTAGTGATATCAAAATTGCCTTCTTCAGATCCGATTCTTGCATAGAAAACAATATGGAGGAGAATATCTCCCAATTCCTTTTTGATCTCGTCTGGATCTCCTTCGAGAATTGCATCTGAAAGCTCAAAAGTTTCTTCGATTGTCAAATGTCTTAGACTTTCTGTCGTTTGTTTTTTATCCCAAGGACATTGCTCCCTGAGTTCATCCATGATGGTAAGTAATCTATCAAAAGCTGCCAATTTCTCGGCTCGGGTACTCAAATTTGTCATGGGTGAGGAAACTATGCTAGGATTGTGGACGTTTTCGAAGTAAAGCCTTAAATTTGCGCAAATTTATCCGTTATGACAACCGTATTTCTAACACTTGGTTTCGTTGCTTTATTCTTCATTATGATGTCTGTAAGGCTAATATTCCTCAAAAACGGCGAATTCAAGGGCACTTGTGCCTCCCAAAGTCCTTATCTGAATAAAGAAGGAGCTACTTGTGGATTCTGTGGTAAAACCATGGATGGTGATACCACCTGTGGAAATCCCGACAATGAAGTGGACAAGGTCATGGCCAAATTCAAATAAAGTTAATCCTGTCGCCTGACGGGATTTATTAGTTTTTAATCAAATCAAATTACCATACGTGTCACTAATTAAATCAATCTCTGGCATCAGAGGTACTATCGGCGGAAAGGCTGGCGATGGACTTACTCCCATAGATATAGTCAAATTTGCTTCTGCATATGGAGCTTGGGTACTCGAAAAAACAAATAATCCTAAAGTAATCATTGGGAGAGACGCACGTCTTTCCGGTGAGATGGTTTCTGGATTAGTTTCGGCAACACTCCAAGGCATGGGGATCAATGTGATTGATCTTGGTTTGAGCACTACGCCTACTGTCGAATTTGCAGTTCCTTTGGAAAAAGCAGGTGGAGGAATCATCCTAACTGCAAGCCATAACCCAGTGCAGTGGAATGCCCTAAAGCTGCTCAATGCGAAGGGTGAATTTATTTCCGATGCAGAAGGAAAGGACATTTTGGAGAAAGCCGAAAAGGAAGATTTCTCTTTTGCTGAAGTGAAAAAATTAGGGAGCTATACGCAAATCACTGATTACATCGAGCGTCATGTTCAGCACGTGTTGGATC
The DNA here is from genome assembly GCF_963974365.1 of uncultured Algoriphagus sp. Classification (GTDB taxonomy): domain Bacteria; phylum Bacteroidota; class Bacteroidia; order Cytophagales; family Cyclobacteriaceae; genus Algoriphagus. The sequence continues at coordinate 41,862 of NZ_CAXBBX010000006.1, read as the reverse complement.
TTGAATTGGTAGATGTAGAAGCCATCAAAGCAAGAAATTTCAAAGTAGTAGTGGATGCAGTTAATTCCACTGGAGGAATAGCGGTTCCTATGCTTTTGAGAGCTTTGGGTGTGACAGAAATAGAGGAAATGTACTGTACTCCTGATGGTCATTTTCCACATAATCCCGAGCCACTTCCAGAAAACTTAAGAGATATTTCTCACAAGTTGGAAAGAGGAAGTTATGATTTAGGCATCGTTGTCGATCCTGATGTGGATAGACTAGCTTTTATTAATGAGGACGGGTCGGCCTTCGGTGAAGAATATACTTTAGTAGCAGTTGCCGATTATGTGCTGTCAAAGACTCCTGGAAACACTGTTTCCAACCTTAGCTCTACTCGCGCGCTACGTGACGTCACAGAAAAAAGAGGTGGAACTTACAAATCCTCAGCTGTAGGTGAAGTGAATGTAGTCAATCAAATGAAAGCTGTGGATGCAGTAATAGGTGGTGAAGGAAATGGAGGTATCATCTATCCTACTTCTCATTATGGTCGTGATGCCTTAGTAGGAATTGGTTTGTTTTTGACTCATTTAGCTTATTTTGGAAAGACAATTTCCAGACTCAGAGCTACTTACCCTAATTATCATATCTCAAAAAATAAAATCGAACTCACTCCTGAGATTGACGTCGATAAAATTTTGCTAGAGATCAAAAAGAAGTATAAAAACCATCCTATCAACGATATAGACGGAGTCAAAATCGAATTTGAAAAGGAATGGGTACATTTGCGGAAGTCAAATACTGAGCCGATCATTAGGATTTACTCAGAGTCTGAATCTGAAGCTACCGCAGAGCACTTAGCGAAAAAGCTTATTGCTGATATCAAAGAAGTAGTGAATGCTTCAATGATTTAAGCTCCACAGAATTAAAAATATATAAATTCAAAGTGAAAAGGTAACTCTAGCATTGAGGCAACTTCGGTCACCGGTCATCGGTCATCCGTCCAGCCAACCAAAAGGAAATACGATTATTGGCATACCTCCAGGTAATCGCTGTAAAGAATATACAACCCAACACGAGTACGATGAAAGTTTATTTAGACAATGCAGCCACCACTGCCATGGACGATCGGGTGATCGAAGCCATGATACCTTTTATGAGAAATCATTATGGCAATCCTTCTTCTGTCCATAGTTTTGGAAGAGAAGTTAGGACTGCTATTGAGAGATCCAGAAAGAAGGTTGCTGAATTGTTGAATGCTACTCCTGCTGAAATTTTCTTTACCTCAGGAGGGACCGAAGCTGATAATACAGCGATTGTTTGCGGAATAGAAAGCCACGGCATCACCCATGCGATTACATCTCCTCTTGAGCATCATGCAGTGTTACATACACTTGAGGTTTGTGAGAAAAAAGGACATATCAAGCTTAGTATTCTGGATGTAAATGAGAAAGGTGAATTGGATATGAATCAGCTGGAAGAATTGCTGAAAGCAAATCCAAAAAGCTTGGTTTCTCTGATGCATGCAAACAATGAGATAGGAAACCTGAACGACTTGAATCGTATCGGTTCTCTTGCCAAAGAGTATGATGCGTTTTTCCATTCTGACACAGTGCAGACTATGGGACATTATTTTCATGATTTAAAATCCCTTCCAGTAGATTCCATAGTCGCAGGTGGACATAAATTCCATGGGCCAAAAGGTTCAGGATTTCTTTATGTAAAAAAAGATAAGAAAATCCATCCTTTGATTCACGGCGGAGCTCAGGAGAGAAATATGCGTGGTGGAACGGAGAATGTGATTGGAATTATCGGAATCGCAAAAGCTTTGGAGATTGCCTATGAAGATATGGCTGAACATCAAGTTCATGTTGAAGCAATCAAAAAGCATTTTATCCAAAGCCTGACTCAGGAAATTCCTGGAGTAGAATTCAATGGACTTTCAGGAGATTTGGATAAGAGTTTATACACTGTTCTCAGCGTAAGCTTACCTCCATCCGAAGCGAACAGTGGTATGTTGCTTTTTAATCTTGATTTGGAAGGTGTATCTGCTTCAGGAGGGTCTGCTTGCAGTTCTGGAGCTACAGTTGGTTCGCATGTGCTAAGAGCAATCAATCACACACCAGAACGGGATGCGGTTAGATTTTCGTTCAGCCGATTTAATACAATAGAAGAAGTTGACTATACAGTCGGAAAGTTGAAAGAACTTTACACCGTCGAAGCATAATAAATAATAAAAAAGGAGCTCAGAAGGCTCCTTTTTTTAATTTCAGCTTTTAGAATTTTAGATTCCTATTTGCCTTGATATCCAATAGCATAAGGAGTCCATATCTCATAAATAGGGTCGCCTTTGGAACTTAGACCGCTATGATGCCATTCTCCGTCGATTACCTCATAATTGAAGTCTAAGTTGGCACCGACCCGGCTATCATCCCGGGAAAAGAAAGTGATGCTTTCCACATATTTACCATCCTTAGCAGTGTAAGTGCCTCCCCCCGTTCCGGAAAATTCTTTTGTTTCAGAGTTGAAAGCAATCCATTGAAATCTACCCCCGCTAAGGATTTTCACAGTTCTTCTAGCTCCCGGAGTTGATCTGGATATTTCTTCTCCTCTTTTTCTACCTGTTATCACCCAGTTTCCCGTAAGATCGTCTTCCGTGTCAGACACTTTTTCCCAGATTTCTACGAGCATTTTTCCATTGATATCCGATGAAATCACCATTTTCTCATTCACCCAATCAAGTTTGTATTTATTTGAAGTTCCAACTTGAAAAGGATCTAGGGTAAAGAAATCTAAAGTCTCCACATAATTACCATCATTATAGGCAAATGGACCTCCACCGGCACTGATAAAGTGATTGTCAGCGACCTGCTTAGCTCCAAATGCGAAATAATCATCTTGATAAATCTTGATGTATTCAATATCCTTTACTTCTTGACCATCTTGATGGGTAAGTTTCCAAGCGCCTTGCAGGCTTTGAGCCTCCGCCCAACTGAAGAATAATAAGGCTGTAAAAAAAAGTATAGTTGCTTTCATGGTCTTAACGGGTTTTATTCACCTATTAAATTCAACAAGATTCGGCAGAAAACCAATGCTTTATATATGTGATGGCTTGATTTCCTGATAAATGAGAGTTTTCGCCTTTGAAATTCATAGTTTAATAAAATGAAAGTTTTCTTGATTGGGGCATCTAAAAGTCAAGCGGAGCAAATGATTGCCGAAGACACCATTCACCAGATTGATTTGGACGGTCAGATTATCGCCTTGGTAAGGCAAAAGGATGAGTTTTTCGCATTTCAAAGTACCTGTCCGCATCGTGGAGCTTCCTTGCTACAGGGAGATCTGGATGCCGGGATAATCAGGTGTTCTTTGCACGGTTATTCTTTTGATTTGAAATCTGGAGAGGTCCAGCTCGGTTTATGCTCGGCTTTGAAAACCTATTCAGTGGAACTGACAGAGGAAGGCTTAAAGATCTCCGTTCCAAATGAATAGCATATCACCAATTATCAAGTTTTAAACTTGATAATTGAATTTGCACATTGACAATTGATTTTTCTAGCTACTTTAAGAATTCATTCACCCAAGTTCAAACTATGTTAAAGCGCGGAATTCGCAGATGGGATCTGGTTTTTTTGATTATTAATTCTGTGATTGGAGCAGGTATTTTTGGCCTGCCGGCAAAAGCATTTGCGCTTTCTGGACCGTATTCTTTGTTGGCTTTTGGTGTTTGTGCGGTAGTAATGCTGGTGCTCATCTTAGTCTTTATGGAAGTCAGTTCCAGGTTTGATAGAACTGGAGGACCCTACCTTTACATTAAGGAAGCATTTGGCAACCTTCCGGCTTTCGCTGTAGGTTGGGTCTTGATGCTAACCCGGCTTTTTAGCTATGCTACCTTGGTCAATTTGCTAGTCATTTACATGTCTTTTTTCTCTCCTGTTTTTCAAGAAGAATGGATGAGAATTCTGATGATAGTCGTAATTACAGGGATTTTGACTGGGATTAATCTACTTGGGATCAAAGATTCCACCCGCACCACAAATATCCTGACCGTCTCAAAATTGTTTCCGTTGACGATATTTATTGTCGTTGGACTTTTCTTTTTAAATGCTGATGCTTTTGATTTCAGTTCACCGCCAGAGATGCCTGAGTTCGCTAATTCTGCCTTGTTACTAATCTTTGCTTTTGGCGGATTTGAAGCTGGTTTGGTAATCTCTGGCGAGGTCCAAAATCCAAGAAAAAACCTTCCTTTTGCTTTGATGACAGGAGCGCTGATCATTACTGTTTTTTATGTTCTTATCCAGGTAGTGGCAATAGGAACACTTCCTGAATTAGCTACTTCGGACAAACCCCTAGCTGATGCTGCTTCCCGAATTATGGGTTATGGAGGAGGCTTGTTTATAACTATTGGAGCTATCGTTTCCATTTTGGGAACACTCAATGTACAGATCCTGAGTGGTTCCAGATTACCTTTTGCGCTCAGCGAATCCCAGCAATTCCCTAAGATATTTTCCTTTGTTCATCCCCGATTTCGCACGCCAACAGTTGCAGTTTTATTCTTTTCTGTTCTGATTATTATCGTCGCAACGGTCTGGGATTTTATGGGGTCACTGGCGATCTCTGTTATCGCTAGATTGTTGATTTACCTATTGGTTTGCGGAGCTTTGATTCGCTTGCGCAAAAGCCAACCAGATGCAGATTACTACAAGTTAAAGTTTGGAATACCCTTGGCAGTCGCGGGAATAGCTGCTACGATCTGGCTTCTCAGTAGCACTCAAATAGAGGAAATTACAGACATGGCACTCTGGACAGCTCTTGGATTTGTGATTTATGGAGTGCATAAAATTTTTGCGAGGAAAGAATAGCCTTGTAATTTGCTTACCTAGAAGCTGGATTTTTGGTTATAACCAGAAAGCATACGAATGAAGAGCAAAGTTCTAATCTGTTTTTCTCTAGATTATTGAATTTGAGAATTGTTACTTGAATTTTTCTAGATATTTTGCTTTCAAACCCAACTCAACCTATTCCATGAAAGCTTTCCTCCCTATTGCTTTTGGCTCTATTTTACTTTTTTCTGCCTGCCAGCAGAAAGCTTCAGAAATTGACTACTCCGATTGGTCGCACTATGGAGGCCCAGAAGATGGTTCAAGATATTCTTCTTTATCCCAAATCACTAAGGAAAATGTGTCCCAGCTGGAAGTGGCTTGGACATACCATACTGGAGATGCAACCGAGCGCTCGCAAATTCAATGTCAGCCGATAGTAGTAAATGGTTTACTTTATGGCTCCACGCCTACGTTAAATGTGTTCGCAGTAAATGCAGCCACAGGGCAGGAAGTTTGGAGATTTGATCCTTTTGAGGTGCTGGGAGGAGAAAATTCCTGGGCAGGAACAAATCGTGGTGTAAGCTATTGGGAGGATGGTGATGATAAACGAATTCTTTTTGGAGCGGGAAATTGGTTGATGGCAGTAAATGCAGAGACTGGCGAGCCAATTCCTGGTTTTGGAGATCAGGGTAAAGTTGATCTTCGCAAAGGATTAGATACAGAACGCGAGGATTTCCTGATAGTAGCAAATGCTCCTGGCGTAGTGTATGGTGATTTGTTGATTATTGGGATGCGACTTTCCGAAGGGTTGGATGCTGCACCAGGCCACATTCGTGCCTACAATATCAGAACTGGTGAGCGGGAATGGATTTTCCATACCATTCCTCAGGAAGGAGAACCTGGCTTCGAGACTTGGGATTCAGCGAATATAAAACAGATTGGCGGCGCCAATAACTGGGCTGGAATGACGGTGGATCAAGAGCGAGGAATCGTATTTGTGCCAACTGGCTCAGCTACCTATGATTTTTGGGGAGGCTATCGCAAAGGGGATAATCTTTATGCCAATTCTCTGATTGCACTGAATGCCCAAACAGGTGAAAGAATTTGGCATTTTCAGGCAGTTCATCACGATGTCTGGGACCGGGACTTTCCGGCAAATCCAAACCTGATTCGAATTCAGAAGGATGGAAAGTGGATAGATGCAGTCGCGCAGATTTCTAAGCAGGGGATGACTTATGTTTTTGATCGGGAAACTGGGGAGCCGGTTTGGCCCATTGTAGAAACACCTATGATTCAGTCTTCGATGCCGGGGGAGTATACTTCTCCGACTCAGCCTATTCCATCATTACCAGAGCCGTTTATGAATATGATTTTCGAGGACAAAAATATTTTAAACCTAAAACCTGAGTGGGAAGCTGACATCCGCGGGCAATTGGATAATGCGATTTATGGAGATACTTGGGCTCCTCCACATCCGACTAAACCTCTGGTTCTTTTCCCAGGAATGGACGGAGGTGGAGAATGGGGTGGAGCATCTTTTGACCCTACAAATCAGACGTTATATGTGAATGCGAATCAAATTCCTTGGATAATAGGAATGACTCCGAATGCGGATTTTGAAAATATTGGTAAATCTGTTTACACTAACTTTTGTGGGAATTGCCATGGATTAGATAGAAAAGGAAACCCTCCGGCGATTCCAAGTTTATTGGGAGTTAAGGAAAAATACACCTATGATTCATTGGCTATTTTGCTTCAAAAAGGAAGGGGAGCGATGCCCTCTTTTGCTCATATCGCTGATGAAAATAAGAAGGTTCTGTTAGACTATCTCTTGGATAAAGCCCCAGATGAAGGGGATAAGCAAGAAATGGAAGGTGCACCTTCACAGCTTTTTCCTCGCTATTATATGGATGGCTATAAAAAGTTGGTCACTAAAGATGGAATGTACGGATCAAATCCACCTTGGGGTCTTTTGACAGCCATTGACATGAGTACTGGGAAGAAAAAATGGCAGGTTACTTTAGGGGAAATTGATTCGTTAAGCGCCCAGGGATTTGCTCCTACCGGCACCGAAAATTATGGTGGTCCTGTAGCTACAGCTGGTGGTGTCCTTTTTATCGCAGCTACAAAGGATGAGAAAATCAGAGCTTTCGATAAGGAAACTGGTGAAATTCTTTGGGAAGCTAAACTTCCTGCTTCGGGACACGCTACCCCGGCAGTATACGAAATGAACGGAAAGCAATTTCTTGTAATCGCCTGCGGAGGTGGAAAAGGAACGAAGAGCGGGGATGCTTATATAGCTTTTGCTTTGCCAGACTAACGTGAGATTTTAACTTTTGTAATAAGCTGATTTATTATTCATTAGACCGTCAATGGAAAATTTTCCGCCTCCAAAAATCAGAATTCCCACGAAAATGGTAAAGTACAACAGGGGCAATTCTTTTCTGCCAAAAGGATCAGCTGCATGAGCTACAAAGGCAGCTGTGAGCATAGTTATCATGAGAGGAATGACTGCTAGTCTAGTTTTGAAACCTATAATCAAAAGAATAGAGCAAAGAAACTCTGCAAATACTGCCAGTGATAGAGAAGCTACAGGTCCAATTCCTATAAAATCCATGAATTTGATAGGTTCATCTCCGAAAAGGCGCGTGAGTTTAGGTATGCCATGAGTCAGCATCATACCTCCAGCTCCAATTCTCATTATTAAAAGTCCTAAGTCCTCTAGCAGTGTTTTTTTCATAAGTTTAGATCTTTCGGTTGGCTTAGTTCTAAACTATACTTTCTAGGTTATATGTCGATGTATTTTTACATAACCTGCGCTATAGCTTTATGACAAAAAAAATCGACAGCCAAATTGACTGTCGATTTTCCCTTAAAAGAGCAACTGTTACTATTTTATTTTCCTTTTTTGTTAATCATGGTCATTACAGTACCGCCGATAATCTTAAGATCGGTAAGTAAGTTCACCTGCGTCAAATACTTAAGATCCAGAAGGACTCTCTGACACATTTCTTCTACAGTCTCCGCATAGCCAAAATCAACTTGGCCAATAGAAGTAATCCCTGGACGCAAAGTCAATAGCTGGGCATATTGAGGCTGTCTTGCAACAATCTGCTTTATAAAATGAGCACGCTCGGGTCTAGGTCCAACTACTGACATATCACCCATCAGCACATTGAAGAATTGAGGAAGCTCATCGAGGTGAGTCTTTCTCATGAAATTACCCCATTTGGTAATTCTAGGATCATTGTCCGTAGTCAACTGTGGTCCATTCACCTCAGAGTCTACAATCATACTTCTATACTTAAGAATGTAGAATGGTTCGCCATTTCTACCAATTCTTTCCTGCTTATAAAAAACAGGGCCTTTTGAAGTAAGCTTCGTAATAACTGTCAAAGCAATAAATACTGGAAGCCCTGCAAGAATCGCGATGGTTGAAAACAAAATATCGAAAGATCTTTTTACAAATCTTGTAGTAAGTTCTATTCCCTCATTTACAGTCTGTGAAACAGAATTTCTGGAAATATTTGTTAAAGCAAAAAGGTCAGGGATAATCCTTCCCGACTGGTAGCCTTTAAAAACAATTTCTTGTTGGTTTGATTGATTACGTATCATTAGTCTAGTCTTTTAAGTCAATTATTGTGGTGCTTAGTCTTATCCAATTGGGATGCCAAGCACAAACATGCCTAGTTTGGCTGTTTGGGAGTTATTTGGGGGGTTGTTAACATTTATTATGTGGAGGCTATCCACAGATCGAGCGTTTTTTTCCTAGTGGAACTAGATTAGGAACGGCTCCAATAAGCCTTGGTCATAGAGAGTGACTTGGAAAGTCCAAGCGGGAGGGAGCGATAGTGAAGTCCCAGTTTATAGCCAACCAATTTCGCCCCAGTTGTAATCAGACATTTTGGGATCAATAATGGATTATGCTTAAGTGTGTAGGTGAGTTCTGATTTGAGATATTTGAATCCTTCACTTTCTGCCCGGCCAAAGTTTTCAAAGATCCAATGGTTGTTGATATGGAAGACTCCAATATCAAAATACCGCTTAAATTCTTCAATGGCCGAATAATCATGTGAGTGGTATATTTTGGAATGCGAAAGGTATGCCAATTTCCATCCATTCAATAACATTTTACCTGCAATTAATACGTCTTCACCTAAAATTGAGCCTGTTGGGAAGCCATTGACAGCAAAAAAGGCTGTTTTCCTATAGGCAGCGAAAGAATTGGAACAGGAAATTGTTCTAATTCCGTAACGGTCAGCATCTTCTAAACCCCGGATTTTTGATTCTGCGGGATAATTAAAAAGTCTGGCATGAGTTTCCAAAACCTTCGCATTCTTGTGGGGAAGCTGACGGCCATAGACCATCCCGAGCTCAGGGTTATTTGCTAAACTCTCTACCATCACGCGAATGGCATCTGGCTCTGCTAGAATTGCATCTTGGGTAAGAAATACAAAAATATCTGCATCGGGAAAAGTCTCAGCAGCCATTTGCCTAGTGCCGCCATGGTCAAAATTCTTTTTGTCGATTTGAATTAAATCGCAAGTTTCCTCATTGATCAGATCCAAAGTACCATCAGTACTACCCGAATCGATGATTACCAATCTTGAAATAGGATAGGTTTGCATTGCCACACCAGCAAGTACATCTTTCCAGATTTTGCCAGCATTCAGGGTTGGGATAAAAATATTGACTTGCATAGCTTAAAAATAAATTTCTGTGATTTCTACTCCACCATAATTGGCAGTGCCCGATACGAGTTTTTCCTTTCCGACCGACGCTTTTCCTTTTCCCACGAAAAGTACCGTTTCTGTATTTTTAATTCCTACATATTCATTTCCCTCTAAGGTGAGTTTGTTGGGGTAGTGACTACGAAAGGCCTGATTTTCTTTTCCTCCAACTATAGATGTGATTTTGTTGTTTTTGACGACTAGCTCTGTAGAGTTATCATCAAAAATTGCCGTGTTATAAGAATTGATCTGGTTACCGATTATTTGGACGTTTCTAGCTGTTTTTCGAAGAATAATAGCTGAAGAATTTTGACTGAGAATCTCATTGTTTTCTATAAGTGCACCATTGGCCTGTGTGATTAATATAGCCGGATTGCTCGATTTGTTTACAATCTTATTTTCCTTCAACTCTATTTTGCCCTTTAGGTTAAGATTGAAATTGGCATGAGAAAAGCTGTTTTTTTCGATAGTAAACTCAGCAATATGAATGTCATTGGGAAGGGAAAGTGAACCCAGCACATTATCCCGGAGATGAATTTTCTGTGCTTTTGTATTTGCGATCAAATTAATGCTGCTGAATCTATTTTTCTCTAGCAGCAATTCCTCTAAATCCAACGTAATCTCTACTTGATTGTCTGCCCAGTTTTCCTTCCCCAATATAACTCCACAGCTTTCCACGTATATAGCAGGTCGGTTATTTCGGTAAGCTTCATTTTTATAAATCAACACATTGGATACATTAATCAATGTGACTATTCCAGAGCCATCCGGAGTAGATTCTCCTTTCACAAAACCATTTCCACAAGTGATGTTTTCTGTAATCACACATTCTATATCCTTTGCTTTTTCTTTGGATCGGTTGTTAATATCTATTGCATCCGAAGCATTCCCTTCCAGAATATTATGGGAGAAAATGTAATCCTTTTCTTTGCCGGAGTTTCCAAAAGCTACCTGAATCGCGGACATTCCATTGTGCCGGATGACATTGTTGATGACTTCTACTTTGCGGCTTCCGTGAATAAAAACCCCATTTTCTCCATTTTGATAAATCTCGGAGTTATGAATGGAAATTGTATTGCTGGACATAATCCGAATCCCCGTTCCCGGCTGATAGCTGTGAGTTTCCGTCCTTGGCATTCCGAAATGATGAATTCTTGTATTTGCAATCTCAATTCCACTTGACTGAAACGTCATGATGCCTGGATAAGCTCTCAGTTTCGTGGAATCGCCCGTTAGTTCTGTATTATAAATGCGGATTTGATGGCTTTTTAATAGGTAGATGCCTTCATTTTTGGATTCGCCTCTCAGAGAAACACTTACATTTTTCACACCTTGTCCGAGAATCAGGGGATTTGGAGAGTTTTGTTTCTCAATGGAATATTCACCCACTTTAGCTGATGGATGATGTTTGAGAGTTCCTTCTGCAAGGATATTTACGCCCGATTTAAGTAGGATTGTGCGAACCTGGTATTCACCTTCCGGGAAAAATACAGTCTCACCTTCCTTTGCCTGATTGATCAACGCCTGAATTGCCTCAGTTTGATCTTCTTCGGAATTAGCCAAGATGCCAAAGTCAAGGACATTTGTGTACTCTCCAACTTGCAGAGAATCAGATTGGCAGATTCCGGATAAGGGAAAAGTAAAAAGCAGAAAGAATGAAAGGTATTTAAGCATGGTTTGATTTAGGAAAGAATAGTATCCCATGTTTCTGCAGCTGTTTTCTCCCAGCTAAATTCCTGTGCTCGCACCAATCCTTTTACCATGCAATCCACATAGAATTCTTCCTCGTTTACAAGTTTTTCTATGCCCACTGCTATTGCAGAAATGTCTGTTGGCTCAACACAAAGTGCTGCGCCACCTGCTATCTCAGGAAGAGAGCTGGTATTGGATGTCAAAACGGGCGTGCCTGAAGCCATGGACTCTATGATTGGTAAGCCAAAGCCTTCCATCAGCGAGGCGAACAAAGTCGCATGGGCGCCTTTATATATTTTGGGTAAATCTTGCTCTTCGATAAAACCCAAAAACCGAACCCTTTTTTGAATTCCTAGACTGCCAATCAAGACATCAAGTTCTGGGTCGCTGTTTCCGGATAGAAAGAACATGAACTCATTTGGGATTCTGGCTTTGGCAAAAGCTGAAAGCATGGCAGGCACATTCTTGTTTTTACGTCTATTTCCTACATAAAGGAAGTAAGGTCTCGCACTTTCAAATTCTTCTTCATTATGGAGGAAATGATGGTCTACTCCATTATAAATCACTTTTATGAGGTCTTCGGGAATCCCAAGTATATTTACTAGCTGGCTTTTGCTAAAATGTGAAACCGTTATGATTTTCTTTGCTTTTGGCGCTAGTCTCGCGATCACCTGCTCATAATAGATCTTGTGAAGCTTAGAATAATAAAACAAATGCATCAAATCATGCACGGTAAAAATAAATGGCGTTTTCGAAAAAGCAGGAGGCATAAAAGAAGGACTGTAGAATACCTCTGCACTTGACTTCTTAATTTCCTCACCCAGCATCAAAGGAGAAAGCAAACTTCCCAACCCCATTTTACTCTGAACGTATTCGCAGGAAGCTTCAGCTGGAGCGTATTTCATGACTTCCTGGTACAGTCTACCGATTCCTGTATTACCCGCCCAGCGGCTATCGATCAATATCTTTTTCTGTCGATTCATAGGCCGAGTTTTATGTTTTTGAAGTTGATTTCCTGAAGACTTCCAATCAGATAAATCAGGCAGAAGTACATTACCACATCGTTGTCATACCCTGAATACAGAATCATCATAATGGCCAGAATTGGCAGAAATAGTGAAAGCCAAAGTCGTGGATTTTCCATTTTGCGCCAGCATTCCTGTGCAAACCAGATTAAAAAAGCAACGAAGGAAAAAAATCCAACGACGCCCATCTGCAAGTAAGTGGACAAAAATGTATTATGAATGTGAGATTCTCCCCGGTAGAAATCCGCGTATGTTTCTAGAAAGCCCGGTGCGCTGAGGAAGCCATTACCAAGCGGAGAAATCGTATCGAAATGCTGGAAAAAAGCCTTCCAATAGACTAGTCTGATACCCATTCCATCATTTGAAGAAGTCAAGGAGTCTACCCTGATTACTTTTTGTAGTACAAATGGGAGTGAAATGGCGATCAAAATAACTAGCACTATTTTCCATTTTTTACTGACAGAGGACCAAATCAACATGAAAACTCCAAGTATCAGCGCAACAATCGGCGTACGTGAAAGACTGAGAAACGCGATCAGAAATACAAAGACAATTCTCCAGGTCGAAAGCTTATTTTTCAGAACTATAGGGATCACGATGAATGAAAAACCCATCAAGGCAATGCGAGCTCCGAACATGTTTTTATCATCCAAGCCCCAATAAAAAAGCGAATCTCGATATAAAGTACTTGCTTGTCCCGAAGAGTCACTGCCAAGGATTAGGCTGAAATCGTAAGCTTGGTGATAGATCAAAAGCTGCACGAGGGAAAGTGCCAAGACGATAAGTAGAACAATGTCCAGTTTATTAATCAGTGATTCGTTGTCCCGTGAGCCAAGCCAATTGATGCTCAAAAAGAGAAAGCAGAAGTTGATGACTAATTTTATGATATTGGTCAGGGCAAGAGGCTCGCCCGGGTAGTTAATCATATAACTGATTACTGCGTAGGCGCTAAAAACAGCCAGAGCTATAGACCAGTTTGGAAATTTTATCTGTGGAGTTTCTCTGTAAAAAAAGAATGAACTTACGAGGAAAATCACCGGATAAATTTTTGCCGGTAAAAACATGGAAATCAGCGAAAGCAAAAACAACGTCTCAGCAATGGAAATGGTTTTCCATTGGTTTCCTTCAAGGACTGTGGTCTGATTTGTTAACGTAATTTCCGGTGTGCTCATTTTGAAAAAACAGTTAGTGGTTTTTTCAATGCTTCTTTCAAAACAGTCTCATATTCCCCGATCAAGCGATCCGCATCCAAAATAGAAGCTACAGATTCCCGAGCAGCTTGACTAAACTGATTGTAAAGATGTGGCTCAAAATAGATCTGTCGCATCACCGCGCTCAAAGAACCCGGCTCACTGTCATAACAATAAAGCCCATTGATTCCGTCCTTTACCGTTTCCTGAAGTCCTCCTCTTTTGTTTGCGATCACCGGAACATGGTTTGCCAAGGCTTCGATAGCCACCATTCCCAGCGGCTCTTCCCAGAGTGATGGGACTATCAACACATCGATTTCAGCTAGAAATTCGGTAGAATTAACATAACCTACAAACTCTAAATTCGCTCCTGAGGAAATTTCTTTCAGATGCTTCTCGTATTGCACATCGCCTTTTCCTGCAATGCTCAACTTAGCCTCGAAGTCTAAGGTCTTGAATTGTTCGATTAGCCATTCCAATCCCTTTACTTTAGATAGTGTGCCTAAATAGCCATATCGAATTGGTTGCTCAGATTTTCTAGGAGCTTTTGGAGGTGGGTTTGGAATAGTTCGTGTGTTGTAAATAATGTTTCTGGAAGCATTTGAGAAATAGCCGAAATCAATAAAACGCTGCAAAATGCTATTGCTGATACCTACTACGGCGGACACTTGGGTTGACTTTTCAGCGTGATTGCTTCGCAGAAGTTTACAGCTCAAACACTGGTTTTTGCAGGTTTGCTCATTCTTGAACATGTTACTATTCGGGCAAAGCAAATACAGATCGTGTAGCACCTGAACGATTGGGATTCCTGCTTTGCGTATTGGTTTCCAGACTGCCGCAGACCAACCTGCGAGGTTATGACAGGAGACGATATCAGGTTTCTCTGTTATCAAAATTACCTTCACTACTTCAGCCATGGCCTCATTGGACTGGTCTCTGTGGTGCCAAGCTAGTCGTGAAATCTTGTTTTTCTTTGTTTTGGAATAAGGCCAATACCCGTTTTGCAAACCAGCCCTATATACTTTTACTCCATCAACATGCTCCTTCTTCAGGCCTTGTTCAGGCATTAGACTCAGCACTACGACTTCATGGCCCAAGGATTTCATTCCCTCCACGATCAGCTTTAGGGAAATCTCAGCGCCACCTTCGATCAGCGGGCTATAAAGAGAGTTGATGTATAGTATTTTCATTGAGTTGGACTAGCTGAAAAAAAGGTTTTAATTTAGAAGGCTTTCATATAGCTCGATTAGGCTATTAGTTACGACTTGTTCACTGTTTTTCTTTAAAACCAAATCTCTCATTCTATGACCTTTTTCGATCAGAGATTTGGGGTTGGTTTGATGAAGTGTTACTGCTTTGAGAATCTGCTTTTCCAAAGCTTTCAAGTGCTCAGACTCCTGCTGGTAACTATAATCAAAAACATCATCTCCTGCATTTAAGTCAGCAATAGTGCCAATTCTGGGGCAGATGACGGCTCTTCCGTAAGAAAAAGCTAGAATGACAGTTCCGGAGTTCAGGCTACTTTCCAAGGAATAAGGAAGTATCAATAAATCGGACTGATGAATATAGCTTGGTAATTCAGCGTCCGGAATGAATTTCAGTTCCAGGGAAATATTGGGCACTTTCTCTGCCAACTTCTGCAGTTCCACCCGGTAAGCTTCAGAATTTGGATTGCCGGCAATGGTCAAGTGTACTGAATCTGAAAAACCCTTTACCACTTCGATCAGCAACTCTATATTTTTATAAGGTTTGATCGCACCGATGAAAAGCAGCTTCAACTTTTCATTCTTATTCTCATTGCTTTCTGGCAGAATTTGACCATATACATCGACAAAATCAGGATGCGGAATATGGATAACCTTAGCTTTCAAATTTGGGTATTGACTGCGCAAAATATCTCTGCTTACCTCAGAATGTATTACAATGGCATCTGCTTGTGAGACGATTTTTCCCGTTAATGCCCGACTTAGCTTTCCGGATTTCTTCTCGTGAGAAAGCCTGTTGTGCATCGTCCAAACCAGCTTTTTCTTACCAAATCTAATTGCTGCTAGCACTACTAATTTTCGGAAATAGCTTTTCCACATACTGGTAGCGCTGCTGTCATCCAGATTTTCAAACCAATTCAGATGAAGCAATTTGATGGATTGATAATGCTTTTTTGAAGAAAGAAAATCATCCAGTCTGTTCACGTCATACCCATGCTTTTCCAGCCCCTTCACCAGAATAGCGATGTATTGATTTTCCTTGTTTTCGCAGGGATTGAAAATGATTTTAGTATGTGAATCCATATCCATTAAGAGCGGTTTGAATTCATACTTTTCGCCAGAGCTAATCCTATGTCCTTGATCGACAAACCGAATTTGTCCCGTGAATTCATCCAAGTTTTGGCTTTTTCGAATGGACTACTACGCATGGAAAGCATCATTGTATACAATTTCTTGTCATGCATGTATTTGTCCTTTTCCTTCAGTAAATGCTGATAAATCACTTTTTCTGAGGGATGTGGAGGGTTATCTTTCATGAATTCGCTAAGCCACTCTGAATAATCCACGTCCGCCATCATTTTGTGCAGGTCATTTCCTGTAGATGTGATCGAAAGGCGATTGCTACGATATTCGAATACTGGTTTGTTGCTATGAGCGATGCCCTTTTCAGCAGAAGCGACGAAGGCGGTGATATCATCCGAACCCCAGGCTAGTGGAAGTTTGTAAAAACCACCTTGGGCTTTTAGTGCGGAAGAATTGTATAAATAATCTGAAATATAATTTGAGCGAAGCTGACGCAAGCGATGCCATATCGAGTCATAGACATATTCGAAAGCAGGCAGGGCGGGTGTCAGAAGCACGTCATTTCCATCATCATCGATGATCTTGCTCCGGCAGTGGTACACGTTTAAGTTTGGGTACTGTGATATCAACTTTTCAAACTCGGCCAAATAATCTGCCGCTAAACGGTCATCATCACCCATTATGACGATATATTCCCCAGTGGAAAGGGATAGGCATTTATTCCAATTGTCCACCAGATCATAAGCACCAACATTCTTTTCGTTCTTGAAATAGCGGATTCTAGGATCCTTATTTTTCAGCGAAATTTCTTCTATTGGCTCCGGTGAGCAATCATTTAAAATGATCAGTTCGAAGTCCTCAACAGTCTGCGCAAGTATGCTGTCAATGCATTCTTGCAGGTATTTGCTCTTGTAAGCAGGAATACAAATCGAAAATTTATTCTTGCTCATTGGATACTTTTCTTTTCAAAAGTTTGGTGCGGAGAAATTCAATATCCGCTGATTTGATGATAAACAGAAAATGGAATGCGGCAAAAACCGTAGTGAAAATGGCTGATCTGATGATCATTCCCAGAATTCCTGCCGGCATCTCTATCCATTTCTCCAATCCAAAGGCAACTGCAAATGCGATCACAGCTCCTAGGACCGAAGGGGAAAAAGCACTGAAAAATATTTTCTTACTATCTAGCTTTAGCACTTTAGGAATATAATAAATATAGAAGAAACCGATCTGTATTAGCATGTAAGCTAAGTAACCGATTACTGCTGCGCCGACATTCAGTGTGGGTGCGAGGATAATTGTAATAGGCAAAGAAAGTATGCAGGCCGTAGCGGAAGAGTAAATTAGGAAGCGGGTTTTACCTGAGGAAAGGACTAGACTCGCCACTGGAGTATTGTGCATATTGAGTAGCACAGTGAGTAGCCAGATGTTCAACCAGACCGCCAGATGGAGGTAATCTTTCCCCATATAGAGGAGGAGGATGGCTTCAGAATTCAGCACAAGTAGAAAAACAATAAAACTTAGAAAAATTGAAATAAAGCGAGTGGCTGTAAAGACCATCTTCTCCATTTTAGGATGATTCCCTTCTTGGTAGACTTTGGAAGCCGAAGGTAGAAGCACCTGCAAGAAAATTGTTCCAAAGGAAATAATCAGCATCGCAATCGTCTGAATCACACGATAATCCGTCAACACATCGATGCCCGAAGCAAATTTGGCTAGCAAAATAGGTCGAAGTTCATTTGCAGTGAGTTGGAATAAACCCATCAAAAAGATCGCGGAACTGTAGCCAATAATCTCCCTGAAAATTTTTCCATCCCATTTCGGATTAAGTAATTGTCCTAAGGGAATTGGGAAAACTCTCAGTTTTAAAATATTAAGGGGAATCGGGACAAGCGTAGAAATGGTATAGAACAGAAAATACAATGGCAGCGACCATTTGAAATGAATGGCTGCTATAGCTACAAGGAAATTCAAAACACTACTGACTACTGTCACCCGATTCACATATCCCAGTTCATCCTTTGCACTGAGCAGCTGAATGATCACATTCGAAAGCCAGTTTAAAACTGTACTTGCCGAAAGTATGTACATCATGATCCTGTAAGTCGGAATCTGATCAGGTTTAAGGTTGAAGAAAAACTGGCCGTAATTGGCCATAAACATGAAAATCAAGGCGTTAATGAGGCCAATGGTTCCATAGAAAATAATGCTTGAGCGTGATGCTTTTCCAATATTTTCCCAGTCGGATTTCGCTTCCCACATGGAGAAAAAACGGACTGATCCCACATTCATCCCCAAATCCATTAATCTTAGATAAGCATTGAGCGAGAAAGCCAAGGCAATCAATCCGTAGTCGGCTTTGCCATAATAGCCCACCAACAGAGGGATGGTCACGAACTTGGCAGCGGCATCGAGAATTTTGGCTAAAATCCCCCAGACTGAACCTGAAAAAATACGATGGACTGCAACTGGTTTGGAGCTCAAAATAGTCTTTTAATGATTTTGTATTGAATTTACGTCCATCTTACCAAAAATAGTTCCTCAGCTTAATTTCTCTGGATTTAAAATCAAGTATCTTTTTTGCAAGGAGTTCGTCGAACTTCTTCAAGAGACCTTGGGCAGATGAAAAATTCAATGCACCTAAGCGCTCAAAGTTCAGTTTTACCGGCTGTGGACTATGGTCTATGGGCAATCGACTAAAATGAAAAACATGACAAAAGTCTTAATTATAGGTGCCTTCGACCGATACAATTACGGAGATTTACTTTTTCCACTGGTGATCGAACGGCAATTGAGCTCATATGGCAAGGATTTCGAATTTGAATATTTTGGTTTGGTAGAAAGCGATCTTTCCAGCGTGGGAGGTTTGCCTACCAAAGGATTACAGAAGTTTTATAAAGCCTGTAGTGATCCAACTAATCCTGTGCATGTGATTATCGCGGGCGGTGAGGCTCTGGGCGTGACATGGAATTCGTTGTATGCAGCTCTGAACCCACTATTTCAGCGCATTAATAAAAGGCATGTGCGAGTCAATAAATTGTTGGATCTGAATGCCTGGACAAAGAAAATTCTGAAAGGAAAAACGACTCTTCCATTTGTATTTGATAAATCAGATTTCGCAGGCGTACAATCTGTGACATTGAATTCATTGGGCGGCTCAGGACTAAGCCCAGACACTTTTGCGAAGTATGATTTCTTGAAAGAGAAGCTTCAGAACGCAGATTACTTTGCTGTTCGTGATCAGTTGACTGTAGACAACTTAATGAAAAATGGAGTAAATGCTGACCTTTTTCCAGATTCGGCCATTCTGATGTCGGAATTTTACCCACTGAATTTTCTTCATAAGAACGTGACTCAGGATGTCGCCGGCTATGTGGCGGAGCACTCTGGAAAGTATGTTTTTGCTCAAATAAATAAGAAAACTACCAGAGGTCATGAACAGACTATCGCGGATGGTTTGGATGAGATTTATCAAAAAGGGAATACTGAAATCTGCCTATGTCCAATAGGAAAAGCTTTGGATCATGACGATCATGAGGCGTTGCAGGAGATAGGGTCACTTTTGAAAAGCCCATACACTTATTTTGATGCGGATAATATCTGGGACATTATGTACCTGATCGCAAACTCAAAGTGTTATGTAGGTACGAGTTTGCATGGGGCGATTACGGCGTTGAGCTATGCTGTACCGCATGTAGGCTTAAAAGTAGAAAAGCTAGGTGCATATTTGGCAACTTGGGGCTTGAATGGGAATCAGCGCTCCGTTGAGTTTTCGGAGATTTACGAGCAATTCAAAGTGGCGACAAATGCCACTAAGGAAGATCTGGAAGCATCCAGAGATCGACAATTTACTGAAATCAAAAAGGGATTTGATAAGATGGTGAAGGTATTGGAGTCAAATTAAGAGCGTTTATACAGATTTTAGATGATTTCAAACTAAATATTATCCGTGATTTTTGTGATTACAATCACAAATAATAGCTATATTTTGTGATTTAAATCACAAAAATTATATTAAATTTGTGATTCATATTCTTAACTATGTCACAAACTGCGATAAATAGAAACATTCTCCCTTCCATTAAAGAGCGTTTGTTCCGAAATAAAGCGATCCTGATTTTGGGGCCTAGGCAGGTTGGGAAAAGCACGCTTTGTGAAAAGTTATTGGAGGGAACTGGCCATACCTGGTTGTATCTAAATGGAGATGAGGCGGATGTGAGGTCTGAACTAACAGACACTACTGCTTCTCGGTTAAAAAATTTGTTGGGGGATCATAAGATCCTGTTTATTGATGAAGCGCAGCGAATTCCCGGCATAGGTATAACACTGAAAATAGTCGTAGATCAGCTCAAAGATGTGCAAGTTATTGCTACAGGTTCATCTGCATTTGACTTGGTGAATTTGTCGAATGAGCCTTTGACCGGCAGAAAATTTGAATTCTTTCTATTCCCTCTAAGTTTTGGAGAAATGGTAAATCATCATGGCTTATTGGCTGAAAAACGCCTGATCGAGCATCGTATGATTTATGGCTATTATCCAGAAATTGTGACGCATGCTGGTGAAGAAAAGGAGTTATTAAAACTTCTGGCGGGAAGCTATCTCTACAAAGATTTGTTGATGCTGGAACAAATCAAAAAGCCAATTTTACTTGAGAAATTGCTTAAAGCTCTAGCGCTACAGCTTGGCAGTGAAGTTAATTACCATGAGTTAGGGCAATTAGTCGAAGCTGATAAGACCACCGTAGAAAAATATATAGATCTGCTGGAAAAGGCCTATGTCATCTTTAGGGTTCCCGCGTACAATAGAAATATTAGAACTGAATTAAAGAAGGGGAAGAAAATTTACTTCTATGATTGCGGGATCAGAAATGCGATTTTAGGGAACTTCAATCCTTTTATAAACAGGACAGATGTGGGGGCTCTATGGGAAAATTACTATATCGTAGAACGGATGAAGTATCAGGCATATAACAACTCGGATGCTAACTATTATTTCTGGAGGACTACGGCACAGCAGGAAATTGATTTTATAGAAGAGTCAGAAGAAGGTATGAAAGCCATAGAATGTAAGTGGAGCGAAAAATCCAAAGCCAGATTTCCCTCTACATTTACAGCTGCATACCCTGAGTCAACCCTAGGCCTAGTTACTCCTAAAAATATTGAAGAGATGTTAGGGTTTGATAGATAGGTTTTTACTGTAAATCTGCCAGCTTGTCACCCTTTCGTACCAAAGAATTATTTGTCGTTTGACTTTTAAGAGTTTTAAGTTTCATTATTCTAACAACATTCCGACAATCTGCGAAATATCCTCTTTCGGTACGAAGGTTGTTTTAAAAATGTCAGGTTAACTAAGTTAAACCTGTATATATCAAGTTATCAACATTAAAAAGCTGTAATTCAATTCTGATTTGTTTCCATTTCTGTCCCTCCACACGGGAGAGCCAGTTTCGGAAAAAATCAATTTAATATAAAAAAAGTAGAAATGTCTAAGCAAAGAATTCTCATCAAATATGGTGGGAATGCGATGATCAATCCCCAGTTGCAGCAAGAAATTGCAGCACAGATTTTTAAACTTCAGGAAGCGGGATTTGAAGTCATCATGGTACACGGAGGTGGGCCATTTATAAATAAAGCACTAGAAAAAGCAGCCATCAAATCACAATTCGTGGATGGCCTCAGAGTGACGGAAGCCATTGCTTTCGCAGAAATCCAAAAAGCTCTGATAGGAGAAGTCAATGCTGACTTAATCTCTACGCTCAATCATAATAAGTTAAAAGCTATCGGTCTTTCCGGTAAAGATGGAGGGATGGTGCTGGCGAAAAAATATCAGCACAAAACTGCTGATGGAAGCACTGTGGATTTGGGTTTGGTAGGTGAGATCACACATATTGATGATAGCCTAATTAATTTGCTTTGCGAAGCTGGCTATGTTCCCGTGGTTGCTTGTGTGGCTGATGGCCTAGATGGAAATTCTTATAATATTAACGCAGATACGTTTGCGGGGAAACTTTCGGCAGCGGTGAACGCTGATCAGCTTATTGTCCTCACTGACGTGGATGGACTTTTCCTCAACTATCCTGATCCTGCATCGATCATCCGCGAACTCAATGAAAGCGCTGTAAATGAACACATGGGATCGACGATTCAAGGCGGAATGATCCCTAAAATTCAATCTTGTATGCTGGCTTTGCAGGAAGGAGTGAAAAAAGCAATCATTCTAAATGGCACCAAGCCTGAGCAGATTGCACAGTATGTGATTGAAAATAAACAAATTGGAACCACTTTGACCCTATAAAACACTATGACAAATCAAGATTTATACACCAAAGACAGAGAGAATTACTTACCCACCTTTAATCGCTTTCCATTAGCTTTTATCAAAGGCAAAGGAAGTCGGCTCTGGGATGCAGATGGTAAGGAATACATTGATTTATTGGCTGGTATAGCCGTGAATAACGTTGGGCATTGCCATCCTAAAGTCGTGAAAGCGATTCAGGAGCAAGCAGCTCAATTGATGCATATTTCTAATTTTTTCGTGAGTCCTCAACAAGTTGCGCTGAGCGAATTGCTGGTGAAAATCTCAGGATTGGATCGTGTTTTCCTGACCAATTCGGGAGCAGAATCCGTGGAGGGCGCCATTAAAATTGCCCGTAGATATGCGCATAAGCAGGGTAAAGGCGGAAAAATTATTTCCATGCACAATTCCTTTCATGGAAGAACTTTAGCAACGATCGCTACTGGCCAAGAGAAATATCAGCAAGGATTTGGACCTATTCCTACAGGTTTTACTCAAGTCCCTTTTAATGATCTTGCAGCTATTGAGGCTGCCATTGATGAGCAAACTGCAGCAGTGATCCTAGAGCCAATTCAAGGTGAAGGTGGGGTTGTTCCTGCGGAAAAAGCATATTTGGAAGGATTGAGAAAGTTGTGTGACGAAAAAGGAGTTTTGCTGATTTTTGATGAGATTCAATGTGGTATTGGCCGAACAGGAAAATGGTTTGCCAAAGACCATTTTGGAGTACAACCAGATATCATGACTTTGGCCAAAGGCCTAGGTGGAGGAGCTCCAATTGGAGCAGTTCTATGTAATGAGAAGGTGGCAAGTGCTATTGAGTTTGGCGATCACGGAACGACTTTCGGTGGAAATCCACTTGTAGCGGCTTCAGCGATTGCGACTATAGAAGTCATTAATGAAGAACAGCTTTGCAAAAAAGCAACTGAAACCAGCGAATGGCTGCAAGGAAAGTTGGCTGAGTTGATAGCTAAGCACGATGAACTTGAATCTGTGAGAGGATTAGGTTTGATGCTTGGCGTAAAAATGAAATCTGAAGCCAAGCCATATGTTTTGAAATTACTCGAAGAAGGAATTGTCGCCAATGCTACCGCAGGAAATATTTTGAGACTCGTACCGGCATTGAATATCAGCAGAGAGGAGCTGAATATTTTCTTAGAGAAACTTGACGAAATTTTAACCGAAACCCCTGTATCCGCCTAATATGAGCACGCAAAAATTAAAAGTAGCCATAGTTGGAGCATCTGGATTTACAGGTTCTGAGTTGGCGAGATTACTTCTGAATCACGAAGGAGTAACTATAGAAATGATCACTTCTGAGTCACATATTGGCAAGCCATTTTCTGATTTGCACCCGCAATTTGTGGATAGATTAGATATTCCTTTGGTAAGTGCAGAGGAAGTGAGTAATAAAAATTTGGATGTGATTTACCTGGCTTTGCCTCATGGGGTTTCCATGGATTTTGTGGCAAAATGGAAAGATTCAGGAGCGAAGATTATTGACCTTTCGGGAGATTTTAGACTTTCTAGCAAGGAAGTTTATGAAGAATGGTACAATAAAAAGCATAGCTATCCAGAAGGATTTGCTACAGCAGTATATGGTTTGCCAGAGCTTTTTGCTGATAAAATCAAGTCTGCAAATCTCGTTGCTAACCCAGGTTGCTATCCAACAGCATCTATTTTAAGCATGGCTCCGCTTTTTGCAAAGCAGCTGGTAGAAGAGAAGTCTTTGATCATCGACGCTAAGTCGGGTCTAACGGGAGCCGGGATTAAAGCCAGTGCAACTACGCATTTTTCCAATGTAAATGAGAATTTCAAAGCCTACGGAATTGCAGGTCATAGACATACTATTGAAATTGAGGAGCAACTAGGAGGATTGGCAGGAAGCCAAACGTCTGTTCAGTTTACTCCGCATTTATTACCTGTGGATAGAGGTATTTTGGTGACGGCTTACGCCAAAATCAAAGGCGAAATGAATCAGGCGAAATTGACTGAGATCTACCGTGATTTTTACAAAGACAAGCCATTTGTCAGATTGAGAAACCAAGCTCCAGGAATCAAAGATGTGCGCGGAAGTCATTTTTGCGATGTGTTTCCAGTTTGGGATGCTAGGACTGAGCGTGTGATTGTGATCTCGGTAATTGATAACTTGCTAAAAGGCGCCGCTAGTCAGGCGGTTCACAATATGAATTTAATGTTTGGTTTGTCAGAGGCAGAAGGTTTGAACCAAGTGCCATTAAAACCATAAGGATACAGAAGACTGGTGACCGAAGTCGCCTTAATGCTAGAGTTTAGGTGTTCCTATGATTAGTTAGTTTACCGGCAATAAAAAGGATGTAAATAATCTTAATTTAAAAAAGATGATTAAAAATATTACTAATGTACGCGGCATTAAATGCTGGGGTGCTCATACTGGAGTAAAATCCATGAAAAGGGATTTGGCGATTATTTATTCGGAAGTTCCGGCGGCAGCTGCTGGTACTTTGACTCAGAATAAAGTGCGTGCAGAGCCTATCAAAATCACAGAGAAAAACCTTGAAAACAACCGAGCTCAGGTAATCATCTGTAATGCAGGTAATGCCAATGCCTGTACAGGAGACCAAGGACGTGAAGGCGCAGAGGCGATGGTTCGCACGACTGCTGAGGCTTTGGGGATTCCTGAAGATGATGTGATCGTAGCTTCTACCGGTATCATCGGAGTCGAATTTCCTACCGAAGATGTAGTGGAAGGTCTGAAAGTCAATATTCCAAAACTAAGTGGAGAAATTAAGGCTGGGTCCTTTGTGGCTAATGCCATTTTGACGACAGATACTTTCGCAAAGGAAGGATTTATTGAGTTTGAATATGAAGGAGTAAAGATCAATATGGGTGGTGTCGCCAAGGGGTCAGGAATGATTCATCCAAATATGGCAACCATGCTGGCTTTCGTGGTAACTGACTTCAATATAGACGAGAAACTTCTCCAAGAAGCTGTTTCTTATTGCGTAGATCGTTCTTTTAATATGATCACTGTAGATGGAGATACTTCTACAAATGATATGGTCGCTGTGATGGCAAATGGATTGGCTGGCAATAGAAAAGTAAACAGCAAGGAAGATCCGGGATTTGCCGTCTTCCAAGAGAAATTATTGGAAATCTTAACTCACCTAGCAAAGCTCATCGTGTCCGATGGTGAAGGAGCTTCCAAGTTTATCGAATATAGAGTGACTAATGCTAGAACTGAGGCGATTGCCAGAACTATAATTCGAGCTATTTCCGACTCCACTTTGGTGAAAACTGCCATGTTTGGACGAGACCCTAATTGGGGTAGAATTATAGCTGCAGCTGGTAATGCAGGTGTTTCATTTAACTATAAGAAGGTGAATCTTTTCATTGGTGATCAAAACCATCTGGTTCAGGTCTTGGATAAAGGGAATCCTGTAAATTTTGAGAAGTCTTACATGAAAAAGCTACTTCGTGAATCCCACATACGAGTTAAACTAGAACTCAATACTGGTGACGAAGAAGGGATAGGTTGGGGCTCTGATTTAACCACGGATTACGTGATGTTCAATTCAGTTTATACGACTTGATAAGTATTTTTCCTCAGTGTTAAAAGTTATCCTGCTTCTCCTGAAGCAGGATTTTTTTATGTTCTTCTAATCAATTTTCTCAAAAAACGCTTCTAGGTCTAGCTCAAAACCGGGGATACAGGCTGAGCTTATTATATCACCATGAGAAAAGAGTCGCGAAGGCTGATATTTTCCATCTATTAAACTATAAATTATCATGGTCTCTTCAGATGGATGAATAATCCAGTATTCCTTGACACCGGACTCTTCATACACTTCATATTTGTTTCTTAACTCCTTCTTATTATTTCCTGGGGAAAGCACTTCTACTATCAGATCCGGCGCCCCGACACATCCTGCTTCATCCAATTTGGAACGGTCACAAACCACACAGACATCTGGCTGGACTACTGTGAATATGTCTTCATTCTTTCTGGACTTAACGGGTAGGCGCACATCAAAAGGAGCGATAAATACTTCGCATGATTTCTTCTCCAGGAAGTTTAAAAGCTCTGAGCCTAATCGAAGCACAATTTTCTGATGCTTCATTCTTGGCGCAGCTGCAGCAGAACGAAACACTTTACCCTTGATGAGTTCGACCATTTCATCAATTTCCCAAGTCAGATAGTCTGCATAGGAATATATGCCGTATTCTGTAAACGGCTCTTTTACAAGATCTTTCTCCTCAGAATCCATAGGAGCAATTTAATGAAATGGCTTGAAAAAAACAGTAACTATAAAAGTCCATCGAGATTCTTAAAACTCAAAGGGCTCACATGTACCTCCCCACTTCAAACCCTTTCAATTCCAAAGTGGTGTCTTTTTGCTGGTGCAATTCACTGATGATTTTTCCGGAAGCTGGAGCTAAACTTACACCCATCATCGAGTGCCCTGAGTTCACCATGACATTGGAGTAGCCAGGAGCAAAACCTATATAGGGAAGTCCATCAGGCGAGCAGGGTCTTAAACCTTTCCAAATTTTGTTTTCTTCAGGAAATTTGGCTTCAAACCCAGGGTAATAGCGATTGATGGATTCGAAGATTCCCTTCACACGATTCAGATTTATTTTTTGGTTAGTACCGGCGATTTCCATCGTTCCGCCAAAACGAATTTGCTCGCCATACGGGCTTACAGCTACTTTCATCTCAGTGAGAATTGATGATTGCATGATCTCAGGCTTGTTTTCTTGTAGAAAAGAATAACCCTTTCCTCCCATCATAGGAAGGTTGAAACCTAATAAATCTGCCAATTCTCCCGACCAAGATCCTCCACAAAGGATAACTTTCTCAGCTTCAATTTTTCCTTGATCTGTAAGCACAGCACTCACTGAGTTTCCACTTTTTTCAAAACCAGTCACTTGTGTATTTGGGAGAAAATTGACTCCTTTTTCCAGTAAGTAACTTTTCAGGAACCCATACAATTTCCCTGGGTCTAAATGTGCATCGCCAGGAAATCGAACAGCACCACGTGCTTTTACTTCTAGGTTTGGCTCAAAGCTTCGGATATCTTCAGGTGTAAGAATATCAGCCTGCAAGCCATTTGCATTTGCCAGGTGTGCAAATTCGATTTCCTCTTTCTCAATTGCCTCAGTCTGATAGATCATCATCAACCCTTTCTCTTGCAAAGCAATCTGAGAGCCTGGATGCTCATCCCGAAATTCCTGGTATAACGCTTTACTGAGTAAGCTTAGGTTTTTTAGAACAGGAACAGATCGCTCTACGTGCGCAGGACTAGAAGCTTTATAAAACTGGTAGCACCATTTCAGCAGTTTAGCATCGAGTCGAGGGTGGATGTAGAATGGGCTTTTTGAAGAAAACATCCAAGAAATACCCTTGCTAATCATGCCTGGAGCGGCCAAAGGAATTATATGGCTGGGTACGATCATGCCAGCATTGCCAGTGGAGCAATTCACCTGCATGTCGCCTTGATCAATTACTTGAACTTCAATTCCTTCTTTTTGAAGAAAATAGGCTGTAAAAAGGCCGATTACTCCTCCGCCGATGATGATGGTTGGTTTCATATTTAGAGCACAACCTTTGAGGTTTATAAAACCTCGAAGGTTTAGTTAATAAGTACTTTTCAGAAAAGACCTTCGAGGAGATTATTCGCTCCTTTGTCGCTCATAATGACACCTCAAAGGGCTAAATCACTTGGAATCCATGTACATAGGGATCATCGTCATCAAGAATGATGGTGTTATATCCGTAAACTTTTGCCCAGCCTTCTATGCTTGGGATAATGGCTGGTTTACCAGCTATTTCTGTTTCTTCTTCGATTCTTCCGATGAATTTGGAACCAATGAAGCTCTCGTGAATGAAATCTTTTCCCGGTTTCAAGAGTCCTTTAGCATACCATTGAGCTAGTCTTGCGGAGGTTCCAGTTCCACAAGGAGATCGGTCAATAGCTTTGTCTCCATAGAATACCGCATTGCGAGCTGTACTCGTAGGATCGAGCGTTTTTCCAGTCCAAAGCACATGGGAAAGTCCTTTGATCGCGGGATGCTCAGGATGCACGAACTCATATTTCTCATTCATCTTTTTTCGAAGCGAGCGAGCCATTGAGATCAATTGTTCAGCTTTGAAATGCTCCAATCCAGGAAAATTCTCCTGAGGATCCACGATGCAATAAAAGTTGCCACCATAAGAAACATCCACTGTCAATTTTCCCAATTCGTCAGATTCTATTTCCAAACCCTCATTTGCAAGGAAGCTTTTGACATTCGTCAGCTTGACGGACTTGACTTTTCTTCCGTCTTGCTTGTACTCCACGAGAACTAATCCGGCGGGAGTCTCCAGTCTAAGCTTCCCTGGAGTTTTAGGGTAAATCAATCCTTCCTCAATAGCAATCGTCACCGTGCCGATCGTACCATGTCCACACATGGGTAGGCAACCGCTAGTTTCTATGAATAGCACTGCTACGTCATTCTCAGGATTGTGTGGAGGGAAAAGCATCGACCCAGACATCATATCGTGACCTCGAGGTTCGAACATCAATCCCGTCCTGATCCAATCCAGATTATCCAGAAAATACTGGCGCTTTTCCAGCATATTGTCTCCTTTCAAAAAGGGAACTCCGCCCGAAACTACCCGCACCGGATTGCCACAAGTATGGGCATCGATGCAGGAGAAAGTGTGTCGTGTTGACATTTAGTAATTCAAAATTGAAATATTTGAAGATTGGAAAATTGGGCTATCGAGTTGCGAAATGATAAGGGTGAATTTGGGTTTAGACCCACATTTATTCGATGAGATATGGGGCAAGTATACAGCTGTAAATCTCAACTCTTAAATCCCCAATTATTTAATCTTCTCTACCGTAAACTTCCCATTCACTTGTCTTACAATTTTCATAGGGTTTTCATTCTTCAAAGCGTCAGGCAGTAAATCATGATGCATGTCCTGGAAGGCAATTGGTCGCGCAAATCGCTTGATAGCACCGGCTCCTACGGAAGTAGATCTAGGATCAGTAGTTGAAGGATAAGGACCACCATGTTGCATGGCATAACCCACTTCTACACCTGTAGGTACTCCGGCGAATAATAATCTACCGCATTTTTCTTCTAATAGATTAATCAAGGCAGTATTCTGCTTTAATTCAGGAATGTCTCCCCACATAGTAATAGTCAATTGACCGTGAAGTTTCTTAGCTACTTCTATCAATTCATTTGGAGAATCATAGACGACCATCAGCGCAAAAGCTCCGAAAACTTCTTTTTGGAAAGCATCATCCGCAACCCAGTCTGATGCATTGATCAGCCCCAATGCCGGACTTCCGTTAATCAAGTGTTTAGGGTCTGCGACTTTTATCCATCGTAGCTCTTCTCGAGTTTGGTAATATGCGATAGAGTCATAATATGCACTGGCGATTCCAGGATGAAGCATAGGTGAGCCTGCAATATCTTTGATTGCGTTTGCTATAGCCGCTTCAAATGCAGTAGCATGAGAGCTTGGCACGAATATCAATCCTGGATTTGTGCAGAATTGGCCTGAGCCCATGGTAAGGGAACTTACGTAGGATTGAGCAAGAGGTACTAATTCGTTACTTAATTTCTCTGGGAAGGTGAATACAGGGTTAACTGACCCCATTTCTGCATATACAGGAATAGGTTCTTCACGCTTGCTTGCCAAATCGAAGAGTGCTTTTCCACCAGCATGTGAACCGGTAAAAGCAACTGCTTTTGCCAGCGGGTGCTGTACCAAAGCCTGTCCTATTTCAATCCCTCCTTCTACATGAATGAAAACCCCTTCAGGCAAACCTGAGCTGATAACAGCTTTATGAATGCATTCGGCTACAAACCTTGAAGTTTCTGGATGGGCAGGATGACCTTTATAAATCACAGGACAGCCCGCTGCCAATGCCGAAATAGTATCTCCACCAGCCGTAGAAAAAGCTAAGGGAAAATTACTAGCTCCAAATACGACTACTGGGCCGATAGGAATTAGCATTTTTCTGATATCTGCCTTCGGTAGTGGTTCCCGATGTGAGTCTCCAGGGTCAATAGTCGCTTCCAGCCAACTTCCTTCCCGCACCATGTTGGCGAACAGTTTGATTTGACCAGTGGTTCTTCCAAGTTCACCATTTATTCTACCTTCTGGAAGGTTAGACTCTTTCACTGCTACAGGTACTATATTAGAACGGTTTGCTTCTAAAATCTCAGCTATTTTATCCAGAAAGTCAGCTTTTAAACTAGCCGGGAGATTTTTGTAGTGTAAGAAGGCCTCGTGTGCTGCGTTGAAAATTTCGTCAATCATAGGAATTGTAGGTTTAAAAGGTTAATAATTTGAAGATAGTGAAAAACGTGCAAGTCAAATGCCATTTGCCTTAAAGCTTATAGCTTAGGTCTTTTTGCAATTCCATCTGTAATGATTTTCTCAACACGTGTCCGCTCTTCCCCTATCAAAGTCAACCTTGGAGCTCTGACATGCTCACTTCCAATACCGCAATGTTGCTCAGCAAGCTTGATATATTGTACGAGCTTAGGATGAATATCAAGTTCCAATAGAGGCAGGAACCAACGATAGATCTCTCTTGCTTCCTCATTTTTGCCTTCATTTACTAAATTAAAAATAGTAACTGTTTCCTTCGGGAAGGCACAAACCAAACCGGCAACCCAGCCATCTGCTCCCATGACCAATTCTTCCATGGCAAGCGTGTCCACGCCGCAAAGCAATTTGAAACGGTCACCAAATTTATTTCTCATTCGAGTCACATTTGAAATGTCACGGGTTGATTCTTTGATCGCCTGAATATTTGAACATTCTGCGAGTTCAGCAAACATATCTATGGTTACCAGAGTTTTATAATCTACAGGATTATTATAAATCATGATTGGGAGATCAGTGCTGCCTGCTACAGTTTTGAAATAAGCCACTACTTCTCTTGCGTCAGCAGCATATCTCATTGGAGGTAAGATCATCAGGCCCGCAGCCCCAAGTTCCTTAGCTTTTGCAGCCCAGAAAAGCGCTTCTTGCGTTGCCCCTTCAGCGATATTCAAAATCACTGGGACTTTACCATCAAGGTAGTTGACAGTTTCACGGGTTAACGTGATCTTTTCCTCTTGGGTAAGTACGGAGCTTTCACCGAGAGTACCTCCTAGAATGATTCCGTGAACGCCGGATTCCAGTTGGAAATCAATGTTTTTGAAAAATAGATCCATATCCAGACTTCCGTCAGCATGGAATTTAGTCGTTACCGCGGGGAATACTCCTTTCCAGTTCATAGCTTTTTTCTTTCAAAATTAGATTATGTATCAGGTGAATGAAAGTTATCATTTAGTAAATAATGATTCTATTTTGATCAATAAACGGGCTTTATTTATTTTATTTACTAATTCAAGCCTATTATGACATATGAGTAAGGTAATATCCTTTCAGATTCCAAAGTCTGAAAACTCGTTTATTCAATACCAAGAAGACCGTGGGAAGCACTTTTACGATAATCTTCATCAGCATCCTCAAGCTCAATTGACACTTATTATAGAAGGTCGAGGACAACTTCTGGTTGGTGATTATGTGGGAAGATTTGGACCAGGAGATATTTTTCTATTAGCGGAAAGCATCCCTCATGTTTTCCGCAGCGATCCGGATTATTTCCATGAGCAGAGTGAACTTAACATAGCAGGCAACACTATTTTTTTTGATTTCAAAGCCATGAGTAAGGCTTTTATAGAGGTGGAGGATTTTATTGAGCTTGTTCACCTTAACGAAAAAATCACGGGTTGTTTTAAGATAGTGGGGGATCAGCGAGAGGAACTCGAGAAGTTACTTACCAGGTTTGGTGAATTTTCAGGACTTACGAGGCTGAGCAATTGCCTCCATATTTTATCTCTACTGGATTTTAATTCTGAAGAATTGGTAGCATTAAATAAGATACCTGTTCTACGGAAAATGACCGAACGAGATGGAAGGAGAATGGATCAAGTAATGAGATTCATTTTAGACAATAGTTCGAGACAAATTAGCTTGGAGGAAGTAGCTGAACATGCTTTCATGAGTAAAGAAGCTTTTTGCAGATTTTTTAAGGTCCGAACGAGAAGGACATTTACTCAGTATGTACAGCAGCTTAGAATCACAGAAGCCAAAAAGTTATTGATAGAAACAGATATGAGTATTTCTCAGATTTCTTTCCAGGTAGGTTTTCAGACCTTATCTCATTTCAACAAGACTTTTAAAAGTCTGACGGAAATGACACCAAAAGACTGGCGGAAGTTGGAATAACGATGAGCTAAGAAGGTTTGAGCTGAGCAAGTATTTACCCAAATGTGGGCGCAAGAGATTTGGTATTTCCCAGATTCTACTAGGTGTAAATTCAAGTTAAAACCTGTTAAATAGCTTTGAATGAGGATTTAGGCGATTCATCAGGAGGACTTCCGGTTTCATGGCATTGGGTTTGGCTATACAGAGGAAAAACAAACCAACTATGA
Organism: uncultured Algoriphagus sp.; assembly: GCF_963974365.1. GTDB lineage: Bacteria > Bacteroidota > Bacteroidia > Cytophagales > Cyclobacteriaceae > Algoriphagus. Next base: position 9,371 of record NZ_CAXBBX010000006.1, on the reverse strand, counting down.
AAAAATTACTCTTATCATTCGTTTTGACAATGGCAATAGTTGCCACGTATGCACAAGCCACCCGAGATATTGAAGATATCAATGAAGATAATTCATGGCTGAAACTAGGGCTTAATATGGGTGTTCCCGTAGGCGATATTGGTGACTATTCATCTTTTGCCTTTGGACTTGACGTTGCAGGACAATTTATGAGAACCGATAATTTCGGTCTTGGGGTAGTCTCAGGTTATACCAATTATTTTAAAAAATCAGATGTGGTGGGAGCACAGGATTTCGGAGCTATCCCACTTGGACTTATGCTAAGATATTATCCTCAGCCTTCTGGATTCTTTGCAGGAACTGATGTGGGATATACCTTTTTGACAGGGGATATTGCTACAGATGGGGGATTTTATATTCGTCCGCAGGTAGGTTACCATAACTACGATTGGAATATCTTTGCTTTTTATAATCAGGTATTTACATCTGATCCAGCAGCTGATATTCAGAGTATAGGTGTGGCTGCCACATACAATATTAGATTCAAATAAAAACTAAAAAACCATGAAAGACCAATTGAAAAAGTACTCGCAGAACGCACTTTTATTTATGATGACAATGCTATTTTCTGTAGTAGCATTCGCGCAAGATGGAGGATTAGATATCGACGTGAATATCGGTAAAAAGGAATGGTACCAACAGCCTTGGGCTTGGGTAATCGGCGGCGCTGTATTTGTTTTGATACTGGTCGCTCTTCTGAGAAAAAGAAAGTAAAAACAAAGAGGTCGTTTCTATCAGGGACGACCTTTTTTTGTGTAACACCTATTCAGGATTAGTCAGTCTTGCTTCAACGTGTAAATTACCTGGGGAAAAAGGCTCACTTGTGTTGGGCCTTGGTCTCATCTTTTATACAAGGTTATGCGCGTAAGCGTAATTGACCAAACTAACTAAGCTAGAACAGTCAGTTTTTCTGAGAATATTTTTCCGATGGGTTTCAACAGTCTTTTCACTGATAAATAACACCTCCGCGATCTGTTTGGTAGAAAAGTCCCGCACCACCAATTTAATTATTTCCGTTTCTCGCGGGGAGAGGTCACTTTTTTCCTGAGGGGTGTTAATTGTTCTTACCAAGATTTCGGAGATTTCGTCTGAGAAATATTTTTTACCACAACTTACCTTTTCCAATGCTTGTACTAGTGACGAATGGGCGTCGTTCTTTAACACAAAGCTGTCAATGTTCTCCTTAAGCAATTCTTTAACTACCGAGCGGTCATCATGCATGCTGAGCACGATTACTTTGATCTCAGGATTGATTGATCTTGCTACGCGGATGATATCAAGACCGGAAAAATCAGGAAGTTCATAGTCAGTCACCAGAATATCAAAATCTCTGGTCTTGAGCAATTCGATTGCATCCTTTCCACTACTGGCAGTTGCTGCCACGGTATATGGGTCAAGGCTGCTCAAGAGGCTGGCCGTGCCCTCTAATACTATCTTATGGTCATCTATTAAAAGTATCTGGATCTTAGGCATTGCTATTTTGTCAACCTTACTTTTAAATAAACGCAACATTTTTTTTATTACAAATTACGCTGCGAATAAAGTCTCTTTCAATACCTATGATTAGGTATTCCTCACTACCTGACCTGTTCTTACCGCCATAGCTGCATCTATACTGATGGTGATAGTGGTGTTCTTTCGACCAGCTTGGGTATCTATGTCCAGCTTTCCTTTAATCAAATTAAGCCGGGTAGTAATATTTCTCCAGCCATTTCCTTTGCTGTTTTCGAAGGTGCTTAAGTCAAAACCAGATCCGTCGTCCTCTACTGTAATAATTATTTCATTGTGATGAGAAGTGAACTGAATCAAAATTTCTGTAGCATCGGAATATTTCAGGACATTGGAAATCCATTCTTGTAAAATGCGATAAAGAGAGACTTCAAACACTTCAATTAGTCGAGCATTCATTCCAAAGGTCTGAATGCTAGCTGATACCTGATTTGATTTGGAGATCCTCACACAGAGTTCTTCCAAAGCTGGGATTAGACCTTCCTTCGTGAGGACTTGAGGCATTAAGTTAAAAGCGATATTTCTGATTTCCCGCTGAATATCGTGGAGCAAAACTGTAGAATTATCCACGATTTCATTACGTACCAGAGGATCATTGCTGGCGTTTTTCAAGCCTTGAATATTCATACTCAAGGCACTTACCAACTGCCCCATGCTGTCATGAAGATCCGATGCAAAACGTTTCCGTTCCTTCTCCTCGCTGGAAATCACAGCTTGTATCTGAGCTTCTCTGAGTCTAGTTTTTTGCTCACTTAATACTTTTTGCTGGCTGATGCTAGACTGTCTTCTCCAAAGAATAAACACCAAAAGCAATAGGAATAAGATTAACATTAGCCCCAAAATCAGTAAGGTATTCCTATCATTTTTTGCTTTTTGGATACTGTTCTCTTGATCCAATAGCACAATTTGCTGGTCTTTTTTCTCTGTATCGTATTTGGTTTCTAGCTCCGCGATCTTCTCGTTGGTCTCAATGTTGAGTAGACTGTCTTTGTAAATTCTATGAAATTTATGTGCCTGCAAGGCTGGGCCAAACTGATTATCGGCTTCATACACTTTCGCCAAAAGTTCATAACTATCACGAAGTCGATTCAGATTTTCAATTTTTTTGGAGAGGGCAAGACTTTGCTCAGCTAGCTTGACAGCAGCGGATATATTGTTTCGGCGAAGTTCATTTTCAGCCGAAGACCAAAGCAGGATTGACTGGTCATAGTCATTTTCGTACTTGCCTTCAGTATAAACTGCCAATGCTTTTGAGAAGAATTCTGTTGCTTGGTTGTATGCCTCCTTTTTAGAATAAGCGTGTCCAAGGTCTGTGTAGATCAAGGCTTGACTTTTGGAATCATTGGATTTGATTGCAAAAGGAAGAGCTTCTTGGTAGTAATAAATCGCTGAATCCTGAGCTTCAAGCCTTCCATACACATTTCCAATGTTCAATAAAGTCTTGTGAATGTTTTGCCTGAAATCATCATCAGGTAATGATTTCTTTAAGTTTAGTGCTTCAAAATAGTAGCTTTTAGCTTTATCGAATTTTTCATTTAGAAAATGTACATTTCCAATATTGGTCAGAACGCTTCCTTCTATGCCTTTGTCCTCTATTTTTTTAACAATTCGAAGTGCTTCTAATTGATATTCCAGAGATCCATCATAATCCCCTTTGTTTTGAAGGATGAGGCCCAGATTAACGGAAGTCACTGCGACTCCTCGTTCATTGGCAAGAGACTGATATAGTGCGCGCGTTTGATCCAGATAATGAACTGCCGAATCGTAATCTGAACTCGCCCAGAATACCACTCCAACATTATTTGAGGCATAAGCCTGAAGCGCTTCATAGCCATTTGCTTTGGAGATTTGAATCGCTTCATGACCGTACTCCAAAGCTTTTGGGGGATCTGAGTATTTCAGATGCCAGCAAAGATCACCCATGACCGAAGCTTTGGTAGAATCATCTGGTTGCTGAAGAAGTATGTTTTGGAGACTATCTAAAAGCGCATTCTGTCCAAAAGAAACACTGCTGAGTAGGCAAAAAGCAATTGTGTAAACTAGTCTCAAGTCTTTAGAGTAACGCGTGTATACCTACCATTAGGTATGCCAAAATACCTAATCAATGGTATTGAAACAAGTGTCTGTCTTGCAGTTATTTGTATAAATAAGAATGTAAAATTCCTGAACTATGAAAAACACTTTATTAATCTTAGCCTTTTTTATCTGCATCTTAGCCCATGGGCAAATAGTCACAAGTAAGAATACGAGTGACAACAGCTATGGTGAGAAAAAACTAAAAGATGCTCCCAAACAGATTTATCTAAATCAGTTCTTTGTGAACTATCAATTAATAGCTGCTAGCTCTGAAGCTAGTGCCGGTGGAAAAACCAGAGCAGAAATGGCTGTTGGGATGGCCGGTGTTGATTTAGCAGTGATGCAAGAAATCACGAACAATGCATATGCAATGGTTGTAAAGAGATTTCAGGATGCTGGAATCGAAATTATTGGTTTTGATAAAGGAGCACAGACTGAGTTTTATAGCGACTGGATCAAAATGAGTGGAGGCACTCCATCTAAAGCACAACTTTTAGGATATGTATCGACCGCTCCTTCAGGATTTGATTTTTTTGTTAAAAAAGTGGATAGCAAAGGGAAGACCAAAGGTACTTTTTTAGATACAACCCCAGCTTTGTCAAAAGATTTGGGAGATATTCCGGTTTTTGAAGCAAATGTCAGCTTTCAGTTTGTAACTATTGAGGGAAATAGTTCCTATGTCACAGATGCTACCAAAATGAAAGGTGTCGTTGAATATCAAATGCCAGAGGTAGCGATCGCTAAATCTGCAGAAGGAATTCTTGGCTCCAAAATCGAAACTAACAGAGCAAACGTTCGCGTAGTATGGAAAGGTGGAATGAATGGGGCTGGGGCAAATACTATTTTATCGTTCACTCCAAAGGGCGGCGTGGAGATTCCAGGAGTAATGGAAGAGAAGAAGTTTAAAGAGTATGTTGCACCAGATGTAAGTTACAATACGACGTATGCAGGAGTTGCATATACTAACGATAAAGAAGTACAAGTATCTCATCAAGTAAAAGCTGATCCTGTAGCTTATAAAGCAAAAACGCAACAAGCGCTAAATGAGTATTTGAGTTTAGTAGTTGATAAATTTATCGCAAATCTCAATTGATATAGACAAAGCATATAAGGTTGGTTTACTAACCTTTGAATTTGGTTGATTGAATAGTAATTTTTAACACTACTGTCCGACTATTCTATTTAGTCTGACAGTAGTGGTTTTTAATAATTAATTCCATTAGTTGTGAGGTTAGGATTAGAAAAAAATGATATGGCAAGCAAGTCTGCTTGGTTAAATAGCCTTTCTTGCACTTTCAAGATAACAAATTGTTTTATGACAGTTTGCATGTAGTCACTAGAGAGGTTTTTGCTTTTAAACACTTGTTTCTGCTGTCTTTAACAAGCCTTTTTCTAACTATGCTTTCTAATTGAATTTGTTCTATTTTGGGATTCCATCAACCATTTCGAGCTTAGTATGAGAAAATCTATTTTAGTTTTAATTTTATTCCTCACAACATTTTTGGCTCAAGCCACTGAACTGATCCAGATGATCACTACCTACCAGGCCGATTACGGTGCTTTGAGGAGGTTATATTCTAATTCCTTATCGGATGAATATTTTTCTAGAATCGAGAAATTAAATCAGGGATACTTAAGTGATCTTAGGAAGGTGAACTATAATTCCTTAGCCGAGGATGGAAAAATTGACTATGTGCTTTTCAGAAATTACCTGGAAAAAGAACTTGCCGAACTTGCGATAGAGAAAGCTTCATTTGACCAAGTTTCAGGTGTACTGGCATTTTCTAAGCCTTTGGAAGAATTTTATCAAGGAAGAAGAAGAGCCAAAAAACCTGAACCACAACTACTCGCTGCATCATGGAATGAAGTTGCCAAGCAAGTTGATGCTCAATTGAAGAACTTGGCTTCCACGCCAAAGTATAACAGTTGGCAAAAAGCAGAGCTAGCCGCAAGTGCTGTAGAAGCGATGAATAGAGTGACTGAAGAAGCATATTCTTACTATTTCGATTTCGATCCAATGTTCACTTGGTGGATGCCTGAGCCCTGGAAAAAGCTGGATGAAAGCATGAAAGCATATGCCAAAGCACTGCGGGAGCATTATGCCAATTCAGTGAAGGACGATGGAAGTGGGATTATAGGAAGACCGATCGGAAGGGATGCGTTGGAAAAGCAATTGGATTTTGAAATGATCGCTTATTCTCCAGAAGAATTGATAGCTGAGGCTGAGAAGCAATTTGCCTGGTGCGAAAAGGAAATGCTGAAAGCATCCAATGAACTTGGCTTTGGAGATGACTGGAAAGCTGCACTGGAAATGGTGAAAGAAGCTTATTTCCCAGCCGGAGAATGGCCTGCAGAAGTGATCCGATTGGCAGAGGAAGCTACTGATTATGTTGAATCGAATGACTTGATCACCGTGCCGCCTTTGGCAAAAGAAACTTGGAGAACAGTGATGATCTCAGCAGAGCGGCAGCGTATCAGTCCATTCTTTTTGGGAGGTGAATCCATACAGATTGCTTATCCCACATCAGAAATGAGTCATGAGGACAAGATGATGAGCATGCGTGGGAATAATCCGCATTTTTCAAGAGCAACAGTACAGCATGAGCTGATTCCTGGGCATCATTTGCAGCAGTTTATGAATCAGCGGAATATGACTCATCGCCGTATGTTTGGAACTCCATTTTGGACAGAAGGCTGGGCGCTTTATTGGGAATTTGTGTTGTGGGATAAGAATTTTCCTAGAGATGCAAAGGATAAAGTGGGAATGCTTTTCTGGAGAATGCACCGCTGTGCTCGGATTATTTTCTCCCTGAATTATCACCTGGAAAAAATGACTCCGCAAGAATGTATTGACTTATTAGTAGACAAAGTTGGTCATGAGCGTGCCAATGCAGAAGCCGAAGTAAGAAGATCATTTGAAGGAAACTATGGGCCATTGTACCAAATCGCCTATATGATCGGAGCGCTGGAATTTTATGCTATGAGAGAAGAAATGGTAGATTCTGGAAAGATGACAGAGAAGGAATACCATGATTTGGTAATGAGCCAGAATGCTATGCCTGTAGAAATACTTAGAGCAAAAGTCACTGGAAATCCTCTGAAGAAAGATCATAAAGCGAGCTGGAGGTTTTTGGATTAAAATGAGTTTATAGCTCAGCGTTTTATCAGCAGAAAGCATAAAAAAAGGAGTCCGAATTCGGACTCCTTTTTTCAAATATGAAACCAAAAATGTTACTTTTTAGGGTCTTCTTTAAGCTTAATAATGATTACCCCATTCTTTCCTTTTTCACCAAAAAGATCTACAGCAGATTTGTCTTTAAGGACCTCAATACTTTGGATGTTTTCAGGATCAATATTAGAAAAATCCTTTAGTTGTTTCATTCCGTCTTTTGTGTCGATGTAGTATAATGGAGGAGCTGAATTGCTGCTCGTTCCAGCTACTCTCAAGGCTACTTTTGGGCTAGAAGAGGAGCTAGAAGTTGAAGTGCCGTAAAGCGGTTTTCCAACTTTGAAATTTTGAGGATACCCTAAGTCACTCGCAGACTTAAATGAGCTAGTTCCGTAGCCCGTCACACTCACTCCATTGATAGTCTGTACTTTCGGTGACTGTAATATTCCCTGCTGCTCTGGACTAAGCTCATTTTTGATGGAGACCATCGTACTAAGCTGCTGCTTTTTAAGCGAGTTCTCCAAAGCTAAGACCTTGTCCATTTGTTTTTGAACTGCGACTTCATCGATTTTAGAGACATCCAGAAGAGCTTTAAGTTTAGCGGTTTCATCATCCAGATCCCATTTCATTGCGCTGAATTTTCCAGCATTTTCACTGTGGATTTTTTTGATTTGTGCTGCTTGAGACTCTGAAAGATCGAGTTCTTTTCGCATTTCCATCACTTTGTCAGCTGAGTAGAGATTTCTCTGAAAAATATCCTGATCGGAAGATTTCAGATTTTGCACATATACTTGGGATTTTTGCCCGTAAGCCAGTCCAGAAAGACAAATCAGATAGACGATTAGTATTTTTTTCATGTTTTTTTTTAATAGTCGGTCAATAAAGAAGCAGTAGGCGATTCCCAGGTGTCTAGGAATGTGGTTTCTTCTATAGTGAAATGTTGATTTTGATTTTCATCCTCCTGAAGGGTAATAATTACAATTTCAGGTGGGGCACTTTCTACTGTGGCAGGTTCTTGCATGAAGAGAAAGGCAAATCCCATAGACGCAGCTATCCCTGCTGGAATCCAAAAACTGAATTTGCGTATTTTGACTTCTGGGAAAGCTGGGATTTCAATCTGCTCATCCTGCTTTTTCATCTGATCAAAAAACCGTTCTAATTGTTCGTTATTTTCCATATTCTTCTTGGATTTGAACTTTCGTAATTAATTCTTTGAGTCTCTTTTTCCCGCGATCGTAATGAGTTCTCGCAGTTCCTAAGCCGATTTGAAGGATTTCGGCACTTTGCGCGATAGTCATCTGATGATAAAACACCATCAAAATCACCTCGCGCTGCATCTCTGGTAAGTGCTTGATTATTTCCTCATAATCAGTTGAGTCCACTTCTTCAGTAAGCTCTACAGGATCATAGGAATCTGAAAGTGAAACGACCTTTCCAGCCTTTCGTATCTCGTCAATCGCCGTATATCTGATGATAGAAAAAAGCCAAGTTTTAGCTTTTGATGCATCCTTAAGCTTTGCTTGCCCCTCCAGAATCTTCAAATAGGCCTGCTGAAGCACGTCCTTTGCCATTTCATCCTCAAAAGAGCAACATTGCCTTGCCCAGAGGTATGCATCCCTGTGGTGGGCTTTTAAGATATGATCAAGCTGGTTGCGATTCATTTACATCCATTAGTCGGGGAATGAATCTAATATATGACAAGTAGGTTGAAAAAGTTTTAATGTTAGTTGGAAGGTTGGAAAGTTGATAAGCTTACAACTTTCTTACTTTACAACATTTGAGGTCTTTGAATCTCTAATTCTAAACAAGTAAGCCAATGTAAATTCCAGATTAGTGGAGTTCATGTCGAAAATACGTTCTTGTCCTTCTGGATTGGTGAAGTCATAGGCAAATCGCACTTCCCCAGTCAAAGTGCTTTTACCAAAAAGTTTGGAAATCCCTGCTCCAGCAGTAAGTCCGTACATGATTTTTCGAGGCTTATCATCCAAACCTCCATATGTTGGGATTTCCGGCGGACTTGCATCAGCAAATTCTCGCTTGATGTCTTTTGCTTGAAGCATATAGCCAAGATGTGGACCTGCTTTGATCTGAAATCTTCCTGATCTCCCGATGAAAAAGCTGGAAAGAATTGGGACTTTCAGGTAGTTGAACTGAGTTTCATTTGTTCTGATGGGATCAGATTCCTCTTCTATTTGGGAAAATCCAAGTTGAAGGAATTGCACATTTACTTCAATTCCGGCATTTTTTGCATTGAAATGTTCAAAAACCAAGGCAAATGTAGGCGCTCCGATTCCATCAACTGAAATCCCACGGGTGCTGGGTGTGGGCCGATAGGAATAGGTGGAGGTAGTATAGCCTCCGCGGATTCCGACACTTGTTTGCGCAAGCGCAGCTAATGATGATAAAATGAAAATGCCCGTCAGCAAAACTCTGTTCATGTCCAAAAGTAACTAATTATCGATTTTGTCAGGTTTTATTTAACGTTTTCTCAGATACACGGGCTGAGAGGAGATAGATCTAACCAAAAGAGGCTGTCTCATATTGATTTTCATAATTTAAAATAGCCTTTTCTATTCAA